>NZ_JBIRRX010000004.1:597755-940255 GCF_044333915.1 Embleya sp. NPDC020886 | reverse complement strand
AAGTCGAGGAACGCGGAGAGTTGGCCGCGGATGCGGTCGGTCCATGCCTCGACCGTGGTGACCTCGTTCATCGCGCGCTCGGCCGACGGCTTGGGGTCGCCGATGAGGCCGGTGGCGCCGCCGACCAGGGCGATCGGGCGGTGGCCGAAGAGTTGCAGCCGGCGCAGGGTCAGTACCTGGGTGAGGTGGCCGACGTGCAGGCTGGCCGCGGTCGGGTCGAACCCGCAATACGCCGTGACGGGACCGTCCGCGAACGCCTTCTTGAGCGCGTCCTCGTCGGTGGTCTGGGCCAGCAGGCCCCGCCACCGCAACTCGTCGACGATGTCCGTCACAGTGCCTGGTCTCCTCGGTCGATACAGCGAATGGGGCGGATGTACAGGGTGCCCGACGGGCCGCCCTCGACGCTAACCGCTTTGCCGGCCGGCGTCGGCGGCCGGCTTGGGGGTGCGCTTGCGGGGCTGGTGGGCCCGGTACGGGCTGACCGTCGGGTCGTCGGCGATGTGGAAGCGCCACGGTTGGCCGGCTCCGTCGCCGCCGACGCCGGTGCGTGGGCCGGTGCGGATGGTGCGGCGAGCGGGTGGGGTGCCGTACAGGACACGGACCGGGCCGGTGGGGTCGCAGACGTCGATGCCGTCCTGGGTGCGGTCCAGGGCCAGGGCCATGGCCAGACGGGCGGGGCCGCTCGCGAGGTCGGTGTCCTTGCGGGTGGTGGGGCGGCGGGCGCGGGCCAGGGCGGTGCCGGCGGTGATCTCGCCGCCGCGCAGCAGCACCCCACAGGCGCGGCCGGGCGGGCCGCAGACCAGGTTGGCGCAGTAGTACATGCCGTAGGTGAAGTAGACGTACAGGTGTCCGGGTGGGCCGAACATCGTCGCGTTGCGGGCGGTCTTGCCGCGGAAGGCGTGCGAGCCGGGGTCGTTGGCGCCGTCGTATGCCTCGACCTCGGTCAGCCGCAGTTCGACCGGGCCGGCGTCGGTTTCGTGCACCACGGTTCGGCCGAGCAGATCGGCGGCGACGGCCAGGACCGGGCGGTCGAAGAACGCGCGGGGCAGCGGGTCGGTGGGATCGGCGGTGGTGGCACGCATGACGAGCCAGCTTAAGCCGATCGGGCCCGCGTGGTGGAATGGGCCGCCGAGACCTCGAATCGGGAGTACGCGTGGTTTTCAAGAAGTTCATGGCGAGCATGGGTGCGGGCGGCGCGTCGGTGGAGACCGACCTGCACGGCACGGAGACCACGCCGGGCGGCGTGGTCGAGGGACGGATCCGGATCCAGGGCGGCAAGGTCGATCAGCGGATCGAGGGCTTGTTCGTCGGATTCCAGGCGGTCGTCGAGGTGGAGACCCAGGACGGCGAGCAGCGGCGGAACGTGGAGTTCGGTCGGCAGCAGGTGGGTGGCGAGTTCGAGCTGCGTGAGGGGGTGACGCACGATCTGCAGTTCCGGCTGCCGGTGCCGTGGGAGACGCCGCTGACCACGTTCCGCGGCGTGCAGTTGCGCGGGACCACGATCGGCGTGCGGACCGAGCTGGCCATCGATCGGGCGATCGACAAGGGCGATCTGGATCCGATCTCGGTGGGCGCGTTTCCGGCGCAGGCGTTGATCCTGGACGCGTTCGGGAATCTGGGCTTCCACTTCAGGGCGGCCGACCTGGAGCAGGGGCGCATCCACGGGGTCGATCAGCGGTTGCCGTTCTACCAGGAGATCGAGTTCACCCCGCCGCAGGCGTATGCGCGTGGCATCAACGAGGTCGAGTTGACCTTCGTGTCGGCCGAGCACGCGACCGAGGTGATCCTGGAGATCGACAAGAAGGGCGGCGCGCTCTCCGGTGGGAGCGACGCGATCCGGCGGTTCACCGTGGATCACGGCACGGCGCAGCAGACCGACTGGAACGCCTTTCTGCACGGCTGGTTCCAGGAACTCGGACAGCGTCGCGGCTGGTTCTAGGACGGTCGGGGTCGGGCGGTCCGTGGGTCACGCGTCCAGGAGGTCGTGGACCCGGGCCGCCCAGTCCGCCTCGAACTTGGCCCGGGGCATGCCGGTCGCCCTGCCGATCGCCGCGTCCACCGCGGCCGGGGACGGGTCGGCGTAGACGGCGGTGACGAAGCCGTACACGGCCGGCGAGCCGCCGATCTCCTCGATCCGGCGGATCGCCAGGTGGGCGAGTTCGTAGGCGGCGGCGTTGCCGACGGTGTCGGCCTGGTACAGCTCGTTGTCCGTGGGCAGTTTGCCGCTGAAGCGGTTCGCGGCGAGGTAGGTCCTGGCCTCGTACAGCTCGTCGGTGCCCAGCAGGGTTCGGCCGCGCAGCGCGAGCCAGTCGGCGAAGCCCTCGACCACCCACACGGGTTGGTCCTGGTTGGGCACCTCGTTGCGTAGCGGGGTGACCAGCGCGTGGGCCATCTCGTGGCGCAGCAGTTCGCCCAGGCGCTGCGGGTTGGGCGAGGTGAACCAGCCCGAGGTGGTGTCCAGGACGATCCGTGAGCCGCCGAAGCGTCCCTTGCCGGCCGGGTCGATGGTGCGCAGGGCGTAGGTGAGGCCGGATTCCTCGCCGTGTTCGCCGGTTCGCCCGCCGTACAGCCGGTAGAAGGTGTCGCGGTCGGCGACCGGGACGATCACGAAGCCGGGGGCGGTGCCGGGTGGGCCGCCGTCGGCCCAGATGTCGATGTCGGCGCGCGCGGCCTCCTCGGCGTCGTCGGCGAGTCGTTCGGCGCCGGCGGAGGTGGCCGGGTCGGCGAGGACGACCACGTGGTCGCGGCGGACCACGGTCAGGTCGGCGTGGTCCCACGGGGCGGGGTAGTCGCGGGCATACGCGTAGCCGGCCCCGTCGTAGGGGGTGCCGTCGACGGCGGTGATCAGGAGTGGCGCGCCGGGGCCGGCTCGGATGACGGTCCAGCGGTAGCCCTCGCCGACGGTGGCGGTGTCGGCGGCGGAGATCCGGTGGTCGAAGGAGACGTCGACGTAGGCGGTGATCCGGTCGTCGGAGACCGGCATGGTCTGCACGGTCTCGACGCGGTAGCCGATCCGGTCGAAGGACATCCGGCCGAGGTTGACGAACAGCCGCAGTTGGCCGGTGACCAGGTCGGGGACGTCCGGGTCGAGGTCCGCGGTGAAGCTTTGTTCGTCCCGGTCGAGCAGCGCCCGGGTGCGGCGGTCGGCCAGGGTCTGGATGTCGGCGGTGGCGATCGTGGGGCCGTGGGCGGGGGCCACCGGGGTCGCGGTGCCCGGGCGTGGTCCGCCGATCGCGCCGTCGCCGCCGCGGGGCCGCGCGCTGCCCGGGTCGCTGAGGGTGACGCCGAAGAGAATCAGCGCGGTGACGGCGAGGACCAGCGCGATCAGCGGCGCGGCGAGTCGGCGCACCACCGATCGCGGCCGGGCCGGTGTGGCTCCCGGTATCGCCTCGTGGCGGTCGGCTCGGTCGGCGGGCTCGGCGGATATGCCGGACGGAGCGTCGTCGGCGCAGTCACCGCTGTCGTGCGTCGGCTGGGTCACCCCGGATGCCTCCCCCTCGTTGGCGCGAGGATACCTATGCGATCTTCGCTGGTTCGGCCGACCGTGAGAATAGGCTCGTTCGAACGAGGTGCCCGGCACGCGGTCGGGTGCCGCCCAGCACGATCGGAGCCCCGGCGTGACCGAGCCCAACAAGCCGTCGATGCCCTACGACTATCTGCCCGAGCGGCCGTCGTTCGCGGTCACCAGCCGGGACCTGACGGATGGTCGGACCCTGCCGACCGCTCAGGTCAGCGGCGTGATGGGGGCGGGCGGCGAGGACGTGTCGCCGCAGTTGTCCTGGTCCGGGTTCCCGGCCGGCACCAAGAGCTTCGCGGTCACCTGCTTCGACCCGGACGCGCCCACGCACAGCGGCTTTTGGCACTGGGTCGTGGTGGACGTCCCGGCGGACGTCACCGAGTTGGCGACCGGCGCGGGTACGGCCGACGGCAAGGCGCTGCCCGCGGGTGCCTTCCACGTGCGCAACGACACCGGCGGTGCGGGCTACGTCGGCGCCGCGCCGCCGCCCGGGCACTACCCGCACCGGTACGTCTTCACCGTGCACGCGCTGGACGTGGACCGGCTGGGCGTGGACGAGAACGCGACGCCGGCCTTCGTCGGCTTCAACCTGTTCTCGCACACGCTCGCGCGGGCGGTGCTGGTCAACACGTACGCGCAGTGACCGCCGCGCCGGCTGCGGCCGAGCACTTTCGGCCGGCTTGGCGCGAATTCCCGTCCGGTAATTGCGTTGTCCCGGTGATCGTCGAAAAGGCACAGTGGTCGAGTTGTCCGTACTGACGGTTCGTCGAGTCGAAGGGTGCGCATGAGCGTCGCAGCACCGCCCCAAAGCTGAGCGCGTGGTCGCGCCCGGCCGGTTCGGTGCGCGTCCGGGTGCGCTCGCTTCTCCCCTCGTCGACCAGGTGAGGGGAGGTCGCATGCGGGAGACGTTGGTGCTGAACGCGACGTACCAGCCGCTGGCGACGGTGTCGTTCAAGCGCGCGCTCGTGTTGGTACTGCAGGAGAAGGCGGTCGTCGAGCATGTCGCTCCCGGCCGGGTGGTGCGGGCCGCGACTTTGGAGATTCCGCTGCCGCGGGTGATCCGGTTGCTCAAGTTCGTCCGGGTGCCGTTCCGACAACAGGCCGCGTGGTCGCGTCGGGGGGTGCTGCTTCGGGACAATCGGCGCTGCGCGTACTGCGGTGGGCGGGCGACCACGGTGGACCACGTGTTGCCGCGTTCGCGTGGTGGCGCGGACTCGTGGCTGAACACCGTCGCCGCGTGCGGGAACGACAATCAGCGCAAGGCGGCCCGGACGCCGGTCGAGGCCGGGATGCGGTTGTTGTTCGAGCCGTACGAGCCGTCGGCGACCCGGGCGCTGGTGCTCGCGTTCGGCGTGGCGGATGTCGAGGGCGCGCAGTGGTTGGCCGAGCCGGTACGGCCGCCGGTGCTCGCGATGGGCGCCTGACGCCGGACCGCGGGTGAGGACCGGGCGAGGCCGCCGGGGGCTGCGTGTCCCCCGGCGGCCTCGTCGTCCGCGGGCCCGGTGGTCAGACGGTCTTGCGGATCCAGGCCGCCCAGTCGCTGCGGAGTCGGTCCGGTGCGACGCCGAAGGTCGCGGTCAGCGCCTCGTCCACGGACACGTGGCGGCCGGTGACGACGTCCGTGTAGAACGCGCACACCCGCTCCGCGCCGAAGGTCCGGGCCAGGTAGCGCACCATCAGGTGGGCCAGGTTGTAGGCGTTCTCGACCCGATCCTCGTCGCTGGTCTCGAAGTCTTCCTCGGCGGGCGGTGTGCCGGTGAATCCGCCCCGGTCGATCAGTGCGCGGATGTTGTGGGTGACCACCGGTGCGAGCGGCCGGTCGGCCTCCGCCTGCCAGTCGGCGAACCCTTCGGCCAGCCAGGTCGGCAGTTCGGCATCGCGGCCGGACCGGGCCAGGGGGGCGACCAGGGCATGCGTCATCTCGTGCCGGAGCAGGAGCGGCGCGAAGGCCGCGTCGCCGGCCAGTTGGTCGTCGTCCACCACCATGCGCACGCCGCCGACGGGTCGGTCGGTCCCGGGCATGGCCAGTGCGTAGCCCGCCGCCCACTCCTGCACGTCGTCGCTGCTGTACAGCCTGCCGAAGGACGCTCGCGACGAGGTCAGCACGAGAGCGAAGCCGGGCGAGGTGCCGGCGCCGCCCTTCCAGGCGCCGAGCGTGTACACGGCGGCCTGTTCGGCCAGGTCCGCGCTCCGGCGCAGCGCGGCCGCGTCGGGCCCGGGGGCCATCAGCAGTACGTGCGGGCGCCGTTCCACGCGCAGGTCCCACAGGTCCCACGCGGCGGGGTAGCCGGCGAAGCCCGTCTCGGTGTCGGCGTCGCCGGCGCCGGCCAGGTCGACCAGGGTGCACGGGTCGTCGGGACCGGTGCAGCGGGCCTTCCAGACGTAGGTCTCCGGGACGGGGCTCAGGTCGACGCCGGTGATGGCGTGCTCGAAGGCGACGTTCGCGCTGACCGTCACCGGCCAGGCGGCGGCGGTGCCGGCCCGGTCCGGGCTGGAGCCGTCGGCGGTGACCGTCCTGCCGGCGCCGATCGGCCGCCAGCGGGCGGTGTCGAAGGGCACCTTCCGCAGGTTGGTGAACAACCGGCGCTGGCCGTCGAACAGGGTCGGGTCCTGCCGGTCGACCCGGGCCAGGAAGGCGGCTTCGTCGCCGCGCTCGAAGGCCGCCGACCGGTTCGTGACCAGGGCGGCCAGCCGGGCGTACGCGCGGTTGCCGATCCGGTCGGAGTACGCGGTCGCGTCTCCCGGCCCGGGTGCGGCGGGTGTGCCGGGGGCGGCGTGGTCGGCGGCCGGGTCCGACGTCGACCCGTCGTGGCCGAGCAGTCGTTCGGCGCTGTCGAGTCGGACGAACCGGCCACCGGTCGAGAGTGCGCCGAGCACGAAGGAGAACGAGAGCAGGCCGCCGAGCAGTGCGACGCAGATCGCCCACGGTCGGGAGCGCCGTGGTTCGACGGCGTGCGGCCATACACCGTACGGGTCGTACGGGTGCACGTCAGTTGCCCACCTTGGTCTTGACGTACTTGGCCCAGTTGCTCTCGAAGGTGTCCCGGTCCAGGCCGGTCGCCTCCTTGAGCGCGGCGTCCAGGGCGGCCGGGGTGGAGTCCTTGTAGACGGCGACCACGAACGAGTCGGCCTTGGCCGCGCCGTACTTCTCCGCGATGTAGCGGATGGTGAGCATGCTGTAGTGGTAGCCGACGGTCGAGGTCTTCACGTCGGGCGAGTTGACCTCGGCGTCGGTGGGCAGCTTGCCGCTGAACTTGCCCGCCCGGACCTGCTCGCGGGCGTCCGGCTGGAACCACTCGGCGAGCGAGAGGTCGGTCCAGGCGAGGTATTCGGCGAAGCCCTCGGAGACCCACAGCGGCGGCCCCTCGCCGCCGCGTTCGAACTCGGCGACCATCGCGTGGCCGAGTTCGTGTCGCATCAGGTGGGTCTGCTGTTCGCTGTCGCCCTTGGTGAACATGCTGTCCGAGCCGTCCAGGGTGATCCGGCTGCCGGCCATCGGCTGGTCGCGGCCGGTCGGGCGGGCCGGCGGCATGGTGCGGCACACGCCGGTGACGTTGGGCAGGTCGTTGCCGGACAGCGCACGGGTGAAGGTGTCGTGGTCGGGCGTGATGTAGACGACGTAGCGCTGCGGCGTGATGGTCGGGCCCTTCCACACCGCCAGGTTCTTCTTGAGGGCGCTCTCCGCACGGTCGGCCCAGGTCGCGGCCTTCGCCTTGTTCTTGGCGGGGACGGCGAGCAGCACGTGTGGGCGTTCGATCAGCGCGAGTTCGCTCTCGTCCCAGGGCGCGGGGTAGGCGTTGCCGCCGCCTCGGGTCGAGCCGCCGACGATCTTGGTGATCAGCAGCGGGGCGTCGATCGAGGCGCGCGAGAGGGTCCAGATGTAGCGCTCGGCGATCGGCTCGCTGTCCACGCCGGTCACCTGGTGGGCGAATACGACGTTGACGTCGCGGGTGAGCGGGCCCGCGTCGGTGCCCGCGTCGATGGCCGCGGTCGGTGGCCGGAATTCGACGCTGGTGAACGGGAACAGTCGCAGGTTGGCGAACAACCGGCGCTGGGCGGCCAGCAGTTCGCCGGCGGCCGGGTCGATGCCGGTGACGAACGCGTCGGCGTTGCCGGCCTTCAGGGCCTGGGTGCGGTTGTCGGTCAGGAAGGCCACGTCGGCGACCGCGATCCGGGTGACCGGGGCCTTGTCCTCGGTCTTCGAGGAGGTCTCGGCACCGTTTTGCTCCGCGATCGGCGCGGCGGCCGGGGAGGTGGGGGTGTCGAAGACACCGCCGACGGCGAGGGATGCGAGCAGCGCCAGGATCGCGAGCACGCCGGCGGCCGCGGCGAGCAGGTGGCGACGGGCGTTGCGGCGCTGCTGGTCGGGCGGCGGGATGAAGGGCAGGGGGCCGTAGAAGCCGACTTGGGCGTCGGGGAATCCGGGCGTTCGGGAAATCGGCGCGTACGGGGGTGCGGCGAGTGTCGCGGGCGCGACGGGCTGCGCGGCGGCGGGCGCGGTGGCAGGGTCGTCGCCGCCGGCGCCGGCGGCGGGTATCCGCTCCGGGTGGACCTCGGCCGTCGCCGGGTCCCGGCCCTCGGGCCGGCGTTCGTGCTCGCTCTCGGACTCGGTGGGTCCACTGGTCGATGCGCCGCGCGGCGGATGTGCGCCGTCGGCGGCTGTGGGCATGTCGGACATGCCAGTCCTCCCCTGGACCGCCGGCCCGATGATTCCGCCCCCGGCCCCGAATCGGCGATCCGATCATGTGTTCGCCGAGGTTATCGACGTGCCCGGACACCGTGGGCACGGGGTCCGCACCCTGTCGTACCCGCTGCTCGTGCATCGGCGGCCGGCCGACTCGGCCGGTGCGTGGTCCGCCCGTTCGGCCTCGAATCGGGCTCGGTCCGGACCGGTTGCCGCCTCGACCGCGAGGCGGCGACGGCGGCGGGGCCTCGGACCCGTGGCCCCGCCGTCAGGAGCCGGTGCCCGCCTCGACGGTGTCGGCGTCGGGTTCCGCGGTCGGGGTCGGAGTCGGGTCGGCGAGATCGAGGAGGTGCCAGGAGTCGGGGACGTGGTAGCCGGGCACGTCGTAGGAGGCCATCGGGTCGGCGGCCAGGCCCTCGACGCGGGTGCACGAGCCGTCCGGGTGGACCAGTTCCTCGGTGTACCGGAAGTGCAGGTGGCCGTGCGCGGCCAGGGCGGGTCGGTAGGCGTCCACCAGGCACTGGACGCGTTGTTGGTTGGGCACGCAGCGCGGGTCGCCCTTGCGGTTGAACTCGGGCGCGGTACGCAGCGGTTTGTCGTGGGTGAGCAGGATGTCGACCGGCGCGGGGTCGGCCAGGACGGCCTCCACGTCCGCGTCGGTGGCCTCCTCCTCGGGGAACCACAGGCTGCCCGCGAAGTCGCGCACGTCGCCGGGCGGGCGACCCGCGCCGCGCCGGAAGCTCTCCTTGCGCAGTGCCTTCTCGTAGCGCCGGCGCTCCTCGGCCAGCCGCTGCTCGCGGTCCAGCGAGAGCGCACCGCCGAAGGCGAGGAAGTTGGTCCCGCGCCAGGACCAGCGGTGCCCGCGGGGCGCGTAGCGCACCCGGGGGCGCACGATCGCGAAGCCGTGTTCGTCCCGCCGGTCGCCGTAGGACTGCATCAGCAGCGAGGTCTTGTCGTGGTTCCCGTCCAGGAAGTACACGTCGACGCCGCGCGAGCGGGCGGCGCGGTTGACCTCGTCCAGGTAGCGCACGCCGGACGCCTCGTGCTCCCAGAAGCCGAAGTCGCCCAGTTGGAAGACCAGATCGACGTCGAGCCCGGCGGCGGCGTCGAGCAGCCGCCGCACGTGCCCGGTATTGCCGTGCGTGTCTCCGGCCAGCAGGATCCGCATGGTGACCCCCGCCCTTCCGCCCCGTCTGCACGTGCGTGAACGCCCCGAAATCCCATCATCGGCGATCGGGCGGCGACTCGTCCGGGGTATTTCCCCCGGATCTACGCGCCGGGTGGCACAAAGGGCAGACCGGGGGTGGCGCCCGCGGTGATCAGTCGGTCCACCGCCGCGTTGTCCAGGTGGTCGGCGACCAGATCGCCCAGCGCGTCCAGCCGGCGCTGCCGGGCCGCCTCGAACGAGGTGTCGGGCGAGACGCGGAACCGTCGGCCGGCCAGTTCGGCGGTCCGGGTCAGGAACGCCCGGCGGAATCCGTCGTTCTCCAGCGCGCCGTGCCACAGCGTGCCGGTCACCGCGCCGACCCGGCAGCCGTCCAGCGCGCTGCCGTCGGCGGCGGTGAACACCGGCTCGCCGGCCTCGACGTCGACGATGCCGTGATGGATCTCGTACCCGGTCACCGGCTCGCCGTCGGCGAAGCCGCGTGCGCGGGCCAGCGTCTTGTCGGCGGCGAAGCGTATCCGGACCGGGAGCAGGCCCAGACCGGGCACGCTGCCCGCGCGGCTCTCCACGTCGTCGTGGATCCACCCGCCGAGCATCTGGTAGCCGCCGCAGATGCCGAGCACGGGCCGGTCCTCGGCGACGCGGCGGGCCAGCGCGGTGTCCAGGCCGCGTTCGCGCAGCCAGGCCAGGTCGGCGACGGTGGCCCGGGTGCCGGGCAGTACCACCAAGTCGGCGTCGGCGATCTCGCCGGGCGTGCTCACGAAGCGCACCACGACGCCGGGTTCGACGGAAAGCGCGTCGATGTCGGTGAAGTTGCTGATCCGCGGCAGCCGCAACACCGCGACCCGCAGGATGTCCGGCCCCAGCGGCGGCTCGGGCGTGCCCCGGTCGGCGTCGAGCGCGAGCGAGTCCTCCACGTCCAGCCACAGGCCGCCCAGGAACGGCAGCACGCCCAGGACGGGACGCCCGGTGAGTTCGCGCATTCGCTTCAGCGCCGGGTCGAGCAGGCGCGCGTCGCCGCGGAACTTGTTGATCACGAAACCGCAGACGAGCGCCTGGTCCTCGGCCGAGAGCAGCGCGAGGGTGCCGAAGAAGGACGCGAAGATGCCGCCCCGGTCGATGTCGCCGACCACGAGCACCGGCAGGTTCGCGGCCCGGGCCAGGCCCATGTTGGTGATGTCGCGGTCGCGCAGGTTGATCTCGGTCGGGCTGCCCGCACCCTCGCACACCACGACGTCGTAGCGCGCCCGCAGGTCGGCCAGCGACTCCAGCACGGCCTCGAACAAACGCGGCTTCAGGTCCCGGTAGTTCAGCGCGCCGACCTCGGCGATCGGCTTGCCCAGCAGCACGACCTGACTGCTCATCAGCCCGCCGGGCTTGAGCAGCACCGGGTTCATCACCGCCTCCGGCTCGATCCGCGCGGCGGCGGCCTGCATCGCCTGGGCGCGGCCGATCTCCGCGCCGTCGGCGGTGACCATCGAGTTGAGCGACATGTTCTGCGCCTTGAACGGCGCGACCTTGACGCCCTCGCGGGCGAGCCGTCGACACAGCCCGGCGACCACGACGCTCTTGCCCGCGTCGGAGGTGGTGCCGGCCACCAGGAGGGCGCCGTTCATCGCATGGCCTTTCGGAGGCGGGGTGCCGTACGGGTCCGGGCCGAGGGCGCGCCGGTCATCGACGCGTCCTGCGGGTGCGCGTCGCGGCGCGGGCGGCGACGACGGCGACGGCCAGTGCCGCCGAGGCCAGGCCGACGGCGGCACTGAGTCGGTTCGCGCGGTGGATGTCGGTGGGGCTCGGCGGTGGGCCGTCGCCGAGCGCGGGGCGGTCCTCGGTGCGGCCGGCGTAGACGTTGCGGCCCCCCAGGCGCACGTCCAGGGCCCCGGCGGCGGACGCCTCGCAGCGGCCCGCGTTGGGGCTGGGGTGGCTGCCGCCGTCCCGACGCAGCACCGCCAGGGCGCGGGCGGGGTCGCCGCCGACGACGGGGGCGGCGGCGACGGTGAGCAGGCCGGTGAGGCGGGCGGGCAGCCAGTTGGCCGCGTCGTCCAGGCGGGCCGAGGCCCAGCCGAAGTTCTCGTACCGCGGCGTGTGGTGGCCGACCATCGCGTCGAGGGTGTTGATCGCGCGGTAGCCCAGCAGGCCCGGAACGCCCGCGACGGCGCCCCAGAACAACGGGGCGACCACGGCGTCGGAGGTGTTCTCGGCGACCGATTCGACGACGGCGCGGGCGATGCCCTTGTCGTCCAGGCGGGCCGGGTCGCGGCCGACCAGTCGGGGCAGCGCGGCTCGGGCGGCGGGCAGGTCGCCGGCCACCAGCGGGGCGGCGATCAGCCGGGCCTCGCGGCGCAGGGTGGTGCCGCCGAGGACGGCCCACGTGCAGCCGGCGGTGACCACGGCGTCGGCGAGGGGGCGGCCGGCGACGGCGCGACGCAGGGCCAGGCCCAGGCCGACGCCGGCGCCGACGCACAGCGCCGTGTAGCCGAGGCCGCGGGCGCGGTCGTCGCGGTACAGGGCCTGTTCCAGCCGACCCGCCGCACTCCCGAAGCCGGCCACGGGGTGACCTCGGCGGGGGTCGCCGAAGGCGGCGTCCAGGACGACCCCTGCGGCGAGACCTACGGCGTGCGACGTGACCGGCATGCCGGGCATCGTTTCACGACACCGCAGGTCGGCGGCGAACCGGGCCCGGGCCCGATCCACGGGGATCCGCCGGACAGGGCCTAGCCGACCGCCGGTTCCGCGCGGCGCGGCCTGGGGACGAGTTCGCCGCCGCAGTTGGGGCAGGTGTCGTCCATCGTGGCGCTGCACGGTTCGCAGAAGGTGCATTCGTACGAGCAGATCCGGGCCGGATCCTGCGCACCGAGTGCCACCTCGCATCGTTCGCACTGTTCGCGCATCTCCAGGGCCATCCGGCCACCTCCCCGATTCGAGGGGGCCAGGGTAGGGGAGGTCGAACCGGCAATGCCGTCGTCACAACAGCAGCCGCACCACCGCGACCAGGCCCACCACGACGATCACCGCGCGCAGTGCCGTGGGCGGCAGCCGGCGGCCGACCTTGGCGCCGATCTGGCCGCCGATCACCGAGCCGCACGCGATCAACAGCACCACCCACCACGCGACGTCGGCGACGAGCATGAACACGATCGCCGCGACGCCGTTGACGATGCCGGCGAGCACGTTCTTCACCGCGTTCATCCGCTGCAGGTTCTCCGCGATGAACACGCCGAACAGCGCCAGCAGCAGGACGCCTTGCGCCGCGCCGAAGTAGCCGCCGTAGATGCCGGTTCCGAACACGGCCACCCACAACAACGCGCCGCCGTGCCGGGGCCCCTCCGACGCCGAGCCGTTCTCCGCCCGCCGGGCGGCCAGCCGCTTGGCCAGGCGCGGTTGCAGCACCACGAGCACCAGCGCGAGCACGATCAGCGCCGGCACGATCGCCTTGAACGCGCTGTCGGGCAGCGTGAGCAGCAGGATCGCGCCGGTCAGGCCGCCGAGCAGCGAGGCCAGCCCGAGCCGGATCAACCGGGGCCGCTGGCCTTCGAGTTCGCGCCGATACCCGATCGCGCCGCTGATCGAACCCGGCACCAGGCCGATCGTGTTGGACACGTTCGCGGTCACCGGCGAGTAGCCGAAGGCGAGGAGTACCGGGAAGGTGATCAGCGTGCCGGATCCGACCACCGTATTGATCCCGCCGGCCGCGATACCCGCGGCGAAGATCGCCAACGCTTCCCACCAGTCCATGTGCACCCGCTTCGCCGCGACGATCCTGGCGCCGGGAGGACGTCGAGCGTCCCCGCGGCCGTAACGCCAGAGATCATCGCAGCCGAGGCCGGCAGCTCATCGCGGCGGGCGATGACCCCGCTCGATGTGCGGAGGTTCGACCTCGCCGGCCGGCGGTCCACCCCGGCGCGGCGGCTCGGCCGACGGCGGGGGCACGGCGGGCGGCTCGGCGGACGGACGCGGTGCCGAGGATGCGCCGTTGGCGATCGGCGCCTTGCGCCCCGGCGGGACGGGCGTGCCCGAACCGGGCCAGGCCGGCTCCTCCTCGACCGGCACCTGCGGCACGCGGTGTGCCGGGCCGGAGCCGTTCGTGGCGAGATTGCCGACCGCGTCGCCGATGCCCTCCAGTGCGCGGGTGACCTCGCTGGGCAGGATCCACAACTTGTTCGAGCTGCCCTCGGCGATCTTCGGCAACATCTGGAGGTATTGGTAGGCGAGCAGCTTGTTGTCCACCTCGCCCGCGTGGATCGCCTCGAAGACGGTCTCGATCGCGCGCGCCTCACCCTCGGCCCGGATCACCGCGGCCTGGCGCTCACCCTCGGCGCGCAACACGGCGGCTTCCTTGTCACCTTCGGCGGTGAGCACCTGCGAACGCTGGTGGCCCTCGGCGGTCAGGATCGCCGCGCGCTTGTCCCGCTCGGCGCGCATCTGCTTCTCCATCGAGTCCTGGATGGAGGGCGGCGGCTCGATCGCCTTGAGTTCGACCCGGTTGACCCGGATGCCCCAGCGGCCGGTCGCCTCGTCGAGCACGCCGCGCAGCCCCGCGTTGATCTCCTCGCGCGAGGTGAGGGTCTGTTCGAGGTCCATGCCACCGATGATGTTGCGCAGCGTGGTGATGGTGAGCTGCTCGATCGCCTGGATGTAGTTGGCGATCTCGTAGGTGGCCGCGCGCGGGTCGGTGACCTGGAAGTAGATGACGGTGTCGATCTGGACGACGAGGTTGTCCTCGGTGATCACCGGTTGCGGCGGGAACGGCACGACCTGCTCGCGCAGGTCGATCATCTGCCGGATCCGGTCGATGAACGGTACGAGGATGTTGAGTCCGGCGTGCAGCGTGCGGGTGTATCGCCCGAAACGCTCCACGATGGCGGCACTCGCCTGGGGGATCACCTTGACCGTCTTGACCAGGGCGACGACCACCAGCAGTACGAGTACGACCAGGACGATGACGGCGGTGGCCTTCACGATCTCTCCCGAGGTCCTGCTTGCCTGCGGTTGCCTTTGAAATGCAAGGCTGTGTCGAGCCTAGGGGTTCGCGGGCCGACGTGGGACGTCAACACGATCGGCGCAATCGATCGGGCGTCACATCACCACTGCGGTGGCGCCCACGATGTCCGCTACGTCCACCCGAGCCCCGGGTTCGAACACGGCGGTGGAGTCCAGGGTGCGGGCCGACCAGACCTCGCCGGCCAGCTTGATCCGGCCGCCGTTCTCGTCGACGCGTTCCAGGACCACGGCGCTGGTGCCCTTGAGTGCCTCGATGCCGGTGCGGGTTCCGGGCGAATTGTTGTGCCGGACCACGATCG
This sequence comes from Embleya sp. NPDC020886, assembly GCF_044333915.1. NCBI lineage: Bacteria > Bacillati > Actinomycetota > Actinomycetes > Kitasatosporales > Streptomycetaceae > Embleya > Embleya sp. NPDC020886. The sequence goes on along the minus strand of NZ_JBIRRX010000004.1, from coordinate 925,589 downwards.
GGCGCACGAACACGAGCAGTGCGATCGACACGAGGGCGAACACGATGCACTGGATCAGGAAGTTGCCACCGGCGCCGGCGGCCGCGGCCGCGGCGGCGGCCCCGACCGCGAACATGCCCATCTCCACGAAGGAGCTGAGCACCCCGACGATGCCGAACGCCCCGACCGCGATGAGCCACCACATCCATGCGTCCACGTGTTCATCGTAGATCGTGGGCGCGCCGAGCAGCAGATGCTTCTCGGCCGAAAACGATCAGCCGGGGAAGCGGCTCGGGTCAGCCCTGCGTCTCCGGTGCCTCCGGCATCGGCAGCCCGCGGGCGGACCAACGCCCGTACTGCTGCTCGACGATCAGCGGCAGACCGAAGCAGTGCGAAAGGTTGCGCGAGTTGAGCGTGTCGGCGATCGGGCCGGCCGCCATCACCCGTCCCTGACGGATCATCAGGATGTGCGTGAAGCCGGGCGGGATCTCCTCGACGTGGTGGCTGACCAGGATCATCGACGGCGCGTACGGGTCGGCGGCAAGCGTGCCGAGCCGGCGGACCAGGTCCTCGCGCCCGCCCAGGTCGAGCCCGGCGGCCGGCTCGTCGAGCAGCAACAGCTCGGGGTCGGTCATCAGCGCACGGGCGATCTGCACCCGCTTGCGCTCGCCTTCGGACAGCGTGCCGAACCGGCGCTCGACGTATTCCGCCATGCCCAACTGGTCGAGCAGCCGGCGGGCGCGCTGCTCGTCCTCGGCGTCGTAGCGCTCGTGCCACTTGGCCGTCATCCCGTAGGCCGAGGTCAGCACGATGTCCAGCACCCGCTCGCGGCGGGGCAGCTTGTCGGTGAGCGCCGCCGAGGCCATCCCGACCCGCGGTCGCAGCTCGAACACGTCGACCGTGCCCAGCTTCTCGCCCAGCACGGCGACCGTGCCGGTGGTGGGGAACAGATAGGTGGACGCCAGTTGCAGCACCGTGGTCTTGCCGGCGCCGTTGGGGCCGACGACGATCCAGCGTTCGCCTTCCGCGACCGACCAGGTGACCTGGTCCACCAGAGGGCGACCGTCGCGCACCACCGATACGTCAACCAGTTCGAGAACGTCGCTCATCGCCTGCCAGCTCCCCATCGTGCGCTACGCCGCCGGACGGCATCCCCTTGTGTGGGATCACCGCCTCGCTCCGTGGTCCGCGTTGTTGCACCCGGTCCGGGAGAAACCTATGACACCGAGCGACCTCCGGTCGTGTCCGGGAGCGTTGTGACGCCCCTTACGCTTGTCCGCATGCTTGCCGAACCTCGCTCCGGACTTCTCGTCGCATGGGGCAATGCCCTGCTGGCCGGGCGCGTACCGCCCGACGACGCGGTGTCCGAGATCGTCGGAACGGACGAACCGCATCGGGTGACGGGCGTACCGGGCGAAAACATGCCCGTCGGCCTGTCGCTGGCCCTGGGTCGGCTGCGAGCGCTGGGCGTGACCGGTCTGCGGCTGGCCCTGCCGGTGTCGGGTGATCCGCTGGCGCTGCCCGGCCCGCCCGCCTTCAACGACCTGGCGCTGGACGCGGGCGAGGCGGCGATCACGGTCGGCGCCCCGGGCGCCGCGTACGGCCTGGTGCCCGGGGTGACCCGGCACGGCTCGAACGGCGACGCCACCGTGCGGGTCGCCTGGCAGATGATCGAGGTGAGCGACCGGCCCGCCCCGGGACCGTTCCTGGCCGAGGCGGAGCGCGAGCTGGCCGAGGCGATGCGCGACGCGATCGAGGATCTGACCCGACTGGACGTGGCCGGCGGCGGCCCGGCGGCGCAGCGCGCCCTGGCCGGGCTGTACCGCAAGGACTCGGACACCCGGGTCGCACCCGGCCATCCGGGTCGCGCCGGCCGGGTGCTCGACCAGGCGCGGCGCATCCACGCGGTGTTGACCGTGGCCGGTCGCGAGGACGGCGCGGCGGTCAGCGCGGCGGAGATATCCGCCCGGCTCGGCGCGCTCGCCCCGCTGGAGCGGGCCTGTCGCCGGGCGATGGTGGCGGCGTACGGCGCGGCCCTGGAGCCGGACCGGGCCTGAGCCGCACTCGGGCGCGAGCTTCACCGGCTCCCGCGCTTGCGCTTGGTCTTGGGGTCCAGGCGCCGGAGCATGAGCAGCGCGATCAGGCCGTAGACGGCGATCTGGCCGGTCAGGATGCCGATGTTGCGGTACCAGACCTTCGGGTCGTGCTTCCACAGCGGATCCGGCGACTCGCCGGGATTCCGCGGCAGTTGGGTGGCCAGATCTATCGTGCTGCCGGCCGCGGCGAAGGCCCAGCGGGCCGGGGCCAGCCAGGAGATCTGCTCGATGCCGGCCTTGCCGTTGAGCGGGAACAGGCCGCCGCACAGCACCACTTGCACGATGGCGATCACCACGAGCAGCGGCATGGCCAACTCCGCGCTGCCGATCGAGGCGGAGACCACCAGGCCCACCGCCATCGCCGCTATCGCGGACAGCACCACCGCGATGCCGATCTCGATGATCGGCGGGCTGATCACCACGCCCTTGGCGGGCAACTTCTCCCCGACCAGGGCGACCGCGGTGAGCACCACGCCCTGGAGTGCGGAGATCATCCCGAGCACGATCATCTTCGAGCCGAGGTAGGCGGACACCGAGAGCCCGGCGCTGCGTTCGCGCCGGTAGATGGCGCGCTCCTTGATCAGCTCGTTGACCGCGGTCGCGGTGCCCATCAGGCCGCTGATCACGAACAGCACGAGCAGTTTGGTGGTCGCCTCCTGGTTCGAACCCGGCGGCGACCCCTCCGGGCTGACCAGCTTGCCGGGGATCACCCGGCACAACATCCCCAGGAACAGCGGCGCTATCGCCAGCAGCGCCAGGTATTTGCGGTCCGAGGCGATCACCGCGAGGTAGCGCCGGGAGAGCGTGCCGAGTTGGGAGAACCAGCCCTGCGGCTTGGGCGGTTTCGCCTGCGGTCGCTCGCCCTGTTCGGCGTGCGCCCGGTCGCGGCCCACCTCTATGTATCGGCCGTAGAGTTCCGAACGGCGGAACGGACCCTCGTAGTCGCGGTCCGGCTCGTCGTCGAACATCTTGAAGACCTCGGGCCAGTCGCCCTTGCCGAAGAACGGCAGCGCCTCGTCCGGCGGTCCGAAGAAGGCGATCCGACCGCCCGGGGCGAGTACCAGCACCCGGTCGCAGACGTTCAGGCTGCGGGTGCTGTGGGTGACCACGATGACCGTGCGGCCGTCGTCGGCGAGTTCGCGCAGCTTCTCCATCACCGAGCGTTCCAGGCCCTCGTCCAGGCCGGAGGTCGGCTCGTCCAGGAACAACACGGACGGCTTGGTGAGCAGTTCGACGGCCACGCTCACCCGTTTGCGCTGGCCGCCGGAGAGGCTGCTGACCTTGGTGTCGGCGTACGGCGCGGTGGCGCCGCGCGGCATCTTGTCCAGGCTCAGCTCGGCGATCACCTCCTCGACCCGGCGCTCGCGCTCGGACGCCTCGGTGTCCTCGGGGAAGCGCAACTGTGCGGCGTAACGCAGCGCGGTGCGCGCGGTGAGCTGGGCGTGCAGGATGTCGTCCTGCGGCACCAGGCCGATCCGCTGGCGCAGTTCGGCGTTGTTCGCGTAGAGGTCGCGGCCGTCGTAGAGGATCTTGCCGCTGGCGGCGCGCCGGCTGCCGGTGAGCGCGCCGAGCAGGGTGGACTTGCCCGCGCCCGAACCGCCCACGATGGCCAGCAGATTGCGCTCGGCGAGCGGGAAGGAGACGTTGTCGAGCAGGACTCTTTTGCCGGCCGTGACGGTGAGGTTCTGCACCTCCAGCGACACCTCGCCGGTGTCGATGAACTCGCGCAACTCCTGGCCGTCGAGCCGGAAGGTGGCGTGCCCGATGCCGACCAGGTCGGCTTCGCCGAGCAGCGCGTGTTCGATCGGCTGCCCGTTGAGGTAGGTGCCGTTGTGGCTGCCCAGGTCGACGATCTCGCGCCGGCCGCCGGGCGTGGTGCGCAGCTCGGCGTGGTGCCGGGAGACCATCAGGTCGGTGAGCACCAGGTCGTTGTCCAGCGCGCGGCCGATCCGCAGGGTGCGCACCGGGAGCGGGATGACCATGCTCGGCGCCCGGTCCACGCTCGGGCGCGGATCCGCGGGCGGCCCGGCACCGATCTGCGCGCGACCCAACGGGCGTGCGCGGTCCGGCACTTGCCGGGGCGGCTCGGGCACATAGGGCGGTTCGGGGGTGCGCGGTGGTTCGGCGCGGCGCGGCGGCGGTTCGCTCCGGCGCGGCGGCTCGGGAATCTGTACGTGGTCGTGGTGCACCACGCGCGGCGGCACCACCTCGGTGGCGGTCGACTCCGGCGCGAGGCGCAGCGGGTCGCCGTCGTCCGGGTCGCCGAGCAACACCTCGCAGCCCTGGCCCACGACCACGCGATGCACCCGATTGCCGCGCATCCACGAGCCGTTGACGCTGTTGCCGTCGACGAACTCCCAGCCGTCGGCGCCCACTCGCAGGACCGCGTGCCGGCGCGACACACGGCGATCGTCGAGCACGATCGCACAGGACGGGTCACGACCGACGATGTGTTCCCGCCCGGGATCCAGGATCACGGGCGTTCCGGCGCTGGTGCCGACGGTCAGGTGCGGCACTGCCGGTCCTTCTGGCGCGTAGCTGTCCCCCACTCTTGGAGAGTGTAGGGACGCGGGGGCCGCTCGGGCAGGCTTTCTCATCCTTGAGGGCAGGGAAACCACTCTGACGGAGGATGACAACCACGCCCGGACCGCACTCGCGGGTGCGCAGTACGGCCGAATCCGTTGACGCGCGCGTCGGTGCGCTCGATAGTCGAGTTTGTCCCGCTCATCCGGCAGTCGGGTCGCACGTGACAGGAGCGGTTGTGTCCTGGAACCAGCAACAGCACAACGCACCGCAGCACGACCCGCCTTCGGCCCGACCACCGGCGGGCCCGGCGCCGTGGGGCGGCGTGGCCCCCTGGCTGCACGCGCTCGGCGCGGTGCTCGCCGCGTTCGTGGCGATGGCCGTGGCGGCGTGGCTGGCGTTGTGGTTGCTGGGCGCGAACAGCCTGCCGTCGAGCACGATGCCCGCGCTGATCGCGGCGGTGATCGCACTGGCGGTGGGTGGCACGGTCGACCTGAAGGGCGCCGAGGAGGGCACTCCGAGCAACGACATCCTCAGCCGACTCACCGGCGACGTCTCGCTCGCGCAGGGCAGCGGCAAGGTCGACATCATGCTGCTCGGCATCGGTTTGATCGGCGCGCTCGTGCTGGGCTGGTTGTTCCTGCGTCCGCTGCGTCATCGGCTGGTGATCGGCGCGCTGGATCTGGTCGTGCACGGCGTGCGGGTCCTGGTGTTCACCATGGCCGCGCTGGGCGTGGTGGTGTCGCTGGGCAAGGACTCGCTGCCGATCGACGAGTTCGTCTCCCAGGTGAGCGGCGGGCAGGCGCAGGATCTGATCGGCATCTTCGATCTCGGCGCGGCGGCCCGGTTCGAGACCGAGGTGAGCGGCACGCTGGTCTTCGGCGCGTTGTGGTTGCTGATCACCCTGCTGGCCACGGTCGCGGTGTCCGCGCGCGGGCCGCTGCCGCTCGGGTGGCTGCGGCACCGCGCGGTGCTGCGGGCCCCGATCGCGGGTCTGCTCGCGGTACTGATCACCGCGGTGGTCACCGGGATCGTGGGCACCCCGTTCGTGGCCGCCGCCGCGCCCGCGCCGAAGCGGATGATCGGCGGCATGTTCTTCGCGCTGCCCAACGCGGTCTGGTTGCTGGCCTCGCTCGGCCTGGGCATCCCGTGGAAGGCCACGACCAGCGCGCCGACCGAGGTCGGCGGTTTCTCCTTCGGTCTGCCCGGCCCGCTGGGCAAGTTGGTCAAGGCTTCCGCCGGGGACGGTCTGCCGATCCGGATCGACCGGCTGGCCGAGTTCGACTCGCGGGCGTGGTTCGTCCCGCTGTTCTCCGCGCTGTTGCTGCTGCTCGGCGCGACCGTGATGGCGCTGCGCGCGCCCGCGTCGGTGCGTCCGTTGCAACACGCGTGGCGGTTCGCGGTCACCCTCGCGGGCGGCCTGCTGGTCGTCGCCTATCTGATGCAGCTCCAGCTCAAGGTCGCGGTGAACATCCTGGGCGGAGTGGTGTCTCCGGGTGCGTCGGTGTCGCTGCACGCGGACTACCTGTGGACCCTGGTGCTCGGTCTGCTGTGGGGCGGGTGTGCCGGCTTCATCGGCGGCGCGGTCGCCGACTGGGTGCGCTACCGCCGGACCGACCCGGTCGCCCCGGCTGCGGCCTCGGGCCCGGCGCGGCCCACCCGTGCCGCGCCGCCGCCGCACCGGCCGCCGGCCGCGCCGTATCCGCCCGGCCGCCCGGCGCACCCCGGCGCGCCGCGCCCGCCCGGCGCGGCGGCGCCACCGGGCCCGCCGTATTCGAACAGGCCCGCCCCGGCGTATCGCCCGCCACCCCCGCCCGACCCGCAGGCGCCGACCCGGGACGGCCCCTGGCCTGGGTAGATTCCGCCGCCGTGCGGCCGGCCGCGGTGTTCGTACCGTGGACCGGTGACGCGCGTGCCCTCGAACGGCCGGTACCGTGAAGCATCATGAATGCGCCGCGCACTCTTCTCGTCAAGATCTTCGGCAAGGACCGGCCGGGGGTGACGTCGAGCCTCTTCGAGATCCTGGCCGGCCACTCCGTCGAGGTCGTCGACGTCGAGCAGACCGTCACCCGGGGCCGGCTCACGCTGTGCGTCCTGATCACCACGCCGACCGACGAGGGCCGGCTGCGGGCCGGCGTGCACCGCTGGGCGGACGGCGAGCGGCTGGAGGCGGAGATCCTCTCCGGTGTCGGCGACAACCGTCCGCGCGGCGAGGGCCGCTCGCACGTCACCGTGCTGGGCCACCCGCTGGAGGCCGCCGCGTTCGCCGGGATAGCGCACCGGATCGCGGCCACCGGCGCCAACATCGACCGGATATTCCGCCTCGCCAAGTACCCGGTGACCGCGATCGAGCTCCAGGTCTCCGGCGTCGAGACGGACAAGCTGCGCCTGGAGCTGGCCACCGAGGCCGCCGAGCGCCGGGTGGACGTCGCGGTCCAGCCCTCCGGCCTGCGCCGCCGGGCCAAGCGGCTGATCGTGATGGACGTGGACTCGACCCTGATCCAGGGCGAGGTGATCGAGCTGCTGGCCGAGCACGCCGGCTGCCTGGACGAGGTGGCCGAGGTGACCGCCGCCGCGATGCGCGGCGAGTTGGACTTCGCCGAGTCGTTGCGGGCCCGGGTGGCGCTGCTCGCCGGGCTGGACGAGGACGCCATCGCCAAGGTCCGCGAGCAGGTCGTGCTCACCCGCGGTGCGCGCACCCTGGTGCGCACGCTCAAGCGGCTCGGCTACAAGGTGGGCATCGTCTCGGGCGGATTCACCCAGGTCACCGACGCGCTCGTGGAGCAGCTCGGGCTCGACTACAGCGCGGCCAACACCCTGGAGGTGGTGGACGGCAGGCTCACCGGGCGGGTGGTCGGCGAGATCGTCGACCGGGCGGGCAAGGCCCGGCTGCTGCGCGGCTTCGCGGCCGACGCGGGGGTGCCGTTGACCGCCACGGTCGCCATCGGCGACGGCGCGAACGACCTGGACATGCTCAACGCCGCCGGCCTGGGGGTGGCCTTCAACGCCAAGCCGGTGGTGCGCGAGGCCGCCGACACCGCGGTCAACGTGCCGTTCCTGGACACCGTGCTGTTCCTGCTGGGCGTGACCCGGGACGAGATCGAGGCGGCGGACGCGGCGGACGCGTAGCCGGCCCCCCGCGGAACCGAATCCGGGCCCGCCCGGTCGCACCACACACGGTGCGACCGGGCGGGCCCGGACGTCGGGGGTCAGGTCGCCGGCGTGCTGAAGCGAACCAGGTGTGCCGAGCGCTCCTGAAGGTCGGCCCACGCGGTGTGCAGGCTCAGCACCGCGACCGCCGAGGTCGGGTACTTCTCCCGCAGGCGCACCAGCGTGTCGTCCTCGCCGCTGCCCGCCAACGCGTTGACCAGCGTGGCCACGCCCGGGTTGTGCCCGATCAGCAGCAGTGTGTCGACCTCGTCGGGGGTCTCCTGGACGAGGTAGAGCAGCGCCTGCGCGCTCGCCTCGTACACCCGCTCGTCGTAGACGGTGTGCGGCTTGTGGTCGTAGGCCTTGCCCGCGAGCCGCCAGGTCTCCCGAGTGCGTACGGCCGGCGAGCACACCACCAGATCGGGGGTGATGCCCTGGTCGAGCAGTCGGTGCCCGGTCTCGGCCGCGTCCTTGCGGCCGCGTTCGGCCAGGGGTCGCTCGTGGTCCGGCCCGTCGGGCCACTCGGCCTTCGCGTGCCTCATCACCACAAGATTGCGCTGTCGGTGGGATGCCATGGGTTCAGCCTCTCAGACATCGGCCGTTGTGCACTGCCGGTCGGCACCGCAGGACTCGATCGAGGAGGAGCGGGCACGCGCCGACCGGGCCGGGCGACCGCGCCCCACGCACGACGGGTCGGGACCGAGTATCCGGTCCCGACCCGTGCTTTCCTCGGATCTACGGGGTGGTGGTCGTCACGGTCGTCGCCGGCCCCGCACCGGCGACCGTGCGCTCGACAGTCAGCCGACCGGCGGGCGCGGGATCCGGCGCGAGCCGGACACGCTCTCGTCGTAGCCGTTGCCGCCCCGGTGGCGACCCGTCTCGTATGTCGGTGTGCCGTAGCCGCCGGCCGAGGCGTACGCGGGGACCGGCTCGGCGGCCGGGGCCGGCGCCTCGATCGCCTCGTCGCCGTGGTCCATCTGCGGCAGCCAGCCGAGCCAGCGGGGCAGGTACCAGTTGCGGTCGCCGAGCAGGGTCATCACGGCCGGCAGCAGCAGACCGCGGATGATCGTCGCGTCCAGCAGGACCGCGACCGCCAAGCCGACACCGAACTGCTTCATCGACTGCATCGACAGGGTGCCGAAGACCCCGAACACCGCGACCATGATCGTCGCCGCGCTGGTCACCACCCCGGCGGTGGTGCGGATGCCGTGCGACACGGCCGACTTGGTGTCCATGCCCTTGTCGTACGCCTCACGGATTCGCGAGACCACGAACACGTGGTAGTCCATCGAGAGGCCGAACAGGATCACGAACAGGAACATCGGGATCCAGGAGACGATCGCGCCCGGTGCCTCCGTGCCCACCAGCGAGTCGCCGTAGCCCTCCTGGAAGACGAGCGTCATCACACCGTAGGCGGCGCCCACCGACAGCAGGTTGAGCACGATCGCGGTGACCGCGATGGCGATCGAGCGGAACGAGACCAGCATCAGCAGGAAGGCGAAGCCGAGCACGAAGGCGAAGATCGGCAGTCGCGTGTCGTCGAGCTTGTCGTTGAAGTCCACCGACCCGGCGGTGTTGCCGGTCACCGGGGCGTCCACGCCGTCCAGCTTGCCCAGCGTGTTCGGGATGACCTTGCCGCGGAGCGTGTCCAGGGCCTTGTTGCTGGTGGAGTCGTTGCCGCCGCCGGCGAGCGGGACCGAGACCTTGAAGACGTTCGTGCCGCCCTGCCGCTCGACCTCGATCGGCTCGTGCATCTGTCCGGTGGCGACCGCCTCGGCACGCAGCTTGTCGAACGCCGCCGCGAGCCTGGGGTCGTCGGGGTTGGTCGCCTTGACCACGATCTGGGCGGGCGCCGGGCCGCCGGGGAACGCCTTCTCGATGTGCTGGTAGGTCTGCACGATGGACAGCGAGGTCGGCAGTTCCTTGTCGATCGGCAGTTCGGAGGTCTTCATGCCGATCGCGGGGACGGTCAGCGCGATCAGCAGACCGCCGGCGAGCACCGCGGTGCCCTTGGGCCGGCTCAGCACCACGCCCAGGATCTTGCCCCACGCCTTGCTGCCCTCGGTGGGACGGCGCATCTTGGCGAGCCCGGGAATCTTGCCCAGGTCCACCCGGTCGCCCAGCATCGACAGGATCGCCGGGAGCACAGTGAGCGAGCCGAGCACCGCGGTGAGCACGACCAGGATGGTCGCGGAGGCCATCGACTCGAATTCGCTGAGTCCGGACAGGAGCATGCCGGCCATCGCGACGATGACGGTGATGCCGGAGATCAGCACGGAACGGCCGGAGGTGGCGGCGGCGATCCGCAGCGCGGTCTCCGGGTCGCGTCCCTTGGCCCGCTCCTCACGCTCACGGCGCAGGTAGAACATGCAGTAGTCGACGCCCACGGCCAGGCCGATCAGCAGCATCACCGACTGGGCGCTGTCGCCGACCGGCATCAGCCGACTGCTCAACGCGAGCAGACCGCCCGCGGCCACGAACGCGGTCAGGGCCAGGGCCACCGGCAGCAGTGCCGCGACCACGGCGCCGAACGCGACGAGCAGGATGCCCAGGGCGAGCGGGACGGCGGTCCATTCGGCCCGGGTGAAGTCCTTGGCGATGGTGTCCTGGAACCACTTCTCGCCGCTGGCGTCGCCGAACTGCTCGACCACCACGTCCGGGTGCGCCTTGCGGGCCTCGGCCACCGCGTCCAGCACGGGCTGGATGTTGTCGGCGGCCTTGTCCTCCTCGCCCGTCATGTCGAACTGGATAAGCACCGAATGCTTGTCCGAGGAGATGCCGCCGTCACCGGCGAACGGAGAACGCATGTGCTCGGTGGCCGGGCCCTTGCCGCCCTTGACCTGGGTGGCGTTGACCCGGTTGATCACATCGTCGACCGCGGCGCGGAACTTCGTGTCCTCGGTGACCAGCTTGTCGCTGCGGACCAGCACCATCTCGCCCGCGGGCTCCTTGATCCCCGCGTCGTCGATGATCCGTGCGGCCCGGCCGGACTCCCCCACACCGCGCTCGGCCTTGCTGATCTCCTTCGTCCCGCTCATGTTGCCGATCACGACGGCGAGGACCACGAACAGCAGCCACCCGAATACCGCCGTCTTGCGATGCTGTGCACTCCAGCCACCGATCGAGGCGGCGAAATTACGCCTGGATGCCATTGGTCCCCGCTCCTGTGTGCTCCGCTTCGCCGAGGGTCTTCCTCGACACACACGAAGGTATTGGCGGGCGACCGGGGGCCACATCCTGCGAACCGGTGTCTTGATCGGGGGGCAGGCACCCCTGCGTAGTAGGGCTGGCCCCACCCCTGAGAAGGAGCCGGGCGGGCGATCGGTCGGGGCACGACCGGATACATGTAAGGGGAAGCTTTTTCCCCGATGCCGCCGACCTGCGACAACGCCCGGTACGGCACTCGGGGGGAAGGTCATCCTCGGTGCGGGTCCCTACGCGTGCACAACGCCCGACCGGTCACCGGGAGTTCCCGCTCGCCCCACCCCGGCCGGCCCCCGGTCGCCGTGCGACCCGCTCCACCCCACCGGTCGGCCCGGCCGGGCGGGTCTGCGAAACTCGTCCCCATGGCTGCTACATCTGGCGAATCCTCCAAGGAGCGGTACGAGCGGGCCATGGCCGCTCGCAAGGCCCGCGAGGAGCGCGCCCACGCGGAGGAAGTCGCGCGCTCGACCGCGCGCAACGAGATCCTCGCCCGCAAGGCCGCCGAATCGGGCGCGACCGACGAGCTCCGGCAGACGGTGCTCGCGCCGCCGGACCCGAACAAGTCCTCGGCCAGGCAACTCGGCGGCATCCTGGGCATCATGCTGCTGATCACCGTGCTGATCGGCATCGCCGCGACGATCGCCGCCGCGACCGGTTGACGAGGGTTTTCGCCCTCCCGCCCACCGTGCCGTTCGCGAACGGGGCCGCGGTGCACAGGCGGCCCCGCGTGCCCGTCCGCCCTCCCGGCCGACGACGACACAGCCCGACCGCCACGACCGGGTGGGTCGGGCGATCGGGCTGCGGGAGACGTTTCGAGCGTTACGCGCCGATCGCGTGCAGGCCGCCGTCGACGTGGATGATCTCGCCGGTGGTCTTGGGGAACCAGTCGGACAGCAGTGCGCACACGCCCCGGGCGGCCGGGTCCGCGTCGCGCAGGTCCCAGCCCAGCGGGGCCTTCTCGTTCCAGACACCCTCGAACTTCTCGAAGCCGGGGATGCTGTTCGCGGCCATCGTCTTGACCGGGCCCGAGGAGATCAGGTTGACCCTGATGTTCTTCTCACCCAGGTACTTGGCCAGGTAGCGCGAGGTCGATTCGAGCGCGCCCTTGGCGACGCCCATCCAGTCGTAGCCCGGCCACGCCACCTGCGCGTCGAAGTCGAGGCCGACGACCGAGCCGCCGGCGCCCTTGTTCGCCTCGATCAGCGGCAGGCAGGCCATCGTCAGCGACTTCAGCGAGTACGCCGAGACCTGGACGGCCGTGGCCACGTCGGCCCACTCGGTGTCGAGGAAGTTGCCGCCGAGCGCGTCCTTGGGTCCGAACGCGATCGAGTGCACGACGCCGTCGAGCGAGGGCACGTGCGCGCGCACGTTGTCCGCGAGGGACGCGAGGTGTTCGGGGTTCTGCACGTCCAGCTCGATCACCGGGGCGGGCTTCGGCAGCCGGTTCGCGATCCGGTTGACCAGCGAGAGCCGGCCGAATCCGGTCAGTACGACCTCGGCGCCCTCCTCCTGGGCCCGCTTGGCGACGTGGAAGCCGATCGAGGCGTCGGTGATGACGCCGGTGACGAGAATGCGCTTGCCCGCAAGCAGGTCGCCCATGAGTTCAGTGCCCCATTCCAAGTCCGCCGTCCACAGGGATGACGGCTCCGGTGATGTACGACGCAGCGTCCGAGGTGAGGAACTTGACCACGCCTGCGACCTCGTCCACGTCGGCGTAGCGCGCGAGCGGGATCTCCTTGAGGATCTGCGCCTTGCGCTCCTCGCCGAGCACCTCGGTCATCGCGGTGTCGACGAAGCCGGGCGCGACCACGTTCGTGGTGATGTTGCGCGATCCCAGTTCCCGCGCGATCGAGCGGGCGAAGCCGACCAGGCCGGCCTTGGAGGCCGCGTAGTTGGCCTGACCCGCCGAACCGAGCAGCCCCACCACCGACGAGATCAGCACGATGCGACCCTTGCGGGCCCGCAACATGCCCTTGCTCGCCCGCTTGACCACCCGGAACGTGCCGGTGAGGTTGGTGTCGACGACGCTGGTGAAGTCCTCTTCGCTCATCCGCAGCAGCAGCGTGTCGCGGGTGATGCCCGCGTTGGCGATCAGCACCTCGACCGGGCCGTGGGCGGCCTCGACCTCCTTGAACGCCTGCTCGACCTGCTCGCCGTCGGTGATGTCGCAGCGCACCCCGAGCAGGCCCTCCGGGGGCTCGCCGGAGCGATACGTGATCGCGACCTTGTCGCCGTCGGCGGCGAAGGCCCGGGCGATGGCCAGGCCGATGCCCCGGTTTCCTCCCGTGACCAGTACGGACCGGCTCAACGGATCACTCCTTCGTCTTCGTCCTCGAACGTGCTCGCCGCACCCTCGCGCGGGCCGACGGCTTGCGTCACGATGACGCTATCGGGCTACCCCGGGGTAAGGGGAATCCGGTCCGGGACAGCGTCCGCGGATCGATCGTTGTGGGAACCCGACAAGAGCGCACGATAACCGGAACGAGCCGCTCCGCCGACCGAATCCGGCCGGCCTGCGTCCGGCAGGTTTGGTTCCGCTTGTCCGGGCGCAAGACCCGTCCGACGCACGACCGTCCGGCCGGAAAACCCAGGAATGCCGGCGACATCGTGTCTGGTTGACTGAACGACGCGAGCCGACAGGCCGAACGTATGGAGGAATGGGTGCCCAACGAGATCGATCCGACGTTCCTCGCCTACCCCCTTCGGGAGCTGGCCGCCGCGGCCCTGTCCCGAGCCGGGGAACTGGGCGCCGAACACGCGGACTTCCGCTTCGAGCGGGTGCGAGACGCGTCCTTCCGGTTGCGCGACGGGCGCACCGACTCGTCCGTGGACACCACCGACGTGGGCTTCGCGGTCCGCGTCGTGCACGACGGGGCCTGGGGCTTCGCGGCGGGCGTCGACCTGACCCCGGAGGCCGCCGCGTACGTCGCGGAGCAGGCCGTGGCGGTCGCGCGGGTGTCCCGCTCGGTGAGCGAGGCGGCCGGCGCGGGCGAGACGGTCGCGCTGGCGAAGGAGCCGGTGCACGCCGACAGGACGTGGATCTCGACGTACAAGGTCAACCCGTTCGAGGTGCCCGAGGCGGAGCGGATCGCGCTGTTCGCGCGCTGGAGTCGGGAACTGCTCGCCGCCGACGGCGTGGACCATGTGGACGCCACGTGCATGGTCGTCCAGGAGAACAAGTTCTACGCCGACTCGGCCGGCACCACCACCACGCAGCAGCGGGTGCGGATCCACCCCCAGCTCACCGCGATCGCGGTGGACCGCGAATCCGGCGCGTACGAGACGATGCGCACCATCGCGCCGCCGGTCGGCCGGGGCTGGGAGTACGTCAAGGGCGAGGGCTGGGACTGGGAGGAGGAGCTCGCGTCGCTGCCGGGCCTGCTCGCCGAGCGGGTGCGGGCGCCCAGTGTCGAGGCGGGCGAGTACGACCTGGTGATCGACCCGAGCAACCTGTGGCTGACCATCCACGAGTCGATCGGGCACGCCACCGAGCTGGATCGCGCGCTCGGCTACGAGGCCGCCTACGCGGGCACCTCGTTCGCCACCTTCGACAAGCTGAACAAGCTGCAATACGGCTCGCCGGTCATGCACGTCACCGGCGACCGCACCGTGCAGCACGGCCTGGCCACGATCGGCTTCGACGACGAGGGTGTCGCGACGCAGAGCTGGGACCTGGTCACCGACGGCATCCTGACCGGCTATCAGCTCGACCGGCGGATGGCGCTGATGCAGGGCCTGGGCCGATCCAACGGGTGCGCCTTCGCCGACTCCCCCGGCCATGTCCCGGTGCAGCGGATGGCCAACGTCTCGCTCCGGCCGGGCTCGGACGACCTGTCCACCGCCGAGCTGATCGGCCGGGTGCACCGGGGTCTGTACATCGTCGGCGACAAGTCGTGGTCGATCGACATGCAGCGGTACAACTTCCAGTTCACCGGCCAGCGCGCCTATCTGATCGAGGACGGCCGGATCGTCGGGCAGGTCAAGGACTTCGCCTACCAGGCGACCACGACCGACTTCTGGGGCTCGATGGAGGCCGTCGGCGGCCCGGGCACCTACGTCCTGGGCGGCGCCTTCAACTGCGGCAAGGCCCAGCCCGGTCAGGTCGCGGCGGTCAGCCACGGTTGCCCGTCGGCGCTGTTCCGCGGTGTGAAGGTCCTCAACACGGTTCAGGAGGCGGGTCGATGAGCAGCGGGCAGACCGTGGTGACGCGGCCGAACGAGACCGTCGAGCGCGCGCTGGCGCTGTCCAAGGCGAACGGCTGCGTGGTGATCGCCGAGGAGACCTCGGCGGCCAACCTGCGCTGGGCGAACAACGCGCTGACCACCAACGGCGAGACCCGCGGTCGGCGGGTCACCGTGGTGGCCACCGTCGCGGGCACCGAGGGCACCGCGTCCGGGATCGTCTCGCGCAGCGGCGTGACGGTGGATCGACTGGAGGGCCTGGTCCGGGCCGCGGAGGCGGCGGCCCGGGACGCCGGTCCGGCCGAGGACGCGCGCGAGCTGCTCGGCGCGGGCGGCGGCCCGGACGGCGGCTTCGCCGAGGCGCCGGCGCAGACCTCGATCGGCGTGTTCGCCGACTTCGCGCCCGAGCTGGGCGCGGCGTTCGGGCGGGCCCGGGAGAGCGACCGGCTGCTGTACGGATTCGCCTCGCATCAGCTCACCTCGACCTATGTGGGCACCTCGGCCGGACTGCGGCTGCGGCACGACCAGCCCACCGGGCACGTCGAGTTGAACGCGAAGTCGGCCGACCTGACCCGGTCGGCGTGGGGCGGGGTGCCCACGCGCGACTTCCGGGATGTGGACCTGGGCACGATCGACGCGGAGTTGGCGCAGCGGTTGTCCTGGGCGAGCCGCACGATCGACCTGCCGGCGGGCCGCTACGAGACGCTGCTGCCGCCCACGGCGGTCGCGGACCTGATGGTCTACATGTACTGGCAGGGCAGCGCCCGGGACGCGCACGAGGGCCGTACGGTCTTCAGCAGGCCCGGTGGCGGCACCCGGATCGGCGACCGGCTCAGCGAGCTGCCGCTGACGCTGTACAGCGACCCGGGCTACGCCGGGTTGGAGAGCGCGCCGTTCACCATCGCGCACGCCTCCGGCGACGCGTCGTCGGTGTTCGACAACGGACTCGCGCTGACCCGGACGAACTGGGTCACCGACGGTGTGCTCACGTCGCTGATGACCAACCGGCACACCGCCGAGCTGACCGGGCTGCCGGTCGCACCGGAGATCGACAACCTGATCCTGGACGGGCCGGCCGACGGTCCGAGCCTGGCGGACATGGTCGCCTCGACCGAGCGCGGGCTGCTGCTGACCTGCCTGTGGTACATCCGCGAGGTGGATCCGCAGACGTTGTTGCTGACCGGGCTCACCCGGGACGGGGTGTACCTGGTCGAGGGCGGCGAGGTGGTCGGGGCGGTGAACAACTACCGCTTCAACGAGTCGCCGGTGGACGTGCTCGGGCGGGCCGTCGAGGTGGGTCGCACCGAGCGCACCTACCCGCGCGAGTGGGGCGACTGGTTCACCCGCGCGGCGATGCCGCCGTTGCGGGTCCGCGATTTCAACATGTCCTCGCCGAGCCAGGCGCAGTGACCCGACGGACGGCGGGCGGCCCTGCGGCCCGCCGTCCTCGAACGCCGACGGGCCGGGTTCGGTCCGTCGGCGTTCGTGTCCCCGCAGCGGGCCTCCCGGAGCCGGTGCCCCGGAGCGGGTGTCCCGGCCCGGGTCGCCGTCCCCTGCGGGGAAAAGCGCTGTCCCCGGACGGGTCTCCGTGCTTTCGTTGGGGGTCATCATGAACATCGTCAAGATTTCGAAGTATCTGTCCCGACACCTGCGGCATCAGCCGGAGCGGCTCGGGATCACCCTGGACGAGGCCGGCTGGGTCGACGTGGACGTGCTGCTCGCGGCGTGCAACGCCCGGGGGATGGCGCTGACCCGGGCCGAGTTGGAGCAGGTGGTCGAGGAGAACGACAAGCGACGGTTCGCCTTCTCCGCCGACGGCACCCGGATTCGGGCCAGTCAGGGGCACACCGTCGCGGTGGACCTGGGTCTGGTGGAGACCGTGCCGCCCGCCGTGCTCTATCACGGCACCAATCCCAAGAGCGTGCCGGCGATCCTGGCCGAGGGCCTGCGGCCGATGGACCGGCACGACGTACACCTGTCCGCCGACACCGAGACCGCCCGCCGGGTGGGCGCGCGACGCGGGCGACCGGTGTTGTTCGTGGTGCGCGCGGAGCGCATGGTCGCGGCCGGGCACGTGTTCCGTCGTTCGGACAACGGCGTGTGGCTGGTCCCGGCGGTGCCGCCGGAGTTTCTGGAGCGGCTCGGCTGACCCGGTGCCGCGATCCCCCACTCGGGTCAGTTTGCGGCAAAGGTCCCGCCCCCGGTCTCGGTCCGGCCCACCAGCGGGCGTACCGTGAAGGGCCGGGACGGGTGTGCGGACGTGGTCGGAGACGGTGGGATCGTGAAGAACGCCAAGGGCTCGGTGTACCAGATCAGTGGTGCGCGCAAGGGGCTGACCGAGGACGTGGCCGGGCGCCAACGCCGGTACGTCGTCTCGATGTCCGTGCGTACGGTGTGTTTCGTCGCCGCGGTGTTCACTCCGTCGCCGTGGCGGTGGATCTTGATCGCGGGCGCGCTCTTCCTGCCCTACATCGCGGTGGTACTGGCCAACGCCGGTCGCGAGCCCACGTCGAACGCGCCGGTGCAGTCCCAGGTGGTGCCGCCGCTCGCGCCCAAGGCGCTGGAGCCGCCGCCGGGCGCGGTGCTCACCAGCGCCGAGCGGGAGACCCTGCACACCCATTCGGAAGACTCCTGGACGATGCCCGCCGGAGCCCCCTCGGCTGCCGGCCCGGAGCCCACCGACCTTTCCTCGCACACGAATTCGGATACACACGGTGACCCCGGAGGCGCCGATCGGGGCCGGGTGGGCGACCCGACGGGCGCCCCTTCGCAGCCCGTCAAAAATTAGCGCCAAGCGCTACGCGGGTTGGTGCTTCAACCGCATGCAGGACGTGCCATACTTCGAAACGTGCTCCGTATCCCCCGTCGGAGCGACCGACGCGATGCCGGGCGGCTCCCCCCGTGGCTGCCCGGCATCGCCCGTGTCCGGGTCTTTTGACTGTCAGGCAAGTCGGTCCGTACCGGGTTTCCGCACCAGCCTGTTGCTTACTGAGCGCAGCGCTCCGGTTGGCGCCTGACACGGGGTCAGATCTCTGTCGAATGTCTTTCGGGTGTCTGTCGGGTGCGCGTTCGACACGGCGTGCGACGCACCGCGGCCGGGCGGACGACCCGGTCTGCGACACTGGTGGACATGTTCCCCACCCCCGCCGATCCCGACCGTGCGATCTGTTCGGCGAAGGCCTGTCGCGCCGACGCCGTGTGGGTCCTGGCGTGGAACAACCCCAAGTTGCACACCCCCGAACGGCGCAAGACGTGGCTGGCGTGCGACGAGCACCGCGAGCACCTGTCCCAGTTCCTGGCGATTCGCGGATTCCTCAAGGACACCATCGCGTTCGCCGATTGGCACGAACCGCGGCCGCCGGCCGGCGCGGGCTCCTGAGCGATCCGGGCAGCGATCCGGGCAGCGATCCGGGCGCAACGAACTCGCCTGCGGACGCGGCGGGTTGATCGGCGCGGTGGGTCGATCGGGGCGGCACGGCCCGGCGATGCCCGGGCACGGCGGGCAACGGGCGCGTCGGGGACGGCGGTTCACCATCGCGTCGAGCGCACGCCGTCCCGCCCCCGGGCCGAGCCACGCCCGCCCGCGTCGCTGCGGCCGGCTCAGCCGCCGATCGCCGACATCGGCCGGTCCGGCTGGAGGAACTCCGGGGCGTCGATGCCCGCACCGGCCTTCTTCGTCCACATCGCGGCCCGCCAGCGGTCGGCGATCTCCGCGTCGTCCGCGCCGCCGCGCAGCGCGGCCCGCAGGTCGGACTCCTCGCGAGCGAACAGGCAATTGCGGATCTGTCCGTCGGCGGTCAACCGGGTCCGGTCGCACGCGCCGCAGAACGGGCGGGTCACCGACCCGATCACGCCCACCGTGCCCGGACCGCCGTCCACGACCCAGCGCTCGGCCGGGTTGCTGCCCCGCGCGTCCTCCGGGTCGAGCCGGAACGCACCGCGCAGCGCGGCCAGGATCTCGCCGGCGGTGATCATCTCGGCGCGCTTCCAGCCGTGCTGGGCGTCCAGCGGCATCTGCTCGATGAAGCGCAGCTCGTAGCCGCGTTCGAGGCACCACGCGAGCAGCGCGGCGGCCTCGTCGTCGTTGACCCCGCGCATCAGCACGGTGTTGACCTTGACCGGCCCCAGGCCCGCGTCCACCGCCGCGGCGAGCCCCGCGAGCACGTCCGCGTGTCGGTCCCGCCGGGTCATCGCCTTGAACCGGACCGGGTCCAGGGTGTCCAGCGAGACGTTGACCCGGTCCAGGCCGACCTCCTTCAGCGTCCCCGCCAGCCGGGCCAGCCCGATCCCGTTCGTGGTGACCGAGAGCGTGGGCCGCGGCTCCAGGGCCGCGGCGGCCCGGACGATCTCCACCAGCTCGCGGCGCAGCAGCGGCTCGCCCCCGGTGAACCGGACCTCGCGCACGCCCAGCAGGGTCACCGCGATCCGGACCAGGCGGGAGATCTCCGCGCCGGTCAGCAACTCGGGCTTGGCCAGCCAGTCCAGCCCCTCTTCGGGCATGCAGTAGGTGCACCGCAGGTTGCACCGGTCGGTCAGCGAGACCCGCAGGTCGGTCGCCACGCGGCCGAATCCGTCGACGAGTCCTCCGGTGTGGTGCTGTGTGCTCACCTTCGAACCCCTTCTCCTGGTTTCGGCACATCTCGTACGTTCCGGCAAGTTCCCAGGCTACGCAGGTCACCCGAGTCGGTAGGCCCTCCAGATTACGAGCGGGGCGGGCGATCGGTTGCAGTGGCGTATCCCACACGGGCATCGACAACCGCGAGTCGAATACCGGACGTGATCCACGAGAGGATCCAGGCTCACTACGAGGAGGCTTCACCGGTGAGACACGCAGCGGGCAGCGGTCCACAGCCCGACGAAGGGGGCACACCCGACGGAGCGCACTTCCTGGACACCTCGTGGCAACAGCACACCATGGGTACGGCCGGCACCTCGGGCGCAGCCGGCACACCGGCCCCATCCGGCAGGTTCGACGCGGCGACCACGCCGGTACCGGCCGACTGGTACCAGCGCGAGCAGCCGGCCGCCTCCGCCGCGCCGGCCGCGGCCGAGCCGGCCCGATCCGCCCGTCAAGGCGACGGAGACGACCCGGAGCCGCCGCGGCGCAGCCGCCGAGGGCTGGTCGTGTGGGCTCTCGCGGGCTCGCTGGTGCTCGGCGGGCTCGGCGTCGGGGCGGTGCTGTTCCTCGGGGGTGACGACGACAAGAAGGACAAGGCGGGTTCGGTCGGCGCGCAGGTGCCGCCGGCGCCCACGACCGCGCCGAACACGACCGCGGCGCCCACGACCGCACCCACCACCAAGGCGACATCCTCGACCAAGCCGTCCTCGACCAAGTCGGCGAGTTCGTCCGCGACCGCGAAACCGCCGGCCAACGACGTGGACTCGCCCAAGGACCCCAAGGCGCTCAAGCCGGCCGCCTACGCCGCCTGGAAGCGGATCGACACCGCGATGGCCGCGGAGGGCATCACCCTCAACCTGAACTCCGGCAAACGCGGCTGGGCGCACCAGCAGCGGCTGCTCGACGAGAAGATCGCCGAGGTCGGCTCCCGCGAGGAGGCGCTGCGCTGGGTGCTGCCGCCGGAGAAGTCGATGCACGTCCAGGGCGTCGCGATCGACATCTACCCGGCCAACGCCCAGGCGTGGCTGCAGGCCAAGGGCAGCAAGTACGGCTGGTGCCGGATGTACGACAACGAGGAATGGCACTTCGAGTACAACTCCACCTACACCTCCGGTTGCCCCAAGCGCCTCCCCAGCGCCACGGAGTGACCGGGCCCGCCGCACCCGCGGGCGCGGGGCCATGGGAGTGACCTCGCGATACTCGCTTCCGCTCCGATCGTTGTACGCCGTGTCCGCCGACGAGTCTCGGCGGGCGCGGCGTCGGGGCGTGGGATCTCGGGGCCGTCGTGACGGAGAGGTTCTCCCGTGCGAGGTTTGGCCTTGATCGCTCCCAGCCCCGACCCCCATCACCGCCGCCCGTTCGGCATGGTGCGATTGCCCTATCCGGTGGCCGAGGCGGCGCCGCGCATCCCCGTCGCCCTCCCGCCCGCGTCGCCGCCGCTGCTCGCGGCGCCACTGCCCTGGTACCGGGCCGACTGGCGCTGACGCGCTCCCGGGCGAGCGCTCACGGCCGGTACGGCAGCGAGGGAACGTCGTAGCAGTTCGTGGTCATGTCCGGCACCTGGCCGACCCAACCGCCGGGCGCCGCGTCCTGCCAGCGGGCCACGTCGAAGCAGGTCCGGGTGGGCGCGGCGACCCGGTCGGCCGGTTCGGCCTTGAAGTCGACCGGGATCAGCAGACCGTGCGCGTCGTAACCCTCGGGGCGGTTGACGAAGCCTTCGACGCACGCCCGGGTGACGTTCGCGCCGCACGAGGCGATCGCGTCGGTGAGCCACATCGCCGAGGCCCAGCCCTCCAGTTCCCACTGGGAGAGCTTGTCCTCGCGGTCGGGGTAGTACTTCTTCATCGCGGCCCGGAACTCGGCCACCGCGGGCTGTGCGGTGTCGGTGTAGCCGCGGCTGTTGCTCGTCGCGTAGATGCTGTCGCGGCAGGTCGGGGACGCCTTGAAGTCCTCGCCGACGCGCGCGTTCCAGTTCTGCACGTTGGTCACCTTCGCGGTCACCCGCAGTCCGGCGCCGTCCATCGCCTTGCACAGTTCGACGTTGCCGCGCGTGTCCACCGCGTCGAAGACGATGTCGACGCCCTTGTCGCGCATGTCCACCACGGCGGCGGCGAAGTTCGGCAGGGCGAAGTCGACCTGTTTGTCGAGCACGGTGTAGCCCTCGGCGCGCAGCCCGGCGGCGATGGTCTGCGCGTAGCGCGCGGAGTCGGCCTGGTTGTACGACACCACGGCGGCGGTGCGCGCGCCGAGCTTCTCCTTGAAGTGGCGGTAGACCTCGGTGCTCGCGTACAGGTCGCCGTTCCAGCCCACCTTGCCCTGGCGCGGGGCCCGCGATCCGTAGATCGAGTACAGGTGCGGATAGGTCTCGTACGCGGTGCCGATCGGTTGACCGCCGACGTCGGGGACACCCTTGTCGCTGACGTATCCGGCGGCGTTGTAGCTGTAGATGCTGTTGCCCGCGAAGGCGAACACCTTGTCGTCCTCGACGAGTTTGCGGGCGCAGCGCTGGTTGGCCACGCCGTATCCGGTGTCGTCGCACGCGGACACCCGGATCCTGCGCCCGTTCACGCCGCCGCGGTCGTCGAGCGCCTTGAACCACGCCTGGGCGCCGTACATCGGCCCGGAGAAGGTCTCGTTGCCCAGGATGCCCTGGACGGTGTCGATCATCCCGACGGTGATCCGGGTGGGGCTCACGCCCACGTCGGACGCGGTGTTGGCGTTCGGCGCCGACGCGCCGGTGCCCACCGGGGCCGGTTCGCGGTCGTGGAAGTCGCGTTCCGGCAACCGTGAACCGCACCCGGCCAGTACGCACAGCAGCAGGGCCACCGAGGCGCACGGCACGCCCCGTCGGTGGAAACGACGTCGCATGCGTGCTCCTCGGTGGCCCGGTGGTGGCGGCTGTAGGCCCGTTCGGGGGTGCGGGTCAGGCCTTGGGGCAACCCTCGACCACGGTGCCCGGCTTGAGCGCGGTGACCAGGGTGCAGACGGTGGTCAGGCTGACCTTCCAGGTGCCGTCCTGCTTGACGGCCTGGCCGTTCTGGCCGGGCAGCGCCGGGTTGCCGGCGAGCAGGATGTCGAACGACACGGCGGCCTTGTCACCGCTGATCTTGACCGCGGTGGTCTTGGAGGTGACCTGCTTGGCCAGCGGGTCGTTGGCGAGGGTGTCGACGAGCGAACCCACCTTGTCCGCGTTCTCCAGGACCGCCTTGCGGTCCGCGAGCGGCGTGGCGTTGTCGAACAGCTTGTCCCAGTTGTCGGCGACCTTCTTCTCCTCGCCGGTCAGCGTGGTGCCACCGGCGGCCGGCGGTGCGCTGGAGGCGCCGCCGGGCGCGGCCGGCGTGCTCGCGGCGGGCGCGGGCGTCGTCGCCGCGGGGGCGGCCGGCGCGGACGCCGACGGTGACCCCTTCGCCTTGTCGTCCTTCTTGTCGTCGTCGCTGCTGCAACCGGACATCACCAGCACCGCCGCCACCGGCAGGGCCAGCCATGCCCGACGCGTCCCCTTGCGACGACCGACGCCGGAACCCGTTGTCGCCCGCTCGTTGATCATGTCCACGCTCACGTGCATTCACCACCCGTTCCGCCGGTCGCCCGGCGTCCTGTTGCTGTTGATGTAGCCAGGTAGTACCTGGGTTACCGGCAAGTCATGTTGCCACGTGCGACTCGGTATCCAATCGTGTTCCGAGCCGTATGACCAGATCCCGGAGAACTACGCTGAGGCACGGATACGCGATCGGGCGGACTCGACGGGTGGACCCTATGGCAGGTTCGACGGACTCGGCAGGTTCCACGGGAAGGGCGAACTCCCCTATCGAACGACAGCGTACGACCGACGCGGCGGCGACCCTGGAGGGTTTGCGGCGGTTGTTGCGCACGCATGGCGGCTGGCTGGTCGGGTTGTGCGGCGCGCTGCTGTGCGCGCTGGGTTGGTACGGCGTGTCGGGTGAGCGGTACGAGGCCCGCCAGTTGCCGTATCTGGCCTCGGCCACCATCCCGGGCGCGGCGCTGATCGTCGCGGGTGCGGTGCTCGTGGTGGGCACCCGGCGCGGTGCGTCGGGCGAGTCCGGTGCGGTGGACGCGGAACTGCGCGAGATGGTGGGCCGGTTGTACGAACTGCTGGTCGAGCCGGTGCCGGTCGCCGAGGCGGGACAGCCGGAGCCGGCCGCGGCGGCGTGGGTCACGGTGCCGGGCGGAGCGCGCTACCACCGGCCCGAGTGCTCGCTCGTGCTGGGCAAGAACGGCGTGTTCCCCGTGGACGAGGCGACCATCCGGCTCAAGGACCTGCGGCCGTGCCGGTTGTGCGACCCGGGACCGGTCTCGGCACCGTCCGGCGGGGTCGACGACTCCGGTCCCGGCGGGCCGATCGCGCCGGCGACCGGCGGCTGAGCCTCGTGCTCACTCTGGAACTGGCCCTGGCCGGACTGGGCGTGGGCGCGATCGCGGCGCTCGCGGCGGTCGGGATGATCACCTCGTACCGGGCGACCGGCGTCTTCAACCTGTCCTTCGGCGCGCTGGCGATGATCGTCGCCTACCTGGTCTGGCAGCAGGTGCGGGTGTGGGGCTGGCCGCTGTGGGCGGCCGTACTGCTCGACGTGGGCGTGGTGGCGCCCGCGCTCGGCCTGGTCCTGGAGCGCTTCGTCTTTCGCGGGCTGCACCGCGAAGGGGCGGGCCCGGCCCGGATGCTGGTCGCCTCGCTGGGCGTGTTCGTGCTCCTGGTCGGCATCGCGACGCTGACCTGGGGCACCCAGGCGCGGCTGGATCCGCCGTCGATCGTGCCGACCGGATCGGTCGGGCTGCCCGGCGACACGTCGGTGCCGACCGGCACGCTGGTCGAGTTGGGCGTGGTGATCGCGGTCGCCGTGCTGGTGGCCGGGGTGACCCGGTACACCCGGTTCGGCGTGCGACTGCGCGCGGTGGTGGACCGGCGGGCGCTGGCCGAGCTGGCGGGGGTGCCGGCCGACCGGGTGGCCGCGGCGGGTTGGGCCTTCGGGTCGATGCTGGCCGGGTTGACCGGGGTGCTGCTGGCACCGCACCTGCGGCTGGATCCGTACGGACTGACCCTGCTCGTGCTGGAGACGATCGGCGTCGCGGTGGTCGCCCGGCTGGCCAGTCTGCCGGTGGCGATCGTGGCGGCGTTGGCGATCGGGGTGGGGCAGAGCGAACTGTCCCGGCTCGAACTCGACTCGTGGGGGCTGATCCAGGCACTCCAGGCGAACCTGTTCGTGGTGGTGATGCTGGTCGCGCTGCTGGTGTTGCCGCGGATGATCGAGGTGGGCGGCTCGGACGGCACACGCGCGGCGACCCGGCTGGGGACCGGGCGCGGCGAGAGTGCGCCGGCGGGCTGGTGGGTGCCGTTCGTCGCGGTCGCCGCGGCCCCCCTGGCCCTGGGCGCGGAGCATCTGCGGATCGCCCAGCAGGTACCGGCGCTGGCGATCGTGTTCGTGTCGTTGGTGATGCTCACCGGGTACGCGGGGCAGATCTCGCTCGGCCAGGCCGGGTTCGCGGGGCTGGGCGCGCTGTTCGCCGGGCAGCTCATGGGCCGGCAGGTCCCGGGCCTGCTCGCGCTGTTCCTGGCCGCGCTGCTGGTGGTGCCGGTCGGCCTGTTGACCGGGTGGCCGGCGATTCGCCGGCGCGGGTTGACGCTGGCGCTGACCACGTTCGCGGTGGCCGCGGTGGTCAGCCGGTTCGTCTTCGCCCAACCCCGCTTCGGCACCGACGCGGTGCTCGATCACCCCTGGCCCTTCGAGGGCGAACGGGCTTTCTACGCCCTGGAGTTGGCCTGCCTCGGCTTGGTCCTGCTGGTGATCCGCCGGTTGCATGTGAGCCGACTCGGCCGGATGCTGGTCGCGGTCCGTGACCACGAGGGGGGCGCGGCGGCGGCCGGGGTGGACGTCGCGTCCGCCAAGGTGTTCGTCTTCGCGGTCGGCGCGGGGGTGGCCGCGTTGGGCGGCGCGCTGCTGGGGATGGGCGGCCGGGCCTTCGACGCGGCGGCCTTCGATCCGGTGCTGGGTCTGGTCTGGTTCGCGGCGGTGGTCGTGTTCGGCGTGGACAGCGCGGCGGGGGCGGTGTTGGCCGCCGGCCTGGTGGTGGCCCTGGACGCGGCGACCACGGCCGGCATGTCCACGATCGTGGTCGGCGCCCTGGCCGTGCTCCTGTCCCGGATGCCCGGGGGCGTCCCGGCCACGGTGTTGCGCCTGGTCGCGGGTCGCCCGGCCGCGCCGGTGGAGCCGATTCCGGTCCGCCTCACGCCGCTCGGTCGCACGCTGCGTGCGCGGGTGCGGCCGTGAGCGGGCCCGGGTCGCGCGCGGCTCCCGGCGAGGATGCGCTGCGGGCCGCCGGGATCGTCCGGCGATTCGGCGGCTTGCGGGCCGTGGACGGGGTGGATCTGGTCGTGCCGGCGGGCCTGGTGACGGCGGTGATCGGGCCGAACGGGGCCGGCAAGAGCACCCTGTTCGACTGCCTCGCGGGTGGTCGGGTCGACGCCGGGCGGGTCCACCTGGGCGGACGGGACGTCACCCGGCTGCCGGCGCATCGGCGGGCCCGGCTCGGGTTGGCCCGTACGTTCCAGGTGGTGTCGGTGTTCCCCAGCCTGACGGTGGTGGACAACCTGCGGGTGGCGGCGGAGAACCGGTCCGGGGCCTCGGCGCCGGCCCGACTGCTGGGCCTGCCCGACCCGGCCCGGGGGCGGACCAGGGTCGCGGTCGAGGCGGCGCTGCGCCGGCTCGCGTTGACCGAGCACGCGCACACGCCGGCGGGCGAGCTCCCGGCCGGGATCCTGCGCATGGTCGAACTGGCCCGCGCCCTCGCGGCGTCCCCCTCGGTACTGCTCCTGGACGAGCCGGCCAGCGGACTGGACGACGCGCAGGCCGACCGGCTGCGCCACGAACTGCGCGCGCTGGCCGCCGACGGTCTGGCCGTCCTGCTGGTCGAACACGACATGGACCTGGTCTTCGGCGTCGCCGACACGGTGCACGTGATGGCCGCGGGCCGGATCGTGGCGTCCGGCACGCCGGCCGAGATCCGCGCCGACGCGCGCGCCCGGGAGGTGTACCTCTGATGCCGATCGCCCTGTCGGTCACCGGACTTCGGGTGCGTTACGGCCCGATCGAGGCGCTGCACGGCGTCGACCTGGAGTTCCCGGCGGGCGCGGTGACCGCCCTGGTCGGCCGCAACGGCTCGGGCCGCAGCACGCTCTTGAACACGCTGGCCGGCCTGATCCGCCCGAGCACCGGCCGGGTGTTCTGGAACGGGGTGGACATCACGGAATGGCCCGCCGACCGCCGGGCCCGCGCGGGCCTGACGCTGATCCCCGAACGCGGCGGCGTATTCGCCGGTCTGTCGGTGGCCGACAACCTGAAGCTGTTCGCCGACGGCGGCGACATCGGCCCCGCGCTGACCGCGTTCCCGGTCCTGGCCGACCGGCTGACCCAGCGGGCCGGCACCCTCTCCGGCGGCGAACAACAGATGCTCGCGGTCGCCCGCGCCCTGCTCACCCCGACCCGGCTCCTCCTCCTGGACGAACTCAGCCAGGGCCTGGCCCCCCGGGTCGCCGCCCACCTCTACCGGGTCGTCACCACCCTCGCCGCCGCCGACCGCACGGTAATCCTGGTCGAACAACACACCGGCGAAGCCCTGACCCGCGCCGAGGTCGTCTACACCCTCAGCCGAGGCACCGTAACCTTCCGCGGCGACCCCACCGAATACCGATCCCACCCCACGACATCCCACCGCACATAGCCCCCCAACAGGGTCAGCGGGGCATCACCCTGCCGCGAAGGACGACCGCGTGGGGGGCGGCCAGGACGCCGACGTCGGTGCGCGGGTCCGCCGCGTAGACGACCAGGTCGGCGGAGGCGCCCTCGGTGAGGGCCTCGCGGCCGAGCCAGGTGCGGGCGGACCAGCAGGCGGCGGAGAGGGCGTCGAGGGCGGGGATGCCGGCCGCGACCAGTTCGGCCACCTCGTCGGCGACCAGGCCGTGCGGCAGCGAGCCGCCCGCGTCGGTGCCGACGAAGATCGGGATGCCGGCGTCGTAGGCCGCCCGGACCGTGGCGTAGCGGTTCGCGTGCAGCGCGCGCATGTGGGCGGCGTAGGTCGGGAACTTGCCGCTCGCCTGGTCGGCGATGCCGGGGAAGGTGGCGATGTTGACCAGCGTCGGCACGATCGCCACGCCGCGCTCGGCGAACAGCGGGATCAGGTCCTCGGTCAGGCCGGTGGCGTGCTCGATGCAGTCGATGCCCGCCTCGATCAGGTCCGGCAGCGAGTTCTCGGCGAAGCAGTGGGCGGTGACCCGGGCGCCCTCGGCGTGCGCCGCGGCGATCGCCTCCTTGAGCGCGTCCAGGGGCCACAGCGGGGACAGGTCGCCGGTGTCCCGGTCGATCCAGTCGCCGACCAACTTGACCCAGCCGTCGCCGCGCCGGGCCTCCTGGATCACGAACGCGGTCAGGTCGCCGGGCTCGATCTCGTGCGCGTAGTTGCGGATGTAGCGCCGGGGTCGGGCCAGATGGCGCCCCGCGCGGATCAGCCGAGGGAGGTCCTCCCGGCCGTCGATCCAGCGCGTGTCGGCTGCCGAACCCGCGTCCCGCAACAACAGCGCACCCGCGTCCCGGTCGGTCCGCGCCTGACGCTCGGACGTCGCGGCGTCGACGGCCCCATGCTCGTCGATCCCGACGTGGCAATGCGCGTCGACCAGACCGGGAAGCACCCAGCCCTCCAACGTCGCATCGACCTCGACCGACCCGGGCCGATCGAAGGTGACCCGCCCACCCACGACCCACATCTCGTCCCGAACCTCGTCCGGACCAACCAGCACCCGGCCCTTCACGTGCAACACGGTCATGCCGAGACCCTACGCCCGCCCCCGCCACGAACCCGCACGCCTCCGGGCGGCACACCCACCCGTCGCCCCCGGGCCGGACGCTGCGGTTCCCACTCCGCCCGCGACCCGGGCCCACCCGCCTCACCCCCGACTCAGCACCCCCCGCTGCACCGCCGTCGCGACCGCCGCCGTGCGCGAATCAACGCCCAACTTCGCGTAGATGTGCACCAGATGCGACTTCACCGTCGCCTGGCTCAAAAACAACGCCCGGCTGATCGCCAGGTTCGACAACCCGTCCGCGACCAGACTCAACACCTCGACCTCGCGGCTCGTCAGGCTCGGCAGCGGATCGCGCAGTCGGCTCAGCAGGCGGCCCGCGATCCGCGGTGCGAGCGCCGATTCGCCCGCCGCCGCAGTACGCACCGCGGCGGCCAGCTCCTCAGGCGGGGCGTCCTTCAACAGATAGCCCAACGCCCCCGACTCCACCGCCGCCAAGATGTCCGCATCGGTGTCATACGTCGTCAGCACCAGCACATGCGGCGCATCCGGCAACGCCGTGATCGCCGCCGTGGCCGCGTTCCCGTGCATCCCGCCTTCCCGGAACCGCAGATCCATCAGCACCACGTCCGGCGCCAGCGAACGAGCCAACTCGATCGCCCGCTCGGCGCTGTCCGCCTCGCCCACCACCACGAAGTCCGGCTCCGCCGCCAACACCGCCCGCAGCCCGGCCCGCACGATCGGATGGTCATCGGCCAACAACAACCGAATCACCGCGCCGTCCCACCCTCCGAACCCGAACCCGCCGCCACCGGCACCACGGGCACCACCGGCACCGCGGCCACCACCGGCACCGAAAACGTCACCGCGATCGCCGCCCCCTGCCCCACTCCGGACTCCACGGTCAGCACTCCACCCAACTCCGCCGCCCGAGTCCGCATGGCCGCCAACCCGAACCCGGTACCACCCGACCCACCCTCACCACCGCGCCCGGGCCCGCCGAGCCGCCCCGCCGGATCGAACCCCCGCCCGTCATCCACCACGTCCAACGTCACCGACGCGTCCATGTGACTCAGCGTCACCTCCACCCGGGACGCCCCCGCGTGCCGCACGGTGTTCCCCAGCGCCGACTGGGCAATCCGCAGCAACGCCACCTCGACGGCGGTCGGCAGTCCCACCGCGTCGCCCGTGTTGTGGAAGCGCACGTCCAACTCGGCCTCGGCCGCCGTCCGAGCGCACAGTCGCTCCAACGCCGCCGGCAACGAGGACCCGTCCAACTCCGGCGGCGCCAAAGCCCGCACGAACCGGCGCGCCTCGGCCAGATTGTCCGTCGCGGTGATCCGGGCCAGCCGCACGTGCCGATCCGCCGCGAGCGGATCCGCCGGCAGCGCCCGCTCCGCCGCGCGCAGCAACAACTGGATGCTGCTGAAGCCCTGCGCGAGCGTGTCGTGGATCTCCCGGGCCAACCGCTCACGCTCCGCAAGCACCCCGGCATGCCGCTCGGCCGCAGCCAGCGAGGCACGCGCCGCAACCACGTCCTCCACCAACCGGCGGCGCTCCTCGCTCTCCCGCTGGAGCGCCTGATAGCCCAGCACGGTCGCCACCGCCACCGCCGCACCCAGCACCGGACCGAGCACCATGCCCACCGCGAACTCGCCGCGATGCATCCCGTACCCCACGATCGCCAGCACCGTCAGCCCGGCCACCGCCGGCACCGCGAGCCGCACCGGCAACAAATGCGGAACCAGGAAGAACAGCGGGAAGGCAAACCAGATCCCCTCCGCCGTCAGCGCGTAGAACCCACCCCACGCCAGCGTCAGACACCCCAACCACACCATCGACGCACGCCGTGAGGGCCCCACCGAAGGCAGCAGATTGCCGGCCGCGTACACCCCGGCCGTGACCACCACACCGACGACGATCAAAGCGGCCCGCGCGCTCGACACGTCGGTGCCGACCAGCGCGCGCAGCGCCGCGAGGGCGAGCAGCAGCACCACGAGCCCGTGCATGCAGGCACGGAGTGTGCGGGGGACCTGGGTCGGGGCGATGGTGAGGTACATATCGGGTCAAGGGTAGACGGGGTGGATGTAGGTGGCATCGATCGAAAGGTTGACCCGGGGACGAACAGCCCGATCGATGACGCGGCGGCCGTCGTGGACAAGAGTCGAGAACAGAAACAAGAACCAGGACAAGAACCGGAACAAGCACAAGCGTCGAGTCGTCCCGCACACCGCACTGCCGGACAGCCGGACAGCCGGACAGCCGGACGACCCGCCCCCCGAATCATCCGTCACACAAGGAGACCCCGACCCCCCGTGTTCGTAGCGCTGCGAGACCTCGTCTTCGCCCGAGGGCGATTCGCCCTGATGATCGTCACCGTCGTGCTGATCACCGCGCTGGTCGGCCTGGTGTCCGGGTTGACCGTCGGGCTCGGCCGGGCCAACACGTCGGCCGTCGACGCGCTGCCGGCCGATCGGCTCGCGTTCGCCGCGCCCGCGTCCGGGGAGGGCATCTCGTTCGCGGACTCGGCCGTGGACGAAAGCCAGTGGCGGCGCTGGGCCGAGCAGCCCGGGGTGCGCTCGGCGGCGCCGCTGGGCATCGCGATGACCCGGCTCGGCGTCGGCGAGCGCACCACTGCCGCCGCCGCGTTCGGCGTCGAGCCCGACGGGCCGCTCGCGCCGAAGGCGTTGGCACCGGGCACCGTCGTCCTGTCCCGGCCGCTGGCCGACGACCTCGACGTCGGGGTCGGCGCCCGGCTCACCGTCGGCGCCGACACGTCGCTGACCGTCGCCGCCGTGGTGTCCGGGTCCTCGTACAGCCACGCGCCGGTGGCCTGGACCACCCTGGCCGACTGGCAGCCGCTGCGCCCGGGCCCGCAACGCGGCGGGCCGCACGCGACGGTGATCGCGCTCGATCTGGCCGGCGCGCACACCTCGGCGGCCGACCGGGCGATCGGTACCAAGACCACCTCGATCGACGACGCCAGGAGCGCGATCGGGTCGTTCACCGCCGAGAACGGGTCGCTGCAACTGATGCGCGGCTTCCTGTTCGCGATCTCGGCGCTCGTGGTCGGCGCGTTCTTCACGGTGTGGACGATCCAGCGGGCCGGCGACGTCGCGGTACTCAAGGCGCTCGGCGCACCCACCGGCTATCTGCTCCGGGACGCGCTCGGCCAGGCGTTCGTGGTGCTGCTGGTGGGAACCGCCCTGGGTACCGGCGCCGCCGCGCTGTTCGGCGCGGTCGCGCCGGCGGGCGTGCCGTTCGTCGTGGACGCGTCCACCACGCTGTTCCCGGCGGCCGTACTGATCCTGCTCGGCATGGTCGGTGCCGCCCTCGCCATTCGCCGGGTCACCGCCATCGACCCGCACACCGCGCTGAACAACACCCGATGAACACCGGCACCGGCGAACCCGTGAAGCACTCCGCAAAACGCTCCGAGAGGCACCCCGAGAGGCATCCGATGCACCCGACCCACCCCTCCCCCGGTCTGGAACTCGCCGACGTCACCCTCACCTACCCCGACGGCGAATCCCGGCTGACCGCCCTGGACCGGGTATCGCTGCGCGTGCCACCGGGCACGCTGACCGCCGTGGTCGGGCCGTCCGGGTCCGGCAAGTCCAGTCTGCTCGCCGTCGCCGCGACGCTGACCCGGCCGGACGAGGGCCGAGTGCTGATCGCCGGTGCCGACGCCGCGACGCTGTCCGCCGCCGAACGCGCCCGGTTGCGCCGGACCACGATCGGGATCGTCTTCCAACAGCCCAACCTGCTCGCGTCGTTGACCTGCGTCGAGCAACTCCAGGTGATGGCGCACCTGGCCGGACGCAGCGCCCGTCGAGCCCGCGCCCGAGCCCTGGACCTGCTCGACCGGGTGGACCTCGCGAAGCACGCCGAACACCGTCCGCACCGGCTGTCCGGCGGCCAACGGCAACGCGTGAACATCGCCCGGGCCCTGATGAACGAGCCGAGCGTGCTCCTGGTCGACGAACCCACCAGCGCCCTCGACCACGAACGCGGCGCCGCGATCGTGGCGTTGCTCGCCGAGCTGACCCGGGCGAACGGCACGGCCACCGTCCTGGTCACCCACGACCACAGTCATCTGCCGTACGTGGACCACGCGTCGGAGCTGATCGACGGCCGACTGAACGCCCTCACCACCCACCCGGACGCCATGACCCACTGACCCGGACACCTCGGCCCACCACCCGGCAACCGAAACCGCTCCGCCCGCCTAGACCCCCGCCTCCGGCCGCCACACACTCGACCCGGATCGCCCCTGTTCCCCCACCCGCTGCCCGGCCCGCTCCGTATCCGGCCGCCACGCACTCGACCCCGTCGACGTCCCCGGCAGGCTCGGCGAGCCCGGTCCGTCCGGACCGCCGGGAATCACCGGCCAGTTCGGGTCGACCACCGCGCCGCCCTCCGGATTCCGGCGATCGAAGTACTGCTGGAGCGAAGCCGCCTGCTCCGCGTACCAGCGGCTCTGCTTCTCGTGCAGCGCGGACAGCGAATCGGCGGCCAACTCCGGGAAGCGCGCGCCCAGATCCTGCGCGAGCAACAAACACGCGAGCGCGTCCCCGTCCGCGGTGTGCGCGTCTGTGAGCACCACCTCGTAGAACGCGCTGGTGGCGGCCAGCGTGCGCTTGCCCTTGCGGTAGCGGTCCAGTTGCTTGTCGATCACCAGTGGGTCGATAATCGGTGCGGTGTACGGGAGTTGCGGCAGATTGTGGCGGTGCAACTCCGTCTGCAGGATGGTCAGGTCGAACGGCGCGTTGTAGATCGCGACCGGGGTACCCGCCGCGAGGTACTCGGCCATCGCCGTACCGATCTCCGCCAGACACAGGGCGGGCGCACGCCCCTCCGCCCGGGCCTGCTCGGTGGCGATCCCGTGGATCGCGGTCGCCTCGGCCGGAATCTCCCGCTCGCCCGGGTCGAGCAGCCAGGACCGGCGGGTGCCGGCCGCGTCGACCAGCGCGGCGGTGACGATGAAGTCCGTGTGCGGGTCCACACCGGACGTCTCCACGTCGAACGCGGCCATCGGCCCGCGATGCCAGCCGTCGTGATTGCCGCGGGGCGGCGCGGCGGGCTTGGGCTCACCGCAGGTCGCGCAATACGTCACCCATTTACCGTCGTTGCGCACCAACAGGCCGTCGCCGGCCTTGACGTAGGTCGTGCAGGTGGCACAGGTCGCGCCGAACTTGTTCGTAGCCATGGAGTGCTCATTTCCGATCGCGGATCAGATTCACCTCGTCACTGCGCGAAACGCTAGTGCCCGGGTACGACGCGATCCGCGCGCCGGGTGGCCAACCGGCGCAACAACGGGCGTTCGGCGGTGGTCCACGCGGTACTGGTGAGCAGATACAGGCCGGCCGCGAGCGGCACGACGGCCGCGGTGAGCACCGTGCCGAACGGCATCCAGCGCACGAATGCGGGCGCGTCCGGGACGGCCGACGCAGCGCGGTGCTGCAGGTACGCCACCCCCGCGATCAGGGCCAACAGGCCGACGAGCACCGGGGTGTGCGCTCCGCCGAGCCCGGTCATCGGGTGCAGGCCGAGCGGCGCGCCGGCCAACGTGTGCTCCAACAGGTCGTGGTCGCCGCTGAACAGACGGTAGGTCAGGAACAGGAACGGCAGGCCGGCCAGCGCCGGCAGGATGCCGGCGAACATCGAGGTGCCGGACTTCCGGTGCAACGCCACCAGTTCGCTCCCGAGCCGCTGCGGGTCCTTGGCGTGCTTGGCACGCAGCCGACGGATCTCGGGGGCGAGCCGGGCGCGGGCCACCTCGGCCCGGGCCTGCGCGTAGCCCAGCGGAACGAGGGCGAGCCGCACGCATGCGGTGAACACGACCACGGCA
The DNA here is from genome assembly GCF_044333915.1 of Embleya sp. NPDC020886. Lineage (NCBI taxonomy): Bacteria > Bacillati > Actinomycetota > Actinomycetes > Kitasatosporales > Streptomycetaceae > Embleya > Embleya sp. NPDC020886. The sequence goes on along the minus strand of NZ_JBIRRX010000004.1, from coordinate 891,178 downwards.
CCGGCCACCGAACCGGTGCCGAGCAGCGGCGCGAGCGCGTCCGCGAGGGTGAGCAGGACGTCGTGCGCGACGCCGAGAACAGGGATGCCGAACATGGAAGGGCCTTCCGTGACGCGGGAATCAGGGCTGCGTCAGGCGGCGTGCGCAAGTTCCGGTACGGATACCGAACCGTCGAAACCAAGGCCGATTCCTCGGAACGAGGGCCGAACCGTCGGACCGGGCACCGAATCCTCGGACCGAGGATCGAACCTTCCGAACGAAGGGCCGAATCGTCGGACCGCAAATCGGGCTCAGCAGGCCGCCGGGCCCGTTCCCGGTGCTCGCGGCCGCGCTCGGCCCGGCCCGTCGGGATCACGGGAGGGCAGAAAGGCCAGCCGATCGGCCTGTTCGCGCAACACCGCGCCACGCACCCGCGCCCGCTCGGCGAACGGCGCCCACGAAGCGGTGCAACCGGCCAGGGCGAGCACCACGGTCACCGCGACGGCGACCAGCCCGGGCAGGGCCCCGTCCACGAACATCCCGAACCCGACCAGCGCGAGCAACGTCGCGAACAGCGACGTCGACGCGGTGGCGGAGTTCGAGTGCATGAGCGGAATCCTAATCCACCCCACACCGAACCCGTGCGGCGACCGAAATCCGGCGACCGATCCCGTCGACCGATCCACGCCCTCCACGCCGGCGATCAAATTCACGCTCACCGCCCCCGTCCACCGATCCACGCCCGCCGACCCCGACAGCCGATTCACGCCCCACCCACCCCGGCAAACGATCCATGGTGAGCCCGGACACACGTTCGTGCCAGGATGACCCCCGTGCGCGTGCTGCTAGGGGACGGCTTCGGAGTGACGTCACGTCAGATCGCAATGGCGATCGGGCGATCAGGGCAGGACGTGGCGGTGCTCGCACCGCCCGGTCGGCCGGTTCTCGGCCGCCCGCGGTCGGTGTCGGTGGTGCACGAGGTACCGCCCTTCGGCGCGGACCCCTGGGCGTGGCTGGCCCGAACCGAGGCGGTGCTGCGCGCCGAGCCGCACGAGGTGCTGCTGCCCACGAACGCACACGTGGCGGTACTCGCCCGCGAGCCGGAGCGCATCACCGCGCACGGGGTGGCCCTGGCCGTACCGCCGTTCGCCGCGCTGCGCCGGGTCGCGGATCGGGCGTCGGCGGCGAACACGCTCACCGAGATCGCGATGCCGCAGCCGGCCGGGACGGTGGTGGTGCACACCGCCGAGGAGTTGCGCCAGGTCGCCGACCCGCCGCTCCACGTGAAGACGCTGCCGGCCGCGTACCGGGTCGAGCGACGCGAGCAACTCCTGCGACTGGCCGACACGTTGGAGCAGGACGGCGCCTTCCTGGACGGCGCCGGCGTGCTGGTGCAGGAGCCCGCCGACGGCCCGGTCCTGTCCGCCCAGGCGGTCTTCGAGCACGGCCGGCTGGTCGCGGTGCACGCGTACGAACACCTGCACGGGAGCGCGGTCAGACGCAGCGTGGTGCTGCCCGAGGTACGCGAGCAGATCGCGATGCTCGGCGGCCACCTCGGCTGGCACGGCGGCCTGTCGCTGGACGCGGTGCGGACCGCGCACGGCCCCGCCTGGCTCGACGTACGTCCCTATCTGACCGAGCCGGGCAACGCCGCCGCCAGTGGCACCGACCTGGTCGCGGCGCTGATCGCGGTCTCCCGAGGCGAGGCGCCGGCGTCGATGCCGTGGGGTCGTCCGGACGTACGCACCCGGCAGGCGCCCGGCGCACTGACCAGCGCCGCCCGCGCGGGCCGGCGTCGGGCCGGCCGCGAACTGGTCCGCGTCGTGCTGCGCCGCGGTCCGTACCGGGACACGGTCGAGGAGGCCCTGAGCCTGCGTCGCGAACCGCGCCGAATCGGCGGCGCACTCCTGCTGACCACCGCCCTGCTGACCGCTCCCGGCCGCACCCTGGCCCGGATCGACGCCCGGGAGACCCGCGAGGCCCTGTCCCCCACCGCCTGGCGTCGAATCCTGGCCGGCCCCCCGCCGCGCGTGCCCTGACCGACCACCGCACGCCACCCGAGGGCGACTTTGCCACCGGGCGCCCTCACCCCAACAGCGACTCCACCAGCGCCCGTACCGACAACACGAACAGCCGATCACCATCGGTGACGTTGCTCAGGCTCGCCGCCAGTTCCGGGTCCTCGATCGCCAACTCGCCCCGCCAGTGATCCACCGCCGGCGGTTCGGCCGCGCTGTTCTCCAGGGCCCGCTCCAGCATCACGAAGCCGGCGATCTGGTACTGCACCGCCTGTACCGCCTCGCCCGCCCGTGCGCCGTGCAGCCCGGCCGCCGTCATCTCGTGCACCAGCGCCTTGCGGGCGGGCAACATCATCACCGATTCCAGGCCGCGCTCGCGGACCAGACCGACCAGGTGCGGGCGGTCCAGGATCATCCGCCGACACGATCGAGCGATCGACACCACCCGCTCGACCGGCGTGCTCCCGTCCACCGAGATGGCGCCCATGTCCGCGATCACCCGGTCCACCAGTTGATCCACCAGCACGTCGCGGTTGCCCACGTGCCAGTAGATCGAGGTGACGGCGACGCCCAACTCGGCGGCCAGCTTGCGCATGCTGAGGTTCTCGATACCGGATTCCATGACCAGACGCATGGCGGTGTCGAGCACGGTGTCTCGCGTGATCCTGTCCATCACGTCCCATTCTCGCGTCCGGACCGGCCCGCCCGATACACGGGCAACCGCGCCGAAGGTCTTTACCTCGCCGACCCACCGGTGTAACAGTGTTACAGAGCAACCAACACCACTGCGCACGGAACCGCGAAACCGGCGAGGCCGCCGGTCCGCGCGCAGCCCTCGCACGAGCGGAAGAGGTGAGGTACGTGGCACGCATTCGATACGGCGCCCGGCCGGCGGAGACGCTGAAGAAGTCCTCCCGGGAGCGGTCCAGCCTCCCGGAGATCTGGTCCACCGGTGTGATGGCGATCTGGGAGACCGATCCCGAGGTGATCGCGGCGATCCTGCCGCCGCCGCTGGTCCCCGCGGACCGGCCCCTGGTGCGGGTGAACATCTCCGGCTGCGACATCAACGGCTACCCGCTCGGCGCGGGCGCGGTCGCGGTCCGCTGCAAGCACGGCGACATCGAGGGCGACTACACGCTCACCATGCCGATGACCACCGAGCGCGCGGTGATCGGCGGTCGCGAGGTGTTCGGCGAGCCGAAGAAGCTGGCCGACGTCAAGGTCGAGCGGGACGGCGACCGGGTCGTGGCCACGGTGAACCGGATGGGCGTCACCTACGTCGAGGTGCGCGGCACGGTGGTCGAGGAACTGGCCACTCCCGAGCCGCGACAGACGCTGAGCTTCTATTACAAGTTCCTGCCCGCCGTGGACGGCGACGGCTTCGACGCCGACCCGATGCTGGTGCACGTCACCCGCAACGAGCGCACCCGCACCGCCCACCGCCTGGACGGCGAGGTGATCCTGCGCGATTCGGACTTCGACCCGGTCGCCGACCTGCCGGTGCGCAAGCTGATCTCGATCACGCTCAGCGAGCGCACCTCGGACCAGCAGGGCTTCGTCGCCGAGCACGTCAAGGCCGACCTGGTGCTGCCGTACATCCACCAGCGCTACGACGACGTACAGCAGATCACCGACGACCCGCCGCCTGCCGCGAAGTAGCCACCCCGGCAAGGCAATACGAGCCGGGCAGAACAGGCCGGGCCAAGCCCCGGCAGAGCAGCGCAAGGCGGCAACGACAACAAGGGATCGTGACACATGCTGCAGGAATTCGACGGCAGAGTCGCCGTCGTCACCGGCGCCGCGAGCGGCATCGGACTCGCGATGGCCGAGCGGTTCAGCGCCGAGGGCATGAAGGTCGTGCTCGGCGACATCGAGCAGGGCGCGCTGGACAAGGCCGTCGCGCGGATCACCGAAGCGGGCGGTGACGCGATCGGGCACATCGTGGACGTGTCGGTGCGCGAATCGGTGTTCGGGCTCGCCGACGCCGCGTTCGAGCACTTCGGCGCGGTGCACGTGCTGTGCAACAACGCCGGGATCGGCTCGGGCTCCGAGGGCAAGATGTGGGAGCACGACCCCAAGGACTGGGACTGGTGCTTCGCCGTCAACGTGTTCGGCGTCTTCAACGGCATCCAGGCGTTCGTCCCGCGCATGCTCGCGCAGAACACCCCCGGCCACATCGTGAACACCTCCTCCGGCGACGGCGGCATCGCGCCGCTGCCGAACGCGTCGGTGTACGCGACCACCAAGGCCGCGGTGGTGACCATGACCGAGGCGCTGTACGCCCAACTCGGCCAGGTGCGCGCGCAACTCGGCGCGTCCGTGCTGTTCCCCGGCCCCAAGATGTTGCGCACCGGCCTGTGGGAGTCCTACCGCAACCGGCCCGAGCGGTTCGCCAAGTCGGTGCCGCGCAAGACGCCGTACAACACGCTCGACGCGTGGGAGAAGGCGATGCGCGACTCGGGGCAGGAGATCGAGTTCACCCCGGTCGAGTCGGTCGCGGCCGACGTGCTCGAGGGCATCCGGGAGAACCGGTTCTGGATCATGCCGGCCAGCGAGCACAGCGACGGACAGATCACCGCGCGGTCGCAGAGCATGCTCGCCCGCAGCAACCCCTCGTACCTCGAAACCTTCGTCCTGGACAAGTGAGTGACGATGACCGAAAACACCGAGCAGAGCAGCCAAGCCGACCCGAGCGAACTCACCACCCCCTACACGATCATCTCCTCCGACACCCACGCCGGGCTGCCGACCGAGCTGTATCGCGACTACCTCGCCACGAAACACCACCCCGCGTTCGACCGGTTCATGTCCGAGCGCGAGGCCCAGCTCAAGGCGATCACCGACCTGGGCGTGCGCAACGAGGACTTCGCGGCGAACTGGTTCGAGACCAACGAGGAGGTGCTGCGCAGCGGTTGGGAAGTGGACCGGCGCGACCTGGAGTTGGACAAGGACGGCGTGGTCGGCGAGGTGATCTTCCCGGACGCCGACGCGGTCGAGTCGCGTACCTGCGTGCCGTTCGGCGCGGGTCTGGGCCTGTCCGGCGACATGGATCCGGAGCTGGGCCTGGCCGGCGCGCAGGCGCACAACCGCTGGCTGGCCGAGTTGTGCAAGACCAGCCCGGAACGGCGGCGCGGGGTCGCGCTGATCCCGATCACCGCCGCGATCGAGGACGTGCTCGCGGAGATCCGCCGGATCAAGGCGGACGGCCTGGGCGCGGTGATGATCCCGGCGATGTGGATGAACCAGACGCCGTACCACGACCGCAGATACGACCCGGTGTGGGCGCTGTGCGAGGACCTGGAGCTCCCGGTGGTCACCCACTCGGGTCCGGCCGACCGCGAGGCGTACGGGAACCACCTGGGCATCTACGTCACCGAGGTCACCTGGTGGCCGTCCCGGCCGTTGTGGTTCCTGCTGTGGTCCGGCGTGTTCGAGCGCTTCCCGCGGCTGCGGTTCGGGGTGACCGAGGCGGGTTGCTGGTGGGTGGGCAACCTGCTGTGGTTCACCGACCGGCTGCTGCTGGGCTCGCGCGGCGCGGCCAAGTTGGCCGGCTTCGAGGAGATCAAGCTGCTCCCGAGCGAGTACTTCGACCGCAACTGCTTCATCGGCGCGTCCAACACCAAGCGGCGCGAGATCGGCATGCGCTACGAAATCGGTGTCGGCAACATCTGCTGGGGTAACGATTTCCCGCACCCCGAGGGCACCTGGCCCGAGACGCTCAACATCCTGCGCAAGACCTTCTCCGACGTCCCGATCGCCGAGACGCGGGTGATGCTCGGCGAGGCGGTCGCGGATGTGTACGGCTTCGACCTGGCCGCCCTCAGGCCGCATGCCGAGCGGGTCGGGGTCACCCCCGCGACACTCGGTCAGGTGAACGAGGACGGGTCGGCGAAGGACCTGACGACCAAGTGGGCCGCCGCCGCCGAGATCGGCCGGCACTGGCTCACCGGACACGACACGGGCGCCGCGATCAACCCCAACGCGGAAGCCCTGGAGGTCTGATCCCCCATGACTGACAGCACCACCCCGCTCCCCGTCCCGAGCGGCCCCCCGACCGGTGACCACCCCGAGCGGTACACGGTGATCTCGGCCGACTGCCACGGCGGCGGCGAGATCCACGGCTACCGCGACTACCTGCCCGCGCGCCTGCACGCCGAGTTCGACACGTGGGTGAGCGGCTACGAGATTCCCTACGAGGACCTCAAGGGCGATCTGGGTCCGCGCAACTGGGACTCCGACCGACGCATGCGCGACCTGGAGGCGGACGGGGTGGTGGCGGAGGTCGTCTTTCCCAACACCGTGCCGCCGTTCTTCCCCAAGCCCTCGCTCACCGACCAGCCGCCGGCCGCGAACGCGGGCGATCTGGCGCTGCGTTGGGAGGGACTGAAGGCGCACAACCGCTGGATGGTCGACTTCTGCGCGGCGACGCCCGGACGCCGGGCGGGCATCGTGCAGATCATGCTGCACGACATCCCGGCCGCGGTGGAGGAGATCCGCTGGGCCAAGGAGGCCGGGCTCACCGGCGGCGTGCTGCTGCCCGGCACCCCGCCCGGTTCCGGTCTGGTACCGATGTTCGACTACGCGCACTACGAGCCGTTGTGGCGGGTGTGCGAGGAGTTGGGCATGCCGGTGAACCACCACACCGGCTCGGCCGCGCCGCCGGCCGGGGACACCGACGTGGACAAGGTGGTGTTCCTGACCGAGGTGTCCTGGTGGGCGCACCGCGCGTTCACCCACCTGGTGGTCTCCGGCGCGATGGATCGCCACCCGGAGCTGCAGTTCGTCTTCACCGAGCAGGGCACCGCCTGGATCCCGGAGGAGACCCGGCGGCTGGACTACTACTGGCACCGGATGAGCACCGCGGTCGGCTCGCAGGAATACGAGTGGGGCAGCGCGCTGGTGGGCCGGATGGACCTCAAGCCCAGCGAGTACTGGGCCCGCCAGTGCCACGTCGGGGCCAGCTTCCAGCGCCCGGCCGAGGCCAAGCTGCGCTACCAGGTGGGCGTGGACCGGATCATGTGGGGCAGCGACTACCCGCACAAGGAGGCCAGCCATCCGTTCAGCCGCGAGGCGCTGCAACTGACCTACAACGGCATCGACCCGGTCGAGGTCGCGGCCATGGTCGGCGGCAACGCGGCGAAGTTGTACGGCTTCGACCTGGCGGCGCTTGCCCCGATCGCGGCGCGGGTGGGCCCCCGGGTCGACCAGGTGTGGGCACCGCTGGCGGCCGAGGACATCCCGGTCGGCGCGGACAAGTGCCCCGCGTTCGTGGGCGCGCTGAGCGTCAAGCCGTAACCGCGGCCACCCGGCGGCGATCCCGGCGTCCGAGATCGGAACCCATCGTTTCGATCCGGTCGACGCCGGGACCGCCGCGATGTCCGGGCGGGCGTGCCAACCGTGCGGGTGTGACGCCTTGCACAGGGCTTCCAACCGTCGAGCGGGCGATTTTTCCGGTGCATCGAGTCCGCACGCTTTAGAGTCCGAGCCATGACTCGACCGGACTGGGCTCCAGAGCACATCGACATCACGCGCGCCAGCGTGGCCCGCGTCTACGACTACGCACTCGGCGGCGCGCACAACTTCGCGGTCGACCGCGAGGCCGCCGAACTGGTCACCCAGGCGATGCCCGAGCTGCGCGACGTGCTGCGCGGGAACCGGGTGTTCCTCACCCGCGCCGTGCACCACCTGCTGGATCTGGGCATCCGGCAGTTCCTGGACCTGGGCTCGGGCATCCCGACGGTGGGCAACGTGCACGAGATCGCGCACAAGGCCGATCCGGACGCGCGGGTGGTCTACGTGGACAACGACCCGGTCGCGGTCGCGCACAGCCAGGCCCTGCTCGCGAACAACCCGAACGCGACGGTCGTGGGCGCCGACCTGACCGACCCGGCCAAGGTGATCGATTCGCCCGAGGTGCGCAGGCTGATCGACTTCTCCCAGCCGGTCGGGGTGCTGGTCGTGTCGGTGCTGCACTTCCTCCCCGACGAGGCGGACCCGGCGGGCGTGGTGCGCCGGTACATGGACGCGACGGTGCCCGGCAGCCACCTGGCCCTCTCGCACGCGCACCGCAGCGAGGAGCGCCCGGCCGGGATGGATCGTGCGCTCAGCGAGTACTCGTCCAACGTGCAGAAGATGCACGCCCGTTCGCACGACGGCATCCTGGCCATCTTCGGCGGCCTGGAACTGTTGCCCGCCCGCCTGGTCCCGGTGGACGTGTGGGGCCCCGAGGGCCGGCTCGGCGACCCCGAGGTGAAGCTGCCTCAGTTGGCGGGCGTCGCGGTCAAGGCCCGGGCGGCCGGCACCGGGTTGTAGAACTCGCGCTGGCCGACCACCAGACCGTCCCGGAAGGCCAGCACCACGATGTAGGTGTTCGCGTAGGCGCGGTCGGTGGGCCTGGCCCGCCCCTCGCCGGTGAACTCGACGATCACGGTGTCCGGGTCCACGCAGTCGTGGACCCGGGTCACCGTCAGGCGCAGCTCGAAGATGCCGAGCGCGACCTTCAGATAGGCGTCCACCGCGTCCCGGCCCTCGATCCGCACGGGCGGGTCGGCGTAGGGGAATTCGAGCACCACGTCCGGGTGGTAGCAGGCCACCTGGGCGCCCCGGTCGCCCGCGCTCACCGCCGCGAGCAGCCGCTCGGCGATCCGCACGTGCCGTGCGCGGGCCTGTTCGACATCACTGGATTCCATGGCCGCAGCCTGACCCACAACGGCCGACGAAGGAAGATCGATCACCGCCGACAGCGCGGATCGCCGGCGCACCGGGAAGCCGCCGCCGCCTCCGCATCAGGCGGTCGCCGGTCGTCCCTCCCAGGCCGGCACCGCGCGGGTCTCCGGCAGCGCCGAGAAGCACGCCACGCTGAGCACCGAAGCCGCCGCGAGATAGGCCGCGACGCTCCACGGGGTGCCGTCGCCCCGGGCCAGTTCGGTGGCCACGATCGGGGTCAGCGCGCCCCCGAGGACGCCGCCCAGGTTGTACGCGGTGGACGCGCCGGTGCACCGCACGCGCGGTTCGAACAACTCCGACAGGTACGTGCCGACCACCGAGAACATCGTGATGAAGGCGATCAGCGTGCCCAGGCAGGCCAGCGTCATCCACATCGGCTCACCGGTGGCCAGCAGCCCCAGCATCGGGAACGCCCACAACCCCATCGCCGCACAACCCGCCACGCACAGCGGCTTGCGCCCGTACCGATCACCCAGCAACGCGAACAACGGCGTGGCCGCGGCCTTGCCCACCACCGCGACCATGATGCACGCGAGCATCGTGGTGCGCCCGACCGCCAGCCTGTCGGTGGCGTAGTGCAGCGACCACGTCGTGGTCAGGTAGAAGCCCACGTAGCCGCAGGTCAGCGCCCCGGCGACGAGCAGGATCAGCCGCCAGTGCCCGCGCACCACCTCGGTGAAGGGGCTCGCCGACAACTCGTTCGCGGCGGCCAGTTCGACGAACGCCGGGGTCTCCTCGATCGAGGCGCGCAGCAGCAGCCCCAGGCCCGCGAGCACGCCGGCGAACAGGAACGGCACCCGCCAACCCCACGCCTGGAACTGGGCCTCGGTCAGCGCCCCCGACAGGGTCAGCATGATGCCGTTGGCGAGCAGGAACCCGATCGCGGGGCCCGCCTGCGGGAAGCTGCCCCACAACGCCCGGCGTCCCGGCGGCGCGTGCTCGGCCGCCAGCAACACCGCGCCGCCCCATTCGCCGCCGACCCCCAGCCCCTGGCAAAAACGCAGCAGCACGAGCAGGATCGGCGCGGCCAGGCCGATCCGGTCGTAGGTGGGCAACAACCCGACCAGCACGGTCGCGACGCCGGTCAGCAACAACGAGCCGACCAGGACCGGACGCCGCCCGCGCCGATCGCCCAACCGACCGAACAACACCGAGCCCAACGGCCGCGAGACGAAGCCCACCGCGTAGGTGGCGAATGCCGCGAGGGTGCCCGCGATCGGTGAGAAGCCGGGAAAGAACAGCGGCCCGAGCACCAGGGCCGCGGCCGTGCCGTAGACGAAGAAATCGTAGAACTCGATCGAGGTGCCGGCGAAGGACGCCGCCGCGATCCGGATCATGGAGACATTTCGCGTCACACCGGCCCAACGATCGGGTGGGGGGTGTGGTCACCCGTGCGGGCGTCACCCGTCCGGGGCGGTCTGCCGGGCCTTTCCGTGCGGGTCGCGCTGCCCGGGGGTGCGGGCCTCGCCCAGATCCGCCAGCCACGGCGCGCCCGCGTCGTCGCCCACATGCCCCAGCGCCCAGGCCGGGTTCTGGCACATCGCGGTCTGCACGATCTGGGTGCCCGGCAACGTCACCGGCCAGCACAGCAGATGACCGGCCAGCCACCAGAACTTGCCGAGCACCGCGACCGAGAGGTCGTCCTCGCCCGGCGGCCGGTCCCGATACTCGTGCCGGTACCAGGTGCGCACCACCTGCGGCCAGGTCTGCTCGGCGATCACCGTGCCGTCCCGATCGCGCAGCGGCCCGTTGCGAAACGACACGTCCCGGGCGATCCGGTGGGTCACCCGCAGACCCAACGCCCGCCGCACCGGCGTGAGCACGATGGTCACCGCGCCGCACACCGACCAGGTCAGCATGGACGGCCACAGGCCGAACACCAGGAACAGCACCGCGCCGGCGACACCGAGCGGCAGGCCGACCGCGCGCACCGCGACCGGCTCCGCGTAGACCTTGAGCGGGGTGATCGGGACCCGGAAGACGGTGTCGGGCGTGCCGGCGTAGCGCGACTCGTCGAAGTCGAGCGCGCGGGCCCGGCGGTGGGTCCGGGTCTGGAACCAGGGCAGCGACAGGGACAACACCGCGCCGGCGACACCGAGTACGAACCAGGGCAGGGACAGCTCGGGCAGTTCCATCGCCACGTCCCCCTTCGTGCGCGTCGATGTCTCCACGGTCGCCCATGGCGACCCCCGGGCGGAAGAGCACAGGCACGACAAGTGGCAGAAAATGTGCGCCTTCGCCCACGTCGGCATCGATCACCCGTACCCGTCACCGCCCGGCACCCGGCCCGACACCCGCAGGCCGCCCGGGCGTCACCGTCGGCGGAAGCCGGTCACCCCGTGGATCCGGGCCAGGTGTTGGCGCAGCGTGGACACCCGCGGGTGTTGCGGGCCCAGACGGTGCTCCTGCTCGGCCAGCAGCGGCATCAGCACGCTCTCGGACTGGTACGGGTCGCCCAGCGCCGCGAGCAACAACCCGATCCGCTCGCGCAGGTCGAACCCCTGGTACACGTCGGCGTCCGGGACCCGTCGATGCAGGTCCAGCAGTCGCCGGTACTCCCCCAGCGCGGCGGGCAGTTCGCCCAATTCCTCCAGGCACGCCGCGACCTGTCGGCCGTACTCCATCGCCTCCGCGTCGGTCGGCCCGCCGGAGGCCGCGAACACCCCGGCGAGGTACTGCAACTCCGGGAGCGCGCGCCGGAACCGACGATCCGCCAGCAACGTGTCGGCGAGCGCCTGACGCAACCCCAGGACGAGCGGGTCGTGTTCCCCGTGCCGGGCGATGGCGACCGGCAGGGCCGCGCCGAGCACGTCCACGGCCTGGGTCAACGCGCCCTCGCCGAGCAGCCGATTGGCCTCGTCCAGCGCGCTGCGCACGTCCGGCGTGGGGGGCGCGGCGGAGGGCACCGCGGCCCAGTCCGGATCCGGGCGCGGCGGGTACGCGGCGGGGCCGGCGCTCATCGCCCAGGGCGCCGCCGGCCGGTCGGGCACCGCCGCGCGTACCGGCCCCGGCAGCCCCGGCAGCGGCTGCGGCGCGGCCGGGAAGCGCAGCGGGCGGGTCGGGTCCATCGGCGCGGTCGGCGCCAGCGCGTCGCCGCTGCCCACCGGCAACAGCGGCGCGAGCAGTCGGTAGACCTCCTGCGCGTTCGCGGGCCGCTGATCGGGCTGCTTGCCCAGCAGGTGCAGCACGAGCCGGTCCAGCCCGGCGGGGATGTCCGGGCGCCGGGCGCCGAGCGGCTCCGGGGTGCCGTTGAGGTGTCCGAGCATCACCGAGGCCATCGTCGGCCCGGCGAACGGCGCCTGTCCGGCCAGCATTTCGTAGAGCAGGCAGCCGAGCGCGTACAGGTCGGTACGCGGCTCGACGATGCCGTTCATCTGCTCGGGCGCCATGTACGCGGGTGAGCCCGGCATCGCCCCGGTCGTGGTCAGCTTGGTCGACTCCGGGTCGAGCACCGCGGCCACACCCAGGTCGAGCACCTTGACCGTGCCGTCCCGGCGGACCATCACGTTGCGCGGCTTGAGGTCGCGGTGCACCACCGGCACCGCGTGCACCGCGGCCAGCACCGAACAGATCTGCGCGGCCACCGCGACCGCCCACTCCCACGGCACCGGTTGGTTCTCGGCGATCAGATCGGCCAGGTCGCAGCCGTCCAGGAGCTGCATCACCAGATACAGCTCGCCCTCGTCGGCGCCGCCGTCGAACACGGTGACCAGGCCCGGGTGGTCGATGCCCGCGGTGACCCGGCATTCGCGCAGGAAGCGTCGTTCCATCGCGCCGCGGTCGCCGGCGGTGTCCACCAGGTCGGTGCGCAGCAGCTTGACCGCGACCCGGCGCTGGAGGGTCTGGTCGTACGCCTTCCAGACCTGCCCCATGCCGCCGCGACCGATCGCCGCGGACAGTTCGTAGCGGCCCGCGATCACACGTCCGGGAATGCTCATCGAGGTCCTCCGGGATTGCCGCCGTCCTGCTCGCGCAGCCGTTCGCTGAGGCCCTGCAACCGGGCCCGGGCCCGCGCGGCGGGATCGTCGAGGGGCGGAGGCCCGGCGGCGGGCGGTGGAGCGACCGGCCCGCGCGAGTCGGCGGGCCCGACGGGCGGGGCGGGCCGGAGATACCCGGGCGGGGCCTGCGGCGGCGCCGGACGGTAGGGCATCGACTGCGGGTGCGGACGCGGGTGCGGCCCGACGGGCCCCTGCTGCCACGGCGCGTAACCGGCCTGCGGGTGCGGCTGGTGCCCGCCCATCGCCTTGGCCCAGCGGGCCGACCTGACGCACCACCAGATCGGCACCGCGACCATCAGCACGAGCAGCATGATCGTCCCGACGTCGTCCAGGATCGTCTGCGGTTCGGGCCCGCCCAGCGCCTCGCGCGCGGCCTTCTCGTCGTCCGTCTCGCTGCCCACGGCCAGGCACACGAAGGCGAGGACCACACTCACCGCGACGCCCGTCAGGACCACCCAGTCCCAGCGCCTGCGGGTGCGAACTCCGGCCACGAGCGGGAGGATCCAGGACAACAAGCCGATCGAGACGAACGCGAGCGCGGCGAGCCCGATCAGCCCGAACCAGTGACCGGCGGTACCGCGTCGACCGGGCACCGGATCGCGCGACGGACCTTCCATGTTGTGTGACTCCCGAGGCTGTGGGACTCCCGAGGCCGGCCGACTCCCCGCACGGGGTGAATCGAATGCCGCGTCCGCACCCGGTCTACCGGGAGTCGCGGGCAATGAACCGGGAGACGGCGTGCCGGAAGCCTATCGGCGGGACCGACCGGCCGGCTGCCGACCTGGAAAGCGGGACACCGGCACCGACGTCGGGTCGCCGGCCGGGCGCGCCGGCCTCGCCCGGCGACCCGCGGCACACCGCGTCGCGCCGCGCCCGAGGCCGCCCGCACGCACCCGGCGGGACGCACCGGGCACACCGAGGGGTACCGTGCTCGGGTGTACCGCTTCCTGCTGACCCCGCGCTGGATCGCGATGGCGCTGCTCGTCCTCGTGCTGGTCCCGATCATGGTCGAGCTCGGCTTCTGGCAGTTCCACCGGCACGAGCACAAGGTCGCGCACAACGACCTGATCAGCGCCAACATCGAGCGCAAGCCGGTGCCCGCACAGGAGCTCCTCGCGGTGGGCCGCAAGTTGCCCGGCGATCTGCAGTGGCGCCGGGTCACGGCGACCGGCAGGTACGACACCGAGCACGAGATGCTCGCCCGCAACCGCTCGCAGGACGGCGTCCCCGGTTTCTATGTGGTCACCCCGCTGATCACCGCCGACGGTCGGGCGCTCCTGGTCGATCGCGGCTGGGTGAAGAACCCGGCCACCGCCACCGACCGACCCGAGGTGCCGCCGGCGCCGACCGGTCAGGTCACGGTGACCGGTCGGCTGCGTCCGGACGAGACCCGCAAGGACTCCGGCATCCGCGATCTGGCGCTGCCCGACGGCCTGGTGATGCGGATCTCCGGCTTCGAACTGGCCGCGAAGCTGCCGCACCCGATCCTCGGCGGCTATGTCGAACTCACCGAGCAGACCCCGATGGCCGCGAAAGCGCCGGCGCTGATCCCGGAACCGGACGACGAGGACCTGGGCCCGCACCTGGCCTACGCGGTCCAGTGGTGGATCTTCGCGTTCGCCCTGGTGGCGATGCTGGTCAAGCTGGTGCGCAGCGAGGCCAAGGAGCTGGAGAGCGAACTGGCCGCGCTGGACGAGGACACCTCGGCCGCCTCGCCCGAGGAACAACCGGCCAAGGTCTGACCGGCGGCGCCCCGGGCCGCGAGCGCGGTCACAACCCCTTGACCAACTCCGGGAGCACGTCGCCGATCGGCTCGCGGATCACCGCGTCGGCGACCCGGTCGTAGGGCGTCTCCCCCGCGTTGACGATCACCAGCTTGGCGCCCGCCTCCCGGGCCACCCGACACAGCGACGCGGCGGGCTCGACCTGGAGCGTGGTGCCGATGGCGAGGAACACGTCGCCGATCTGCGCGGCGATCGCGGCCCGCTCCAGCACCCCGTGGTCCAGCCCCTGGCCGAACATGATCGTCGCGGTCTTCTGGATCCCGCCGCACCGCACGCAGCGCGGGTCGTCCTCGCCCATCGCCACCCGCTCCAGGGCCGTGTCCAGGGTCGTGCGCGCGTCGCAGTCGGTACACACCACGTAGAACATGGTGCCGTGCAGCTCGATGATCTTCTCCGGGCCGGTGCCCGCCCGCAGATGCAGGCCGTCCACGTTCTGGGTGATCAACGCGTTGAGCCGACCGGCCCGTTCCAGCGCCACCAGCGCGGCGTGACCCGCGTTGGGCCCGGCCAGGCGCGCGGGGTTGTCCCGGCGCAACAACCACGAACGGCGGCGGATGTCCTCGTCGCCCATGTAGTAGCCGTAGGTGACCAGCTTCTCCGCGTCCGGGTCCTTGGTCCACACGCCCTGCGGACCCCGATAGTCGGGAATGCCGGAGTCGGTGGAGATGCCCGCGCCGGTGAGCACGGTCACCCCGTCGTCGGCCGCCCGGATCCACTCCCGCACCACATCGATCTGCTCGGTCATGCCCCCGAGGGTAACGACCGGCCGACCTGATGACCTGTCAATTACCCCGCGTGGGGGCCGACAGCGGGCAGGATGGGGGGCATGGATCTAGGACTGCGCGATCGCGTATATCTGGTCACCGGCGGCACCCGCGGCCTCGGCCTCGCCACCGCCCGCGCGCTGGTGGACGACGGCGCCCGAGTGGTGGTCACCGGACGGGACGAAAAACGCGCGGCGGAGGCCGTCGCCGAACTGGGCGGCCCCGAACAGGCGCTGGGGATCGCCGCCGACAACGGCGAGAGCGGTACCGCCGAACGGCTGGTCGCCGCGGCGCTGGCCCGATTCGAGCGGCTCGACGGGGCGTTGGTGAGCGTCGGCGGCCCGCCCGCCGGGGCGATCACCGCGATCGAGGACGACCAGTGGCGGGACGCGTTCGAGTCGGTGTTCCTGGGCGCGGTCCGGCTCGCCCGGGCCACCGCCTCGGCGCTGGGCAACGGCGGTTCGATCGGCTTCGTGTTGTCCTCGTCGGTGCGCCAACCGATCCCCGGGCTCGGCGTCTCCAACGGCCTGCGCCCGGGCCTGGCGATGGTGGCCAAGACGCTGGCCGACGAGCTGGGCCCGCGCGGCATCCGGGTGTTCGGGCTGCTGCCCGGCCGGATCGACACCGACCGGGTGCGCGAGCTGGACGGCCTGAGCGGCGACGCGGAGGCGAGCCGGACCCGGCACGCCCAGTCCATCCCGCTGGCCCGCTACGGCACTCCGGAGGAATTCGGCCGGGTGGCCGCGTTCACCCTGTCCCCGGCCGCGTCCTACCTGAGCGGCGTGATGATCCCGGTCGACGGCGGCCTGACCCGCTCGCTGTGACCCGACGTGGGCCCGGAAGCTGAACCCGAAAGGGCCCGGGACACCCGTCCCGGGCCCACGAGCACGTCCTAGTCCAGATGCCGCTTGGGCAGGCCCCGGCTGGTCCGCAGGGTCAGCACCGTGGGCAGCGTGGACAGGCCCACCGCCTCGCGCGCGTTGGGCAACACCCGATCGCGCACCGCGCTCAGCAACGCGCGTGGTTCCGCGCCCGGTTCGGCCCGGACCAGGACCCGCAGCGTCGGGCCGTGCCGACGGCGGACCAGGTGCGCCGAGATGTGTTCGATGCCGTCCACGTAGGACAGGTCGTCCTCGATCGCGTCGGCGAGCGCGTTCCCGGTCACCGTCAGGGTGTCCGCCTCGTCGCCCACCATGCCGAAGCCGGTGCCCAGCCCCGACGGGCCGTCGCCGGCCCCGGCCGTGGTGTCGCGCACCCGGAGCGACCGCACCGGCCGCCGGCCGAACTGGGCGATCAGCCACCACAACGCGAGCAGCAGGAGCAGTCCCGGGGCACCGAAGGCGACCCACCACCACCAGCCGTGGTCGGTCAGCCGCTCGGCCTGACTGGTGGTGATGAACGGCTTGTCCGCCGTGTGCACCAGATCGGGATACCAGCCCCGGCCGCGCGCGGCGAGCGCGAGCCCGCCGCCGATCAGGCCCAGCCCGACCAGGAAGAGCAGGATCCGGTTGGTCACCGTACGCATGCCCGCCTCACCTCCCGCTCACCGGCTGCAGGCGCAGATCCACCCGCGGCACCCGGGCCAGCGTGAGCGCGTTGGCGCGTTCCTCCAGCCGTTCGATCAACTCGTCGTGCAGATCGTCCGGATCGCGGAAGTGGTAGTCCACCCGCAGCACCGCCTTGCGTCGACCCATCCGCACCCGCGCGTCCAACACGCCCGAGGAGGCCAGCGCGGTGTGCCGCAGGAACGAGGCTGCGGTGCGCCTGGTCATGTAGACGGTCATCGCGTCGCCCGGCGAGCGCAGCCGCAGCAGACTGCGCCGGCCCGGGGTGAGCGCGAGCAGGATCAGCCACAGCCCCAGCACCGCGGCGATCAGCCCGGCGATGATGGTCGCGTCGTCCCGCCACACGTGCGTCTGGGCGCGCTCCAGCAGGTCGCGGGACCAGCGCGGGG
This sequence comes from Embleya sp. NPDC020886, assembly GCF_044333915.1. NCBI lineage: Bacteria > Bacillati > Actinomycetota > Actinomycetes > Kitasatosporales > Streptomycetaceae > Embleya > Embleya sp. NPDC020886. The sequence continues at coordinate 873,955 of NZ_JBIRRX010000004.1, read as the reverse complement.
CCCGGTCGATCCGGGCCGTCACACCGATGTACAGCGCGGTGCCCGCGACCCCGCCCACGAGCAGCGCGACCAGCCCGGCCGGAAAGCCGCGCGGCGACCAGGCTCGGCGTACCTTCGCGCCGTCACCCCAGTCGTCGGTCGTACCCGCCGACGTCTCGGCCGGCGAGGCACCCGAGGGCGCCTCCGGCGCAGCCTCCAGGCTCACTCCACTCTCCTCTTGCCGTGCCCCCCACGGGTCAACCGGCCGACCGTCACGTCCACCCGGACCACCGGCATGCCGGTCAGGTATTCCACGTCGGCGCGCACCCGTTGCCGAATGGTCCGAGCGATCTCGACCACCGGCCCGGGATAGGGCACGTCCACGTCGAGGTTGACCGTCGCGTGGTCGTGGTGCATGGTGGCGCCCGCCCGCGGGGCGCGCAGCACGGTGTCCGGCGCGGCCTCGGTGGTGGCCGCGCGCGCGGCACGGGCGGCGATCTTCTCCACCACGCGCCCGCCGATCTGCAACACTCCGCGATGCGCGGCCGGCGCCAGGCCCTCCGCCGGTACCGCGCGCATCAGCGCCGCCGGTTGCGCGAGCTGAACAGCTCGCCGAGGTCCAGGTCGCCGTCCAGGAAGCGGCCGACCAGGAAGCCGACCACCCCGAGCGCGGCGACCAGGAGAAAGGCCCCGAACCCGCCGAGCGCGGCGGCCAGGCCGAGGGCCATGCCGACCAGCAGGCCGACCATGGGTGTAGTCATTGGCGAACGACTCCTCACTGAACCGACCATTGGTTGTTGTCGACGGTTGTCGTCGACGCCCGTCGGGTCGGGTGCCGAAGGGCCGTACGGATTCCGCCGAGCCGCCTCGCACCCCGCCCGCTACTCGACGCGCGGGTTGTTGCGCCGTCGATGCCGCTCCGCCAACTGCCGCCAGAGCCGCCCCGGCAACCGGCCGCGGCGGTAGACCGTGGTCTCCGCCGCGGCCCCCGAGCGAACCGGCGCCGGTGGCCCGGCCGCGTCGATCAGCGCTCTGAACCGCTCCAGCCCGGCGACGAATTCCTCCGGGTCACCCCCCCGGTCGGGATGACTCGCGCGGATGAATTCCCGGTACTCGCGCAGCAGTTGTCGCCGCGCGTCGTCGCCGGGCCCGACCGTCACTGAAGCTGGCGCTCCTTGGAGTCGTCTCCGTCGTACTCGATGTGGATGTCGTCCACCGCGATGTTGACCTCGACCACTTCGAGCGCGGTCATCCGCTCGACGGAGTCGATCACATTCTCTCGGACCGCTTGCGCCAATTCGGCGATGGGCACGCCGTAATCCACCACGATGTTGAGATCCACGGCACACTGCCGCTCGCCCACCTCGACGCTGACACCCTGCGCAACGTTGGGCTTGCCCCCCGGGATGCGCTGACGCACCGCGCCGAACGCTCGGGCGGCGCCCCCACCGAGCGCGTACACGCCCGGGATCTCCCGGGCGGCGATGCCCGCGATCTTGGCGACCACGCCGTCCGCGATGGACGTGCGGCCCTTCTCGGTGGCCAGCCTGACGACCTCCGTGGAACGAGCCCCGCCCGCCGGCGAACGCTCCTCGTCCTTCTGGAGCGCCTGCGTGCCGGTCTTGCTCTGGGTCGTTGTGTCCGCCATCGGCGCACTTCCTTCCTCGACTGCCCGAACCATGCGACCGGAACCCCACTCGGTCCCGCCTGTCATCGGTGCCCCTTGCCGGGTTCACCACACCTGTACGACACACACACCGGGCGAACGTCACGCGTCGTTCGGAGGATGTTTCGCGGAATCCGACGCTATCCCGCCGGGCGGTTCCCGGGCCGCATCCGGACCCGCGCCTCGCCGTGGGGTGGCGGTTCTCGTGTTGTGCCCTCGCGCGCAGTACCGTCGCCGGGTTGGGACGAGGAGGGAAGCCGATGGCCGACGAGGCCGAGCTCGACGAGGGCACCCTGGTGGTGCGGGCTCAAGAGGGCGACGCCGAGGCATTCGAGGTGCTGATGCGTCGGCACGGTCGTTCCCTGTACACGCTCGCGTTGCGCATCCTGGGACGCCCCACGGACGCGGAGGACGCGGTCCAGGAGGCGTTCATCAGCGCTTGGCGTCGCCTGCCCGGGTTCCGTGCCGAATCGTCGTTCCTGACCTGGATGTATCGCATCGTCACCAACCGCGCGTTGAACATCGCCCGGACCAGACGGCCCACGGTCGGCCTGGACCAGGTGCCGGATCGGGCGATAGAGCAGATGGCGGACAATCCGGAGCGACGGGCGGAGGGGTCGGCGGCGCTCAAGGCGCTTCAGGAGGCGATGACCACGCTCACCGAGGAGCAGCGCGCCTGTTGGGTTCTGCGCGAGTTGCACGGGCAGAGCTACGACGAGATCGCGGCGGCCGTGGGCATCGGGGCGAACGCGGTCCGAGGCAGGATCTTCCGAGCACGACAGACCCTGGCGGAGGCGATGCGGCCGTGGACGTGACGAACGAGGCGGGCGACGTGCCCGAGGCACTGCGGCTGCCGTCCGCGGCGGAACTGCTCGCGACGACCCGGCACGACCGGACGCCGGCCGGGTCGGGGGACGCCGAGCCGGATCCGAACCTGCTGCCGTGCGGGCGAGATCCCGAGGCGGTGCTCGAACACGCCGCCGCGGGCGAGTCGGACGAGCACGAGCGCTCGTGTCCCGAATGCCAGGCGCTGCTGCGCGACCACTCGGTGCTCGACCAGGTCACCCGCGAATGGGCCGAGTTGCCGGTCCCGGTACCGGACGACTTGGGCGTGCGGGTGATGCGCCTGGTCCGGGCCGAGTTGCACACCGGCCGGCTGCTGCCGCTGGGCGAGCCGGACGAGCAGTTGACGCTGACCGAGAGCGCGGCGGCGCGTACGCTGCGCGCGGCGGTGGACGCCGAACCCGGTGTGCAGGCCCGCAGTTGCCGGATCCGGCCGTACGAGAACCGGGCGGGCGCGGCGGTGCCGGGACCGGTCACCGTGCGGTTGTCGGTCGGCGTGCCCTACGGCGAGCCGATCCACGCGCTGGCCGATCGGCTGCGCGAGCGGGTGCGCCGGGCCGCGAGCGAACGACTGGGGTTGGAAGTGGCGAAGGTGGACGTGGACGTGGTGGGCCTGGAGTCGGCCGCCGGGGACCGGGAGGCGAACCGATGAGGCAGCCCGCGACGCGCATCTCGCGCGAGATGTCCATCCTGGCCCGGACCACCGCCGGCAGCGCGGCGCTGACCGTGCCGGGCGTGGTGGACCTGCAACCGGGCCTGCTGGACGCGGTCGCCCAGGTCTCGGGCGGCCTGATCCAGGGCCGGGTCCCCGGGGTGACCACGCGCGTGCTCGACGGAATCCTGCACGTGGACGTGCAGTTTCGCGCGGCGGCGGACCATCGGGTGCTGGACGTGGCCCGCGAGGTGCGCGCGGCGGTCACCGCCGAGGTGCGCCGGCAGACCGGGCAGCAGCGGGTGGTCGTGCACATCCTGGTCACCGACGCCGGGGTGTGAGCGGCCCGCTCGCCGGCGCCCGCGCCGGGGTCGGGCTCAGGCGTGCGCGAGGCTGTACGAGGGCCGCTCGTTCAGGCCGGCCGGATCGTGTCCGGGCAGGTGGCCGTAGGCCCCGATGATGCCGCCGATCTCCTCGGTGGCGGTCAGCGGGCCGGTCGCGTCGGCGGCCCTGGGCACCCGTCCGTGGCCGATCAGTTGCAGCCACTTGTTCAGGGGCAACCGGGCCCGCTCGTACACCTCCAGGGCTTCGACCGGATCCCGGTACGAGACCAACGAGCGGGCCAGCACCCGCGCGTCGACGATCGACTCGGACGCGCCGCCGAGCACGTAGGGGTACATCGGGTGGGCCGCGTCGCCGAGCAGGGTGACCCGGCCGAACGACCACTGGTCCAGCGGCGGTCGGGTCACCAAGGGATAGCCCGAGGCTTCGGTCGGCGTCCTGACCATCGCGCCGACGTCCGCGCCGGCGATGCTCCAGCCGCGGAAGACCCGGGTGAGCCGGCGCAGGTCCGCGGGCCCGTTCCAGCCGGTGTCGCCGAGCTCGCCGGCCGATTGCCGATCGGGCAGCTCCGCGAGCCAGTTGGTCAGCGTGGTCCCGTCCCGGGGGTCGATCGGCTTGATCGGGTGCGCCATGAAGCGCGCCTCGCCGTGGGCGGTCATGATCATCGTGTGCCCGTCGGCGAACGGCGCACAGCGGGTGGTGCCACGCATCAGGATGCGCGGCTGCGCGACCGGGGAGCCCTCCTGCGGCAACAGCGTCGCGCGGGTCGCCGAGTTGATCCCGTCCGCCCCGATCAGCACGTCGGCCCGCTCCTGCCAGGGCCGCTCCGCGCCGTCGACGAAGTACGCGGTCACGCCGTCGTCGTCCTGGTCGAACCCGGTCAGCCGCGAGCCCGTGCGCACCGCCGAGCGCCCCAGTCGCTGGTAGACCGCGCGCAGCAGGGCGACCTGCAACTCGCCGCGGTGCACCGACAGATGCGGCCACAGGAAGCCGGCCCGCTGGCCGCGCGGCGCGAGCACCACGCGCTCGGCCGCCCGGTCGGGATAGGCCACGCCGGACAGCGGCACGCCCAGGTTGGCGATCGGGTGGTAGAGGTCGAGTTCGGCGAGTTCGCGCACCGCGTGGGGCAGGAGGCTGATCCCCAGCCCGAGGGGCCGGATTCTCAGTGCCGCGTCGATCACCGTCACTTCGGTGATGCCCGCGTCGTACAGGCTCAGTGCCACAGCCAGTCCACCTATGCCGCCACCGGCGACGAGAACACGCACGTAGAAGCCCCTCTTGCCAACCACCTGGAATATCAACACACTACCCGCCGGTCGGGGCTGCGGTCGGCCGACGCGCGCTCAGATGGCCAGCGCCTCGGATTCGTCCGGCGCCACCTCCCGGTCCCGGAACTGACGGTGGTACAGGTCCGCGTACAGTCCGTTCCGGACGAGCAGCTCGGCGTGCGTGCCGCGTTCCACGATGCCGCCGCCGTCGACCACCAGGATCAGGTCGGCGTCGCGCACGGTGGACAACCGGTGCGCGATCACCAGCGCGGTGCGACCCTCGAGCGCGGTGGCCAGCGCCTGCTGCACTGCCGCCTCGGACTCGGAGTCCAGGTGCGCGGTCGCCTCGTCGAGCACCACCACCCGCGGTGACTTGAGCAACAGTCGGGCGATCGCCAGCCGCTGCTTCTCGCCGCCGGACAACCGGTGTCCGCGTTCGCCGACCACGGTGTCCAGCCGGTCCGGCAACTCGGCCACCAGTTCACCGATGTTCGCCCCGCGCAGCGCCGCCCACAGTTGCTCCTCGCTCGCGTCCGGCCTGGCGTAGAGCAGGTTGCCGCGGATCGTGTCGTGGAACATGTGCGAGTCCTGGGTGACCACGCCGACCGCGTCGCGCAGCGAGTCCAGCGTGACGTCGCGCACGTCGTGGCCACCGATCCGCACCGACCCCTCGGTCGCGTCGTAGAGCCGGCCGACCAGCGAGGTGATCGTGGTCTTGCCCGCGCCCGAGGGCCCCACCAGGGCCACCACCTGACCGGGCTCGGCCCGGAAGGACACGTCGTGCAACACCGGTTCGGAGCGTCGCCGATCGAGTACCGCGACGCTCTCCAGCGAGGCCAACGAGACCTGGTCCGCGCCGGGGTAGGCGAACCCGACGCCGTCGAACTCGACCGTGGCCGCATCCGCCGGCAGCGGCCGGGCGTCCGGCTTGTCGGCGATCATCGCGGGCAGGTCGAACACCTCGAAGACCCGCTCGAAGCTGACCAACGCGGTCATCACGTCCACCCGCACGTTCGCCAGCGCGGTCAGCGGCCCGTACAGCCGCCCCAGCAACACGGTCAGCGCGACCAACGTGCCCACCGTCAGCCGCCCGTCCACCGCCAGATGCCCGCCGATCAGGTACACCAGCGCGGTCGCCAGCGAGGCGACCAGGGTCAGCGCGGTGGCGAACACCCGGTTCACCAACGCGATCCGGATGCCGATGTCGCGCACCCGGGCGGCCCGCCCGGAGAACAGCGCGTCCTCCTCGTCGGGCCGACCGAAGATCTTGGCCAGCATCGCGCCGGAGACGTTGAACCGCTCGGTCATCACGGTCGACATCTCGGCGTTCAACTGCATCTGCTCGCGCGTCATGGTCTGCAACCGACGCCCGATCCACTTGGCCGGCAGCAGGAACAGCGGGAGCAGGACCAGCGAGATCAGGGTGATCTGCCAGGCCAGGTAGAACATCGTGCCCGCCACCAGCACCAGGCTCACCAGGTTGGACACCACACCGGCCAGCGTCGAGGTGAACGCGCGCTGCGCGGACAACACGTCGTTGTTCAGCCGCGAGATCAGCGCGCCGGTCTGGGTCCTGGTGAAGAACGCGATCGGCTGCCGCTGTACATGCGCGAACACCCGACTGCGCAGCTCGTAGATCGACCCCTCGCCGATCCGCGCCGAATACCACCGCTCGGCCAGGCCGAACCCGGCGGCGAGCAGCGCGATGCCCGCCACCACCATCGCGAGCACGGTCACCAGGTGACCGTCGCCCTCGAGCACCCCGTCGTCCACGATCCGCTGCGCGAGCAGCGGCGGCACGATGGTCAACACCGCGCCGATCACGACCAGGACCAGATACGCGGTGATCTGCCGCGCGAAGGGTCGCGCGAACTCGCCCACCCGCCGAACCGTGCCGGGCGCGAGCCTGCGCTCGACCACCGACGCGTCCCGCGTGTAGGACCGCAGATTCATGCCCATCGGGCCGCCGCCACTCATCCCGCCTCGCTCCCCGTACATTCCGTACATATCGAATGATCACAACAAAATCCTGAGTCAACCTCAGCACTTCGTGTACAGGAACGCCGGCATGGGCCTGCTTAGTCCCGGGTGCGATCCGGCTTTCGAGCGCGGACGGCGGCTCGACGTGTGACGTGGGTCTCGCTATTCGCCGGTCCCGGCGAGGTCGCGCAGCCGGCGGGCCTGGGCCGCGCGTTCGGCGGCACGCTGCTCGTCGTAGGTACGCGTCGAAGCGCCCGCGAGCAGGGCCTTCGTCTCGATCACCGCGTCGCGCGGCGCGGCCAGCAGCGCGGCCACCAGGTCGCGTGCGGCGCCGTCGAGTTCCTCGCCGGGCACGGCGAGGGTGGCCATTCCCGTCGACACCGCCTCCGCGGCGCCGACCCAGCGCCCGGTGACACAGATCTCCAGGGCGCGGGCATAGCCGACGAGGTCGACCAACGGCTTGGTCCCGGCCAGGTCCGGGACCAGACCGAGCGCGGTCTCACGCATCGAGAACCGCGCGTCGTCGGCACACACCCGCAGATCGCAGGCCAGCGCCAACTGGAAGCCCGCGCCCACCGCATGCCCCTGCACAGCGGCCACGGTGATCAGATCGGGGCGCCGCCACCACGTGAACGCCTCCTGGAACGAGGCGATGGTCGCGTCGAGTTCGTCGTCGCCCGCCCCGGCCAAGGTGACGAGATCCGATTCCCCCGCGATGCCCCCTCCACCGGGGAACATCCGCCGATCCAGGCCCGCGGAGAAGGACGTGCCCTCCGCGCGCAACAACACGGCCCGGACGTCACCGGGCAGGTCGCGACCGACTGCGGCGAGCGCGCGCCAGAGCGCGGGAGTCTGCGCGTTGCGCCGATCGGGGTTGGTGAGGGTCACCACCGCGAGCGAACCTTCGATCACGACCGAAAGGCCCTGCCGTGCCGCGTGATCGGCATCGCCGACCCCGCCGCCGTTGTTGTCCGTGCCGCCGTTGCTGTTCGTACTGTCGAGCTGATTCGCCACCACGTCCACGGTCCCTCCCGTGTTCGGGTCGCTTCCGTCGAACGACCACGCGCCCGACGTTACCGGTCGGTCACATGGTCGTTCGACGGACGGTACGGTGAATCCGATCCTCCGGAACTCGACCTCAGGCCGAGGACGACGCGGCGGTCTTGGCCTTGCCCCGCGTTGCCCCACCCCTGCCTCGGAGGGTCACCCCGGACTCGCTGAGCATCCGGTGCACGAAGCCGTAGGAACGGCCCGTCTCCTCCGCAAGCGCGCGGATGCTGGCACCGGAGTCGTACTTCTTCTTGAGGTCTGCCGCGAGCTGCTCGCGCGCGGCACCGGTCACCCGGCTGCCCTTCTTCAGAGTCTCGGCCACACGTGCCTCCTCATAGGAAGTGCGCTCTGGAATCCCATGATCACCCCTGGGGCATGGCATGGCCAGTGATTCCACCAGGCCCGAAGGCTTGATCATCGCGGCGCGTGGCCTCTTGCACACAAAGATCACCCGAGCGGAATCGCGCCTTCCCGTGCCGAATGCTTGACCGAATCCTGTGTCCGCCGACAAAGACGCTGGTCACCCATGAGATTCGCGACCTTGCTCTGCGTCGCCGTCGAGGCCGGTGAGCGACGTCACCCCAGGACCGGAACGACGGCTTCCCTTTGTGAGGGTTTCGTGGCGAAAACCTGTCGAGGGGACGAAAGCGATCACCCCGTCGGGTTGCCGATGACGGCAACCCGACGGGGTGTCGGTGGTTCCGGGGGTCCGGGCGCGGGCGCCCGGGTGGATCAGGCGAGCGCGACCAGGTCCGCGTAATCCTCGTTCCACAGGTCCTCGACGCCGTCCGGAAGCAGGATGATCCGCTCCGGCTGGAGCGCCTCGACCGCGCCCTCGTCGTGGGTGACCAGGACGACGGCGCCCTCGTAGGTGCGCAGCGCGTCCAGCACCTCGGCGCGGCTGGCCGGGTCGAGGTTGTTGGTGGGCTCGTCCAGGAGCAACACGTTGGCCTTGGAGACCACGAGCGTCGCGAGGGCCAGCCGGGTCTTCTCGCCGCCGGAGAGCACCCCGGCCGGCTTGTCCACGTCGTCGCCGGAGAACAGGAACGAACCCAGCACCTTGCGCACCTCGACCAGGTCGAGGTCGGGCGAGGACGAGCGCATGTTCTCCAGGACCGTGCGCTCCGGGTCGAGCGTCTCGTGTTCCTGTGCGTAGTAACCGAGTTGGAGCCCGTGGCCGGGTTCGATCTTGCCGGTGTCCGGATTCTCGACACCGCCCAGCAGCCGGAGCAGCGTGGTCTTGCCGGCGCCGTTGAGGCCCAGGATGACCACCCGCGAACCCTTGTCGATGGCCAGGTCGACGTCGGTGAAGATCTCCAGCGAGCCGTACGACTTGGACAGGCCGGTCGCCATCAGCGGGGTCTTCCCGCAGGGTGCCGGCTTGGGGAAGCGCAGCTTGGCGACCTTGTCCGACCTGCGCTCGCTCTCCAGCCCGGAGAGCAGCTTCTCGGCGCGCCGGGCCATGTTCTGCGCGGCCACCGTCTTGGTCGCCTTGGCTCGCATCTTGTCGGCCTGGGTGAAGAGCTGGTCGGCCTTCTTCTCCGCGTTGGCCCGCTCGCGCTTGCGCCGGCGCTCGTCGGTCTCGCGCTGGAGCTTGTAGGCGTTCCAGCCGACGTTGTAGATGTCGATGGTGGTGCGGTTGGCGTCCAGGTAGAACACCTTGTTGACGCACGCCTCCATCAGGCCGACATCGTGACTGATCACGATGAAGCCGCCCTTGTAGGTCTTGAGGAACTCGCGCAGCCAGCCGATCGAGTCGGCATCGAGGTGGTTGGTGGGCTCGTCCAGGAGCAACGTGTCGGCGTCCGAGAACAGGATCCGGGCCAGCTCGACCCGGCGCCGCTGGCCACCGGAGAGGGTGTGCAGTTCCTGGCCCAGGATCCGGTCCGGCAACCCCAGGCTGGCCGCGATGGTGGCCGCCTCGGCCTCGGCCGCGTAGCCGCCCTTGGTCAGGAACTCGGTCTCCAGCCGCGAGTACTTGCGCATCGCCTTCGCGGCGGTCTCGCCGCTGGCGCTGGCCATCAGGCCCTCGGCCTCGCGCATCCCGGTCAGCGCCACGTCCAGGCCGCGCGCGGACAGGATCCGATCCCGGGCGAGCACGTCCAGGTCGCCGGTGCGCGGGTCCTGCGGGAGGTAGCCGACCTCGCCGCTGCTGGTGATGGTGCCGGACGCCGGCTGGGTCTCCCCGGCGAGCGTCTTGGTCAGGGTGGTCTTGCCGGCACCGTTGCGGCCGACCAGGCCGATCCGGTCGCCGGCCGCGACCCGGAAGGAGGCCGGTTCGAGCAGGATGCGGGCGCCGGCCCGCAGTTCGACGTTGGTTGCGTTGATCATGAAGGACTGGACTCCCGGTCGGGGACTGACGAAGACGGACGGTCGTGCGGGGCTCGCAGGGGAAGCCACACCGCGCTAAGGCCGCTCGCGGGGATATCCAGAGAAACCGACCATGCACCCGAGTCTACGGGAGCGCCCACACCGGATTCCCGGGCGTCTTGCGGGCAGTGGAGCGACGCGGGCGATAAATACCTGAAAAAGGGATATCCGTCACCCCTGATCCCCCCTCCTCTTCTCCGCAGGCGGTGCCCCGATGCAGTTCGACGACGACGCGGATCTCGACACGTCGCAGATCGAGGACCGCCGCGGTGCGCGCGGCGGCGGGCCGCGCCGACCCGGCGTCGCGGTGGGCGGCGGCGCGGCGGGGCTGATCGTGGTGGTGCTCGGCCTGATCTTCGGCCTGAGCCCGGACCGGCTCGGCCTGAGCGACGACGGCGGCGGTGGCTCCGCGCCGGCGGACAACCGCGCGCTCGAGGACTCGTGCCGCAAGGGCACGGACGCCAACGCACGCGACGACTGTTGGATCGTCGGGGTGGTCAACAGCGTGCAGACGTACTGGACCGACGAATACCGGCGCCAAGGCGCCGCCTACCGACCCGCGCCCACCCGATTCTTCACCGGCAGCACCTCGACCGCGTGCGGCGGGGCGACCTCGGCGGTGGGCCCCTTCTACTGCCCGGGCGATCGCAGGGTCTACATCGACCTGGGCTTCTTCGACGACCTGCGCAGCAGGTTCGGCGCCAGGGGCGGCCCCTTCGCCGAGGCATACGTACTCGCCCACGAGTACGGCCACCACATCCAGGACCTGACCGGCCAAATGGCCAAGGTCGGCAACGACCGCCAGGGCCCGCAGAGCGGCTCGGTCCGCCTCGAACTCCAGGCCGACTGCTACGCGGGCGTCTGGGCCCGCCACGCCACCACGACTCCACAGAGCAACGGCCGCCCCCTGATCACCAGCCTCACCGACCAGGACATCGCCGACGGCCTCGACGCCGCAGCCGCCGTCGGCGACGACCGCATCCAACAACAATTCCAGGGCCGGGTAACCCCCGAAACCTGGACCCACGGCTCCGCAGCACAACGCCAAAAATGGTTCCACCAGGGCTACACCACAGCCGACCCCACCAAATGCAACACCTTCACCACCCCCCTCTAACCCCACCCGACCCACAAGGCCCCATCCCGCCGCCCCCAAAGCAAACCAACCCAGCCGGCGCATGAGGCGAACCAGCCCCGCCGGCGCATGAGGCGAACCAGCCCGGCCGGCGCTTGAGGCGAACCAGCCCGGCCGGCGCATGAGGCCAAATCAGCCCCGCCGGCGCATGAGGCGAACCAGCCCCGCCGGCGCATGAGGCGAACCAGCCCGGCCGGCGCATGAGGCCAAATCAGCCCCGCCGGCGCATGAGGCGAACCAGCCCCGCCGGCGCTTGAGGCGAACCAGCCCGGCCGGCGCATGAGGCCAAATCAGCCCCGCCGGCGCATGAGGCCAAATCAGCCCCGCCGGCGCATGAGGCGAACCAGCCCCGCCGGCGCATGAGGCCAAATCAGCCCCGCCGGCGCATGAGGCCAAATCAGCCCCGCCGGCGCATGAGGCGAACCAGCCCGGCCGGCGCATGAGGCCAATCACCGCAGCCCAGAACTCCCGCGCTCCGCGCCCGAGTTCAAGCCACGGTCTTCACATCGCACCAGACCACCTTCCCATCCGGCACCGGGTAACTCCCCCACTCCTCCGCCATCGCCTCCACCAACAACAACCCACGCCCATGCTCGTCCAGCAGGTCCACCGCACTCCCCGGCTCCGGAAGCGCCGCGTCGTGGTCCACGACCGCGATCCGAATCGAGTTCTCCCTCCGCAGCACCGCCACCGCGACCGTACGACCTCGCGTCGAGTGTTTGACCGCATTGGTGACCAGCTCCGACAGGAGCAGTTCGAGGGTGTCCCCGGGCGCATCGGGAGCTCTCTCGTCGAGCACCCGACGCAGCGCGTGCCGGGCTCGTGGGATCGCCTCCACGGTCGCCGTCAACCGCAACGACAGGAGCAGCGGACCGGCCGAAGCCTCCCCGGATCGCGGCGTTGATGCGGTTTCCCCCACGTCTCCCCCTGCTCTCCCCTGATGGCCCGAACGAGGCGGCCGGTGGCATCGGCGACCTTTGTCCAAGCTAGCCGTCCTTGTCTCCACTGTTGGTGAGATCGACTTCTTTCCCCCTCGTGAAACGTGGCGCGGGCCGGCGATGGACGCGTGACCGGCGCTCGATCGGCGCGCGTCCCCGGCGAAGGCGCCGTCGGGCGCCCTGGACACGGTTCCCGCCCTGCTCGGCGGGGTAGCGATCTCCGACGAAAGCCGCTCCGGGCAGCGCGCCGGGACCGCCGCGTGACCCGGATCGCACGGCCCGAGACGGGGCTCGGGGAACCAACCGATCCGCCGCTTCGTCCCGCAAGCAGATGGCAACGGCCCGGGACACCCCGGTGCCCGCTCGCCACCCGGCCGCTAACGTCGGGGGTACCGACCGCGTCACGGAGGACCTGCATGCAGCCCCGGCTCCAGGCCACTCTGGCCGATTTCGTACCGGCCCTGCGCTTCGTCGCGCCCGAACTCGTCGCGGACTACCTCGAACACGAGCACCTGCCCGCGGCGTGGTGGATGAGCGTGCCCGTGGTCCGGGCCGCGAACACCTTCGGTCGGGACGAGTTGCCGGGGCGCCTGGCCGATCTGGCCTACACCGAGCTTCGACACCTGCGCCTGGGCGACCTGTTGCCGGGGGCGTGGCTGGCCCGCAACGGCTTCCGCCTGTCCCAGTGGCCCGACGGCGCCCGGACGAACGTGATGGTGCGTACACCGGACTGGGCGGACCTGCTCACCACCACCGTGCGCGAGGTCGGCGACTGGACCCAGATCGGTACCTCGACGGTGCGCCCGTTGGTGGCCCGGCTGTTCGAGGAGGTGCTCGGGCTGCTGCCCGAGGACGACGAATCGGTGGACGTGGACGCGATGTTCGACCCACCCGAGACCGCCGCGAGCGAGCCGGTACCGGCACTCGCCTCGGCCTCGACGCTCGAACCGCGACCGGAACCGACCCCGACCGAGCCGGAGCCCGAGCCCGAGCCCGAACCCACCCCCGCACCGGCGCCCGTCCTGATCCCGCCCGCGCCGATCGACGGCGACTGGGACACCCCGGACGACTGGGGCGACCTGGACGAGGACGAACTACGCCCGGTCAAGCTGCCCGAGCCGCTGACCGCCGAACTGGGCACCGTGGTGCGCTGGCTGGCCGACCAGGCGCCGGACGTACCGCTGATGGCGCAACTCGCCCAGGTCACCCTGGAGACCGCCGCGGTGGTCGGCCTGGAGGACGCCTCGGAGGAGGTCCGGACGGCGTTGACCGCGCTGCTCACCCAGGTTCCGTCCGGGCTGCGGGCGTCGCTCGCGATGCCGGCGCCGCCGGTGGCCGGGCCCGGGAGCGACGAAGCGGCGGCCGAGCCGAGCGGGTCGTCCGCGTCGACGCCGGACGCGGCGGAGGGTCGGGACGCGTACGGCGAGATCCCGCCGCCCACCCGGGCCGACGTGGCCCCGGCCGCCGGCCGTCCGAAGCCGGTGCTCCGGACCGAGGACACCTCCGAGGACGCGCCGCCGCGCGCGGTGTCCGCCGAACTCGCGACCGAGGGCGACCAGCCCGGCGTGGACGCGTACGGCGAGACGCCGCCGATGACGGTCGCGGACATCCCGATCCGCACGCTCAAGGGACGCGGCCGGACCGCTACACCCGCCGAACCGGCACCGCAGTCGACATCGAAGGCGGAGCCGGCGCCGAAGTCGAAGTCGAGGTCCGCCGGGTCGGATTCCGCCGAAGACCCCGGGCAGGACGCGTTCGGCGAGGTCCCGCCGCCCACCGCCGGCGCGGTACCGGCGGTGGGCGAGTCGGACGTGCCGCGCACCCCCGAGGGCCTGCGCATCCCGCCCCGACCGAGCCACCCGCCGCGCACCGCACCGGCCCCGACCTCCGCCGCGGAGCCGGCCGCGGCCGCCGCGACCACGGCGGAGGTACCGTCGGTGCCCGCGCCGCCGGACCACTCGGTGGTGCCGCGGACCAACCGGGGCACCAAGGCCGCCGCCGCCGACCTGGAGGCCACCGTCGAGATGGTGCCGGGCACGCTGCCCGCGACCGAGGACGTCACGATGCTCGTCGACCGGCCGCCGTCGCGCGCCGGCGAACCCGGCGGCGGCGACCCGGTCGCCATCCTGGGGTCCTGGTTCACCACCGCCGAACCGCAGCGCAAGGTGCTCGCCCGGGATCGGCTGTTCACCGACGCACCACGCGATCTGGAGTCGTTGGCGGCCGAGTTCGGCACGTCGCCGGCCGAGGTCAAGATCATGGAGCGGGACCTGCGGCGCAGCCTGGACGAGCGGATCGCCCGCTCCGAGGGCGCACCGGTACGGGTGCACCTGAGCTTCGTCCGGGACCGGCTCGGCGTGCTGACCACGGTGTCCGAACTGCGCACGCTGCACCCCAAGCACACCGAGACCGTGCCGGGCCTGGAGATCCAGGTGTGGCAGGTGCTGCGCGGCCTGCTCGGCCTGCACACGTCGGTGGACGGGTGGCTTTCCACCGCGCCGCTCGGCGAGTTGTCCGACCGCACCCAGAGCACCCTGGACGCGGCCTGCGCGCACGGCCCGGTGCCGCTGCGGGCGCTGGAGCGCGACCTGGCCGCGATGGGCATCCGCAAGCCACTGCAGACCGCCTGGATCGGCCGGCTGGAGGGCTTCCAGGTGGAGAACGACCACGTGCTCTCCCGCTCGGCGGACACGCTGGAGCGGCCGGCCCAGAAGCAACAGCCGGCGCCGATCGGCGATCCGTCCTGGACCGCGGGCTGCTTCCGCGAGGACACCGGCGCGTGGGCGTTCCGGGTCGACGTGTCCACCGCGATGCTCGAAGGCGAGCCGGTCAAGGTGCCGGTGGCGTTCGCCCAAGCCCTGGGTGTCACCGCCGGCGGTCAGGTCCGGCTGCACCACGGACACGGCCCGGCGGCGCTGCGCTGGGCCGACACGCCCTACCTGGTGTCGCTGCGCGCGATCCTGGCCGGCCTGTCCGCGCACGAGGGCGACATGGTCTTCATCTCGTCCATCCACCAGGGCCGCCTGGAGGCCCGCCTGGTCCGCGGCGACGCCACGGTCCGCCTGCCCCGCTGGGCCCGCGCCCTACGCCACACCGGCGTCGACCCGGTCCCCGAGCAGGTCAACCTCCCCGAACTCCTCGGCGCCCGCATCGGCCTGGAACCCGGGATCGACCTCAAGGCCGTCCTGCACCGCCTCCAACAACGCGGCGACACCGACGTCCTCGAACTCCTCGGCGTGACCCAGCCCCGCCCCTGACGCGAAAAAGCGCCGGGCGGCCCGACGAAAGTCGACCACCCGGCGCCCCACACCAACCAACACCCAAGACCGATCCGGCCCACCCGGCACACGGGGCCGACTCGGGCCGGCGCACGAGGTCGAGCAGCCCGGCCGGCGCATGAGGCCGAAAGAGCCCGCCGGCCCCGGAAGCTACAGATTGAACCCGAGCGCTCGAAGCTGCTCGCGCCCGTCGTCGGTGATCTTGTCCGGCCCCCACGGCGGCATCCAGACCCAGTTGATCCGCATGTCCGCGACGATCCCCTCGGTCGCACTCCGCGTCTGGTCCTCGATCACGTCCGTCAACGGACACGCCGCACTGGTGAGCGTCATGTCGATGGTGGCGATGTTCGCGTCGTCCACGTGCACGCCGTACACCAGACCCAGGTCGACGACGTTGATCCCGAGCTCGGGGTCGACGACGTCGTACATCGCCTCGGTGACGTCCTCCGGCGTGGCCGCCGGTCGCGCCTGCGTCTCGGTCATTTCTGCCCTTCCGTCGTCTCCGACGCCCGCCCGGGCGTCTCCGGCACCGGCACACGCGTCTCGAGCGCCTGCGCCGTGGCGTCCTTGAAGGCCATCCATCCCAGGAGCGCGCACTTCACCCGCGCCGGGTACTTGCTGACGCCGACGAACGCCACGGCGTCCTCCAGGACGTCCTCGTCCGGCTCGCCCTGCCCCTTGGACTGCATGAGCGCGAGGAAGGCGTCCCCCGCGTGCAGCGCGTCCTCGATGGTGTGCCCGATCACCAGATCGGTCATCACGGACGCGCTGGCCTGACTGATCGAACAGCCCTGGCCCTCGTAGCTGACGTCGAGAACCTTCTCGCCGTCCAGCTTCACGCGCAGCGTGACCTCGTCCCCACAGGTCGGGTTGACGTGGTGGACCTCGGTGTCGAACGGGTCCCGCAGCCCCTTGTTATGGGGGTGCCGGTAGTGATCCAGGATGATCTCCTGGTACATCCCGTCGAGCTTCATCTCTTCGCCTCCCGCCCCTGCCCGGCCGAATCGTTGCTAACCGAAAAACTGTCGAACATGTTCCAGCCCGGCCACCAACGCGTCGACCTCGGCCGGCGTCGAGTAGAGGTAGAACGAGGCTCGTGTGGTCGCCGGCACGCCGAACCGCAGGCAGACCGGGCGGGCGCAGTGGTGGCCCACGCGGACCGCGATGCCCTGCTCGTCGAGCACCTGACCCACGTCGTGCGGGTGGATGTCGCCGAACGTGAAGGAGATCGCCGCACCGCGTGCCACGTTGTCCGCCGGACCGATGATCTTCAGACCCTCGACGGCGTTGAGCGCGTCGATCGCGTAACCCGTGATCGCGTGCTCGTGCGCGGCGATGCGATCCATGCCGATCGCCGACAGGTAGTCGATCGCCGCACCGAGTCCGACCGCCTCCGTGATCGGCGGGGTGCCGGCCTCGAACTTGTGCGGCGCGGGCGCGTACGTGGACGCGCTCATCGTCACGGTCTCGATCATCTCGCCGCCGCCCAGGAACGGCGGAAGCTCCTCCAGCAGGCCCAGCCGGCCCCACAACACGCCGATGCCGGTCGGCCCGCACATCTTGTGGCCGGTGAACGCGACGAAGTCGGCGCCCAGGGCCTGGACGTCGAGCACCATGTGCGGCGCGGCCTGCGACGCGTCGACCACGACCAGGGCGCCGACGTCGTGCGCCCGGCGCACGATCGGCTCCAGGTCGTTGACCGTGCCGAGGATGTTCGAGGTGTGCACGACCGAGACGACCTTGGTCTCCTCGGTGATCACCTGCTCGATGTTCGACAGGTCGAGCCGGCCCTCGTCGGTGAGCCCGAACCACTTGAGCTTCGTGCCGGTGCGCTGCGCGAGCAACTGCCACGGAACGATGTTCGAGTGGTGCTCCATCTCGGTGATCACCACGTCGGCGCCCACGCCGACCTTGAACGGTTCGTCCGCCCAGGTCAGCATGTTGGCCACGAGGTTGATCGCCTCGGAGGAGTTCTTGGTGAAGATCACCTCGTCCCGGCTGGGCGCGTTGATGAACGCCGCGACCTTGTCCCGGGCACCCTCGTACAGCGCGGTGGCCTCTTCGGCCAGCACGTGCACGCCCCGGTGCACGTTCGCGTTGCTGTTCGCGTAGTAGTGCGTCATGGCGTCGATCACCTGACGCGGGGTCTGCGACGTCGCCGCGTTGTCCAGATAGACAAGCGGTTTGTCGCCGTGCAGGAGCCGTTCGAGGATCGGGAAATCCTTGCGGATCGTGTCCGTGTCGAGCAGCCCCGGCAGGTGCACTGTCATGCAGTCCCCCCCTTGCCGGTGTACGCCTCGTAGCCTTCGTCTTCCAGCTTGTCCGCGAGTTCGGCGCCGCCGGACTCGACGATCCGGCCGGCCGCGAACACGTGCACGTGGTCGGGCTTGATGTACTTCAGGATGCGGGTGTAGTGGGTGATCAACAGGGTGCCGATCCGCCCGGTGGCCTGCACCCGGTTCACGCCCTCGGACACCACGCGCAGCGCGTCGACGTCCAGGCCGGAGTCGGTCTCGTCCAGGATCGCGATCTTCGGGCGCAGCAGCTCCAACTGAAGGATCTCGTGGCGCTTCTTCTCGCCGCCGGAGAAGCCCTCGTTGACGTTGCGCTCGGCGAAGGCCGGGTCCATCTGGAGACGCTCCATGGCCTCCTTGACCTCCTTGATCCACAGCCGCAGCTTGGGAGCCTCGCCACGGGTGGCGGTGGCGGCGGTGCGCAGGAAGTTGGACACCGAGACGCCGGCGACCTCGACGGGGTACTGCATGGCGAGGAACAGGCCGGCGCGGGCCCGCTCGTCGACGGTCATGGACAGCACGTCCTCGCCGTCGAGCAGCACACTCCCGCCGGTCACCTGGTACTTCGGGTGGCCCGCGACCGAGTACGCCAGGGTCGACTTGCCGGAGCCGTTCGGGCCCATGATGGCGTGGGTCTCGCCCTGCTTCACGGTCAGGTCGACGCCGCGAAGGATCTCGCGCGGACCGTTCTCGGCGTCCACACTGACGTGCAGGTCGCGGATCTCAAGCGTTGCCATAACGGACTCAGGACTCCTGGTTCACTTCGACATAGACGGCGCCGCCGTCGATCTTCACGGGGTACACGGGGACCGGCAGATTGGCCGGGGGGCCCGAGGGACGGCCGGTACGCAGATCGAAGCGCGAGCCGTGCAGCCAGCATTCGATCGCGCAGTCCTCGACCTCTCCCTCGGAGAGCGACACGTTGGCGTGCGAGCACACGTCGTTGATCGCGTAGACGTCGCCCTCGGTGCGCACGAGGGTGACCGGGACCTCGTCGAGCACGACGCGCAGCGGCGTGTCCTCGTGCAGGTCGGTCTCGGCACACGCCTTGAGGTAGCTCATCGGGCGCCGCCTTCGAGGCGCGCCTCGATCTGCTTCATCAACCGCTCCTGGAGGTCGGCGATGCCGACCCGGGCGATCACCTCGGCGAAGAAGCCGCGCACGACCAGCCGGCGGGCCTCGTCCGCCGGGATGCCGCGCGACTGGAGGTAGAAGAGCTGCTCGTCGTCGAAGCGCCCGGTCGCGCTGGCGTGCCCGGCGCCGGCGATCTCGCCGGTCTCGATCTCCAGGTTGGGCACCGAGTCGGCGCGCGCGCCGTCGGTGAGCACCAGGTTGCGGTTGAGCTCGTAGGTGTCGGTGCCCTCGGCGGCGGCCCGGATGAGCACGTCGCCGATCCACACGGTGTGCGCGTCCGCGCCCTGCAGCGCGCCCTTGTAGGTGACCAGGCTGCGGCACTGCGGCACGTCGTGGTCGACGAACAGCCGGTGCTCCAGGTGCTGGCCGGCGTCGGCGAAGTAGACGCCGTACAGCTCGGCGTCGCCGCCCGGGGCGTCGTAGACCACGCGCGGGAACAGCCGGACCAGGTCGCCGCCGAGGGTGACCACGACCGACGTGAACGACGCGTCCCGACCCACCCGGGTCAGGTGCGAGGCCACGTGCACGGAGTCGGCGTCCCAGTCCTGGATCGACACGACCTTGAGACTGGCGCCGTCGCCGACGATGAACTCGACGTTCTGCGCGTAGGTCGCGGAGCCGCCGTGGTCGAGCACCACGGTCGCCTCGGCGAACCGCTCGACCTCGATCGTGACGTGCCCGAACGCGGTGCCACCGGCGCCGTGCAGGGTGACCACGACCGGCTCGGCGAGCTGTGTGTCCTTGCCGACCACGACGAGCGTGGCCTTCTCGAACGAGCTGTACGCCTGGGCCGCGACCCGGTCGACGGGCGCGCCGGCCCGGCCGATCCGCGCGTCGGTGCGGTCGACGGTCTCGACGGTGACGCCCTCGGGCGCGGTCACCGAGACGGTGACCTCGCCCCGGTCGCCGCCGGCGGCGGTGCCGTCGTGCAGGCCGCGCAGGCGGGCCAGCGGGGTGAACCGCCAGTCCTCCTCGCGACCGGTGGGCACCACGAAGTCGGCCACGTCGTAGGACGCGGCGGCGACCTGACGGGCGTCCGCGGGCTGGGCGACCGAGCGGCCGGTGCCGGGGCCGGCGAGCACGTTCTCGGCCCCGGCCTCGCGCACGGCGATCGATCCGGCGGTGGTGCTACCGGGAGTGTTGGTGTTCGCAGCCATGGACTAGCCCACAGCCCCTTCCATCTGAAGCTCGATCAGGCGGTTCAACTCGAGGGCGTACTCCATGGGGAGTTCGCGCGCGATGGGCTCGACGAACCCGCGCACGATCATCGCCATGGCCTCGTCCTCGGTCATGCCGCGGCTCATGAGGTAGAAAAGCTGGTCGTCGGAGATCTTGGAGACGGTCGCCTCGTGACCCATCGACACGTCGTCCTCGCGGACGTCGACGTACGGGTAGGTGTCCGAGCGGCTGACCGTGTCCACGAGCAGCGCGTCGCACTTGACCGACGAGGTCGAGCCGTGCGCACCCTCCTCGATCTGGACCAGACCGCGGTAGGAGGTGCGGCCACCGCCACGCGCGACCGACTTGGACACGATGTTGGACGACGTGTTCGGGGCGCAGTGCACCATCTTCGAACCGGCGTCCTGGTGCTGGCCCTCGCCCGCGAAGGCGATCGACAGGGTCTCGCCCTTGGCGTGCTCGCCGAGCAGCCACACGGCCGGGTACTTCATGGTGACCTTGGAACCGATGTTGCCGTCGATCCACTCCATCGTGGCGCCCTCGTGGGCCACCGCGCGCTTGGTCACCAGGTTGTACACGTTGTTCGACCAGTTCTGGATGGTCGTGTACCGCACCCGGGCGTTCTTCTTGACGATGATCTCGACCACGGCCGAGTGCAGCGAGTCCGACTTGTAGATCGGCGCCGTGCAGCCCTCGACGTAGTGCACGTGCGAGCCCTCGTCGGCGATGATCAGCGTGCGCTCGAACTGGCCCATGTTCTCGGTGTTGATCCGGAAGTAGGCCTGGAGCGGGATCTCCACGTGCACGCCCGGCGGGACGTAGATGAACGAGCCGCCGGACCACACCGCGGTGTTCAGCGCGGAGAACTTGTTGTCGCCGGTCGGGATGACCGAGCCGAAGTATTCCTTGAACAGCTCCGGGTGCTCGCGCAGCCCGGTGTCGGTGTCCAGGAAGATGACGCCCTGCTCCTCCAGGTCCTCGCGGATCTGGTGGTAGACGACCTCGGACTCGTACTGCGCGGCGACGCCCGCGACCAGGCGCTGCTTCTCCGCCTCCGGGATGCCGAGGCGGTCGTAGGTGTTCTTGATGTCCTCGGGCAGGTCCTCCCACGAGGCGGCCTGCTTCTCGGTCGAGCGCACGAAGTACTTGATGTTGTCGAAGTCGATCCCGGAGAGGTCGGAGCCCCACGTCGGCATCGGCTTCTTGCCGAAGAGCCGAAGGCCCTTCATGCGCTGCTTCAACATCCACTCGGGCTCGGACTTCTTCGCCGAGATATCCGCGACGACCTCTTCGGAGATGCCTCGTCGCGCCGAGGCGCCGGCGGTGTCCGAGTCGGCCCAGCCGTACTCGTAGGTGCCCAGGCCCTCGAGCTCGGGGCGAGCGTCGGTGGTCATGAAGTAGTCCTCCCGGAAGCCGGGGTGGCGTCGGTCGATTCCCGCGAACGGGAAGGGCCCCGGCGCGGCGGATTCTTGTCTTCGCTGCGTTTGCGGCCGGACGAGCCGGCCAGGCCGGACGAGCCGACCTTCGGGCCGGACGAGCCGACCCCGCGACCGGTCGCACCGGCCGATTCAACCTGCACAGCGGGAACGTGCGTGGTGCAGACGCCGTCGCCGTGGGCGATCGTCGCCAGCCGTTGCACGTGCGTGCCGAGAAGGCGTGCGAACACCTCGGCCTCGGCCTCGCAGAGCTGCGGGAACCGCTCGGCGACATGAGCCACCGGACAGTGGTGCTGGCAAAGCTGCTCTCCGCCGGGTGCGGGCCGCGCACTCGCGGCATACCCGTCGGCGGACAGCGCCTCGGCCAGCGCTCGGGCCCGCTCCCCGGGAGGCGCGGACTCGACCGAGGGACGATACCTCTCCTCGCGGGCGGCAAGCCGCTCGCGGGCGAATTTCGCCACCGCCTCGTTGCCGAGATGCTCGGCCACGAAGCTCAGCGCCTCGGCCGCCAGCTCGTCGTACTCCTGGTGGAACCCGGAGCGGCCGACGTCGGTGAGCGCGAACACCTTGGCCGGACGGCCCCGGCCTCGGCGCCCGTGGACGCGCTGTTCGGTGGCCTCGACTACACCCTCGGCGACCAGTGCGTCCAGATGGCGACGCACGCCCGCCGGGGTCAGCTCCAATCGTTCGGCCAGATCCGCCGCGGTGGACGGGCCGTGGTCGACGATCGAACGGGTGACCCGGTGCCGGGTGCCCTCGTGACCGTCATGCTCGGGCGTGCCGACAGCCGCGGCGGGGGTCCGCCTCGGTGCCTCTTCGCTCGTCCGCATGTATTCCACAACACCATTGTTGCGTTAATCGTTCGCCAGACCAAACGGTGATCACGTGCGGTCCGTCACTTAGGCGTGCCTAACAACACACTCGCGCGGACGACCCCTCCGACCTGCGGATTTTCCTGACACACCGTCAGGTGCGCCGATCCGGAAGACCCCCACACGAGGGGCACCCGGACCTTTCTAGACTGACTCGTCATGGACTCCTCGCCGCCGGCAGTCGCGATCACCGGCCTGGTCAAGCGCTACGGCGACAAGACCGCCGTGGACGGGCTCTCGCTCACCGTCGAACGCGGCCTGGTGACCGCGGTGCTCGGCCCCAACGGAGCCGGCAAGACCAGCACGATCGAGATCTGCGAGGGCTACCGGCGGGCCGACGCGGGACGGGTACGGGTGCTCGACCTGGACCCGGTGCGCGACGCCGCCGCGCTGCGGCCCCGGATCGGGGTGATGTTGCAGGCGGGCGGCGTGTACTCGGGAGCCCGCGCCGAGGAGATGTTGCGCCACGTCGCGAAGCTGCACGCGAACCCCCTGGACGTGCCGATGCTGATCGAGCGACTGGGCCTGGACTCGTGCGGGCGCACCACCTACCGGCGGTTGTCCGGCGGACAGCAGCAGCGCCTCGCGCTCGCGCTCGCCGTGGTCGGCCGCCCCGAGCTGGTCTTCCTGGACGAGCCGACCGCCGGCCTCGACCCGCACGCCCGGCACGCCACCTGGGACCTGGTGCGCGAGCTGCGCACCGACGGGGTGAGCGTGGTGCTGACCACCCACCTGATGGACGAGGCGGAAAAGCTCGCCGACGAGGTGGCGATCGTGGATCGGGGTCGGGTGATCGCGTCCGGCTCGCCCGAGGCGCTGTGCCACGACGGCGCGGAGAATTCGCTGCGCTTCGCCGGGCCGCCCGGCCTGGACCTGGGCTCGCTGCTGAACGCGCTCCCGGAGGGCGCCAAGGCGATCGAGGTCTCCCGCGGCGCGTACCGGATCGAGGGCGACATCGACCCGCAACTGCTGGCCACGGTCACCTCGTGGTGCGCGCAGCACGGGGTGATGCCGGAGCGGCTGACCGTGGAACGACGCAGCCTGGAGGACGTGTTCATGGAGCTGACCGGACGGGAGCTGCGGAGTTGAGCGCGGTGGCGAAGGAGCAGACGCGCGGTACGTTCGTGCCCGCGCCGGGGGCGGCGCCGCTGCGCCGGATGATCCTGGCGCAGAGCGCCCTGGAAACCCGGATGTTGCTGCGCAACGGCGAACAACTGTTGCTGACGATCATCATCCCCACGCTGCTGCTGGTGGTCTTCTCCTCGGCGGACATCGTGGACACCGGGGACGGCGAGCGGGTGGACTTCCTGGCGCCGGGAGTGCTCGCGCTGGCGGTGTTGTCGACCGCGTTCACCGGGCAGGCGATCGCGACCGGGTTCGAGCGGCGCTACGGCGTGCTCAAACTGCTCGGCTCGACGCCGCTGCCGCGCTGGGGGCTGATGGTCGCCAAGACGGCCTGCGTGTTGTTGGTGGAGATCCTCCAGGTGGCGCTGCTCGTGGTGATCGCGCTGGCGCTGGGTTGGTCGCCGCACGGGAATCCCGTGTGGGTGGTCCTGCTCCTGGTCCTGGGCACGGCGGCGTTCTCCGGGCTGGGCCTGCTGATGGCCGGGACGCTGCGGGCCGAGGCCACCCTGGCCGCCGCCAACCTGGTGTTCGTCCTGCTGCTGCTGGGCGGCGGGGTGATCGTGCCGCTGGACAAATTCCCCTCCGGGGTCGAGCACACGCTCGCGCTGCTGCCGATCTCGGCGTTGTCGGACGGGCTGCGGGACGTGCTCCGGGACGGATCGGGGTTGCCGTTGGGCGACTTGGCGATTCTGGCGGTCTGGGCGGTTTTGGGGCTGGGCGCGGCGGCGCGCTTCTTCCGCTGGGAGTAGGGCCCGCGAGCGGGGCCGGGGGGCGGCGGGATCGGCGTCGACGGACACCCCTGGTGCGCTTGTGAATTCATTCACGACGTAGCATGTCGCGCATGAGTCTGCAGGCCGTCTCCCCACTCGTCGCGCGCCGCGTGTTCCTCGCGAACCTGGTGGCGCAGATCGGCATCGTCGTCACGGGCGGTCTCGTCCGACTCACCGACTCGGGCCTGGGCTGCGACACCTGGCCCCGGTGCGACAGCGACACCAGCAACTGGACGCCGCACGAGGCGGTGAGCCACCACGCGTACATCGAGTTCGGCAACCGCATGCTGACCTACGTGGTCGGCGCGATCGCGGTGGCCTGCGTGGTGGCCGCGTACCGGCTGACCGTGCGCCGCAAGGACATCACCACGCTGGCCTGGATCCAGATCGGCACCGTGGTCGGCCAGGCCGTGCTGGGCGGCATCACCGTGCTCACCGACCTGCACCCGATGGCGGTGGCCAGTCACCTGCTCCTGTCCATGTTGCTGATCGCGTCGGCGGTCGCGCTGTACGAACGCGCCGGCGAGGGCGACGCGCCGGCCCGGCTGCTGGTCCGCCCGGAGATCCGCTGGTTCGGCTACGGCACGTTGGCGGTGGCCGGCGCGCTGATCGTGATCGGCACCGTGGTCACCGGCTCCGGACCGCACGCCGGCGACCTCAAGGCCAAGCGCTTCGACGTGGACATCGACCAGATGGCCTGGCTGCACGCCGACCTGGCCTTCCTGCTCCTGGGCGCGGCCGTCGCACTGGCCCTGGCCATGCGCGTCACCGACGCCCCCGAGGCCGGCCAACGCCGCGTGTGGTGGCTGCTGGCCGTGCTGATCCCACAGGGTCTGATCGGCTACGTCCAGTACTTCAACGGGCTGCCCGAGTGGATGGTGCTCACCCACATGTTCGGCGCCGCCCTCACCGTGGTCACCGCCGTTCGGGCCCTCTTCGGCCTGCGCATGCGCGGCGACACCCCGCCCGAGGCCGGGGCGGACGACCTCGACGCCGAACTGCGCGAACCGGTCGCCACCAGCTACTGACCCGCCGCCGGCCGCTCGGCGCAGCGCCGTCGTCGGCGGGACGCGGAGTCCGTCACGGGTGGGTTCGGGCCGCGGGGTTCACGCGCGGCGGGCGTTCGCCCGACGAACGGCCTCCGGGGCCGTTCGTCGGGCGAGCGTCGGTCAGCGGCTGGGCACCGCCAGCAGGAGTGCGAAGCGGTTGCGGGTGTCGGTCCACCACTGGCGGACGGTGAAGCCCGCGTCGGCCAGTTCGACGAGCAGGGCCTCGTGGCGGAACTTGGTGGAGATCTCGGTACGCAGGAGTTCGCCGCGGGCGAAGTCGACGGAGAGGTCGACGACCGGGATCTTGACGGTCTGGTCGACGCGCGAGCGCAGGTGCATCTCGATCCGCTCCGCCTCGGCGTTCCACAGGGCGACGTGGTCGTAGGCGTCGGGGTCGAAGTCGGCGTCGAGTTCGCGGTTGAGCACGTGCAGCACGTTCTTGTTGAAGGCGGCGGTGACGCCCTGGCTGTCGTCGTAGGCGGCCACCAGCACGTCCGGGTCCTTGACCAGGTCGACGCCGAGCAGCAGGGTGTCGTCGGCGCTCAGGGCGCGGCGCAGGATGCGGTAGAAGTCCGTGCGCTGGGCCGGGTCGAGGTTGCCGAGCGTGCTGCCCAGGAAGCTGAGCAGGCGTGGGCCGGGTTCGTCGGCCAGGGCCAGGTCGTGTTCGAAATCGGTGACCGTGGCCGCGACCCGCAGTGCCGGGTAGTCCCGACACAGCGCCTCGCCGGCCTGGATCAGCGCCGAGTCGCTCACGTCCAGCGGCACATAGCGGTCCAGCGTGCCGGCGGCGGTGAGCGCGTCCAGGAGCAGCCGGGTCTTGCGGGAGGAGCCGGAGCCGAGCTCGATCAGGGTGTGCGCCCGGGTGACGGCGGCGATCTCGGCGGCGCGCCGGGTGAGGATCTCCTGTTCGGCGCGGGTGGGGTAGTACTCGGGCAGGTGGGTGATCTCCTCGAACAGCTCGCTGCCGCGCGCGTCGTAGAACCACTTCGGTGGCAGCGACTTGCTCGGCGCCGTCAGGCCCCGGAGCACGTCGGCGCGCAGGGTGCTGTCGAAATAGTCGGCGGGCAGCCGGTGATCGAGGGTGAAGCGGCTGTTCATGGGACGCCGTTCCTGTGGGGCGGATGACGGACGTGCGGCGACGGCCCGGACCGGGCGGATCGCGGCGATGCGGACACCGCTGCGGGTGGCCAGGAGGAGCGAGTGTTCGGGTACCTCGCACCACCGGCCCCAACCGTCGCCGGTGTTCTCGTCGGGCTCGGAGGCCACCAGGACCCGCCCGGGGGCGGTGCGGTACCAGAGGGTGTCCCCGTATCGGGTCGCGAAGACGGTGCCGCCGTCGGTGAGCAGCAGGTTGAGCCGGGCGCCCGGACGCACCTCGGCGATCTGTCGGACCAGCGCGCTCATCGCCCCGCCGACGGGCTCGCGCCGGCGGATGCGGCGCGCGAGCATGGCCCACAGCAGTGCCGAGTCGCACCGGGTCTCCAGGGCCAGCAGGTCGGCCGGATCGAGCGCGGGCCCGATCGGCAACCTGGTCCAGTCCGGGATCGCGCCGTTGTGGCTGAACAACCAGCGGCCGTCCCGGAACGGCGCCGCCGCGGCGGCGTCGGCACTGGTCCCGGCGGTCGCGCTGCGCACGGCGGCCAGGAACGCGCCGCTGCGCACGGTGCGGGCCAGATCGGGCAGGTTCGGGTCGGCCCAGATCGGCAACGCGCGCCGGTAGCGGGCGGGTTCGACGTCCGCAGCGGCCTCGGCCCCGCCGGTGGGCTGCTCCGACGCGGCCGGCCCGCCCGGATACCAGCCGAAGCCGAAGCCGTCCACGTTGACCGTCCCGTACCGCTGCCGACGCGGCGCCCAGGACTGCTCGTAGAGGCCGTGCGCCGGGTCGACCAGCACCTCGGCGAGGGTGACCTCCGGGCCCAGATAGGCCAGATGACGGCACATCAGCGGCCGTCCCGGGGTGCCGCGTCGCGGGCGGTCCGGAAGCCGGCGAAGATCTGCCGACGAATCGGCAGGTCCCAGTTGCGGAACGTGCCCCGGGCGACCACTTCGTCGACCCCGAACGCGCCGCCGCGCAGCACCTTGTGTCCGGGGCCGAAGAACACCTCGGAGTACTCCCGGTACGGGAACGCCGCGAACCCGGGGTAGGGCAGGAAGTCCGAGGCGGTCCACTCCCAGACGTCGCCCAGCAACTGCCGGGCCCCACAGGCGGCGGCGCCCGCCGGGTACGCGCCGGCGGCCGCCGGTCGCAGGTGCCGTTGGCCCAGGTTGGCGTGCTCGGGGGTGGGCTCCGCGTCGCCCCACGGATACCGCCGCGAGCGCCCCGCGGCCGGATCGTGCCGGGCCGCCTTCTCCCACTCGGCCTCGGTCGGCAATCGCCGGCCGGCCCAGCGGGCGTAGGCGTCGGCCTCGTACCAGCACACGTGCAGGACCGGCTCGTCCAGCGGCACCGGCTCGACACGGCCGAACCGTCGGCGCAGCCACGTGTCGCCGTCCCGATGCCAGAACAGCGGGGCGGTGAGGTCGGCCTCCCGTCGATGGCGCAGGCCCTCCGGACTCCACCAGCGGGACTCGGCATAGCCGCCGTCGGCGATGAACTCCAGGTAGTCCCCGTTGCTCACCGGCACGGTGTCCAACCAGAACTCCGGTACGTCCACGACGTGCGCGGGTCGTTCGTTGTCCAGCGCCCACGGATCGGTGTCCGTACCCATCTCGAACGTGCCCGCCGGGATCAGGACTTCGCTCGGCAGGGTGTCGGCGTCGGTCGCCCCGGGTGGTGCGGGGGCGTGCAACACCGGCTCACCGAGTCGGAGTTGGTGGGTCGCCAGCATGGTCTCGTCGTGCTGCTGTTCGTGCTGGGCGAGCATGCCGAACACGAATCCGTCGGCCAGCAGCGGATCGCCGCCGGTGCCCAGATCGGCGGATTCCAGTACGCGTGCCGCGAGTTCGCGCACCCGGCCGACGTACTCCCGGGCCTGCTCGGGATCGAGCAGCGGCAACGCGGGCCGATCCGCGCGCGGGTGTCGGAACGCGTCGTAGAGCGGGTCCAGGTCCGGGCGCAGCGCGGGTTCGCCTCCCGCGCGGCGGACCAGCCACAGCTCCTCCTGGTTGCCGATGTGCGCCAGGTCCCAGACCAGGGGTGACATCAACGGGGAGTGCTGCGCGGCCAGTTCCTTGTCGGTCAGGCAGTCGGTCAGGGCCAGCGTGCGGTGTCGGGCCCGGGTCAGCGCGGCCGCGGCTATCGACCGGCGGTCGGCGGGCGGGGGTTCGACGGGGGCCTCGATCGGCCCGGTGGCCGCCGTGGACCGGGCGGCCCGGGTCGTCGCCGGTCCGGACCGCTTCGACTGCTTCGACGCCTTCGACGGCTGCGATGGCTTCAACGACTTCATCGTCCGGTCCTTTCCAGCAGGTCGTCCGCGGGACATCGGCCCCGTTCGGCGTAGCGCCGGGTGAATTCGGCGACGGTCGCCCGGAGCGCGCCGGGGGCGTCGGCGTCGGCCAGGGCGTTCTCGGCGGCGGCGAAACAGGCCCGAACGGCCTTGCCGAGTACCGGATCGGCGGGTCCGAGTCGGGCGGCCCGGCTCCAGAGCGAGTCGGTCGGTACGGCCGAGCCGTTCGGACACAGCGGCTCGGTCGCCTCCCACGCGGCCTCGGCCGCGGCGGGATCGTCCAGCAGCGTGGCGGCCACGGCGGCGGGGACGACCCAGTCGTCACCGCACTGGGCGTCGATCATCCGCAATTCCAGCCAACCGCGCGGGCGAACCGGCGGGAAGAGCGTGGTCAGGTGGTAGTCGAGATCCTCCAGGGTGGGTGGGCGCACACCGGGTGCGCCGCGCAGCCAGGAGCGGAAGGTCAGCCCCTCGGGTGCGGTCCAGCCGTCCGCCGAAGCACCGCGTACACACAGCAGCGGGGCGTCCAGCGCGTAGCACGCCCAGACGGCGCGCGGATCGGGGTCGCTTCCCGGCGGTGCTCCCGGCGGCCGGGTGCGGCCGGGGTCCATCCGGGCCCAGACGAGTTGTCGGGTCGACCGCCATCCGGTCGGTTTGCCCTGCCACAGCGGCGAGTTGGCGAACGCGGCGACCAGTACCGGGCCGAGTCGGTGGGTCAGTTCCCACCGCGATCGGTAACCCCGGCGGCCGTCGCCCTCCTCACCCGCGTCCAGGTTGACCTGCACGGACGCGGTGCCGCGCATCATCATCCGGCCCCATGAGCCGTCCCGGTCGAAGTACGCCTCCATCGCCCGATAGCGGGGATGGTCCACCACTCGTGGTGGGTCCTGATACGGCTCCAGGCCGTGGCCGGCGAGTACCAGTCCGTTCGCGGCCAGCGCCTGCTCCAGGGCGGCCGTGTCGGCCCGGAGGTCTTCGGCGCATCGGGCGAGCGATGTGGCGGGCGGTGAACTCAGCTCGACCTGCCCACCCGGCTCACGGGTCAACCTGCTGCCGAACGGCAGCCCCTTCGCCTTCAGCGGGGCCAGGGCCTCGTCCAGCCGCTCCGGCGCCACCTCCCGGCGGGCGTCGGCGCCGTCGTGCACGATCCATTCCAACTCGATCCCGACCCGTGCGGGTGGGCCGGTCTTGAAGCACACGCCGTGTACGTGGGCCTGTGCGTCGTCCTCCTTCAGAGCGATAGCCATCGCTTCACTCCTTCACTCACTCCATCGTGTGGCCCCGGGTTCGGTCCCACACATGGCCCCCAGTTTGTCCCTCACGTAACTTTCCCGCTCTGCTGTACCCGTCGAATGCGACCGGAACACCCGTACCCCCATGAAGCCCGAACCACGCCCGGATGGCGCCCGCGCGCCCCCCGGCGAGACGAACCGGTTGTCCGGGGCCGATCCGCGCGCAGCCGTGCGGTGGCGGCGGGGCGGCGGGCAGTTTCGGGCGCGCCGAAGGGCGGCACCGCAGGGCGGGCCGCTCGGGTGTGGCCGCCGGCCGCCTCCGCCGGGGCGTCGTCGACGACGCCGCCGATACGGCCGCGCGAGTGAGATCTACGAGGCCAACCGCTCACCTGCGGTGTGACCGGAGCCGATCGGGGCGACACCATGTTCGGGCGGGTTGATCTCGGCCCACACCGCGTCGAGGGAGAGGCCGAGGACGTCGGCGATCGCCGCGATGGTCGGGAAGGCCGGGGTCGCCACGCGGCCCGTCTCGATCTTGCGGAGGGTCTCCGGCGAGACACCCGCGTCGAGCGCGGTCTCCAGCATCGAGCGTTCTCCCCGGGCGCGACGCAGCAGGGCGCCGAGGCGTTCGCCGCGCTCGACCTCCGCGGGAGTGAGGGGCAATCTGACCATGGCGCCGATTCTAATACCGGTACAGTTAGACCGGTATAGTTATTGGAAACGCAAGGAGGACGCCCCATGATCGAGATCCTGAACCGCGCCGAACTGGCCCGGGCCAAGGACACCGGCGCCCTGGTCGCCGACATCCTGCGGACCGTGAGGAGCCGCTGCACGGTCGGCACGAACCTGCTGGACATCGACCGGTGGACGCAGCGCATGATCGTCGAGGCCGGCGCGCAGTCCTGCTACGTCGACTACGCGCCGTCCTTCGGACGCGGGCCGTTCGGCCACTACATCTGCACCGCCGTCAACGACGCGGTGCTGCACGGACTACCCCACGACTACTCGCTGGCCGACGGTGATCTGTTGACCCTCGACCTCGCCGTCTCGCTGGGCGGCGTCGCGGCGGACTCCGCGATCAGCTTCATCGTGGGCGACTCGAAGCCCCCGGAGAGCGTCGCGCTGATCGACGCGACCGAACGCGCGTTGAGCGCGGGGATAGCCGCCGCCCGGCCCGGGGCTCGGACCGGCGACATCTCGCACGCGATCGGCTCGGTCCTCGGTGCGGCGGGATACCCGATCAACACCGAGTTCGGCGGCCACGGCATCGGATCGACGATGCACCAGGACCCGCACATTTCGAACACCGGGCGGCCCGGCCGCGGGTACAAGCTGCGCCCGGGGCTGCTGCTGGCCCTGGAGCCGTGGGTGATGGCGGACACCGCCGAGCTGGTCACCGATGCCGACGGGTGGACGCTCCGAAGCGCGACCGGCTGCCGGACGGCACACAGCGAGCACACCGTCGCCATCACCGAGGACGGAGCCGAGATCCTCACCCGCTGACGCCCGCCCGGCGGACCGGGAGGGCGCCGGCCCGTAGGTACGAAGGGCGGGACAGCGGCCCTGCGGCCCCGCCCCGCCCCGTGTAACCGCGCCGCCCCCGAGAAGGCTTCGACCTACTCGGGCAACTTCGCCGCCGCCGCCCGATCCAGCAGCCACAACGTCGCGCCGGTGCCGTACGCCCCGGCCGCCGGGGTCTCGGCCGCGTCCGAGGAGGCCCGGGCCGTCGCCACCGCGTCCGCCTTGTCCTCGCCCGCCGCGAGCAGCCACACCTCGTGGGCGGCTCGAATCGCCGGGAAGGTCAGCGTGATCCGGGTCGGCGGCGGCTTGGGGGCCTCGCGAACCGCGACCACCGTGCGCACCGACTCCGCCGTCGCGGCGAAGCCCGGGAAGAGCGACGCCACATGCGTGTCGGGGCCGACCCCGAACATGGCCAGCGTGAACGCCGGCACCGCCGCGCCGTCCGGCGCGGCGGCGGCCAGTTCGGCCGCATAGCGCCGCGCCGCCGCGTCCACGTCGTCGCCGTCCGGACCGTCACTGGCCGGCATCGCGTGCACCAGCTCCGGCAACACCGGGACCGTGTCCAGCAACGCCTCGCGCGCCTGCGTCTCGTTGCGGTCGGGGTGACCCGCCGGCAGGAAACGCTCGTCGCCCCACCAGATGTGCAGCCGATCGAAGTCGATCGCGCCCAGCGTGGGCGTGAGCGACAACTCGTGCAACAACGCGTTGCCGTTGCGCCCACCGGTGAGCACGATGTGCGCGACGTCGAACTCGGCCTGGGCGTCCGCGACCCGCTGGATCAGGCCGGTCGCGGCCGCCTTGGCCATCAGCGCCGTGTCGGCGTGCACCCGGACCGGGCCGTGAGCGCTCACGCGCCGTCGCCCTTCTTCTTCCGGCCGGCGCGCGGTGCGGCCTCGCCCTTGTCGACCGCCTTGCGGGTGGCGACCCGCCGGCCGGCCGCCGCGCTCGACGTGCGCTTGAGCGGCGGAGCCGTACCGACGTCCGTGGTCGCCCGAGGGCGCGGCGCCTCGCCCTCCTCGATCCGCTCCACGTCCTGCACCGGCGTCTGGGACACCGCCGGCTCCGTGAAGGAGGCCGCGGAGGGCACCCGGGCCGCCTCCAACGCGGCGCGGGCCAGCGTCGCCGCGTAGACGTCGTCCGGGTCCAGTCGGCGCAGTTCCTCGGCGACCAGGTCGGATGCCTCGCGGCGCTTGAGCGCGACCACCCGGTCCGGCTGGCCGGGCGAGGACAACGACGCCATCATCCCGTCCGGACGGTCGATCACGATCTCGCCGTCCTCGGTCACCAGCGTCACCGAGGTGATCCCGGGACCACCGGTCTCGGTCCGCTCGACCTCGACCTCCAGGCGGTCGGTCAACCACAGCGCGAGCAGTTCCGCGCTCGGGTTGCCCGCCTTCGCGCCGACCTTCGCGCGCAGGATCCGGCTGTACTTCTGGTCCAGCGCCGCGGCCAGCAGGCTGCGCCACGGCGTGGTCCGGGTCCAGGCCAGGTCGGTGTCACCCGGCGTGTACGCGCTCGCCCGCAGCCGCAGCACATCGGCGCGGCGCGGCGGCGCGGCGGCGTCGGTCACCCGCCGCGTGGCCAGCGCACCGAGCAGGTCCTTGCTGGGCACCTCCGGCGCGCGTCCGGGCCACCACACCACGACCGGCGCGTCCGGCAGCAGCAGCGGCAACACCACCGACTCGGCGTGGTTGGCCAACTCGCCATGCATGCGCAGCAGTACGGTCTCGCCCACGCCCGAGTCGCCGACCCGGACCTCGGCGTCCAGGCGCGGCGCGATCTCCGCTCCCGGCCGGCCGATCACCACCAGGATCCGGGACGGGTGCTCGCGGGCAGCCGTGCTCGCGGCCTTCATCGCGTCGTACTGGTTGGCCTCGTCGGTGACGATGACCAGGGTGAGCACCATGCCGAGGGTGGGGCTGCCCATTCCTCGGCGGGCCTCCACCAGCGCGGCGTTGATCTTGCTCGATTTGGTGTCCGTCAGATCGATCATCATGGGCGGCGCCAGCTCCGTCCGTCACGTGCGAGCATCTCGTCGGCCGCGTCGGGACCCCAGGTCCCGGACACGTAGGGTTCGGGCTTGCCGTGCTGTGCCCAGTGCTCCTCGATCGGGTCGAGGATCTTCCAGGACAGCTCGACCTCCTCGTGCCGGGGGAACAGCGGCGCGTCGCCGAGCAGCACATCGAGCAGCAGTCGCTCGTACGCCTCCGGGCTCGACTCGGTGAACGACTCGCCGTACGCGAAGTCCATGTTGACGTCGCGCACCTCCATCGCGGTGCCCGGCACCTTGGAGCCGAAGCGCACCGTCATGCCCTCGTCCGGCTGCACCCGGATGACCAGGGCGTTCTGGCCCAGTTCCTCGGTCGCGGTGGCGTCGAAGGGCAGGTGCGGCGCGCGCTGGAAGACCACCGCGATCTCGGTGACCCGGCGGCCGAGCCGCTTGCCCGCGCGCAGGTAGAACGGCACGCCGGCCCAGCGCCGGTTGGCGATCTCCAGCTTGATCGCGGCGTAGGTGTCGGTGCGCGAGTCCGGCGGGATGCCGTCCTCTTCGAGGTAGCCCTTGGCCAGTTCGCCGCCCTGCCAGCCGCGGGTGTACTGGGCCCGGACGGTGCCGCGCGACAGGTCGTCGGGCAGCTTGACCGAGCTGAGCACCTTGAGCTTCTCGGCCACCAGCGAGTCGGCGTCGAAGGAGACCGGCTCCTCCATCGCGGTGAGCGCGAGCAGTTGCAGCAGGTGGTTCTGGATCACGTCGCGCGCGGCGCCGATGCCGTCGTAGTACCCGGCCCGGCCGCCGATGCCGATGTCCTCGGCCATGGTGATCTGCACGTGGTCCACGTACGACCGGTTCCACAGCGGCTCGAACATGGTGTTGGCGAAGCGCAACGCCATGATGTTCTGGACGGTTTCCTTGCCCAGGTAGTGGTCGATCCGGAAGACCGCCTCGGGCGGGAAGACCTCGTCGACGACCTTGTTCAGCTCGCGCGCGCTCTTGAGGTCGTGCCCGAACGGCTTCTCGATCACCACCCGGCGCCACGAGTCGGCCCTGGGGTCGGCGAGTCCGTGCTCCTTGAGCTGGCGGACCACCTCGGGGAATGCCTTCGGCGGTACCGACAGGTAGAACGCGTGGTTGCCCTGGGTGCCCTGCTGCTCGTCCAGCTCGTCGATCGTCTGGCGTAGCTGGTCGAACGCCTTGCCGTCGTCGAACTCGCCCTGGACGAACCGGAATCCCTCGGAGAGCTGCTGCCAGACCTCTTCCCGGAAGGGAGTTCGCGCGTGTTCCTTGACCGCCTCGTAGACGACCTGGGCGAAGTCCTGGTTCTCCCAGTCGCGTCGGGCGAACCCGGTCAGCGCGAAGCCCGGCGGCAGCAGGCCGCGGTTGGCCAGGTCGTAGATCGCCGGCATCAGCTTCTTGCGGGACAGGTCGCCGGTGACGCCGAAGATGACCAGGCCGGACGGGCCCGCGATGCGCGGGAGTCGGCGGTCCTGCGGGTCGCGCAGCGGGTTCTCCGGCCACACGGCCGGCTCGGGCTTGCCGGCTTTGGGGCTCATCGAGCCACTCCGTCCGCGAGGGCGCGGGCGGCGTCGAGCAGTTGCCCGAGTCCGGCCGCGCGGTCGGTCAGGTGCAGGCGCAGCACCGGGCGCTCGCGCGAGGTGATCGCGCCGAGGTCGCCCAGCGCCTGGGCCAGTTGCAGCCGGCCGAAGCTGTAGGGCTTGGCCGGCACGTCCAGGTCCTCGGCGTTGGCGCCGGTGATCTGGAGGAACACGCCGACCGCGGGCCCGCCCTTGTGGAACTGGCCGGTGGAGTGCAGGAATCGGGGCGCCCAGCCGAAGGTGACCTGCTCCCCGTCCAGTGCCTCGGCCAGCAACGGGCGCAGCCCGGGCGCGTCGGTGTCGCCGAGCCGGTCCAGGTAGGCCATCACCGCGAGGTAGCCGTGGTCCGGCACCGTCGCGAGCAGCGCGCGCAGCGCACCGGGCAGATCGCTCGCGCCGTCGAGCAGCGCGGCGTCGCCGTGCACCTCGACCGCGCCGTCGACGAAGGCGGGGGTGCCCACCGGCAGCGGGCCGTCGTCGCCGGCGCGGGTCAGCAACGCGCCGGTGTTGTCCTTGGATTCCTGCACGTTCGGCTGGTCGAACGGGTCGATGCCGATCACCCGACCGGCGATCGCGGTCGCGTACTCCCACAACAACAACTGCGCGCCCAGCGGACCGGAGACGCGCAGGTCGGCCTTGAGCCGGTCGATGTCCTCGTCGCCGATCACGGTACGCACCGCGTCGTCGCCCACCGCGTGGTCGAAGCCGGGCGCCTCCACACCCTCGACCACGACCGGCAGGATGCCGCGACCCTGCTTGCCGGTGGACTCGGCGATCAACTGCTCGGCCCAGTCGCCGAAGCCGACGATGTCGCCGGTGTCGGCGAGCACGAGCTTGTCCCGGCCGTGGTTGGCGGCGGCGCCGAGCACCACGCCCAGCAGCAGGCCCGGGTTGTCCCGGTCGCCGGCCAGCGCGGGGGCGAGCGCGGCGGCGTCGTCGAGGAGTTGCTCGACGTCCACGCCGGCCAGCGCGCTGGGCACCAGGCCGAACGCGGTCAGCGCCGAATAGCGGCCGCCGACGTTGGGGTCGGCGAGCACGATCGTGTAGCCGGCGTTGCGCGCGGTGTTCTCCAGCGGCGAGCCCGGGTCGGTGACGACCACGATCCGGCCGGCCAGTTGGTCGTTGGTGAGGCCCTCGTCCAGGAATGCCTGTTCGAACGCGCGGCGGTGGCTGTCGGTCTCCACGGTGCCGCCGCTCTTGCTGGAGACGACCACGACGGTGCGCTCCAGGTCCTCGCCGAGCGCGCGGCGGACCTGGGCGGGGTCCGTGGTGTCCAGCACGGTGAGCTTCTTGCCGTAGGTGGCGGTGATCACCTCGGGCGCCAGCGACGAGCCGCCCATGCCGGCCAGGACCACGTGGTCCAGGCCCTCGGCGCTCAGGCGCTCGCGCAGTTCGGCCAGTTGCGGCAGCAACGCGCGCGAGGAGGCGGGCAGGTCCACCCAACCCAGGCGGATCGCGGCCAGCGATTCGGCCTCCGGACCCCACAGCGTGGCGTCGGAGGCGACCAGGCGCGCGGGCGCCTTGTCCACGACGCAGGCGGTGAGCACTTCGGCGACTGCGACGGCGTGCGATAGATCACCGGAAACGGTGACGTCCACGCCGCCGGCGGTCACGCGTTCGTCGTTTGCGTGTACCACGGGCGGTCAGCCCTCCTGTTAATGGGGTGGGAGTGTGCTGAAATCATGCCCTGATTGCGTGGAGTATCCGTCTCGTCGCCGCCGAACGGGTCACCCGCGGCGGCGACGGGACGAATGGGTGCTGCACCGGTCGGCGAGGGAGGCCGACCGGGTGTCACGGTCGTGGGTCCGCGGGGCGGTCAGCCCTTGGCGAGGCGATCCAACTCGCCCTGCACGGACGCGAGCAGCTCGTTCCAGGAGGTCTCGAACTTCTCGACACCCTCCTCTTCGAGCAGGTCCACGACCTCGTCGTAGGAGATTCCGAGCTTGGCGACCGCGTCCAGGTCGGCCTGCGCCGACTCGTACGTGCCGTGCACGGTGTCGCCGGTGATGGCGCCGTGGTCGGCGACGGCGTCCAGGGTGGCCTCGGGCATCGTGTTCACGACGCCCTTGACGACCAGGTCGTCCACGTACATCGTGTCGCGGTACGCCGGGTCCTTGACGCCGGTCGAGGCCCACAGCGGGCGCTGCGGGCGGGCGCCGGCGGCGGCGAGGGCCTGCCAGCGCTCGGTGCCGAAGACCTCTTCGTACGCCTGGTAGGCCAGTCGCGCGTTGGCGACGGCGGCCTTGCCGGCCGCGGCCTTCGCCTCGTCCGTGCCGAGCGCCTTGAGCCGCTTGTCGATCTCGGTGTCCACCCGGGACACGAAGAAGGACGCGACGGACTCGATCCCGGAGATGTCCAGGCCGGCCGCGCGGGCGCGCTCGATGCCCTCGACGTAGGCCTCCATCACCTCGCGGTAGCGAGCCAGCGAGAAGATCAGCGTGACGTTGACGCTGATGCCCTCGGCGAGCGCCTGCGAGATCGCGGGCAGGCCGGCCTTGGTCGCCGGGATCTTGATGAACAGGTTCGGCCGGTCCACCAGCCACCACAGTTGGCGGGCCTCGGCGATGGTCGGCTCGGTCTTGTGCGCGAGGCGCGGGTCGACCTCGATCGACACCCGGCCGTCGACACCGTTCGTCGCGTCGTAGACCGGACGCAGCACGTCGCAGGCCTGGCGCACGTCGGCCGCGGTGATCATCCGCACGGCCTCTTCGACGGTCACGCCGCGCACCGCGAGGTCGCGCAGTTGGGCGTCGTAGACGTCGTTGCCGGTGATCGCCTTCTGGAAGATCGCCGGGTTGGTGGTCACGCCGACGACCTCGCGGTCGCGGACGAGTTCGTGCAGGTTGCCGGACTCCAGCCGCGTCCGGCTCAGATCGTCGAGCCATACGGCCACGCCCTCGGCGGACAGGCGACGCAGGGGTTCCGTCATGACAATTGGCTCCTTCTCGAGTCGGCGGCCGGGTCCGGCTGCCTCTTGGGCGACGGATCGGCGCCCGGCACGGGCGGTGCCGGGCGGGTGTTCCCACCCGACACCGCCCGTGGGCTTACGTGATCTTCAGCTACCGGCGTGCGCCAGGGATTCCCGGGCGGCCGAAACGACCGCCTCGTGGGTCAGCCCGAACTCCGCGAACAGCTTCTTGTAGTCCGCGGAAGCGCCGAAGTGCTCCAGCGAGACGATCCGGCCCGCGTCGCCGACCAGCTCGCGCCAGCCCTGCGCGATGCCCGCCTCGACGGACACGCGCGCCTTGACCGACGGCGGCAGCACCTGCTCGCGGTACGCCTGGTCCTGCGCCTCGAACCACTCCAGGCAGGGCAGCGAGACGACCCGGGTCGGCACGCCCTCGGCCTCCAGGACCTCGCGCGCCGCGACCGCGATCTGCACCTCGGAACCGGTGCCGATCAGGATCACCTGCGGCGTGCCGCTGGACGCCTCGGCCAGCACGTAGCCACCGCGCGCGGTACCCTCGGCCGGGCCGAACTCGGTGCGGTCCCAGGTCGGTACGTCCTGGCGGGTGAGCAGGAGGCCGGCCGGGCGGTCGGTGGTCTCCAGGATCTTGCGCCACGCCACCGCGACCTCGTTGGCGTCCGCCGGGCGGACCACGTCCAGGCCGGGGATCGCGCGCAGCGCCGCGATGTGCTCGATCGGCTGGTGGGTCGGGCCGTCCTCGCCCAGACCGATCGAGTCGTGCGTCCACACGTAGGTGGTGGGCAGCTTCATCAGCGCGGCCAGCCGCACGGCCGGGCGCATGTAGTCGCTGAACACCAGGAAGGTGCCGCCGTAGATGCGCGTCCCGCCGTGCAGCGCGATGCCGTTCATGGTCGAGCCCATGGCGTGCTCGCGGATGCCCCAGTGCACGGTCCGGCCGTAGGGGTTCGCGCCCTTGAGCGGGTTGCCCTCGGGCAGGAACGAACTGCCCTCGTCGATGGTGGTGTTGTTGGATTCGGCGAGGTCGGCCGAGCCGCCCCACAGCTCCGGGACGACCTCGCCGAGCGCGGCGAGCACCTTGCCGGACGCCTTGCGGGTCGCGACCGGCTTGCCGGCCTCGAACTCGGGCAGCACCTTCTCCCAGCCGTCGGGCAGCCGACGGGCGGAGATCCGGGTGTGCTCGGCGGCGCGCTCGGGGTTGGTCTCGGCCCACTTGGCGAACGCGCTCTTCCACGCGTCGTGCGCGGCACGGCCCCGGTCGACGACCTTGCGGGCGTGCGCGAGCACGTCGTCGGCGACCTCGAAGTCCTGCTCCGGATCGAAGCCCAGCACCCGCTTGGTGGCCGCGACCTCTTCGGCGCCGAGCGCCGAGCCGTGCGACTTGCCGGTGTTCTGCGCGTTCGGCGCGGGCCACGCGATGATCGTGCGCATGCCGATCATGGTCGGCCGGCCGGTCTCCGCCTTGCCCGCCTCCAGCGCCGCGTTCAGCGCCGCGACGTCGATGTCGCCGTTGGCCTGCGGCTCGACCCGGATGGTGTGCCAGCCGTAGGCCGCGTAGCGGGCGAGGACGTCCTCGCTGAACGCGGTCTCGGTGTCGCCCTCGATCGAGATGTGGTTGTCGTCGTAGACCACGACGAGGTTGCCCAGCTTCTGGTGGCCGGCGAGCGAGCTGGCCTCGGCGGAGATGCCCTCCTCGAGGTCGCCGTCGGAGGCGATCACCCAGATGGTGTGGTCGAACGGCGAGGTGCCGGGGGCGGCCTCGGGGTCGAACAGGCCGCGCTCGTAGCGGGCCGCCATCGCCATGCCGACCGCGTTGCCCACGCCCTGGCCGAGCGGCCCGGTGGTGGTCTCGACGCCGGTGGTGTGGCCGTGCTCCGGGTGGCCGGGGGTGCGGCTGCCCCAGGTGCGGAACGACTTGAGGTCGTCCAGGGTCAGGCCGTAGCCGGACAGGTAGAGCTGCGTGTAGAGGGTCAGGCTGGTGTGACCCGGGGACAGCACGAAGCGGTCGCGACCGGTCCAGTCCGGGTCGGTCGGGTCGTGGCGCAGGAACTTCTGCCAGATGAGGTATGCCGCCGGGGCCAGGCTCATGGCCGTTCCGGGGTGGCCGTTACCGACCTTCTGAACGGCGTCCATCGCCAGCACGCGAGCGGTATCGACGGCTCGCTTGTCGAGGTCGCTCCAGTCGAGAGAGCTGTTGTCGGGGGTCGGCTTGGTGCTCACCCTGTTCAGGGCTCCTTCCGGGGTTTTCCGGGATAGGCCGAAAAAAAGCGGCCGGGTCGGGGCCTTCGCCCCGGCGCCTCAGGCACGTGGCCGAGCCTACCGGGGGCGACACGGTCCCTCGCTCGGAGGACGCCCACCCGGGTGGTGACGTTCGCCTTGTGGACAGGACGGGAGTTACCCGCGGGACCTGATGCGACGCACGGTGGGCACGGGGCCCGGAGGTGCGGCACCTTCGTCTCGGCTACCCGGCGGTGCGGCGGGCATGCCCCGGAGGGTTTGTGCCCCTGGTGAGGGACTACAGTTTCCTGCTAGTGGGTCCGGGCCTCGACGTCCCGACGCCGCTTGCATACCGCTTACATATTGACGAGCAAACCGGCTTCCGGGTGGCACCCGGGCCCGGCCGAAAACGCTGCTGATGGGGTGTTCGTGACAGCCGTCGAATCCCGACCGGCCGGGCTGGTGGGAAATGCGCCCGCCGGCGCCCGCCCGCCGATGGCCCGGATTCTCGCCTTCGTGGCCCTCACCAAGCCGCGCATCATCGAGCTGCTGCTGATCAGCACGATCCCGGTGATGTTCCTCGCGGCACACGGCCTGCCGGACCTGGGTCTGGTGCTCCTGGTCGTGTTCGGCGGCTACCTCTCGGCCGGCAGCGCGAACGCCTTCAACATGTATCTCGACCGGGACATCGACCGGCTGATGCACCGCACCGAACGCCGGCCGCTGGTCACCGGGATGGTGTCGCCGCGCGAGTCGATCGTGTTCGCGAGCGTGCTGGGCGTGGTCTCCACCACATGGTTCTGGTTCCTGGTCAATCCGCTGTCCGCGGCGCTTTCGGTCTTCGCGATCTTCTATTACGTGGTCGTCTACACGATGCTGCTGAAGCGGCGCACGCCGCAGAACATCGTGTGGGGCGGTATCGCCGGCTGCATGCAGGTGCTGATCGGCTGGACCGCGGTGACCAATTCGCTGGACTGGGCCCCCGTGGTGTTGTTCGCGGTGATCTTCTTCTGGACGCCGCCGCATTATTGGCCGCTGTCGATGAAGTTCTCCGACGACTACAGCAACGCCGGTGTGCCGATGTTGCCGGTGGTGGCGGGCAACAAGGTCGTGGCGAACCAGATCGTGATCTACAGCTGGGTCATGGTCGGCGTCTCGATGCTGCTGTGGCCGGCCGCGGACACCGGGCCGCTCTACCCGGTCGCGGCGGCGCTGTTGGGCATCGCGTGGTTGTGGGAGGCGCACGGTCTCCAGCGTCGGGCCAAGGCCGAGATCACCGGCGGCAAGCTCAAGGAGATGCGGCTGTTCCACTGGTCGATCACCTACCTGACGCTCCTGTTCATCGCGGTGGCCGTCGACCCGCTGCTGTTCTGATCCGGGCCGGCGCGCGGGCCGCGGCCCGCCGGCGTCGATCCGGATCCGCCGGTTCCGGGCGACGTGATCCGGACCACGCGCGTTCGCTCGGATCCGGTGACGTGCCCTCGGTAATGTGGGCGCCATGACGGACACCGAGACCACGACGGCCACGCCGGACCCGGGTTCCCCGGATGCGCGGGTCGAGCGACAGGTGCGCAGGATCGCCAAACACATCGAGCGCTTCACCGCCGCGCACGGCGGCGGGGGCGACGCGATCGTCGAGTATGTCGGGCGCGACGCGACCCGGATCGTGCTCGTCGGGACCGACGGGGCGTGGGGCGACCAGGTCGTACGCAACCCGGACATCGCACGGGCGGCCATCGTCGCGGCGGGCGTCACGCTGCACGAGGAGTTCCCGAACGACCTCGCGGCCAAGGTGCGCACGACGAAGTACGAGTGGTCCCGGATGGCGGGCACGCAACTGGGCGGCACGCAGGGCTGACGCGGCAACGGCGCGGCCGCGGTACGCCGGGCCGCGCCCGTCCTCGGCGGCCGCCGAGGACGGGCGCGGCGCCCTACCCGATCAAGATCCCGGTCGGCCGGCTCGGGCCGGCTGTCGGGCGCACCGGTTGGCGCAGGATCGTGCGCAGTTTCTCCGGCGCGGTGCGGACCGGGTTGCCCAGGTAGATCTCGTGGTGCAGACCGGCCGGCTCGCGGCCCTCGGCGGCGACGAACGTGTACAGCCGGTCCAAGGTGGTGTGTTCCGTGTCGTACGGGCCGGTGTGCAGCACCTGGGCGCACTCCCCCTCGGCGATCCGGCGCAGTTGCACCCGGTCGACGGGCGCGGCCGGTTTCTTCTTCGCCGTCCGGACGCGGGCCTCGCACACGAGTGCTTCGTCGGCCTGTGCGGGCTGCATCAGCAACATCGTCCAGTGCCAGTGCGCCCGGTCGACGGCGTGGTCGAACCCGCCGCGGTCGTCCGTCCACCACCGGCCCTGCAACGGCGGTACCGAATACTCCACGATGCCCGCGCCCTTGAGCGCGAACCGGATCGTGTACGCGAGGCCGTACAGCGCCTCGACCGCCGCCGCGTAGTCCGCGCCGGCCGGATCGCCGCACCCGTCGACGGCCAGGAACGGCAGTTCCGGCACCCGCAGCAGGGTCGGCGTCGCCGAGGCGGTGTACAGCGACGCGTGGGTCTTCTTGAAGTCGATCCTGGGCATGCTCACGCGGCGGCCCTCTCGGTCTCGATCGGGATCGACACCCGAGTGGTCAGGTCCTCCGGGTCGGCCTCGTTCGGCGTCACCAGGTATTCCTCCCGCGCGGGGCCGGTCGCACGCAGCCCCTCGGCGTGCATCCGGCCGAGCAACGCGTGGTAGGCCAAAGGCAGTTGGGCGTAGGGGCCGATATGCACGGTGGTCAGGGCGGGGCCCTCGGGCAGCACGGACGACTCGGTGCCCGGCGGGTCGTCCCCGGTCCCGGTCGGCACGCCCACCACGATCCGCATGCCCTCGACCAGGTCGAGCGGGAACAGGCCGCGGATCGGCGGCGTCCAGGGCGTGCCCGCGAGTGCGCCGAGCAGCCGGGTGACGCAGGCCGCCGTGGCCGCGCCCAGGTCGGCGGGCCCGCAACCGGCCCGGACCGCGGTCAGGCGCAGTGCGGGCTCGTGGGTCGTGGTCACCTCGTGGTCGCCCGCGCGGTCCGCCGCCAACCGGTCCAGCAGGTGCAGCCGTTCGCGGTCGCGCGCGATGCGTTCGGCCAACCGGTCCCGCTCGGCCCGCAGCACCAGTGCGCGGTCGGTGCCCCGGGCGGCCAGGGTCTCGGCGATCACCGCCAACGGCACGTCGATCTCGCGCAGCAGTGCGACGGTCAGCGCGTCCCGGGCCTGGCCGGTCGCGTAATAGCGGTAGCCGGTGGCGCGATCCACCCGTTCGGGCCGCAACAGCCCGACGTCGTCGTAGTGCCGTAGTTGCTTGACGCTCAGCCGACACAGCCGGGCGAAGCGGCCGATGGTGAGCAGTTCATCTTCCTGCATGCCGTCATGCTGGACCCTCCCTCGGTGGGAGGGTCCAGCCGAGGCGGCGGTTGCCCCGGATCAGGAGTGGAAGATCTCCCTGATGTCGGTGATCTGGCCGGCCGCGTTCAGGGTGACGTCGTACGCGCCGAAGGACGAGCACGAGTTCGCGCCGTCGCCCTGCCCGGACAGGCACTTGTCGATGTGGTCCCACACCTGGCCGAGGTACTCCGCCTTCTTCGCCGGCGGGCCGACCAGTGTGCCGGTGGCCTTGGGCGCGAACACCAGCGGCGTCTGCTCGGCGCCGACCGCCTCGTAGTGGCCGTCGTTGGGGTCGCAGACGAACTTGGTGTTCTTGTAGTACAGCGAGTCCTTGGCCGGCGCCTTGATCGGATACACGATCCTGTGCCCGGCCTTGGCCGCGGGCGGCGGCCCGCAGTCGTCACCGGGTTCGGCGCTCCCGCCGCCGGCCGACGGCTTGGCCGACTTCGGCGCCTGGGTACGCGCCGGGCCGGAGGCGGTGGGAGCACCGCTCGGCGCGGGTGCCACCACCGGTGCCGTGGCGGCCGGTGTGTCGGCCGCCTTCGGTGTGTCCTTCTTGTCCTTGTCGTCCGTGTCGCACGCGACCAGCGCGAGCGCGGCGACCGTCACGGCGGTGATCCCACCCGACATCCTGCGAGTCGTCGAATACATCGAACCCCCTGTACGCCGGGCGCGAGGCGCCCGCACTTCGATGGAACCCGCACACATTAGCGATCTTGGAAGTCGCTCACCGGGCAACCGACACGCGTAAGGTCAAGAGGAGTTCAAGGTGTATATCGGGCGGGGCAAAATAGCGCTCGGTCGACATCCCGTCACCGAACGGGCGAGCCGACGGTGGCCGGATCCGTACCCGTTCGGCCCCGTCGGCGGCCCGCTCGCGATAGCGTCACGCGGAGGTCTTCGGGACCAGAGGCGAGGTGGGACCCGTGCGGTTCGGATGGCTGCGGCGCCATGAGCGTCACCTGGAGGAATACC
Source organism: Embleya sp. NPDC020886 (assembly GCF_044333915.1). Lineage (NCBI taxonomy): Bacteria > Bacillati > Actinomycetota > Actinomycetes > Kitasatosporales > Streptomycetaceae > Embleya > Embleya sp. NPDC020886. The sequence continues at coordinate 829,335 of NZ_JBIRRX010000004.1, read as the reverse complement.
GGCACCGGCGCGAGCAGGAGTCGCCGTGTCCGGGCCGAGCCATGCCCGAACCCCCGCCCGCCGTGCCGCCCTTGGTCGAATTCGTCCGCCGGGACGGGCGCGATCCGGCCGAACCGGAATCGAATCCGCCGGGTGGCAACGCCGCCGCGCCGGCCGAGTCCGACGACGCCGAGGCGACCCGGGCGCGGATGCTCACCGAGAAGGCCCAACAACTGACCCGGGCCGGTCGGCACGCGGACGCGGCGGCGCCCGCCCGCGCCGCGGTGCGGATGCTGGGTGTGCTGGCCGGCAAGGACCACCGCCGACACGGCCCCGCACTGGTCGGCGGGCTGCGCGCGTTCGCGGCCGTGCTGGCGGCCGACGGCCGGGCCGAGGACGCGGTCAAGGTGGCCGCGAGCGCCTGCGAGCACGCCCGCAGACTGGCCGCGCTCGACCACCGCGCACACCGCCCGCTGCTCGCCCTGGCGCTGCGCGAACTCGGCGCCCGGCTCGGCGACCACGGCGACGAGTCGGCCGCGCTGGGCGCGCTGCGCGAATCGGTGCAACTGTTTCGCACGCTCGCCGCGCAGAACCCCGAGCGGCATCGCGCCGAACTCGCCCTGTCCCTGGACGAACTCGCCGGCCGACTGGCCGCCACCGGCGCCGCGGACGCCGCGCTCGCGGCCTTCACCGAGGCCGAACGCCTGCTCGGGATCGGCCCGCCGCAGGCCCGTCAGGCCGCCGTGCTGCTGCGGCACGCGACCCTGCTCGCCCGGCTCGGCCGAGGCCCCGAGGCGATCGCGCTGGCCGGCGAGGCGGTCGAGGTGCGGCGCGGCTACGCGAGCGCGGAGCACGCGCCCGCCGGCCGCCGCGAGGACGAACTCGCCGCGTCGCTGCAGAGCCTGGGTCTGCTGCACAGCGCCGGCGGCGCGCACGACGAGGCGGTGGACGCGCTGGAGGAGGCGGTCCGGCTGCGGGCGAGACGGGTGCGGGCCGACCCCGTACTGGCCCGCCGTCCCGAAGTCCCGGTCACCTACGCGCTGTACGGCATCGTCCTGGTGGCGGCGGGCCGACCCGCCGACGCGGTCCCGCCGCTCGCCGCGGCGCTGGGCGTGGGCACCGCGCTGAACCTGGACCGGGTCTCCGACCTGGCCGGGGACACCCTGGTTCGGGCACATCGCGCCGATCCCGACGCGGTCCGCAACCGCTGGATGGCGGCCACCGGCGAGGAACTGCCCGCCTGGATCGAACGCGGCCAACGCCCGCTCCCGCACCAGGCCGACCGCCGCCGGGTGCACCGCCCCGAACCGCAGGAGGCGCTGCCGGCCCGCGACTGACGACGCGGATACCCGAACCCACGGCAGGACGACGAGAAGAGCCGCCGGGCGTCACCACACACCCGAAGGTGTGTCGCGACTCCCGGCGGCTCTGCCCACCGCGGCCCTACGGCCGCACAGGTGGGTCGAAGCTCACGAACTCAGAGCTCGCCGCGCAGCTTCGCCAGCGCCTCGGCGAGGATCGCCTCGCCGTCGGCATCGCTGCGACGCTCGCGCACGTAGGCGAGGTGCGTCTTGTAGGGCTCGGTACGCGGGGCGTCCGGCGGGTTGTGCTGGTCCTGCCCGGCGGGCAGGCCGCAGCGGGGGCAGTCCCACGTCTCGGGGACCTGAGCGTCGGTCGCGAAGCTCGGCTGCGTCTCGTGCTTGTTCGCGCACCAGAAAGAAATACGGAGACGTGGGGCTGCTTCGCCGCGCTCTGCCTCCCCCATCGGGCCGGCGCCGACCCGACTCCCACGGATGGCGTTGCCACTTGCCACGGTAAAAACTCCCCTTGGTCCTTGAGGTCGCGCCCCCGTTGCGCGGCTTGGCGTCCAGTGTACGTGCGCCCCGCGCAAGGTTGAACCGAGCGGTGGGCCTTTTCCGACAGTCCGTCAGAAAGGCCACCGCGCGGGTGGAAACAGCGGCCGAACCGGCGCTGTCAGTACGTGTTCTTGAGCAGCAGACCGAGTACGACGATCGTCACGAACCAGCACACACCGACGATGATGGTCATGCGGTCGAGGTTCTTCTCGACGACGGACGAACCGCCGAGCGAGGAGGACATGCCGCCGCCGAACAGGTCGGACAGGCCGCCGCCCTTGCCCTTGTGCAGCAGCACCAACAGCACCATGAGCAGGCTGAAGACGATCAGGGCGATCGAGAAACCGGTGACCACGGCCGGGCCCAACTCCTTCTGGCGGAACGCGGGGGCCGGGGATTCCCGGCCATCGGACAGAGTACGCTGCCGCGCCCCGCAAGTGGGAGCCGTACGGCCCTTCGGCTAATCCGGCGGATCATACTATTACGGCCCACCGGGCTCGGACCGCTCCCCCTCCGACGCCTGCCCGTGCGGCCCCTCGCCCGGTTCGCCGACCGGCTCCGGGTCGGCCGGTTCGACGTCCCCGGTGTCCTCGACCTCCACCCGGTGGCCGCTGCCGCCGACCAGCGCACCCGTGCTGGTCAGCGGATGTCCGGAAGCGGAACCGCGCACGGCCCGGGCCGCCCCGGTGCGGCGCACGGTGACCTGGTTGTCACCACCGGCGACGATCGCGCCGGTGTTGCTCACCGGGCCGCCGGACAGGCTGATCCCGTCGTTTCCACGCGGCTCGCTCTCGTCCGCTTCCTCGTCGTTGGATGCGGCGCTGTTCACGTGGTACCTCCCGCTGTCGATCGTGCGCCCGATCCGGCTCCGCCGGAACCTCGTACGGACGCCTGGATGCCCCGGCCGGCGACGATCGCGCCGCTGTTGTTCAGGTCACCGGAGACGTGCTGGATGATCCCGTTGTTCAGGACCATTTCGTTGCGTTGGCGATACTCGGTCACGTCCACGTTCTTGCGCTGGAGGAAGTCCAGCACGAATACGGTGAACTTGCGCTCGATCAGCTTGAGGTACTTCTCCGCGTCCGAGTTCTGGAAGAACGTGGCGTAGTTCGCCGACGCGCCCAGTTCGCGCACCGAGGCCCGGGCGCCGCAGTCCACCGGCAGATTGCGCGCGGCGCGCTCGTGGGCCGCCCGCAGATTGCCCGCCCGGCGCCACCACGAGGCCCACACCCGCATCAGCCGACCCGCCGAGGAGACCATCACCCCCGGGGCCTCCACCAGCGAGCGGCCCAGCGCCGCCCACAACGTCGCCGCGTCCGCGGTGTGCAGCCACTCGTCGGCCACGTGGAAGTCCGGGCGGATCGGCGGCAGCACCAGCTCGTGCAGTTCGGTGTACAGCAGTCGGCCGTCCATCGTGAAACGGATCAGCACCGACACCACCACCTCCTGCGACCACGTGCCCACCCGCACGCACAGGTAGCGCCGGGTGGCCTCGGCCGGCGGCGGCACCGGCCCCCCGGTCACCCCGCTGCTGAACTCGTGCATCTGCACGCTCAGCCCGGACAACCGGTGCCGACCCTCCTCGGACCGGGCCAACTCCTCGAACGACGTGCAGATCGCGCCGGTGAGTTCGTCGACGGTGAACGGGGTGTACGCCGTCTTCGCCCGCTTGCCCTCGCGCGGCGCGTCCAGCACGGACGGCTCGGCCCCGCGCAGCTCGACCGGGAAGGTCCAGCTCTCGACCAGTTCGCCGGCGCCGACGAACGGCAGGTAGCCGCTGTAGCGCACCGTGGACGGGATCGGCGGCGCGGCGGGCACGAACACCGTGTCCGAGGCGAGGGGCGCATGGGTGGGTCGCGGCGGCAGCACCTCCGCCAACGCCCCCTGCAAACCCCCCGGCCCGGCGTACCCGCTCCCGTCGGCGGGCGGCCGGGTCGGCACCCAGCTCCGCCCCGGCCCCAGATCCGAGACCACGGTGGCGCGCTGCTGCATGCGTTCGATCCACACCACGAAGACCACGACCGCGTAGGTCGGCAGTACGGTCACCGCCAGGGTGTCGATCGCCGGGAAGCCGCCGTCCCCGCCCGCCACGTACAACATCAGCCCGAACAGCAGCGCCGCCACCCAGGACACCTGCGCCGCCGCCCGGGTCCGAAAGTCGCGCACCCCGCCCCCGCCGGCGACGCCCGAACGCACGGTCAGCAACCCGACGAAGACCACAATGGCGAGCCAGAACAACCCGGGCGCGAAGCCGAAGCCGATCAGGAACATCACCGCCGGCACCAGGAACGCGATCACGTCGCGCAGGATGCGCCGCCGCCGTGCGGCCAACGCATGCTCCAGGACCGCCTGTTCGTTGTATCCGTAGGACGGCGCCCGGTCGCGGTGCGCGTTCTCCCACAACTCCTCGATCACCCGTGCGGCGAACCGCTCGTCGATCTCCGCGCCCGTGCACAGATATCGCGTGGCACCGGTATCCCCGGTTCTGGACATGTCTGGAAATGGCACCCGGACCCCCTGGGGTCGGCCGGCCGATCCACCCTGAAGGGGCGACTACCGGCCACTTGGCGATGACTTATGGTCAGTCACCCGTTACGGGAGGGGCAAGCGGAATGGAAATAGTTGCGCCGGGTTTATGGGGAACGAACGATTCCGGCCGGCGGCCGGCGACGACCGGTTCCGGGCATCGCAAAGGGCCCGGAGCGGCATCCCGCTCCGGGCCCTTTCGTGATGCCCGGATCAACCGGCCTCGGCCGTCAGCCGGCCTTCTTCTCCTGGTAGCGGACGATCTGCGCGAACTCCTCGGCGGCCAGGCAGGCCCCGCCGACCAGGCCGCCGTCCACGTCCGGCTGCGCCATCAGCCCGGCCACGTTGCCGGGCTTCATCGAACCGCCGTACAACACCCGCACCCGGTCCGCGAGTTCCGGCGAGTACAGCTCGGCGAGCTTGGCCCGGATCGCCGAGCACACCTCCTGCGCGTCATCCGGCGTGGCCACCTCGCCGGTGCCGATCGCCCAGACCGGCTCGTACGCGATCACCACGGACTCGGCCTGCTCGGCGGTGATGCCCTTGAGCGCACCCTCGACCTGGGCGAGCGTGTGGGCCACGTGCCGGCCCGCCTTGCGTACGTCCAGGCCCTCGCCGACACACACGATCGGCACCAGGCCGCTGCGATAGGCGGCGTGCGCCTTCGCGTTCACCACGGTGTCGTCCTCGGCGTGGTACTGCCGCCGCTCGGAGTGGCCGACCAGCGCGTAGGTGCAGTTCAGTTTGGCGAGCATGGACCCGGCGATCTCGCCGGTGTAGGCGCCGCCCTCGTGTTGCGAGATGTCCTGCGCGCCGTAGCTGAAGCGCAGCTTGTCCGCGTCGACCATGGTCTGCACCGAGCGCAGATCGGTGAACGGCGGCAGCACCGCGACCTCGACCCGGTCGAAGTCCTTGTCGTTCAGGGTGAACGCGAGCTTTTGCACCAGGGAGATGGCCTCGAGGTGGTTGAGGTTCATCTTCCAGTTGCCCGCCATCAGCGGGATGCGGCCGGTGTTGTCGTTGAGCGCAGACATCGGGATCAGCCCTCCAGGGCTTCGAGACCGGGCAGGGACTTGCCTTCGAGGTATTCCAGGCTCGCGCCGCCACCGGTCGAGATGTGACCGAAGGCGTTCTCGTCGAAGCCGAGGGTGCGCACCGCCGCGGCCGAGTCGCCGCCGCCGACCACGGTGAACGCGTCGGAGTCGATCAGGCCCTGCGCCACCGCGCGGGTGCCGTGGCTGTACGGCTCCATCTCGAACACGCCCATCGGGCCGTTCCAGAACACCGTCTGCGCGTCGGCGAGCTTGTCCGCGAACAGTTCGCCGGACGCCGGACCGATGTCCAGGCCCAGCCGGTCGGCCGGGATGGCGTCGGCGGAGACCACCGCGTGGTCCGCGTCGGCGGCGAACGCGGTGGCCGCGATCACGTCGACGGGCAGCACGAACTCGACGCCGCCCGCCTCGGCCCGGGCCAGGTATTCGCGGACCCGGTCGAGCTGGTCCTTCTCCAGCAGCGACTTGCCCACCTCGTGGCCCTGCGCGGCCAGGAAGGTGAACACCATGCCGCCGCCGACCAGGATCCGGTCCGCCTTGTCCAGCAGGCTGTCGATGACGCCGAGCTTGTCGGACACCTTCGACCCGCCCAGGATCACCGCGTACGGACGCTGCACGTTCTCGGTGAGCCGCTCGAGCACGTCCAACTCGGTGGCGATCAGGCCGCCGACCGCGTGCGGCAGCCGGGCCGGCACGTCGTACACCGAGGCGTGCTTGCGGTGCACCGCGCCGAAGCCGTCGCCGACGTAGACGTCGGCGAGCTCGGCGAGGCGGTCCGCGAAGGCACCGCGCTCGGCGTCGTCCTTGGCCGTCTCGCCCGGGTTGAAGCGCAGGTTCTCCAGCAGCGCGACCTCGCCGTCGGCGAGCCCCAGGGCCGTGGTCCGGGCGCTGTCGCCGACCGTGTCGGTCGCGAACGCCACGTCGGCGCCCAGCAGTTCACCCAGCCGGGCGGCGACCGGGGCGAGCGAGAACCGCGGCTCGGGAGCGCCCTCGGGCCGGCCCAGGTGCGAGCACACGATCACCTTGGCGCCGCGCGCGACCAGGGCCTCGATGGTCGGCACGCTCGCCCGGATCCGACCGTCGTCGGTGATCCGCCCGCCGTCGAGCGGGACGTTGAGGTCGGCGCGCACCAGGACGCGCCTACCGGATACCTCGATGTCGTCGATGGTCTTCAAGTTCGATTCGTCCTTGGCTGGAGGAAACGGGTGGGGGTTGCAGAAACGGGCCCGGGTGACGACGTGTCACCCGGGCCCGCATCGTCAAGCGTCATCGGTGCGTGTGCCGCACCGTCAGAGCTGACCACCGATGTAGCCGACCAGGTCGACCAGACGGTTGCTGTAGCCCCACTCGTTGTCGTACCAGCCGACGACCTTGACCTGCTTGCCCTGGGCCATGGTCAGGCCCGAGTCGAAGGTGCACGAGGACGGGTCGGTGACGATGTCCGAGGAGACGATCGGGTCCTCGGTGTAGGTCAGGTAGCCCTTGAGCGCGCCCTCGGCGGCCTTCTGGAAGGCGGCGTTGACCTCGTCGCGGGTCACCTCGCGCTCCAGCTCGACGACCAGGTCGGTGACCGAGCCGGTGGGGACCGGGACGCGCATGGCGATGCCGTCCAGCTTGCCCTTGAGCTCGGGGATGACCAGCGCGGTGGCCTTGGCGGCACCCGTCGAGGTCGGGATGATGTTGGTCGCGGCGGCCCGCGCACGGCGCAGGTCCGAGTGCGGGAAGTCCAGGATGACCTGGTCGTTCGTGTACGCGTGGACCGTGGTCATCATGCCCTTGACCAGGCCGAAGTTCTCCAGGAGAACCTTGGCCATCGGCGCGACGCAGTTCGTCGTGCAGGAGGCGTTCGAGATGATCGTGTGCGCCGCGGCGTCGTACTTCTCGTGGTTGACGCCCATCACGATGGTGACGTCCTCATTCTTGGCCGGAGCCGAGATGATGACCTTCTTCGCGCCGGCCTCGATGTGCTTCTTGGCCTTCTCGGCGTCCGTGAAGATGCCGGTGGACTCGATCACGATGTCCGCGCCCAGCTCGCCCCAGGGCAGAGCGGCCGGGTCGCGCTCGGCGATGACCTTGAAGGTCTTGTCGCCGACGGTGATCGCGTCGTCGGTGTAGGTGACCTCCTGGCCGATCCGGCCGAGGATGCTGTCGTACTTCAGCAGGTGGGCCAGGGTCGCGATGTTCGTGAGGTCGTTGACCCCGACGATCTCGAAGTCCGCGCCCGAGGCCAGCGCCGCGCGGAAGAAGTTGCGGCCGATACGGCCGAATCCGTTGATGCCTACCCGGATCGTCACGAACCGATCTCCTCTGTCGAACGCCGAATGCCCTGATGGTGAATGGCCGAGGAGATGGTCAGTGGAATCTGCGATATCCCCGGCCATGTCCGACCCTACCGTGACGCCCCGGGCACCTTCACGCAGGCTTGCTGCGCAAAGTGCCCGAGGCGGGACGGACCATCGGAAAAGCGGATCAACGGGTGGTCGAAAATGCGGTCACTTCTCGCCGACGGACTTGGTGATTCCGAAGGCCGCGCCCCCGGCGAAGACGAAGACGAGGAAGTCCTGGAAGTCCAGCGTCTCCGTCCAACCGTCGACGAGTTCGCTGCCGAAGTCGGAGATCACGTCGAGCACCGAGATGTCCAGTTCGTCGCCGACGAACAGGGTGACCGCGGTGAGCTGCCCCAGCGCGACCCCCACGAGCGCGAACAGCGCCGCGACGAACGGCAGCACCGGGTTGCGTCCACCGATCCGCCCCACCGCGAACGCGATCAGCGCCGCGACACCCACGCCGAACCAGGTGCTCCGGATTTCCAGCGACTTGACGATCACGCCGTACACCCCGGCGCCGACCAGCATCGCCACCACCCCGGCCGCGATGGCCAGGCCCGCGTTGCCCTGCCGGTTCGGCTGCCGCGGCGGCGGACCGCCATACGGCCCCGACCCGAACGGCCCGGGCGGGCCCGGCTGTTGCTGCCCCCACTGACCCGGGCCGGGTTGGTTCGGCGGCGGCCCCCAAGGACCGGGCGCGTTGTTGCTCAAGGTGATTCCCCCCGAAAAAAGTGCACACGCGGGAACTCGCGTGTGCGCACAGACGTTAATGGCCCCCGGCGGAGAAGTCTCCGCCGGGGGCCATCGTTCGGCTACCGCTTTTCGCCGATCAACACACCGTGATCATCGGCGCCTACTTGTACAGCTCCCGCAGGATCCGGTCGACGACCACCTTGCGGTCGTCCGCGGTGGCCAACTGCTCCAGGCCGAAGCCGAAGAGCATGGTGTCGTCGGTGGCGATCACCGACGAACCGAACGCGGCCTGGCTGCGGGTGAAGCCCACGAGCGAGCGGTCACCGGGCGGCGGGGCGGCCAGGGTCCACGGACCCAGCCCGGCCTCGAAGCCCTCGGCGTCCACCACGCCCGCACTCGTGACGACCTTGGCGTCGTCCACGAACATCCCGGTGCCACCGGTGTTCGCGTCGCTCACGTACGCGATCGAGACCTCGACCTTCTTGCCCGCGTACGCGGACAGGTCGAAGGCGACCGGCTTCCAGCCGTTCGAGCTGCCGGTGAACGCGTTCCACGCACCGGTGCTGCCGGTGGGCAGGCACTTCGGGTTGGCCACCGTCAGGTAGTGCTTCAACTGCGGGTGGGTGGCGACGAGGTCGCCGCCCTCGCACGAGTCGGGCACCTGGGTGGTGGTCCCCCCGTTGAGGTCGGGCAGCGTGGTCCAGTCGTCGCCGCCGACCGTGTGCGCCTCGACGAGCGCGTGGTCCCAGTTGAGCTCGGTGTCGTACGAGAACTGCGCGGTCAGCTTCGCCGCGTCCGCCGCCGTCACCCCGGTGAGGTCGATCGTGCGGGTCAGTCGCTTGTACGCGTTGTCCGAGTGCAGACCGTTGATGTACCACGAACCCTCGGCCGGCGAGTACGGCCCGGACGTGTTGCCCGAGTAGGTCGCCACCGAACGGCTGTCGAACAGCGGGAACTTGTCCGGCGTCAGGATCGCGCTGGTGGGCAGGAACCCGCCCGCCTCGTTCAGCGGGTTGGACGCGGTGCCCGGCAGCGCCTTGTCGATGCCCTGGAGCGGTGCGGCCGAACCGACCACCCCGGTGGCGCCGTTGGTCGCCGACCGGTCGTACGCGCCCAGCCAGTATTGGCTGAAGTCGTCCGACACGATCAGACATTCGCTCGTCGCGTCCTGAACGACCTTGCAGGGCTGGTCCGGGTGCCCGTTCAGGCCGTAGTAGATGCCACCGCCGGCGGCACTGCGCAGGGGACCGTAGTAGCTCGCGGTCTCGCCGAGGTAGGCGAGCTTGCCGCCCTCGTTGAGGAAGTCGCGCACGTTGACGGTCAGTTCCTGGACCAGCGGGGTGACCTGGGCGTCCTTGACCGGTCGGCCGCGGAAGTCGGTGTTCTCCCGGGCCGCGTCCTGGGTCAGTCGGTTGTCGCCGAGGTACCAGAACACGCCCTTGAAGTGCGAGAGCACCCCGAGGTGGTGCGGCGCGCCGAACTTGTCCACGTCGTAGACGGCCGCCTTGACACCGTTGGCCGCGAGCGCGTCCACGTACTGCTGTGCGTACTTGGGGCCGACCGTGTTCGGCGGGTAGGTCGGGTTGACGCCCTTGTAGTCCTCGTTGGCCAGGACCAGCGTCTCGGTCTTCTCGGCGATGCCGCTCTCCACCGTGAAGGTGAAGCGATCGCTCTCCACCTTGCCGGTGCCGGCCTTGTCGCCGGTGAACCACACCTCGATCCGGTCACCGGTGCGCACGTTCTTGATGTCGCCCCGGTATTCGGCGTAGTAGGCCGAGCCCTGCTCGCCGTACCGCTCGCCGCCCTTCCACTCCTTGACGCCCGCCGTTTTGGCCGGGCCGCCGTTGACGCGGTAGTTGAGCTTGCGGTTGGTCAGCGAGCGCTTGGCGATCACCGCGACGGGCTGGTCGTCGTGGTCCTCGGCGAAGGAGTGCTCGAACCGGTCGGCCACCAGGTCGGGGGCCTTGCGCCCGACCGAGGAGACCGGGTCGTCCGGGTCCTTGGCCGACTTGGCCACGGACAGCGCGAACGCCTGGTTCTTGTCGTACTCCATCCGAACCAGCGTCTCGTCGTTCGGGAAGCTGAAGATGCTGCCGCAGTTGTCGACCGTGTACGGGTCGTCCGGCAGGTAGCCGGCGGCCGTGGCGCAGGTGGACATCTCCGGGGTGAACGACAACGTCTTGTACGCCTCGTTCATCTGCCCGTCGGTGTCACCGTTGGTCACGTACAGCTCGGCGGACAGGTCGGGGTCGAAGTCCGGCACGGCCGGGTGCGCGTCGTCGCCCGCGAGCGCGACCATGATCTCGTCGTCGGGGCTGGGCGTGGCCACCTGGGAGCCGACGCCGTACAGGATGAGCTGCGCGGCGGAGTGGTAGTTGACCACGAACTCCGCCTTGATGTGCTTGGCGAAGCCCTCGATCGCCCGGGTCTCCGGCTCGGAGGAGGGACCGGTGCCCCGGTAGGTCTCGTTCAGCGGGTCGGGCGAGGAACCCTCGTTGTCGTAACCCCACTTGTAGTCGAAGTTGCGGTTGAGGTCGACCCCGTCGCCGGCGGTGATCACACCGTCGCCGTTGTTGTCGCGCAGGTTCTTGCGCCACAACCGCTGATCGGTCTGGAAGGTCCAGTCGTAGCCGTCGGGGTTGGCCGAGATCACGAACCACAGTTCGTTGTCCGTGACCAGCTTGGTGGCCTCGTCGTCCTTGCCGTAGCCGTCCACGTAGTGGTGCAGGAGCCGGCGGGTCATCTCCGGCGTGATCCACTCGCGCGCGTGCTGGTTGGACATGTACAACACGCCGGGCTTGGAGCCGTCGGCGCTGGTGCGGACATTCTTGGTCACCTTGACCGCGAGGATGTCCTGCCCGAGCACGGTCTTGCCGATGCTGACGGTCTTGGCGATGTCGGGGTGGTCCTTGGCGAGCTGGACCAGCTCGGCGCCGAGGCCGTTCGGGCCGCTGTACTTGCGGAAAACGCCCGCGGCGGCGGCGCCCGATCGGTTCGCCGCCTGGGACTTCGCCTCCAGGGAGATGCCGGCGGCACGCAGCTTGGCGGCCTGGGGCTCGCCCAGGATCACCTCCAGCTTGGCCTTGCCGTCGGCGGCCCTGGTGGTCTTCGTCTCGTGTCGGTCCACGCCCAGGTCGAAGATCTGCTTCACCTGTGCGGCGTCGGCCGTGATCGTGTAGGACCGCAGACCGGCATCGCCCGCCGGAGGAAGCTTTGCTTCCGGCGGTGCACTGGTCACTTCGGGGTAGGAGCCCGGATTGTCGGCAGGTGCCGCGGTGCTCGCCGGCGCTGCGGTCAACAGACCGAGTGCCAGCGAGAGCGCCGCGACTCCCGTGATGCCGATCCGGACTCGTGTGGTGGTGCCCCTGGAACGATGACGCCTCATCGACCCCCCAGTCGTGGGTTCGGCGTGCATAGGGACGGCGCGAAACCACGACCTCAAGGTACGAAACGTGACTCCTGCGCCCGGGTGTTGCGCATGCTACGGCAACTACCGTGTGGTACACGAGACCTGACGCACGGTCATATTTGGTCAATGCTACGCGCAAAGATTCCGCATAGTGATCAGAACCAGTCGGGACACCACGGTTCACGCGCAGTGCGCAACAATGCCTCGGCACGCTCCGCCGCACCCGGCGTGCGCTCGGAGATCCGACCGGCCGCCGCGAGCCGCACCGGCGAGCCCGAGCCCAGATAGAGCGCACCCAGCGTGGCGACGTCCAGGGCCAGATCCGCGGGATCCCCGGTCGGCACGCAACGCGCCTGCTCGGCCGCGCCGTCGATGGCGAACCGACCCGCCGCGTGGCCCAGGTCGTCGTGCACCTCGACCACGAGCCGATCGCGCGTGCCGTAGGTGCGCGCCGAGAACGCGGCCGGCGCGTCCAGGATCCGCGCCCACACGAAGTCGCGGCGCGTCTGCGTGGTGATCGCCCGCGGGTCCCGCACGAGCAGCGGCAACAACTCGTCGGGACTGCGATCCGGCCCCTCGACCCGGTTGACGTAGTCGACGTTCACGCAGAATCGCCACAGCGCGATCTCGGCCGCCGGGGTGAGCGCGAGCAACGAGTCCACGGTCAGCGTGACCTTGGGTACGAACTCCTCCCAGTGGTCGTCGGTGCGGTAGCCCACCATCCCGGTCACCTTGCCGGACGGATCGCGGTACACCGCGTAGAAGCGGCCCGGCACCGGATTGATCGGCGACGGCTCCAGCCCGGTGTACAACCGCCACCACAGCGGGGTGCGCTCGATCGCCCCGGCCCGCATCGGGCGGAACTCCTCGTGCAGCGGCGGACCCAGCTCGATCACCTCCTCGGGGGTGATCAGCTCGATCCGGGCGCCGGGCTCGACCGGCGCGTCCGGCACGAAGTCGGTGCGCAACGTGTCCAGGCTGAACTTTTGATAGTCGGTGGCCACGCCGAAGCCGAACCGGCCGTATATCCGGTACTCGGCGGCGATCAGGATGGCCAGCGCCTCGCCGCGCGCGGCGGCGTCCGCCAGATCCAGGTGCATCATCTCGGTGAGCAGGCCCCGCCGGCGGTGGGTCGCCGAGACGGTGACGTTGGTGATCGCCGACGCCGGCACGATCGCCCCGCCGGGCACGGTCAGACCGGTGGCGAAGCTACGGAAGGTACCGACACAACGATCGCCGTCGTAGGCGCCGCGCGTCCGGGAGAAGTCGACCCGTTGGCGCCAGTGCGCGAGCCGCTTCTCCCGGTTGTCCTTGTTGTCGTCGGGGACTCGGAGAAACCCGATGCCAAGGGCGGCGGTCCACGGGATGATGTCTTCCTCGCCGATCGTGCGGATGTCCACTGCGGTGGTTCCTTCCTCGCGTGCGCGGCCTTCCTCCGAACACGGACGAAGGCGCCGACCCGGAGACCCTATGTCTCGCGGTTCGACGCCTTCGAGTGGTTTTCGGCGGCGCACGCCGGGCCCGATCCCGGTCAGGACACGAGTATGTCCACCGACAGGCCGGCGTCGGTGCCGGGCATGCCCAGTTCGCCCGCCCGCTTGTCGGCCATCGCCAGCAGTCGCCGGATCCGACCCGCGACCGCGTCCTTGGTCAGCGGCGGCTCGGCCAGCCCGCCCAGCTCCTCCAGGGACGCCTGCTTGTGGTCCAGGCGCAGCTTGCCGGCCGCGGCCAGATGCTCCGGGACCTCTTCGCCGAGGATCTCCAGGGCCCGCTGCACGCGCGCGCCCGCCGCCACGGCCGCGCGGGCCGAGCGGCGCAGGTTCGCGTCGTCGAAGTTGGCCAGCCGGTTCGCGGTGGCCCGCACCTCGCGGCGCATCCGCCGCTCCTCCCAGGCCAGCACGCTCTCGTGCGCGCCCAGCCGGGTGAGCAGCGCGCCGATCGCGTCGCCGTCGCGGACCACCACCCGGTCCACCCCGCGCACCTCGCGCGACTTGGCCGCCAGGCCCAGCCGACGGGCCGCGCCGACCAGCGCGAGCGCCGCCTCCGAACCGGGGCAGGTCACCTCCAGGGCGGAGGAGCGACCGGGCTCGGTGAGCGAACCGTGCGCCAGGAACGCGCCGCGCCAGGCGGCCTCCGCATCGCACGTCGCGCCGGAGACGACCTGCGGCGGGAGGCCCCGTACCGGCCGTCCGCGCGCGTCCAGCAAGCCGGTCTGCCGGGCCAACTGGTCGCCGCCGACGGCGACCCGCACCACGTAGCGGCTGCCTCTGCGCAGCCCGCCGGGGGCCACCACCACCAGGTCCGAGCTGTGCCCGTAGACCTCCAGGATGTCCTTGCGCAGGCGGCGCGCGGCCATCGCCGTGTCCAACTCCGCCTCGATGACGATTCGCCCGCCCACGATGTGCAGTCCGCCCGCGAAGCGCAAGAGCGCGGAGACCTCCGCCTTGCGACAGCACGACCGGGTGACCGGGAGGCGGCTGAGCTCGTCCTTCACTGCTGCCGTCATCGCCATGGAGCGATCCTTTCACGATCGACGAAGATCCGGCCGTAGGCTGCGGCCAACCGTTCCGGGTCGTGTCGCGGGGTGCCGTCGACCGCCGAAACGGGGGCCAGGTGCACGTGTCCGCCGAGCGCCGCCGTGGCCCGTTCCAGGCCCGGTACATCCTCCACACGGTCGCGGTCGCCGAGGACGATGTCAAAGGTCAGCCCGGGAGCATGGGCGGCCAGCACCTCCAGGTGCTGCTGCGGCGAGAAACCCGCCGTCTCGCCCGGCTGCGGGGCCAGATTCAACGCGAGCAGCCGCCGGGCCTTGGTCTCCACCAAAGCGGTCGCCAGCTCGGGAACGAGCAGGTGGGGCAACACCGAGGTGAACCAGGAGCCGGGCCCGACAACCACCCAATCGGCGTCACGCACCGCCGCGACCGCCTCCGGCACGGCGGGCGGATCCGCCGGCAGCAGCCGGATCCCGTGCACGTCGCCCGGGGTCACCGCGACCTGCGCCTGGCCGCGCACCACGGACATCTCGTCCGGCCGGGCCGGGTCGTGCCCGGCCACGTCCGCCTCGATGTCCAGCGGGACCGCCGACATCGGCAACACCCGCCCGTGCGCGCCGAGCAGCCGACCCATCCAGTCCAGGGCCGCGATCGGATCGTCCATCAGTTCCCACAGGCCGACCAGGAGCAGGTTGCCCACCGCGTGCCCGTTCAGCTCGCCCTCGCGGCGGAAACGGTGCTGGATGACCCGACTCCAGGTCACCCCCCACTCGTCGTCGCCGCACAGCGCGGCCAGCGCCATCCGCAGATCGCCGGGCGGCAACACGCCCAGGTCCTTGCGCAGCCGCCCGCTGGAGCCCCCGTCGTCGGCGACCGTGACGATCGCCGTCAGGTCGTCGGTGAGCCGGCGCAGTGCCGCCAGCGAGGCCGAGAGCCCGTGTCCGCCGCCCAACGCGACCACCTTGGGGCCGCTCATTCCCTGCCCATGTCGCGGTGCACGAGCACGGTGTCCAGGCCGTCCTCGGTAAGCCGGCGGGCCAGTCGTTCGGCCATCGCCACACTGCGGTGCTTGCCGCCGGTACAGCCCACCGCGAGCGTCACGAAGCGCTTGCCCTCGCGCCGGTAGCCCTCGGTGACGATGCGCAGCAGCTCGGCGTACCGGTCCAGGAACTCCTTGGCGCCGGGCTGGTCGAACACATAGCGGCTGACCGCCTCGTCCATGCCGGTGTGCGGGCGCAGCTCCGGGATCCAGTGCGGGTTGGGCAGGAAGCGACAGTCGACGACCAGGTCGGCGTCCACCGGCAGGCCGTACTTGAAGCCGAACGACATCACCGTGGCGCGCAGCTGCGGCTCACCGGAACCGGCGAACCGGTCGTCCATCTTCGCGCGGAGCTGGTGCACGTTGATGTCGGAGGTGTCGATCACCAGGTCGGCCTCGCCGCGCAGCTCGCGCAGCAGTTCGCGCTCGCGGGCGATGCCGTCCGGGATGCGCCCGTCGCCCTGGAGCGGGTGCGGTCGGCGCACTCCCTCGAAACGCCGCACCAGCACGTCGTCGGAGGCTTCCAGGAAGACGATCCGACGCACCACGCCGGCCGCGTCCAGCTCGCTCAGCGCCGAGCGCAGATCGTCGAAGAAGGTCCGGCCGCGCACGTCGACGACGACCGCTATCCGCGCCACCGCCCCCTGCGTGCGGGCGCCGAGGTCGACCATCGCCGGGATCAGCGACGGCGGCAGGTTGTCCACCACGAACCAGCCGAGGTCCTCCATGCCCTTGGCGGCGGTGCTGCGACCGGCGCCGGACATGCCGGAGATGATCACCAACTCCGGAGTGCCCTCGACCGCCGTGCTCGTGATCTCGGTACTCATGCGTCCCCCCGGTGCGTGGCACACCTACGGCTGGGCGAGTTCAACGCTTCCTCCTGCTGGTTCCTGCCTCGGGGGTACAACCGGGACCGCCTCGTCGGCGTCGACGGCCTCCTCCCGCACAACGTCGGCGTCGTCTTCAATGATCTCGCCCGTGGCGGTGTTCACCGCCGGGGCCGAGGGCGCCCGGGTGGCGAGCGCCGCCACGATCGCCGCCGCGGTGGCCCGACCGATGCCGGGCACCTCGGTGATCTGTTCGATGCCGGCGGCGCGCAGTCGCTTGAGCGAGCCGAAGTGGGCGAGCACCGCCTTGCGGCGGGTCGCGCCCAGCCCGGGGACGTCGTCCAGCGCACTGGCCGTCATCGTCTTGGACCGCTTGGACCGGTGATAGGTGATCGCGAAGCGGTGTGCCTCGTCCCGGATGCGCTGGAGCATCAACAGCGCCTCGCCGCTGCTGCGCGGGAGCACCACCGGGTCGTCCTCGCCGGGCACCCACACCTCTTCGAGCCGCTTGGCCAGCCCGCACACGGTGACGTCGACCACGCCCGCCTCCTCCAGGGCCCGCACCGCGGCGGCCACCTGGGGTTGACCGCCGTCGACCACGATCAACTGCGGCGGGTAGGCGAAGCGCTTGGGCCGACCGGTCTCCGGGTCGATCGGGCCGCCGTTCCGCGCCGCGTCCGCGTCGTCGTCGCCGACCGCGGCCGCATCGGCGTCGGCCACCGCGTCGCGCGCGAGATCCGCCTTGTACCGCCGAAACCGCCGGGTCAGCACCTCGTGCATCGCCCTGGGGTCGTCCTGGCCCTCGAAGGTCTTGATCGCGAACCGCCGATATTCACTCTTACGGGGCAGCCCGTCCTCGAAGACCACCATCGAGGCGACCACCTCGGTGCCCTGCAGATGCGAGATGTCGAAGCACTCGATGCGCAGCGGCGCGGTGTCCATCTCCAGCGCCTCGGCCAGTTGCTGGAGCGCGAGCGAACGGGCGGTCAGGTCGCCGGCCCGGCGCAGCTTGTGCAGGTTCAGCGCCTGTGCGGCGTTGCGTTGCACGGTCTCCTGGAGCGACTTCTTGTCGCCGCGCTGCGGCACCCGCAGTTCCACCCTGGCGCCGCGCAGCTCGCACAACCACTGGGTCAGCGCCGCGGTGTCCGCGGGCAGCGCGGGCACCAGCACCTCGCGCGGCACGGCCTCGCCGCGCTGCTCGCCGTAGAGCTGCTGGAGGAAGTGTTCGACCAGGTCGGCGGTGTCCACGTCCTCGACCCGCTCGGTGACCCAGCCGCGCTGACCGCGCACCCGGCCGCCGCGCACGTGGAAAATCTGGACGGCGACCTCCAACTCGTCCTCGGCCAGCGCGATCACATCCGCGTCGGTGCCGTCGCCGAAGACGATCGCGTTCTTCTCCAGGGCCCGGGTGAGCGCCGTTATGTCGTCCCGCAGTCGGGCCGCCTTCTCGTACTCCATCGCCTGCGCGGCCTGCTTCATCTCGCGCTCGACCCGCTTGATGTAGGGCCCGGTGCGGCCGGCCATGAACTCGCAGAAGTCCTCGGCGAGCGCCCGATGGTCCTCGGCGGAGATCTTGCCGGTGCACGGCGCCGCGCACTTGCCGATGTAGCCGAGCAGGCACGGGCGGCCGACCTGGCGGGCGTTCTTGAACACACCGGCCGAACACGTGCGCACCGGGAACACCCGCAGCAGCAGGTCGAGCGTCTCGCGAATGGCCCACGCGTGCCCGTAGGGCCCGAAGTAGCGCACTCCCTTGCGGTGCGGGCCGCGCATCACCTGGGCCCGGGGATACTCCTCGTTCAGCGTCACCGCGAGCGAGGGATAGCTCTTGTCGTCGCGGTATTTGACGTTGAAGCGCGGGTCGAACTCCTTGATCCAGGAGTACTCCAACTGGAGCGCCTCGACCTCGGTGCCGACCACGGTCCAGTCCACCGCGGCGGCGGTGGTGACCATGCTCTGGGTGCGCGGGTGCAGGTTGGCCAGGTCCTGGAAGTAGGACGAGAGCCGAGCGCGCAGGTTCTTCGCCTTGCCGACGTAGACGACGCGCCCGTGCTCGTCGCTGAACCGGTACACACCGGGCGACGTCGGGATCTGGCCGGGCGCGGGCCGGTACGACGACGGGTCCATTTCTCCACCCTATGTGCTGGCTCCAACAGATTTTTGCGGTCAACCCACCACGATTTCGCCGTTCGCGACCGTGACCGGCAGCGGCGTCAGGCCGCGCTTCGCGGGTCGGCGTACGACGGAACCGTCGTTCATCGAGAACTGGCTGCCGTGGCACTGGCACTGGATGACACCCTGGTCGACCTTGGTGACCAGACACCCCTGGTGCGGACAACGCGCGTCGAACGCCTTGTAATCGTCCTTCGCCGGTTGGGTCACCACGATCGAGGTGTCGGTGTAGACCTTGCCCTTGCCGACCGTCACGTCCTCGGAGCGACCCACCGTGACCGGACCGTCGAGCAGTTTCTTCTCGTGCGGCGACGCGGGCTGGTTGTCCGCGGTGCACGCGGTCATGGCGAGCCCGGCGGCGCCGACCGCGCCGACCACCGCGGCTGTGCGCAGCAGCGTGCGCCGGTCCGGCCCGTGCTCGGCCGCCGCCGGGTCGGGCGCGGTCTCGGGTCGGGGCTGCTGCTGCGGGGTCATCCGGGATCTCCTTGTGAACGGTGACGCCGGTGGCGTG
Source organism: Embleya sp. NPDC020886 (assembly GCF_044333915.1). Classification (NCBI taxonomy): domain Bacteria; kingdom Bacillati; phylum Actinomycetota; class Actinomycetes; order Kitasatosporales; family Streptomycetaceae; genus Embleya; species Embleya sp. NPDC020886. The sequence goes on along the minus strand of NZ_JBIRRX010000004.1, from coordinate 810,452 downwards.
CCCCGTTCGGGGCACGCCACCGTGAGGCCGGTCAATCCTCGCACCCGGCCCGAAGGCCGCTCACGTCACCGTCGGTCGTAGAGCACGTCCTGGAGGAACTTGCCGGTGTGGCTGCCGGGCACCTCGGCGACCTCCTCGGGAGTGCCCTCCGCGACCACCAGACCACCGCCGCTGCCGCCCTCGGGGCCCAGGTCGACCACCCAGTCGGCGGTCTTGATCACGTCGAGGTTGTGCTCGATCACGATCACCGTGTTGCCCTTGTCGACCAGGCTGGTGAGCACGCCCAGGAGCCGACGGATGTCCTCGAAGTGCAGACCGGTGGTCGGCTCGTCGAGCACGTAGACCGTCTTGCCGGTGGAACGGCGCTGCAGTTCGGAGGCGAGCTTGACGCGCTGCGCCTCGCCACCGGACAGCGTGGTCGCGGGCTGGCCCAGCCGCACGTAACCCAGACCGACGTCGTTGAGGGTGCGCAGGTGCCGGGCGATCGCGGGGACCGCCTCGAAGAAGGCCAGGCCCTCCTCGATCGGCATGTCGAGCACCTCGGAGATGTTCTTGCCCTTGAAGTGCACCTCCAGGGTCTCCCGGTTGTACCGCGCGCCGTGGCAGACCTCGCACGGCACGTAGACGTCCGGCAGGAAGTTCATCTCGATCTTGATCGTGCCGTCGCCCGAGCAGTTCTCGCAGCGACCGCCCTTGACGTTGAACGAGAACCGGCCCGGCAGGTAGCCGCGCACCTTGGCCTCGGTGGTCTCCGCGAACAACTTGCGCACGTGGTCGAACACGCCGGTGTAGGTGGCCGGGTTCGAGCGCGGGGTGCGCCCGATCGGGCCCTGGTCCACGTGCACGACCTTGTCCACCAGCTCGGTCCCGGTGATCCGGGTGTGCCGGCCGGGCACCAGGCGGGCGCCGTTGAGCTCGCGGGCCAGGTGCGTGTACAGGATGTCGTTGACCAGGGTCGACTTGCCCGAGCCGGACACGCCGGTGACCGCGGTGAACACGCCGAGCGGGAAGGCCACGCCGACGTCGCGCAGGTTGTTCTCCCGGGCGCCGTGCACGACCAGGCGACGCTTCTTGTCCGGCACCCGACGCTCGGTGGGCGTGGCGATCGACTTGCGGCCGGAGAGGTAGTCGCCGGTCGCCGAACGCTTGTTCTTGAGCAGTTCCTTGTAGCTGCCCGAGTGCACCACCTCGCCGCCGTGCTCGCCCGCGCCGGGACCGATGTCCACGACCCAGTCGGCGACCCGGATGGTGTCCTCGTCGTGCTCGACCACGATCAGCGTGTTGCCCATGTCGCGCAGCCGGACCAGGGTCTCGATCAGCCGGTGGTTGTCCCGCTGGTGCAGGCCGATGGACGGCTCGTCGAGCACGTAGAGCACGCCGACCAGACCGGAGCCGATCTGGGTGGCGAGCCGGATGCGCTGCGCCTCGCCGCCGGACAGGGTGCCGGCGGCCCGACTCAGCGAGAGGTAGTCCAGGCCGACGTCGACCAGGAACTTCAGCCGCTCGTTGACCTCCTTGAGCACCCGCTCGGCGATCTTCTTCTCCCGCGCCACCAGCTTGATCCGGCCGAGGAAGTCGGCGCAGTCGCTGATCGACATCGACGCGACGTCGGCGATCGACTTGTCCGCGATGGTCACCGCGAGCACGATCGGCTTGAGCCGGGCGCCGTGACACGTGGCACACGGCACCTCGCGCATGTAGCCCTCGAAGCGCTCGCGACTGGTGTCGGTCTCCGCCTCGGAGTGCCGGCGCACGATGTAGGGCAGCGCGCCCTCGAAGGACGTGTAGTACGAGCGCTCGCGGCCGTAGCGGTTCTTGTACTTGACGTGGATCTGCGTCTTGTGGCCGTTCAGCAGCGCCTTCTTGGCCCGCTGCGGCAGGCCGTCCCAGGCGATGTCGGTCCGAAAGCCCATCTCCTCCGCGACGGCGGCCACCAGCCGGCCGAAGTACTCCGAGGCGTGTCCGCTCGACCACGGCGCGAGCGCGCCCTCGTCCAACGACTTCTGCCCGTCGGGCACCACCAGCTCCGGGTCGACCTCCATCCGGGTGCCGATGCCGGTGCAGTCCGGGCAGGCGCCGAACGGCGAGTTGAAGGAGAACGAGCGCGGCTCCAGTTCCTCGAACGACAGGTCGTCGTACGGGCAGTAGAGGTGCTCGGAGAACATCCGCTCGCGATTGGCGTCGTCCTCGGGCAGGTCGACGAAGTCCAGGATGACCATGCCGGAGCCGAGCGAGAGCGCGGTCTCCACCGAGTCGGTCAGTCGGCGCTTGGCCGAGGACTTGACGGTCAGGCGGTCGATGACCACCTCGATGGTGTGCTTCTCCTGCTTCTTGAGCTTGGGCGGGTCGGTGAGCTGGATCACCGCGCCGTCCACCCGGGCCCGGCTGTAGCCCTTGGACTGGAGTTCGGCGAACAGGTCGACGAACTCGCCCTTGCGCTCGCGCACGATCGGCGAGAGCACCTGGAAGCGGGTGCCCTCCTCCAACTCCAGCACCCGGTCGACCACCTGCTGCGGGCTCTGCCGGGCGATCGGACGGGCGCACTGCGGACAGTGCGGGTGACCGATCCGGGCGTAGAGCAGGCGCAGGTAGTCGTAGACCTCGGTGATCGTGCCGACCGTGGAGCGCGGGTTGCGGTTCGTCGACTTCTGGTCGATCGAGACCGCGGGCGACAGGCCCTCGATGAAGTCGACGTCGGGCTTGTCCATCTGCCCGAGGAACTGGCGCGCGTAGGACGACAGCGACTCGACGTAGCGGCGCTGTCCCTCCGCGAAGATCGTGTCGAACGCGAGCGAGGACTTCCCGGAGCCGGACAGGCCGGTGAAGACGATGAGCGCGTCGCGCGGTAGGTCGAGGGAGACGTCCTTGAGGTTGTGCTCGCGCGCGCCACGGACGATGAGACGGTCGGCCACTTGAGAATCGAAACCCTTCGACGACATGCCGCTGCGGCTGAATGATGTCGAGCTGATCGGTACGCGTCGACAGTGCGGATCGAGGCGGCGCGGATCGGGACCAAGCCGACCGAAGCCATGCCTCGCGCCATCGTAAGCAGCCTGCGGCAGGTTTTTGTTCCCCTTTGAGCCGCCAGGCTATCGCACATTCATTCGAACAAAACTTCCTCGGACCACTCTTCACTCGATCGTGTGAAGCTTCGGCCCGGGCACTCGGGCCGACTCGCGCCACTAAGGTGAAACCCCAAGACCTCGCCGCACCGGGACCCGTCTCGTCCCGCGGTTCGGCGGCGAGGGCGATCCGGGGGAGGTATGCGTGACCACGGACGGGTTCGACCCCGCCGCTCTGCTCGCGGAGATCAACGAAGCGACCGCGCAGGTATTGGCGACCGCGGAACGACTGACGCCCGAGCACCTGGCCGGTCCGTCGTTGCTGCCCGGGTGGAGCAGAGGCCATGTGCTGACCCACCTCGCGCGCAACGCGGACGCCCTGACCAACCTGCTGAACTGGGCCCGCACCGGGATCCCGACGCCGATGTACCCGCCGGGGGACGCCCGCGACCGGGCCATCGACGAGGGCGCCGGTCGACCGCCGCAGGAGCAGCTCACCGACCTCTACGACGCGTCCAACCGGTTCGCCCAGGCGTTCACCGCGATGACGCCGACCGCGTGGGGCGCCAAGGTCACCGCGCGCAACGCGGGCGAGATCGCCGCCACGACGCTGCCCGCCAAACGACTGCGCGAGCTGTACATCCACCACGTCGACCTGGACGCGGGCTGGACCCCGGCGCACTGGCCGACCGAGTACACCGAGCGTGAGCTGAACGAGGTGGCCGCCTCCTTCCGGGGTCGACCGGACTGCCCGCCGCTGCTGCTGCGCGACGACATCACCCACCGCGAGTCGTTGATCGGCCCGGAGGGCGTGGCTCCCGCCGCGGTCGTCTCCGGTCGCCGACAGTCGCTGCTCGCGTGGCTGATCGGCCGGACCAACGGCGACGGCCTGACCGTCGAGCCGTTCGGCCGGCTGCCACCGCTGCCCGCGTGGATGTAACCGGCGGCGGCATCCGCCGGTCGGTAGCCGAGAGTGGCCGCGGCCGGGGAGGATGGCTCGTATGACGTATCACGGATCCGTGAAGGTCGGCGGCGCCCCGGCCGTGCGCGAGCTGGCCAATCTGATGATCACCAAGGTGGCCGTCGGGCCCTACGACAACGACGCCTACCTGCTCCGCTGCCGCGCCACCGATCAACAGTTGTTGATCGACGCGGCCAACGACGCCGGCACGCTGATCACCCTGGTGGGCGACGGCGGCCTGGCGAAGGTGGTCACCACGCATCGGCACCAGGACCACTGGCAGGCGCTCGCCGAAGTGGTCGCGCACACCGGCGCGACCACGCTGGCCGGGCGCGACGACGCCGAGGCCGTGCCGGTGCCCACCGACGTGCTCGTGGACGACGGCGACACGATCGCCTTCGGCGCGATCGAACTGCGGGCCATCCACCTGGTGGGCCACACCGAGGGCAGCATCGCGCTGCTGTACGACGACCCCAAGGGCCACCCGCACCTGTTCACCGGCGACTGCCTGTTCCCCGGCGGGGTGGGCAACACCTTCGGCGACCCGGCCGCGTTCGATCGGCTGATCGACGACGTCGAGCACAAGCTCTTCGACCGGCTCCCGGACGAGACCTGGGTCTACCCGGGGCACGGCAACGACACCACCCTCGGCGCCGAGCGCCCCGCCCTGACCGAGTGGCGCGAACGCCGCTGGTGATGTCGCCGCCGAGCGACGGTCGGGTCAGGCCCGACCGGCGCTCGGCGCCGCCGCCCGACGCCGGGCCCGGTGCGCGGCCACGTTGGCGCGGTTGGCGCACGCGTCCGAGCAGTAGCGCTTGCGGCCGTTGCGCGAGGTGTCCGCGAACACCCGCTCGCAGTCGGTGGCCGCGCACACCCCGGACCGCCCCAGGCCGTAGTCGGCCACCAGGTTGGCCAACCCCACCGCGGTGTTGATCCGAATGCGCTGCACGAACGGCACCCCCGAGGGCGCGTGGTGCAGGTGCAGACCGCGGCCGTGATCCACCAGCCGCGGACGCACCTCGACCCGCGCCAGCAGCGCGTTGATCTGCGCCACGCCCGCCTCCAGGTCGCCGATCACGAAGAAGGCGCGCAGCTCGCCGGCCCACTCGACCAGGGGTTCCAGCTCCTCCCGCGTCAGATCCGCGACCAGGAACGAGAACGTGCTCAGCACCTCCCGCGCGGATTCCAGATCCGGCGGCACGCCGTCCGCGCCCGTCCACGCGTTGACCATCGCGACGGCAGCGCCGACGCCGTCACTACGGTAACCGTTGACTTCCATTGAACCCTTACCTAAGCTGCCGGATATGTAAGGAGCTACACCAGGACACCCATTACCCTATTCAACCTGGGGGCAACCCGATGTCTTCCCGGTGCGACGCCTGCGGACGGATCGAGGATCCGCGCATGACCGTACTGTCCCGACACTCCACATCCCAGGGCGAGATCGTCTACACCCGCTGCCTGTGCGGCAGCGTCGGTGTGCGTCTGCGGCCCACCACGACACAGCGGCCCCCGCACGAGGTGCTCCTCGCCCAGGGGCCGCCGGCCGTACCGCTTCCGAACTAGACGCTCGCGTCCTTGTCGGCGGACGCCTCGGCCTCGGCCGCCGCGAGCTCGTCCTTCTTGTTCTTGCGCAGGCTCAGCACCGTGGTCACCGTCAAGGTCAACACGATCACGCCGAGCGAGAGCGGGATGCCGATCTCCGGCACGTGCACACCCTGACCGTGCAGCGCCTCGAAGATCAGCTTGATCCCGATGAAGCCGAGGATCACCGACAGGCCGTACGACAGGTAGACGAGCTTCTTGAGCAGCCCGCCGATCAGGAAGTAGAGCTGGCGCAGGCCCATCAGCGCGAACGCGTTCGCGGTGAAGACGATGTACGGCTCCTTGGTGAGGCCGAAGATCGCCGGGATGGAGTCCAGGGCGAACAGCACGTCGGTGGTGCCGACGGCGATCATCACGATCAACATCGGCGTGACGAGACGCTTGCCGTTCTCCTTCACCACGAGCTTCATGTCGCGGTAGCCGTCGGTGGTCGGCAACACCTTCTCGACCTTGCGCAGGAGGGCGTTCTCCTCGAACTCCTCCTCCTCGTCCGACTGGGCCTCCTTGATCAGCTTCCACGCGGTCCAGATCAGGAACGCGCCGAAGATGAAGAAGACCCACGAGAACGCGGCGACGACCGCGGCGCCGGCGGCGATGAAGATGCCGCGCAGCACCAGCGCGAGCAACACGCCGACCAGCAGCACCCGCTGCTGATACTGCGGCGGCACCGCGAACTTGCCCATGATCAGTACGAACACGAACAGGTTGTCGACACTCAGCGACTTCTCGGTGATGAAGCCGGCGAAGAACTCGCCGGCGGGTGCCGACCCGGAGAAGACCCACAGGCCGATTCCGAACAGCACGGCGAGGCCGACCCAGAAGACGCCCCAGAGGGACGCCTCCTTGAGGGTGACCTCGTGCGGCTTGCGATTGAGGAACAGATCGACTGCCACCAGTGCCAGCAGCACGACGATGGTCAGGATCCAGGCAACGGGTGAAACGTCCACTGCGCCTCCGGCAGACGTGGGGGGTCGCGTCATCGCCGGAGGGGGGATGTACCCCTCCGATTGCCTCCAGGATGCCAGAAGGTAAAGGAAAGACCAAGCGATCCTTTGCCAAACCCTGGTGACAGGCCGTCAGAAGACCTGCGGCGCCGGCCCGGTCGAAGTGCCCGGATACCCGTCAGATCCCCGGCGCGAACCCCCGGCGCGGCTTGAGTACGGGCGCGGGCAGCCGCTCCGGGGCCCGGGCGGGCGGCACCGGCAGCCCCAGACTGCGGGTACCCAGCCCCGCCAACAGCAGCGGCAGCAGCCGCGCGGTCACCCGGGCATCGGCCAGGGCCGCGTGCGCGTCGGGGAAGGTCAGCCCGAAGTGCGCACAACACGTCCCGAGCTTGTGGTCGGCCAACGGCAGCCCGGACGCCTTCGCCAGCTTCATCGTGCACAACGCCGGCAACGTCGGCGGCGCCAGGCCGGCCGCGACGAACTCGGCCTCCAGGAAGCGCTGTTCGAAGGACGCGTTGTGGGCGACCACCACCGCGTCCGCCAGCAACCCGGCCAACTCGCGGGCGATCTGCGCGAACCGGGGCGCGCCCACCACGTCGGCGGCGGTGATCCGGTGTACGTGGCTCGCGCCCACCGAACGCCCCGGATCCAGCAGCGTGGTCCACTCGCGCAGCACCTCGCCGGTGCCGCGGACGCGCACCACGCCGATCTCCACGATGCGATCCCCGCGCGCCGGCGAGAACCCCGTGGTCTCCAGGTCGACGACCGCGAATTCGGTCCGGGCAACCTCGGCGGGCACCCCGAGCGTGCGCACGGGATCGGCATAGGCGAACAAGGCGACATCCCTCTCCCCCGGCCGCCTTGGTCACGACCGACGGGGCGAGAGTCTATGACCCCCGCCCCGCCCGATTCACCGCATTGCCACAAACCACCCGCTTCGCCCCCACCCGGGCACCGGGCGGCGGCCCCGACAGCCACCCGAACAGCCCACGCCGGCCCGGCCCGCGTTCGAGGCCACCCGGCCGGCGGCCGAACCCCGCGCTCAGCGCCCGTCCGTGCCCGCGACCCAGGACAACAACTGCCGCGTGGCCTCCGCACCGCCGGACGGCAGATCCGCCGTGTACACCCACGGCAGCCCGATCCACGGGTCCATGATGTGGTCCTCCGGAATCGCGGTGAGCCGCAACAACGAGCGCCACAACGGATCCAGCAACGGCCCGAACGACTCGGCGTCCCCGCGCGAGCCCACCACGATCACGTGCACCCCGACCCTGGGGCCCTCCTCGACGATGTGCCGCAACTGCGCCGCACTGCGATCGTCGAAGCCGAACGGGAAGTCGTGCACGAGCACCAACTGTCGGGCCAGATCCAAATCGTCCGGCAGCGCGTCCACCGCGTCGTTGGCCACCGCCATCCGCACCAGCTCGATCCGGTCCAGGATCCGCCCCAGCAACGCGGACACGTCGGCCGCGTCGGTGGCCACCGGCCCCACCAGCAGCCCGGACGAGGCCAGCGGCTGCAACGGCGCGGCAGCCGTACCCTTGCCCGCCGGGTCGACCACGTGCACCTTGAACTCGCCCACCGGGAACGCCGCGAACATCCGCGCGGTCAACGACACCGCGAGCTCGTCCGCCCGCTCCGCGCCATTGCCCCGCTCGCCCTCCAGGCCACTGGCACCGGTGTCGATCCACAACCCGCGATCCATCGGCAGCCGCAACACCATCGGCACCCGCAACTCCGGCCGCTCCGGCAGATGCAGATCGCCGAGCCGAATCGCCGGCGCCCCGTCCTCCGGCGCCTGCCACCCGGCCCACGACGTGCTGTCCCAACGCGCCATCACCGGCGGCAGGTTCGGCTCCAACTGCTCGACCTCGCCGACCAACTGCGCGGTGTCCCGATCGAGCACGGCCTTGGCCTGCTCGGCCAACGCCCGGTGCCGGTCGCGCGCGGTGTCCTGCGCGGCGAGCCCCGCGGGCGAGAAGCGCGCGGCGGGGTCGCTCAGGACCCCCTCCAGCTCCTTGTCCAACCGACCGTCGGCGTACTCGATCGCCGACCGGTAGGCGGCGGCCGATCGCGCCGCGTCCTCGAACACGCCCCAGACCTGCTCGTACAGCTTCTCCACCTCGCGCCGCGCCGCCCGCTGCGCGGCCTCGCGCTCGACGTCCGGCGGGGCCGCGGCCCACGCCATGCCGCCGTTTTGATCCACCCGCGGCGCGGTGCCCGGCTCGCGCGGCTCGGTGGGCGCGTTCGCGGCGCTGAACGGCGCGGCGGCCGGTCCGCCGAGCGCGGTGCGCGCCCGGTCCACCACCCGCGCCCGGTTCTGCACGCCGACGTCCTTGAGCAGCGCCTCCAGGCCGGCCTCGTAGCCCTGCCCCACGGCGCGCACCTTCCACGCACCCTGGCGTCGATACAGCTCCACGGTCTGCAACGCGCGCTCGCTGCCCAGATCGGTGATCCGGAACGTGGCCAGGTCCTCCCCGGCCGCCCGCACGGTCACCACCGGCGCCGCGACCACGCCGAACCGGTCCACCCCGCCGCCCTCCAGCGAGGCGCCGACCAGCACCCGCTCGATCTCGGCGGGCAGCCGGTCCAGCTCGAAGGTCGCACCGGCCTGACGGATGGTCGCCCCGACGGTGTCGCCACCGCCGCGCTGGATCACGTCGTCGTCGTCGCGGACCCGATCGTCGGCCCCCACCAGGGTCACCACCAGCTCGACCGGGCATTGTGCCGCGATCTCGACCTCCACCCGGGTGTCGGGCAGTGCCAGGTTCTGACCCCGTACCAGTTCGGTGCTCACGTGCGTTCGTCCCCTCCCCGCCCCGCCGGGACGGACCCCGCGCGAGCGGGCCGGGAGGCGTACTCCGCCCGTCCCGGCCCGCCCACCATGTTTGGTTGTGCGTCCTACAGGTGCGCCATCAGAGCCGGGAGCAGGTCACGCAGGGTCTGACCGTGCGCGGGCTCGCCGATCGCGGCCATCTTCCAGCCGGTGCCGTGCCGGTAGAGCTTGGCCATGATCTGGCCGGTGTAGTTGCCACCGCCGGAGAGCGTGTAGCGCGCCAGCTCGGTGTTCGTGGTCTCGTCCACGATCCGGCAGAACGCGTTCTCGATCTCCTGGAAGGTCTGCCCCTGGAAGGAGCTGACCGTGAAGATGATCTGGTCCACGTGCACCGGCACGCGGGACAGGTCCACGAGGATCGACTCGTCGTCGCCGTCACCGTGCCCGGTCAGGTTGTCGCCGGTGTGGCGAACGGACCCGTCCTTGCTGGTGAGCTGGCCGAAGTAGCAGACGTCGACCGGCTGGTTCTCCGCGAAGAGCACGCACGACGCGTCGAGGTCGACCTCCTTCTCCCGGCTGCCGAACAGGCCGCGGCGCTTGATGGCGTCCCAGCCCAGGCCCATCCGGACCATGGTCAGCTCGCCACCACCCGGCTTGTCGAGTGAAATCCTCTGGCCCTTGGACATGTTGACGGCCACTGGCGACGTCTCCCCTCACAGATTTGGTCACGCGGCTCGCGAACGCCGTCCCCGGGTCGGGGCGGGCCCACACGGCCGCAGAGTAGTCCTCGGGAGTCGCCGGTGTCCCGGCGAGCCCCCTCGGTGACATTCAGGATCACGAACCTACCGGTCAAGACGTACGGGCTTCGCAGGCCGTTCCCCGATGCCCGTGATCCGTCCCGGCCGCGGGTCAGGCGATGCCCGCCGCCTTCATCCCGCGCAGCTCCTTCTTCAGCTCCCCGACCTCGTCGCGCAACCGCGCGGCCAGTTCGAATTGCAGTTCGGAAGCCGCGGCGTGCATCTGCTCGGTCATCACCCGGATCATGTCCGCGAGATCGGCCGCGGGCAGATTGTCCGTCGCCGCCTTCTTGCCCAACGAGGGCACCGGCGCCTTCTGCCGACCCTTGTTGCCGGCCAACAGATCGGCGGTGTCCGCGTCCTCGCGCGAGATCGAGTCGAGAATGTCCACGATCTTCTTGCGCAGCGGCTGCGGGTCGATGCCGCGCTCGGTGTTGTACGCGATCTGCTTGGCGCGTCGGCGGTTGGTCTCGTCGATCGCCTTGGCCATCGACGGGGTGATCTTGTCCGCGTACATGTGCACCTGGCCGGACACGTTGCGCGCCGCCCGACCGATGGTCTGGATCAACGATGTGCCCGAGCGCAGGAAGCCCTCCTTGTCCGCGTCCAGGATGGACACGAGCGAGACCTCGGGCAGGTCCAGGCCCTCGCGCAGCAGGTTGATGCCGACCAGCACGTCGTACTCGCCCAGCCGCAGCTCGCGCAGCAGCTCGACCCGGCGCAGCGTGTCGATGTCGCTGTGCAGGTAGCGCACCCGCACCCCCTGCTCCAGGAAGTAGTCCGTGAGGTCCTCGGACATCTTCTTGGTCAGCGTGGTGACCAGGACCCGCTCGTCCTTCTCGGCCCGGGTGCGGATCTCGTGCAGCAGGTCGTCGATCTGGCCCTCGGTCGGCTTGACCACGACCTCGGGGTCGATCAGGCCGGTCGGGCGGATGATCTGCTCGACCACCGCGTCCGCCTTGGCCAGCTCGTACTTGCCGGGGGTCGCGGACAGGTACACCGTCTGCCCGACGCGCTCCAGGAACTCCTCCCACTTGAGCGGGCGGTTGTCCATCGCGGAGGGCAGCCGGAAGCCGTGCTCGACCAGGGTGCGCTTGCGCGACGCGTCACCCTCGTACATCGCGCCGATCTGCGGCACCGTCACGTGCGACTCGTCCAGCACCAGCAGGAAGTCCTCGGGGAAGTAGTCGAGGAGCGTGTTCGGCGCGGTGCCCGCCTCGCGGCCGTCCATGTGCCGCGAGTAGTTCTCGATGCCGGAGCAGGTGCCGATCTGGCGGAGCATCTCGATGTCGTACGTGGTCCGCATCCGCAGCCGCTGGGACTCCAGCACCTTGCCCTGCTTGTCCATCCGGGCGAGCGTCTCCTCCAGCTCCCGCTCGATCCCGGCGACCGCGCGCTCCATCCGCTCGGGGCCGGCCACGTAGTGCGTGGCGGGGAAGACATAGAGCTCGTCGTCCTCGCTGACCACCTCGCCGGTGAGCGGGTGCAGCGTCATCAGCGACTCGATCTCGTCGCCGAACATCTCGATCCGCACGGCCAGCTCTTCGTAGACCGGGAAGATCTCGATCGTGTCCCCACGCACCCGGAAGGTGCCGCGGGTGAACGCGACGTCGTTGCGGGTGTACTGGTTGCCGACGAAGCGGCGCAGCAGCGCGTCCCGCTCGATCTCCTCGCCGACCCGCAGCCGAACCATCCGGTCCACGTATTCCTGCGGGGTGCCCAGGCCGTAGATGCAGGACACGGACGCGACCACGACCACGTCCCGGCGGGTCAGCAGCGAGTTGGTGGTCGAGTGCCGCAGCCGCTCGACCTCCTCGTTGATCGAGGAGTCCTTCTCGATGTAGGTGTCCGTGGTCGGGACGTACGCCTCGGGCTGGTAGTAGTCGTAGTACGAGACGAAGTACTCGACGGCGTTGTTGGGCAACAGCTCACGAAATTCGTTGGCGAGCTGCGCCGCGAGGGTCTTGTTGGGCGCCATGACCAGAGTCGGCCGCTGGAGCCGCTCGATCATCCACGCGGTCGTCGCCGACTTGCCGGTGCCGGTCGCGCCGAGCAACACCACGTTCTTGTCGCCCGCGTCGACCCGCTGTTCCAGAAGATCGATCGCCTGCGGCTGGTCACCGGACGGCCGATAGGGACTGACGACCTCGAAGGGCGCCACTTTGCGTTCGAGATCGGTAATGGGTCGCACGGGATACACGTTACGGGTCCGCACCGACAAGCGTCGTGAACCGAGCAACGCCTTGCAGCCGCGAGGCCCGATCACGCCGCTCCGCAGCCGCTCAGGCCCCCGTCAGCCGCTCCCACAACGCGCGCACCTGCGGCTCCAGCGCCGTCAGCGGCCCGTCGTTGTCGATCACCACGTCCGCGACGGCCAACCGCTGCTCGCGCGAAGCCTGCGCGGCCATCCGGGCCCGAGCGTCGGCCTCCGGCATGCCCCGCAGCCGAACCAGCCGGTCGAGCTGCGTCTGGGGAGCGGCGTCCACCACCACCACCAGGTCGTACAGCTTCGCCAGGTCGTTCTCCGCCAACAGCGGCACGTCGTTGATCAGCACCGCGTCCTCCCCGGCGGCGGCCGTCAGCTCCGCCGCGCGCGCGCCGACCAGCGGGTGCACGATCGCGTTCAGCGCGGCCAGCCGATCCGGCGAGCCGAAGACGATCCGGCCCAGCCCCGGGCGATCCAGCGAGCCGTCCGGCAGCAACACCGATTCGCCGAACTCGGCCACCACCGCGGCCAGCCCCGGCGTGCCCGGTGCCACCACCTCGCGCGCGATCCGGTCCGAGTCGATCACCACCGCGCCCAGTTCGGCGAGCCGGCGCGCCACCTCGCTCTTGCCGGCTCCGATGCCGCCGGTGAGCCCGACGTTGCCCCTGCTGCCCATGTGGCGCCCCTCGTACGTCTTTCGGGTGGACCAAGACCGGGCCACGGTAGGCCAGGCGACCCCAGGGTAGAAGGGCGCCGGCCCGCAATACGCGCGAGCCCGCCCCGAGGACGGGACGGGCTCGCGTGCACAGGCCGCGGGTCAGATGTTCAGCTTGCGGAAGATCGGCCGCGGCACGTGCCGCAGCGCGGACATCACGAAGCGGAACTGGCCCGGCACCCAGACCACGGACGACTTGCGGCGCAGGCCCTTGACGATCGCCTCGGCGACCGCCTCGGGCGTGGTGGCCAGCGGCGCGTCCGGCAGACCCTCGGTCATCTTGGTCCTGACGAAGCCCGGCCGCACCACCATCACGTGCACGCCGGTGCCGTGCAGCTTGTCGCCCAGGCCCTGGGCGAACGCGTCCAGGCCGGCCTTGGTCGAGCCGTAGATGAAGTTCGACTTGCGGGCCCGCTCGCCGGCCACAGAGGAGATCACCGCGAGCGCGCCGTGGCCCTGCCGGGACAGCGCGTTGGCCGCCGCCAGCCCGGCCGAGACGCCGCCCACGTAGTTGACCTGCGCGACGCGCGCGGCGGCGGCCGGGGACTTCGCGTCCGCCTCCTGGTCGCCCAGCACACCGAAGGCGAGCAGCACGACGTCGATGTCGCCGGCGGCGAAGACCTCGTCGATGGTCTTCTCGTGGTCGTCGGTCTCGGCCGCGTCGAAGCCGACCACCTCGACGCTCGCGCCGAGGCCGCGCAGTTCCTCGGCGGCCGTGTCCAGCGCGGCGGAGGGGCGACCGGCGAGCACGACCCGCCGGACCCGCTCGGCGACCATCGCGCGAGCCGTGGTCAGCGCGATCTCGGAGGTGCCGCCGAGAACGAGCAGGGACTGCGGTGCGCCCAGGGCGTCTTTCACGGTGTGTCCTTCACAAAACGTGGTTCACGAGACGACGGAAGAAGGGGTGGGTCAGATCCCGAGTCGGCGGGCCTGGTCGGAGACGAAGATCCCGTCCGGGTCGACCTTGGCCCGCACCTCGCGAAAGCGCTCCAGCCGCGGGTACATCCGGGCCAGGTCGGCCGGGTCCATCCGCGAGTCCTTGGCGAGGTAGAACCGGCCCTCGTTGGTCAGCACGATCTCGTCGAGCTGCTTGAGCAGCCGCGCCAGCCCGGGCGTGTTGGTCGGGAAGTCGAGCGTCAGCGTCCACCCCGGCTTGGGGAAGGACAGGAAGCCCTCGTTGCCGGGACCGAACCGCTTGAGCACCGTGAGCGAGGAGGGCGCGCCGTGCGCGCTGATCGTCTCGACCGCCTTGACCAGGCCGTCCTCGCGCCCGAACGGCACCACGAACTGGTACTGGAGGAAGCCGGTCCGCCCGTAGACCCGGTTCCATTCCTGGACCAGGTCCAGCGGGTGGAAGAACCCGGTGATCGACTGCAGTTGGCCGACCTTGTGCTTGGGCGCCTTGCGGTACCACAGCTCGTTGAACATGCCCATGGTGAGCTTGTTCGGCAGCCGCCCCGGGACCAGGTCCGGGACGGTCAGCAGCGAGCCGGTGCGAAAACGCAGCGGGTCCCGGCGCTTCTTCACGGGCAGGTCGTCGAGCGCGGCGAACTCGCCGCAGGTGAGCACGCAGCGGCCCAGGTTGGCGCCCTTGGCCAGGCAGTCCAGCCAGGCGACGGTGTACGTGTACTTCTCGTCCGTCTCGGCCATCAGCGCCATGGCCTCGTCGAGGTTCTTCGTGCGGTCGGTGTCCACCGACGCGAGCGAGGTCTCGATGGGCGTCATCCGGATGGTCGCGGACAGGATCAGGCCGGTCAGGCCCATGCCGCCGGCGGTGGCCCAGAACAACTCCGGGTCGCCCTCGGGGGTGATCGTGCGCTCGGTGCCGTCGGCCATCAACATGTCGATGGACAGGACGTGGTTGCAGAAGCTGCCGTCCGCGTGGTGGTTCTTGCCGTGTACGTCGGCACCGATCGCGCCGCCCACGGTGACCTGCCGGGTGCCCGGGGTGACCGGCACGAAGAAGCCGAACGGGACGAACAGTTCGATCAGCCGGTCCAGGCTCACCCCGGCCTCGCAGGTGACCAGGCCGCGTTCGAGGTCCACCGCGAGGATCCGGTCCAGGCCGGTCATGTCCAGCACGGTGCCGCCGGCGTTCTGCGCGGGATCGCCGTACGAGCGGCCCAGGCCGCGGGCGATCACCCCGCGCGAGGTGCGTTGCCCCAACGCGGTCGCGACCTGGTCGCGGTCGGTGGGGCGCACGACGTCGGCGAAGGTGGGGGTGGTGCGTCCCCAACCGTTCAGGCTGACCCGCCGCGCGGTTGGTCGTACGTCGGCCGACGGGCCGTCAGACATGGAAAACCCCCAGAACAAAGGTGAGAAGCCAGGCGAAGCCAAGGCCGACGAGGACCTTGTCCTTGAGAAGAACGTCCTCGGGGGACCCGGCGGTTCCGGCGTCCACGTAGACGGCGTAGCGCAGGAACGCGAAACCGAACGGAACCAGCGACAACTGGTGCCAGGCGAGCGTCGAATCGCCCTCGGGAATCTGGAACGCCCACAGCGAGTAGGTGAGCAGCGTCACCGACACCGCCATCTGCCACACGAAACGCAGGTAGGTGATCGAGTAGTTGGCCAGCGAGGCACGCGTCTTGGCGGCCTCCTCGCCCATCAGGACCATCTCCGAGTAGCGCTTGCCGGCCACCATGAACAGCGAACCGAAGCCCGCGGTCAGCAGGAACCAACGCGACAGCGGCAGTTCGGAGGCGGTACCGCCGGCCATCGCCCGGAACAGGAAGCCGGAGGCGACCATGGCCAGGTCGAGCACCACGACGTGCTTGAAGGAGAAGCAGTACGCGACGTTGAGCACCACGTACAGCGCCAGCACCAGCGCGGTCCCGGGGTTGCACAGCAACACCCCGAGCACGACGGCGGTGATGCCCAGGATCGGCCCCAGCACCCACGCGAGCTTGACCGGCACCGCGCCCGAGGCGATCGGGCGGTTGCGCTTGGTCGGGTGCTCGCGGTCGGCCTCGACGTCGAACGCGTCGTTGATGTAGTAGATCGCCGAGGCGGCCAGGCAGAACAGTACGAACATGATCGCGCTGTGCCCGAGGACGTAGCCCTCGTCCAGCCGTCCGGCCGCCAGGGGCGCGGCGAACACGAGCACGTTCTTGACCCACTGCTTGGGCCGGGCCAACTTCAGCAGACCGCCCGCGAGACCCCCGTGCGCCGGGCGCGCAGGCGCCTCGACGGGGGTGGTGCCGGCCGCGGTCGGAACCAGGGCCTCACTCGACTCGAGCGGAGATTCGACTTCGGATGTACTCAAGACCTCAGAACCCCTTCGGACGCTGTGCCCGACGAGCCCAGGCGCGGCCCAGGCCGCCGGCCGCGAGACCCATGGTCGCGCCGGCGGCCACGTCGGACGGATAGTGGACGCCCACGACGAGCCGCGAGAAACACGTCGCAGCGGCGGCCGTACCCGTGACGGCGGTGGGCAGGAGGCCGTGGAACGCCACGGCGGCGGCGGCGGAGGACACCGAGTGCGAGGACGGGAAGCTGTGCCGACCGGCGGTCCGCACCGTCGGCTCCAGGCCCGGTATGGCCGGCCGCGGTCGGCGCACCACACGCTTGACCACCATGCTGGCCACGTGTGCGCCGGCGACGGTGGCGGTGGCGCGCAGCCACTCCGGCCGACGGCCGCGGTCCACTGCCGCGCCGACCAGTCCGGCGGCGAGCCAGACCCCGGCGTGCTCCCCGGCGAAGGACAGCGCCTTGCTCGTGCGCTGGACGACCGGATGTCCGGTACGCCCGCGCACGCCGCGGTACAGGGCGACGTCGGAAGCGCCGACCGTCTTGACTACCTGCCCGGTGGCGAACGCTCCACCAAAGGCCATCGAGATCCTCATTCCTACCGCACGTCGAATGGGCGCCCTGCCCCGAAGTCCGGGGGCCTACGTGCTCCGGCGGTCGTCCCGACCGCCACACGGGCCACTTCCATACAAGCCCGGCGCATGGCACCAGTGAGTCAGGGTACGCGAACCGAGCACGGGCTCTTCGCCGAGCCGGCCCGGCGACCACCGGGGCGGGCCCGCGCCGGCCACGCCCCCGCGATACCTCGTCGTTCCTGGTCAGACGCTGTCAAACGGGTGACGGCGCCGGTGCGAGGCGGCGACCTTTCGTGACGGAACTGTGGCAGACCCGCAGCCTGCGCGATGCCGGGCCGATGCACAAGCGCGTCCTGGGACGGGAGTTCGCCCTTCGGCGGGGTCGGGTCAGCGCAGCGGCACGGGCGAGAAGCCGCCCGCCACCAGGCGCACCGGAGCGCCGCTTCCGTCGGCCGGGACGGACCACACATCGGTGGCCGCGCCCGCCCCGGTCGGCAGTGCGTAGCCCACCGTGCGCTCGTCCAGCCAGATCGCCTGGTCGTCCACACCCCGGGTCTCCGCGAGCGGTGTCTCGCGCATGCTCGCCAGGTCGAGCACGTACAGTCGCCACGGATTGCGGGTGCTCTGCGAGACCTTCTTCTTGAACACCAGGCGGGTGCCGTCCGGGGACAACGACGGGCACTCGACGTTCTCCCGCAGCACCGTCATGGTGCGGGCCCGCAGGTCGCCGCGCACCAGGTAGGTGCGGCCGGAGGTGTTGGTGGACAGCGTGGCGTAGAACGTGTTGTCGTCCGCGGTGAAGGTGACGCCCCAGAAGTTGCGGTCCGGCGACCTGAGTTCCTTGCCGTCCCGAGTGGTGGTGAAGTCCTCCAGGTTGGCGACCAGTTCGCCGGTGCGCGTGTCCAGGATCGAGGTACGGGTCGAGAAGGTCGTCGAGGCGTAGGAGTCCCCGTAGACGAACACCGTCCACGAGGCCATCCGGCCCGACGCCGACACGCGCGCCCGGTTGGGCGTGCCCGCGAGTTCGACCCGGCGCACCTGGCGCAGGTCGGCGTCCAGCACCAGCGCCACGCCGGTGCGGGTGAGGCCGCCCTCGGTGGCCAGGCACACCGCGGTGCCGCCGGCCGCGTAGACCCGGTCGCACGAGCGCTCGCCCACCGTGCGCGGCCCGCCCGGATCGGCCGCCGCGACGGTCGCCAGATGCCCGTACCCCGGGCCCGACTCGGTGCTGCGAAACAGCAGTCGCGGCGCCCCGGCCAGGGTCAGCGGCGGCCCGCCCGGCGCGGTTCCCGAACCGCCGTGCAGCCGCTCGTCCTCACGCTTGACCGCGTACACCGTGTACCCGATCGCGACCCCCGCGAGCAGGATCAGCACCAGGACGAAGATCAGGATCCGGCCCCTGGTCAGTGCCGGTTTCACCGGTGCGTCAACGGACATCGCGCACCCTTCCCCGCACGCGCCCGCCGCCCGCGAGGGCGAGCGCCGAGCCGAGCAAGGCCACCGCGAGCGCGAGGGCCAGCACCCGGATCGCGCCGGCCGGCCCCCAGGCCGTCCACAGCGCGCCGAAGATCATCGAGGACGCGAACCGGCCTGCGGCCTGCCCGGTCTGCACCACCGCGAGCCCGCCCGCCCGGCCCGTCGCCGGCAACCGCGCGCCCACCGCCGCCGCGAGCACCCCGTCGGTGGCCGCGTAGAACACCCCGTGCAGCGCGAGCACCGCGATCAGCAACGCGACCCCGTCGAGCGGACCCCCGAGCAGCAGATACGCCGCGAGCAACACGCCGTGCCCGGCCAGGAACACCCGCCGCCGGCCCACCCGGTCGGCGAGGCGACCCAGCGGCAGCGCGAGCACCAGGTAGACCCCGGCGGTGCCCAGCGGAAGCAGCGGGAACCAGTGCGGCTGGATCGACAGCCGGTGCTGGAGCAGCAGATAGACGAACGCGTCGCTGACGGTGACCAGACCGAGCACGGTCGCCACCACACACAGCCGGCGATAGGACCGATCCCGCAACAGCCCCAGCCCGTCGCGCCACCCGGGCCGATGCTCGACCGGGTCGCGGTGGTCGCGCACGAACAGCACCAGCATCGCGACACCGATCAGCCCCACGCAGAAGCTCACCACGAACACCGCGTCGTAGGCGGTGCCCACCGCGGCCAGGATGGCGAACGCCACCAGCGGGCCGGTGAACGCCCCGACGGTGTCCAGCGCCCGATGCACGCCGAACGCGCGCCCCTGCGCCTGCGGGCCGCTGGACAGCGAGATGAGCGCGTCCCGGGGCGCGGTCCGCAGCCCCTTGCCCGCCCGGTCGGCCGCCAGCACCGCGCCGATGCCCGGCACCGAGGCACCCACCAGCGGCAGTCCGAGCTTGGCCACCGCCGACATCCCGTAGCCGACCGCGGCGACCTGTTTGCGCGCGGCGAACCGGTCGGCGAGGTGCCCGCCGACCAGCCGCAGGAAGACCGTGACCCCGGAGTACAGGCCGTCCAGGAAGCCGAACTGGAGCATGGTCAGGCCGAGTCCGGTGACCAGGTAGACCGGCATCACCGCGGTGACCATCTCGGAGGAGACGTCGGTGACCAGGCTGACCAGGCCGAGCGCGATCACATTGCCGGTGACCACCGCGCCGACCCCGGACCCGGGCGGCCCGATCGCCGCCTCGGTCGCCGCTTCCGGACGTCCGGACGAGACGTACACCCCCGCACACCCCCCAGGCTGCCGTGTGACGGTCCCGACCCTAGCCGCGTTCGCGCCTCGGCACCGGGAAAGCACGAAGGCCCCACCTCCCCGAAGGGAAGTGGGGCCTTCGCCTGCGTCGGTATCGCTACCTACGAATCACGTCGAACACCGTGTTCGGCAGAGTCGACCGAGGTCAGCTCTGGCCGCCCGCCAGCTTCTCGCGGAGCGCGGCGAGCGCCTCGTCGGAGGCCAGGGCGCCACCGGTGGTGTCGGCCTCGACCTCGTCGTCACCGCCCGAGGAGTACGCGCCCGCGGCTTCGCCGGCCACGGCCTCGGCCTCGGCCTCGCGGGCCTTGACGACCTGCTGCTGGTGCGACTCGAAGCGCGTCTGGGCGTCGGCGTACTGCTTCTCCCACTCCTCGCGCTGCTTGTCGAAGCCCTCGAGCCAGTCGTTGGTCTCCGGGTCGAAGCCCTCGGGGTAGATGTAGTTGCCCGAGTCGTCGTACGTCGCGGCCATGCCGTAGAGGGTCGGGTCGAACTCGGCCGTGGCCGGGTCCGCGCCGAACGCCTCGTTGGCCTGCTTCAGCGAGAGGCTGATGCGGCGACGCTCGAGGTCGATGTCGATGACCTTGACGAAGATCTCGTCGCCGACCTGGACGACCTGCTCCGGGATCTCCACGTGGCGCTCGGCCAGCTCGGAGATGTGCACCAGACCCTCGATGCCCTCGTCCACGCGGACGAACGCGCCGAACGGAACGAGCTTGGTGACCTTGCCGGGAACGACCTGGCCGATCTGGTGCGTCCGGGCGAACTGCTGCCACGGGTCTTCCTGGGTCGCCTTCAGCGACAGGGAGACACGCTCGCGGTCCATGTCGACGTCGAGGACCTCGACGGTGACTTCCTGGCCGACCTCGACAACCTCGGACGGGTGGTCGATGTGCTTCCAGGACAGCTCGGAGACGTGCACGAGACCGTCGACGCCGCCGAGGTCCACGAACGCACCGAAGTTGACGATCGAGGACACGACGCCCGTGCGGACCTGACCCTTCTGCAGGGTCGTGAGGAAGGTCTGACGCACCTCGGACTGGGTCTGCTCGAGCCAGGCACGGCGGGACAGGACCACGTTGTTGCGGTTCTTGTCCAGCTCGATGATCTTGGCTTCGAGCTCCTTGCCCACGTACGGCTGGAGATCACGCACGCGACGCATCTCGACCAGCGAGGCCGGGAGGAAGCCGCGGAGGCCGATGTCCAGGATGAGGCCACCCTTGACGACCTCGATGACGGTACCGGTGACGATGCCGTCTTCTTCCTTGATCTTCTCGATGGTGCCCCAAGCGCGCTCGTACTGAGCCCGCTTCTTCGAGAGGATCAGGCGGCCTTCCTTGTCCTCCTTCTGGAGAACCAGGGCCTCGATGTGGTCACCGACAGTGACGACCTCGTGGGGGTCCACGTCGTGCTTGATGGAAAGCTCGCGGGACGGGATGACGCCTTCGGTCTTGTAACCGATGTCGAGCAGGACCTCGTCCCGGTCGACCTTGACGATCACGCCATCCACGATGTCGCCGTCGTTGAAGTACTTGATCGTCTCATCGATCGCTGCGAGGAAGTCTTCCTCGGAGCCGATGTCGTTGACCGCCACCTGCGGGGTGGTGCTGGGCGTGGCCTCGGTGCTGCTCGTCATGTGGGTAAGGGCTCCGGGTACGGACAGAAGTCGTTTTCAAACACGCTTGTGGACCCGGTTTCGCCCCCGACGCCCGCGTCCATGCAAGAGGATGGCGTGGGATCGACAAAGGTGAGCGCGACCTGCTCCGTCTGAGTTCACGCAGGCCCGCGGCGCAACTTGCAGCATACGGGGCCGACCGGGTGCGGTCAACGCGCACGGGATGCATGGGGTCAACCGGGACGCCCCGAAGGGAGTACCCTACGCGCGTCCGTGCCCGCCCGCAGCGACTGGAGCCCTGTGAACCGCCCCACTTCCCCCGACCCGCACGCGTCCCTCGCGGCGCGCTACGTCGATCCGGACGAGCTCGACGACGGCGACGACGCGGTGCGGCGCAAGGTGGGGCTCGTGGAGAGTGTGCGGGCCGGCCGCCAGTGGTGGGACGCCAACGCCGACGAGTATCAGGTCGAGCACGGCGATTTCCTCGGCGACGCGCGATTCACCTGGTGCCCGGAGGGGCTCGACGAGGACCGCGTCAAGCTGCTGGGCCCGGTCGAGGGGCGCGTCGTCCTGGAGGTCGGCGCGGGCGCGGCGCAGTGTTCGCGCCGGTTGCTCGCGCGTGGCGCCCACCCGGTCGCGCTGGACCTGTCGTTGCGCCAACTCCGGCATTCGCGCCGCCTGGACGTCGAGCACGGCACCCGGGTGCCGGTGGTGCAGGCCGACGCGGCGCGGCTGCCGTTCGCCGACGCGAGCTTCGACCTGGCCTTTTCCGCGTACGGCGCGTTGCCGTTCAGCCCGGACGGCGCGGGCATCATGCGCGAGGTGTTCCGGGTGTTGCGGCCGGGCGGGCGCTGGGTCTTCTCGATCACCCACCCGGTGCGCTGGGCCTTCCCCGACGAACCCGGGCCGGAGGGGCTGACGGCGGTCACCTCGTACTTCGACACCACGCCGTACGTGGAGCAGGACCACACCGGTCGGGCGACCTACGTCGAACAACACCGCACGCTGGGCGACCGGGTGCGCGAGGTGGTGGGCGCGGGGTTCCGGCTCGTCGATCTGGTCGAGCCGGAGTGGCCGGAGGAACTGGAGTCGGTGTGGGGAGGCTGGAGCCCGCTGCGCGGGCGGCTGTTGCCGGGGACGGCGATCTTCGTGTGCGAGAAGCACTGATCCTCAGCGGCCGACCTCACCACCCACCGGCGCGGGCTCGGCCCCGTCGGTGGTCGGCCGGCCGGCGGGGGTGGGGGTCGGGCGGTTCCGGCGGTCGGCGACGAATTGCAGGGCCACCGCGATCAGGAAGAGCAGGACGCCCGTGACCAGGAGGGCGAGCGGGATCGTGTCGTGGACGGCGCGCAGGGTCGCGCTGCGGTCCTTGGCGTCGGCGATGAGCTTTTGCGACCACGCGGGGCGGGGGACGAAGGTGCCCTCGAAGACCTTGGTGACCACCGGCTTGGCGTTGGGGTCGTCGGCCGGCGGGGAGCTGCGCAGTTCCTCCTTGCGGGTCTCCTCCAGGTAGACCGGGATGCCGGTGACCGGCTCGACCCACATCCTGCGGAGCACCGTGTACCAGAGCTGGAGGCCGTCCTTCTCCAGGGCGGCCGGGTCCAGGCCGCCGGGAAGCTGCCGGGGCATCGGGATCTTCATCCACGGCACCTCCTGCTCGAAGCGGTAGGTCTGCAACCCGCTGCGCTTCTCGGTGCCCTTGTACACGATCACGTTCGCGCTGTGCGCCTGCGAGTCGTAGTAGTTGTAGTCGCGCTTGCCGGTGAAGAACGGCCACTTGTAGGCGAGTCCGGTGTGCGCGGCGGGGGCGCCGTCGACCGATTCGCCGCAGCAGTTCCTGGGGATCTGGCCGGCCGCCTCGAACGCGTAGCGCTCGGGGAGTTGGGTGACCACCTTGCCGCTGCTGTCCAGGACCGCCAGGTTCAGGTCCCACACGACGGTGCCGTCCTTGGCCGCCTTGGCGTCCGGTCGGATCGTCTGGATCGCGGTGACCTTGGCCTTGCCCGCGCCGCTGCCCTCGGGGGCGCCCAGGAGGGTGGCGTTGTTCGCGTCCAGCACCACGACCCGGTAGGCGTCCTCGCCGGCCAGCGCCTTGGCGACCAGCTTCGGGAAGACGAACTCGCGCAACAGCGGCGCCATGGCGACACAAAAGACCGCGGCGGCCAGCAGGATCAGGCCGGACTTACGACGCATCTGGGTGGAGTGCTCTCTCGACGAGGGGCCGGGTACCGATCCGCCGGGCGGGCCTAGGGCCGGCCGGGCGGCGCGGTGACCTGGAGGGGCTGGTGCACCGGGGCGGGGTCGCCGATGGCACACGCGTTCAGCACGAATGCGGCACCGACGGCCAGGAGTGCCCCGACCACGACCGCTGCGAAGGAACGCATGTGGCGGTCCCACCTTCCTGCTGCTGCCTCGACCGTCGTCGCGACGGTCGACGATGGGGCACGGTAGCAAGAAACGAGAACAGGTTCCCGTTTTTTGCGGAGTGGATTACGACTACCCGACGATGACGACTACCCGATCGGGGCCGATGCCTCGGTCGAGCCCTCCGGGGCGGACGTGCGGCTCGACGCCGACGCGGACATCGAGCCCGACGCGCTCGCCGTACGACTGGTCGTGGGGCTGCTCGCCGGTTTGCTCGTCGCCGGCTTGGAGGTGGTCTGTTTGGGCGTCGGCGTCTGCCTGGACGTCGGCTGCCGGGCGTCCGGGACCGAGCGCGCGCCGGTCGCGTAGTACGTCATCCAGGACATCACGTTGCGCACGTACGCATCGGAATGGTTGTACGACAGGATCGCCGCGTTCAGCCCGGCGCCGGTGGACAGATCCCGGTTGCCCGCGCACAGATAGCGCCCCGCGGTCAGCGTCGCGTCGAAGATGTTCTGCGGGTTGATCTGGCCGTCCCGGTTGCCGTCCATGCCCCAGCCCTTCCAGGTGGAGGGGATGAACTGCATCGGACCCACCGCGCGGTCGAACTCGGTGTCGAAGTCGTAGCGACCACCGTCGGTGTCGGGAATCCGGGCCCACGGGCCGCCGTCCAGCCGCGGGCCCAGGATCGGGGTGACCGCCGTGCCGTCCACGGTCACGTTGCCGCCGTACGCGTGCTCCGACTCGACCCGACCGATGCCCGCGAGCAACGTCCACGGCAACTTGCAGCTCGGGTCCATCCGGGCCAGGTTCGAGGCCGCCTGCTGATAGGCCAACAACACCGTCTGCGGAATGCCACCGGTGCCGGTCGCGGTGGTGCCCCGAGTGCCCGCCGACGTGGTCGGCGTCGCCGACGCGGAGGCCGGCGCGGACGTGGTCGGCGCACCCGGCAACGCGGCCGGCAACACCGGCGGCGGCAACTCGAAGTGGCTGGGCCCGCCGCCGTTCGCCGAAGTGCCGTCGGCCGGCGCCGGATCGGACAATCGCGGCAAATCCGACGTGGGCACTCGATGCGCGGTGACCATGGTGAACGGCGACTGCACCGCCGCACCACATGCCAACACCACCAGGATCGCCGCCGCGCTGCCCAGCCACGGATTCAACACCCGTCTGCGCTTGCCCGGTTCGTCCGGCCCGCCGGATATCGGCGGCGCCTCGGGCTCCGGCTTCGGCGCGGGAGCGGCGGCGGATATCGACTCCGCCACCGCATCGACCGCGACCTCGTCCGGCGTGCCCGGCTTCTGCGGATCGGGCCTCGACTCGGCCTCTTCCACGAAGCTCCCCCCTCTGTACGCAAGTTCGGCTGTTCCCGGGACGGCGTCGTACACCGTGACCGTGCGAACCTATGCCGGCTGCGGCCGGCTCTCCACCCCCACGGCGCGCCGGTTCCCGATCAGTGGCCCGCGTCCTCCCAGTTCGGCCCGAAACCGACCGAGACATCCAGCGGCGCCCGCAGCGGATACGCGCCCGCCATCTCCCGACGCACCAGCGCCTCCAGCCGCTCCCGCTCGCCCGGCGCCACCTCCAGGACCAGTTCGTCGTGCACCTGGAGCAACACCCGCGAGGCCAACTTCTCCTGCCGCACCGCCCGATCCACCGCGAGCATCGCGACCTTGACGATGTCCGCCGCCGAACCCTGGATCGGCGCGTTCAGCGCCATCCGCTCGGCCATCTCACGGCGCTGGCGGTTGTCGCTGGTCAGATCCGGCAGATAGCGCCGACGGCCGAACACCGTCTCGGTGTAGCCGGTCTGCCGGGCCTCCTCGACCACCTTGTGCAGATAGTCGCGCACCCCGCCGAACCGCTCGAAGTAGGTCTCCATCAGACCCCGCGCCTCGCCCGGCTCGATGTCCAACTGCTGGGACAGACCGAACGCGGAGAGCCCGTACGCCAATCCGTACGACATCGCCTTGATCTTGCTGCGCAGCGCGTGATCCACCGCCTCCGGGGCCACCGAGAAGACCTGCGCGGCCATCGTCGAGTGCAGATCCTCACCCGTGGTGAACGCCTCGATCAACGCCGCGTCCTGCGACAGGTGGGCCATGATCCGCAGCTCGATCTGGCTGTAGTCGGCGGTCAGCAGGCCCTCGAAGCCCTCGCCGACCACGAACGCGCGCCGGATCAGCCGGCCCTCCTCGGTCCGGATCGGGATGTTCTGCAGGTTCGGATCCTGCGAGGACAACCGACCCGTGGCCGCCACCGTCTGATTGAACGTGGTGTGGATACGGCCGTCGTCCGCGACCGTCTTGATCAAACCCTCGACCGTGGTGCGCAGTCGGGTCTGATCGCGGTGCCGTAGCAGGATCACCGGGAGTTCGTTCTCGGTCTGGCCCGCCAACCAGGTCAACGCGTCCGCGTCGGTGGTGAAACCGGTCTTGATCTTCTTGGTCTTGGGCAGACCCAGCTCGTTGAACAGGATCTCCTGCAACTGCTTGGGCGACCCCAGGTTGAACTCGTGACCCACCGCCGCGTGCGCCTCGTCGGTGGCCTGCTTCACCGCCGCCGCGAACTGCTCCTGCAGCGACTCCAGATACGGCAGATCCGCCGCGATGCCGACCTGCTCCATCTGCGCGAGCACCGGCAACAGCGGCAACTCCATGTCCTGGAGCAGCTCCAGACCACCCTTGGCGGCCAACTCGACGTCCAGCGCCGCCGCCAGATCCACCACCGCCCGGGCCGCCAGCATCGACGCCGCCCCCGGCTCGGCGTCCTCCTGATCGGACATGTCCAACGCGAGCTGCCCGTCCCCCGCGCCGCTCTGGTCCAACTTCAACTCACGACCCAGGAAACGCTCGACCATCGTCTCCAGAGCGAACGAACGCTGACCCGGCAACACCAGATACGCCCCCAGCGCGGTATCGCTGGTCACCCCCCACAACGCCCAGCCGTGCGCGGCCAACGCCAGGATCGGGCCCTTCGCGTCGTGCACCGCCTTGGGCCGCAGCGGATCCGCCAACCAGGCCGCCAACGCCGCGTCGTCGTCCTGATCCATCACCGTCGGATCCACGAACGCCGCCGCGCCGTCCGCCGCGGCGAACGCCACACCCGTGACCTCGCCCGTCCCGCGCCCCCACGAACCGTCCACCGCCAGCCCGGTGCGCTGCGCACCCGCCGCGTGCTCGGCCAGCCACGCGGCCAGCCCGCCCGGCTCGACCACCGTGGTGTCCAGCTCGAAACCCGGCTCCGCCTCGATCACCTCCGGCACCAGACCCGGATCCACCGCCCACAGGCGATCCCGGAAGTTGGCGTTGCGGAACTCCAGCGTGTCCAGCACCACCTCGATCGCCGCCCGATCGAAGGGCTTGCGCTCCAGATCGGCCGGCGTCACCTCCAGCTCGACCTCGCGCACCAGCTCGGTCAACCGCCGGTTCAGCTTCACGTTGTCCAGGTGGTCGCGCAGATTCTGCCCGGCCTTGCCCTTGACCTCGTCCGCGCGCTCCATCAGCTCGGCGAACGAACCGAACTCGCGAATCCACTTCGCGGCCGTCTTCTCGCCCACCCCCGGGATGCCCGGCAGGTTGTCGCTCGGGTCGCCGCGCAGCGCCGCGAAATCGGGATACTGCGCCGGGGTCAGCCCGTACTTCTCCTCGACCGCGGCCGGGGTGAACCGGTGCAGCTTGCTCACGCCCATCATCGGATACAGCACCGTGACATCGGGGGTGACCAGCTGCAGCGCGTCCCGGTCGCCGGTGAGGATCAACACCTCGTAACCCTCGGCCGCCGCCCGGGTCGCCAGCGTGGCGATCACGTCGTCCGCCTCGAAACCGGACACCCGCATGGTCGGCACGCCCATCGCGGTCAGTTCCTCGACGATCAGCTCGACCTGACCCTTGAACTCCTCCGGGGTCTCCGAGCGATTCGCCTTGTACTCCGGGAACTCCTCGGTGCGAAACGACTGCCGGGACACGTCGAACGCCACACCCAAATGGGTCGGCGCCTCGTCGCGCAACACGTTCACCAGCATCGACGTGAACCCGTAGACCGCCTGGGTCGGCTGGCCCGTCGCGGTACTCATCGACGCTTCCTTGAGCGCATAGAACGCCCGATATGCCAACGAATGCCCGTCGAGGAGCAGAAGTCGCGGCCGGGAACCGGCGGGGACGGAGGTCTGGGGGGTCTGAGTCGCTGCCACGACCGCGATCCTAGGCTGTCAGGCCGACACAACCATGAATCCGGAGGAGCACCCCATGACCGACGAGACCCCACAGCCCAGCCTCGACGAGATCCTGGCGTTCATGAACATCGGCACCCGGGAGAGCCTGGCCGACCGCATGGGGATCGAATTCGTCGAAGCCTCCGCCCAGCGTGTCGTGGCCACCATGCCGGTCAAGGGCAACACCCAGCCCTACGGCCTCCTGCACGGCGGCGCGTCCTGCGTCCTGGCCGAAACCCTCGGCTCGGTCGGCACGGCACTGCACGCCGGCCGGGACGGCATCGCCCTGGGCATCGAGATCAACGCCACCCACCACCGCTCCGCCGAGTCCGGCCTGGTCACCGGCGTCGCAACCCCCGTACACCTGGGCCGCACCCTGGCCAC
Organism: Embleya sp. NPDC020886; assembly: GCF_044333915.1. Classification (NCBI taxonomy): domain Bacteria; kingdom Bacillati; phylum Actinomycetota; class Actinomycetes; order Kitasatosporales; family Streptomycetaceae; genus Embleya; species Embleya sp. NPDC020886. The sequence continues at coordinate 782,264 of NZ_JBIRRX010000004.1, read as the reverse complement.
CTACGAGATCGTGATCACCGACGAACACGACAGGCGCGTCTGCACCGCGCGACTGACCTGCATGATCAAACGCGCCTGAACCGCACCGCGCGGCGAAGGGGCCGACCCCCTCCGCCGCGCGGACGACCTACGCGCCCTCGCCGAGATACGCCTCGCGCACCTTCGGATCCGACAACAACTGTTCGGCCGGACCCGACAACACCACCGATCCGGTCTCCAGCGCATAACCGCGATGCGCCAGCCGCAGCGCCTGCGCCGCGTTCTGCTCGACCAGCAACACCGTGGTGCCCTGCTCGTTGATCTCCCGGATGATGTCGAAGATCTGCGCCACGATCAGCGGCGCCAGACCCATCGACGGCTCGTCCAGCAGCAGCAACTTCGGCTGCCCCATCAACGCCCGCCCGATCGCCAACATCTGCTGCTCGCCGCCCGACAGCGTGCCCGCGAGCTGCGTACGCCGCTCGGCCAGCCGCGGGAACAACTCGAACACCCGATCCAACTCGGCCCTGGGCACCGACTTGAACCGGTAGGCGCCCATGTTCAGGTTCTCCGTGACGGTCATCGCCGGGAACACCCGACGACCCTCCGGAGAATGCCCGATACCCAACCCCACCACATGGTGGGCGGGCACCCCGTCGATCCGCTCCCCACGCCAACGCACCTCGCCCTCACGCGGTGTGAGCAGCCCCGAGATGGTGCGCAGCGTCGTCGTCTTGCCCGCGCCGTTGGCGCCGAGCAGAGCCACGATCTCGCCCTCGTTCACCTCGATGTGCACGCCCTTCAACGCCTGGATGGCGCCGTAGAACACGTGCAGATCGTCCAGCTCCAGCATCTTCTTTCGCGGCGGCGTCGCGGTACCCGCGGCCGGCTTGGCCAACCCGACCGCATCCGCGGAATCGGCGGCGCTCATCGCTGCTCCTCCCCGTCCCGCTGCGCGGGGACCGTACCGTCCGAGCCGTCCACGGCCTCGGCCTCCGCGGCGGCGACCATCTCGGCGGCCATCTCGGCCCCCAGATAGGCCGCGACGACCTCGGGGTTGCGCTGCACCTCGGCCGGCGAACCGGACGCGATCACCTTGCCGAAGTTGAGCACCGTGACCCGGTCGGCGACCGACATCACCAGCCGCATGTCGTGCTCGATCAACAACACGCTGATCCCCAGCTCGCGGTTGATCCGCCGGATCAACACCTCCAGATCGAGCTTCTCGGTCGGGTTCGTGCCCGCCGCCGGCTCGTCCAGAAGCAACACCTGCGGATCGGTGGCCAACGCGCGGGCGATCTCCAGGCTCCGCTGCTGACCGTAGGACAACGACGCGGCCAACTCGTTGAGCAACCCGTCCAGACCCACGAAGTGCAACAGCTCCAACGCCCGCCGGTCGCTTTCGCGATCCTCGCGACGCGCGTTCGGCAGACCCAGCATGATCGACACCGGACCGGCCTTCTGCCGGGTCTCCGCCGCGATCTTCACGTTCTCCAGCGCGGTCAACGCGCCGAACAGGCGAATGTTCTGGAACGTCCGGGCCACCCCGAGCCGGTTCACCAGGTGCGGCTTGCGCCCCTTGAGCGAATGCTCGCCACCCGCCCGGTCGCGCAGCACGATGCTGCCTTCCTGCGGGACGTACATCCCGGTCAACGAGTTGAACAGCGAGGTCTTGCCCGCACCGTTGGGGCCGATCACCGCCAGGACCTCGCCCCGGTGCAGATCCAACGCCACGTCGGACAAACCCACCAGGCCGCCGAAACGCAGCGTGACACCGCGCACCCGCATGACCTGATCCTCGGGGTCCACCCGCGGCCGGTCGTCCGCCTTCGTCGTGGTGATGCTCACGTCATCCTCCCGCCGGCCGGCTCCGACATCGCGTCCGCGTCGCCGAGACCCGCCTTGGCCATGCTCAACTCGCGCTTGCGCCGAACCGAGGGAATCAGGCCCTGCGGGCGGTAGATCATCATGATGATCAACAACGCGCCCAGGTACATGAACCGGTCGTTCGGGTTGACCCAGTCCTTCATGTACTGCGGCAACCAGGCCAGGAACGCCGTGCCGATGATCACGCCCCACAGCGAACCCATGCCGCCGAAGATGACGTACGCCACCACCAGCACCGAGAACAGCAGCAGGAAGCTCTCCGGACTGATGAAGCCGGCCTTGCTCGCGTACGCGACACCGGCGATGCCGGACGTGGACGCGCCGATCGCGAACGCCATCAGCTTGAACTTCACCGTCGGCACGCCGGTCGCCGACGCGGCCACCTCGTCCTCGCGGATCGCGGTCCAGGCCCGACCGACCCGGGAGTGCTCCAACCGCAGGAACGCGATGATCAGGACCGTCGCGATGCCGATCAGCAGATACCAGTACGGCTCCGGGGCCAGTTCCCACTTGTAGTCGATCGGCCCGATGTGCACCCGGAAGTTCGAGATGCCCTGGACCCCGCGCGGACCGTTGGTGAACCCGTCCGCGTTCTTGGCGATCAGGTAGATGATCTCGTGGAAGCCCAGCGTCACGATCGCCAGATAGTCACCGCGCAGCCGCAACGTCGGCGCGCCCAGCAACAGTCCGGCCAGCAGACACGTGGCCACCGCGACCGGGATCACCAGGAACGCGTTCAGCTTGAACGGCGGATCCACCGGCATCGCGCCGGTCCAGTACGCCGTGCTGTACGCGCCGATCGCGAAGAACGCGATGAAGCCCAGGTCGAGCAGACCCGCCCAACCGATCACCACGTTCAGGCCGATCGCGAGCAGGACGTAGATCGCCACCTCGTTGACCAACACCTGGTTCCAGAACGTGGACAGCAGGCTCGGCAACAGGATCAGCAGGCCGATCACCACGACCGAAAATCCGATCCGGACCCAGACGATGCGACGCAGATTCGCCGAGGTCTCCCGGGTCTGCGCCACCAATTGCCGGACCGGCCCGGTCACCGGGGTGTGGAAACGCTCCAGCGGACCCACGCTCGCCGCCAGATACCGGTTGTACAGCGGCTTGGTGAACTCCAGGATCGCCCACAGCACCACCGCGCCGATGAGCCACCACACCACGCGCAACGACCCGAGGGTCTTGTCCAGCGAGAAGAACACGTCCTCGCGGCTGCCCTGCGGACCACTCATCACGTCCAGCAACACCGCCGCCGAGACGATGCCCACCAGCCGGCCGACCATCGGCTGCTGATACCAACGCTTGCGCCGCAGGCGGGCCAGCGCCGACCCGCTCGGCGCGACATCTGCTTCCTTCGTCGTCGTCGTGGTCACGCCGACCTCCCCAAGCGCTCGCCCAGGATGCCGGTCGGCCGGAACATCAGCACCAGGACCAGCACCGCGAAGGCACTGACGTACCGCCACGACTCACCGAAGATCGGCGACGAGAAGCTCTCGACGATGCCGAGCAGCATGCCGCCCATCATCGCGCCGCGAATGTTGCCGATCCCGCCGACCACAGCCGCGGCGAACGCGGTGATACCGGGCAGGAAGCCCATCGTGAACGACAACTGCAGATGCAGGCCGAACAGGAACCCGGCGATACCGCCCATGAACCCGCCGATGATGAACGTCCGCGAGATCACCTTGTCGATGTCCACACCCATCAGGCCCGCCGTCTCGGCGTCCTGCGCCACGGCCCGGATACCCGAGCCCAGCTTCGTGCGGTTCACCAGATAGTCCAGGCCGACCATCATCAGCACCGCCGCACAGACGATGAGGAGCTGAAGGATGGTGACCTGGGTGCCGAAGACCGAGAAGACCTTCTTGTTCTCGAACACCGTCGGCAGTGCCCGCGAGTCGCGGCCGAACAACTTCCCCGCCAGGTTCTGCAGGAAGTAGGAGGCCCCGATCGCGCTGATCAGGAACGCAAGACGAGGCGCGTTCCTGCGTCTGAGCGGTCTGTACGCCACTTTTTCGAGCGTAAAGGCCGTGGCCGCCCCGGCGGTACCGGAAACGGCCAGACCGGCCGCGACCAACAACACCGACATGAAGGTCGTCGGATTGCTGCTCGGGTCGATCCAGGTCAAGGCGAGCAGCGACGAATAAGCGCCCACCATGAAGACTTCGCTGTGTGCGAAGTTGATGAGTTGCAGAACGCCATAGACCAGGGTATAGCCGATGGCGATCACCGCGTACAACGCACCGAGCATGATCCCTGGAATAAGGTAATCCAGGATTTCATCAGGTTGCATAAGGAAAGCTTCCTCAAGAAAACCGGACGGGCCCGGGTCTTCCCGAAAACTCCGGGAAGACCCGGGCCCGATCGTCAGGTTGCGCCGCCCCGATTAACGGGTCAGCCGCCCACGAGCTGGTCGATGTCGCCCATGTAGCCGATCTTGCCGCCCTTCACCTGGTAGATGAAGGTCGTCGCGCCGTCGAATTCGCCGTTCGGCTGGAACTTGAACGACTTGGTCAGGCCCTTGTACGAGGCACCCTTGAGCTTGGTGAGCATCGCCTCGCGGGCGATCTTCTCCGTGCCGAAGGACTTCATCTGGTCGATCACCAGGTTGGCGATGTCGAACGACTCCGCCGAGTAGGTGCTCGGGTTCGTGTTGAAGCGCTTCTTGTAGTCCTCGGTGAACTGCTTCGTGGCCGCCTCGACGTTCGCGTCGGAGCACGGGCAGGTCAGGTACCAGTCGTTCGCGGCGTCCCCGGCGAGCGAGACGAACTGCGAGTCGTTGGTGCCGTCACCGGAGAACTTGGGGCCGGTGAAGCCGGCTTCCTTGAGCTTCTTCGCGAACGGCGCGCCGTCCTGGTAGTAGCCCGCGTAGATCATGGCGTCCGCGCCGGAGTTCTTGATCTTCGTGGAGATCGGACCGTAGTCCGGAGTCGCCTTCGGCACGCTGTCCGAGACGACCTGGACACCGGCCTTGGTCAGCTCGTCCTTGGCGACCTTCGACAGGCCCGCGCCGTACTCGGTCTTGTCGTCGACGACGAAGACCTTCTTGGCCTGGAGCTTCTTGGACAGGTACTTCGCCATCCCACTGCCCTGGGCGTTGTCGTTCGGCGTACCCCGCAGGAACGCGGTGAAATTGTTGCCCGCGCTCGTCAGGGAAGGGTTGGTCGCCGACGGGGACACCGTGGCGAGCTTCGCCTTGGCGTAGTTCGGCGACGCGGCCTTGGTCGGGCCGGAGAAGGCAGGGCCGATAACGGCAACAACGTTGCTGTCGTCGATCAGCTTCTGCGCCGCGGACACCGACTTGGTCTCCGATGCCTCGTCGTCCGAGGTCTTGAACTTGAGCGTGAAGGGAAGATCGCCCTTCGCGTTGGCCTGCTCGACGGCGAGCCGAGCGCCGTTCTCTTCGTTGATGCCAAGCTGGGCATTCTCCCCCGACAGCCCTGCTTGGAAACCTATCGTCCAGGTCGGCTTGTTACCGCCGCCGGTGTTGCCGGGAGCGGTGCTGCCACCGTCCTTCTTCTTGTCGCCGTCATCGTCACTGCCGCACGCGGAAAGCACGAGTGCCGCTGCCGCGATGGGCAGCGCGATTTTGATCACGCGTCGCTTGAGCACAGCAAACCCCAACCCCTTGTAGAAAAAGTTCGGAGCCCGCATCGGGGCGCCTTCACAAACCGCGATGAACATGCGGTGCCCGGAATGTAGTCCGGCCGGAAGGGCAGCGGCAGTCCGCCGACTGAGATGTGATGCGCCCGTAACCAGATGTAATCCAAAAGAAACAGTCAACGAATTCTTACGATCCAAAGTGATCAAATATGATCATCGAGTGCCGGAAAAACAACGAACCCGTCCGGTTTGCCAGCAACCGGACGGGTTCGTCAGAGTATGGGTACCCCTGGGTCAGTCGGCGACGTCGCCCCCGGACACGACCACCTCGGCCACCGTGCGCATCGACATCCGCCGATCCATCGACGCCTTCTGAATCCAGCGGAACGCCTCGGGTTCGGACATGCCGTACTTCTCCTGAAGCACGCTCTTGGCTCGGTCCACCAACTTGCGCGTCTCCAGCCGCTGGGTGAGGTCGCCGACCTCACGCTCCAGGGCGGCCAGTTCGGTGTACCGCGAGACGGCCATCTCGATCGCCGGAACGAGATCCCCCTTGGTGAACGGCTTGACCAGATAAGCCATCGCCCCGGCGTCCCGAGCCCGCTCGACCAACTCCCGCTGCGAGAACGCGGTCAGCATCAACACCGGCGCCAACCGCGCCTGGGCAATCTGCTCGGCCGCCGAAATCCCATCCAGTATCGGCATCTTCACATCGAGGATGACCAAGTCGGGCCGATGCTCGTGGACCAGTTCCACGGCCCGCTGTCCGTCCCCGGCCTCGCCGACGACGTGGTAGCCCTCCTCCTCCAACATCTCCTTCAGATCGAGCCGGATGAGCGCCTCGTCCTCGGCGATGACGACACGGGCACGTGGGCTGTCCGGCGATGCGGCGGGCGGCTGCGTGGCGGCGGTCACGTCGCTCCTCGATCAGGGAAATAGTGCGCACACGAGCCTACCGAGACACGGTATGCTGCTCTCCTAACAGGGGGTCCCGGGCCACCACCCCACCCCCCTGCCGGGTTGGCGGAATGGCATACGCGGATGGCTCAAACCCATCTGCCCGAGAGGGCTTGCGGGTTCGAATCCCGCACCCGGTACCAGTTCACTACGTGAACAACTCGTTCGAGTGAAACCGACTCGAACACCCAGGCGAGTGAGCCCTGGCGGCACATGTTGGATCCATGAACAACCCGGATCTCCGCCGCCAGGCACTGGCCCTGTTGCAGTCGGGCCTCTCCAATCACGCAACAGCCCGTAGTCTGCGCGTTCCCCGAGGAACCATCGGCTACTGGCTGCACATGGACCGCTCCCGCCGTGGCGAACTCCCCGCCCGACGCGGCGCCCCCTGCTTCCGCTGTCTGGACCTCGACGTCGACGGCCCGGCCTACGCCTACCTGCTCGGCCTCTACCTCGGCGACGGCCACATCGTTGCGCACGCCCGCTCGTACAGCCTCAGCATCTCCTGCGCCAACGCCTGGCCGGGCCTGATCCGAGAATGCGCGAACACCATCACTCGCGTTCTCCCGGGCTCCGCGGCCGACCTCGTACCCCGACCGGGATGCACGGACGTCAAGCGGTACTCCCGACACTGGCCCTGCATGTTCCCCCAGCACGGCCCGGGACGAAAGCACGATCGACCGATCATCCTCACCTGCTGGCAAACCAGGGTCGTCCGAGCCGAGCCCTGGGCCCTCGTGCGCGGCCTCATCCACTCCGACGGTTGCCGGAACATGAACTGGACCACCCGCATGGTCGCCGGCGAGCGCAAGCGCTACGAGTACCCGCGCTACCTCTTCGCCAACGAATCCATGGACATCATGCGCATCCTCACCACCACGCTGGACGAACTCGGCGTCGAGTGGAAATTCGCCCGTCGCAACCTGCTCTCCGTCGCCCGCCGAGCCTCCGTGGCACTCATGGACGAGCACATCGGCCCCAAATACTGATGGCCCGTCACCCACCAGAGCGGGTGACGGGCCATCGGTACCACCTACAACCGGGTACTACTCGGTCGGCAGATCCCCTATGTGGTGCAGGCGGATCAGGTTGGTCGATCCCGGCACGCCGGGCGGGGAGCCGGCCGTGATCACGACCAGGTCGCCCTTCTTGCAGCGGCCGATCGCGAGCAACGCCGCGTCCACCTGACGAACCATCTCGTCGGTGTGGCTGCACAGCGGTCCGAGGAAGGTCTCCAGGCCCCAGGTGAGCGCCAGGCGGCTTCGCACCGCCGGCTCCGGGGTGAAGGCCAACATCGGGATCATCGAGCGGTACCGGGACAACCTGCGGCCCGTGTCCCCGCTCTGGGTGAACGCCACCAGGTATTTGGCGTCCAGTCGTTCGGCGATCTCGATCGCGGCCTTCGCGATCACGCCGCCCTGGGTGCGCGGACCGGCGATGCTGCGGATCTCCTCGCGCATCGCCGAGGAGTCCTCCGCCGCGACCACGATCCGTGCCATGGTCTTGACGGTCTCGATCGGATACTTGCCGACCGAGGTCTCGCCCGACAGCATGACCGCGTCCGCGCCGTCCAGGACGGCGTTGGCGACGTCGGACGCCTCCGCCCGGGTCGGGCGCGAGGCGCTGATCATCGAGTCGAGCATCTGGGTGGCGACGATGACGGGCTTGGCGTTGGCCCGGGCCAGTGTGATCGCGCGCTTCTGCACGATCGGCACGGCCTCCAGCGGCATCTCGACGCCGAGGTCGCCGCGGGCGACCATGATGGCGTCGAAGGCGTGGACGATCTCCTCGAGGTTGTCCACCGCCTGCGGCTTCTCGATCTTCGCGATCACCGGGAGTCGGACACCGAACTCGTCCATGATCTTGTGGACGTCCTCGATGTCCTTCGCGGCACGCACGAAGGACAGCGCGATCATGTCGGCACCGAGGGCGAGGCCCCACTTGAGGTCCTCGATGTCCTTCTCGGACAGTGCGGGAACACTCACGGCCACGCCGGGGAGGTTGAGCCCCTTGTGGTCGGAGACCATCCCGCCCTCGATGACGATCGTGTGCACGCGCGGGCCCTCGACGTCGACGACCTCCAGGGTGACCCGGCCGTCGTCGATGAGGATCCGCTCGCCCTTGGTGACGTCGGCGGTCAGCCCCTTGTAGGTGGTGCCGACCTCGTGCTTGTCGCCGGGGACGTCCTCGGTCGTGATCGTGAACTCGTCGCCGCGCTCCAGGAGCACGGGGCCTTCGGCGAAGGTCTCCAGGCGGATCTTGGGGCCTTGGAGGTCGACGAGGATGCCGACGCTGCGACCGGATTCGTCGGATGCCCGACGGACGCGGTGATATCGCTCCTCGTGCTCGGCGTAGGCGCCGTGGCTGAGGTTGAAGCGGGCTACATCCATGCCTGCGTCGACCAGCGTGCGGATCTGTTCATACGAATTGGTGGCAGGACCCAGGGTGCAGACAATTTTGGCTCGACGCATGGTCATAGAGCCTAGTTCCTACCGCGGGGTAAGCCGTACTCGCGTCCGGTATATGGCGCTTTTCCGGCATGCGGAAAGGGCGCCGCAACGGCGGCGCCCTTTCCTGTTCACGCGACTTTCGTCACAGATTCAATCCGCGCCCGAGCGGTCGCCTCGGGTCAGACGGTGAGCGGTCGATCGGTGGGCCGGATGGGCGACGGCAGGTTGGTCCCGCCGGTCAGCCACGCGTCCACCGCGGCCGCGCACGAGCGGCCCTCGGCGATGGCCCAGACGATCAGGGACTGTCCGCGCCCGGCGTCGCCGGCCACGAACACGCCGTCCACGTTGGTCGCGTACGCCTCGTCCCGGGCCACGTTGCCGCGCTCGTCCAGGGCCAGCCCGAGCTGTTCGACCAGTCCGTTGGAGCGGTCGGTGCCGGTGAAGCCCATCGCCAGGAACACGAAGTCGGCCGGGATCTCCCGCTCGGTGTCGGGGACCGGTACGAAGCGGCCGTTCTCGAACACCACCTCGACCAGCTTGAGGGCCTTGACCCGGCCGTCCGCGCCGCCGACGAATTCCTGGGTGTTGACCGCGTAGACGCGCTCGCCGCCCTCCTCGTGCGCGCTGGCGACCCGGTAGGTCATCGGGTAGGTCGGCCACGGCTGGGCGGCGGGCCGCTCCTCCGTGGGTCGGGGCATGATCTCCAACTGGGTGACCGAGGCCGCGCCCTGGCGGTGTGCGGTGCCCAGGCAGTCGGCGCCGGTGTCGCCGCCGCCGATGATCACCACGTGCTTGCCGGCCACGTCGATCGGCGAGGCGACCAGGTCGCCTTCCTGCACCTTGTTGGCGAAGGGCAGGTATTCCATCGCCTGGTGGATGCCGCCGAATTCGCGTCCGGGGATCGGCAGATCCCGCGCCGCGGTGGCCCCGGCGGCGATCACCACGGAGTCGTAGCGCCGGCGCAGCTTGGCCGCGTCCAGGTCGGTGCCGATCTGCATGCCGGTGTAGAACTTGGTGCCTTCGGCACGCATTTGTTCGATGCGCCGGTTGATGTGCCGCTTTTCCATCTTGAATTCGGGGATGCCGTAGCGCAGCAGTCCGCCGATCCGGTCGGCGCGCTCGTAGACGGCGACCGTGTGGCCGGCGCGGGTGAGTTGCTGGGCGACGGCGAGGCCGGCGGGGCCGGAGCCGATCACGGCGACGGTCTTGCCGGAGAGGCGGTCGGGCGGTTGCGGGGCGACGTTGTTGTCGTCCCACGCCCGGTCGATGATCGAGACCTCGACGTTCTTGATGGTGACCGGCGCCTGGTTGATGCCGAGCACACACGCGGCCTCGCACGGCGCGGGGCACAGCCGGCCGGTGAACTCCGGGAAGTTGTTGGTCGCGTGCAGCCGTTCGCTCGCGGCCTGCCAGTCGTCGCGCCAGACCAGGTCGTTCCACTCGGGGATGATGTTTCCGAGCGGGCAGCCGTTGTGGCAGAACGGGATGCCGCAGTCCATGCAGCGGCCGGCCTGTTCGGTGATGATCGGGAGCAGCGTGCGCTCCTCGTACACCTCCTTCCAGTCCCGGATGCGCACGTCGACGGGGCGACGCTTGCCGAGCTCTTGGGGCGTGCTCAAAAAGCCCTTCGGGTCAGCCATGAACCGCCTCCATCATCTTCTGGACGATCTCGGTCTCGGTGAGACCGGCTCGCTCGGCGGCGTCCTTGGCGGCGAGCACTGCCTTGTAGTCCCTGGGCAGGATCTTGGTGAAGCGCCGGGAGGCGGCGTCCCAGTCGGAGAGCAGGGTTTCGGCGACGGCCGAGCCGGTCTCCTCGTGGTGCCGGCGCACAACGTCGTGCAGTTCGGCGCTGTCGGCGGCGTCGAGTTCCTCGATGCCGACGAGTTCGGTGTTGATGTTGTTGTGGTCCGCGTCGAGCAGGTAGGCGACGCCGCCGGACATGCCTGCGGCGAAGTTGCGGCCGGTTCGGCCCAGGACGACGGCTCGGCCGCCGGTCATGTATTCGCAGCCGTGGTCGCCGACGCCTTCGACGACGGCGGTGGCGCCGGAGTTGCGCACGCAGAAGCGTTCGCCGACGACGCCGCGCAGGTAGATCTCGCCGCTGGTGGCGCCGTAGCCGATCACGTTGCCGGCGATGATGTTGTCTTCGGCGGCGAAGGGTGCGGTGCGGTGCGGGCGTACGGTGATCCGGCCGCCGGACAGGCCCTTGCCGACGTAGTCGTTGCCGTCGCCTTCGAGCCGCAGGGTGATGCCCTTGGGGACGAAGGCGCCGAAGGACTGGCCGGCGGAGCCGGTCAGGGTGATGTCGATGGTGTCGTCGGGGAGGCCGGCGCCGCGGTAGCGCTTGGTGACCTCGTGGCCGAGCATCGTGCCGACGGTGCGGTTGATGTTCTGCACGGGAAGGTTGATGACGACCTTTTCCCCGTTTTCCAGCGCGTCGGCGCTGAGCTGAACGAGTTGGTTGTCCAGTGCCTTGGCCAGTCCGTGGTCCTGCGGGCCGGTGTGGTGCAGGGCGGCGCCTTCGGCGAGGGCGGGCACGTGGAACAGCGGTGCGAGGTCGAGACCTTCGGCCTTCCAGTGTTCGACGGCCGCGGCGGTGTCGAGCAGTTCGGCGTGGCCGACGGCCTCTTCGAGGGTGCGGAAGCCGAGTTCGGCGAGCAGTTCGCGGACTTCCTCGGCGATGAATTCGAAGAAGTTGACCACGTGGTCGGCTTGGCCGTTGTACCGCTCGCGCAGTACGGGGTTTTGTGTGGCGACGCCGACGGGGCAGGTGTCGAGGTGGCAGACCCGCATCATCACGCAGCCGGAGACCACGAGCGGTGCGGTGGCGAAGCCGTATTCCTCGGCGCCGAGCAGGGCGGCGACCAACACGTCGCGGCCGGTCTTGAGCTGGCCGTCGGTCTGCACCACGATGCGCTCGCGCAGGCCGTTGAGCAGCAGGGTCTGCTGGGTTTCGGCGAGGCCGAGTTCCCAGGGGCCGCCCGCGTGCTTGAGCGAGGTGAGCGGGGAGGCGCCGGTGCCGCCGTCGTGGCCGGAGATGAGCACCACGTCGGCGTGTGCCTTGGACACGCCCGCGGCGACGGTGCCGACGCCGACCTCGGCGACCAGCTTCACGTGCACTCGGGCCGCCGGGTTGGCGTTCTTGAGGTCGTGGATGAGCTGGGCGAGGTCTTCGATGGAGTAGATGTCGTGGTGCGGCGGCGGCGAGATGAGGCCGACGCCGGGGGTGGAGTGCCGGGTGCGGGCGACCCACGGGTAGACCTTGTGGCCGGGGAGTTGGCCGCCTTCGCCGGGCTTGGCGCCCTGGGCCATCTTGATCTGGATGTCGTCGGCGTTGACCAGGTATTCGCTGGTGACGCCGAATCGGCCGGAGGCGACCTGCTTGATCGCCGAGCGCCGCTCGGGGTCGTACAGCCGCTCGGGGTCCTCGCCGCCTTCGCCGGTGTTGGACTTGCCGCCGAGCCGGTTCATCGCGATGGCCAGCGTCTGGTGCGCCTCCATCGAGATGGAGCCGTAGGACATCGCGCCGGTGGAGAAGCGCTTGACGATCTCGGAGACCGGCTCGACGTCGTCGATCGGGATGGACGCGCGCTCGCCGCTCTTGAAGGCGAACAGGCCGCGCAGCGTCATCAGCCGCTTGGACTGTTCGTCCACTCGCGCCGTGTACTTCTTGAAGATGTCGTAGCGGCGGGTGCGGGTGGAGTGTTGGAGGCGGAAGATCGTCTCGGGGTCGAACAGGTGCGGTTCGCCCTCGCGGCGCCACTGGTATTCGCCGCCGATCTCCAGCCGGCGGTGCGAGGGGGCGATGCCGGTGGGCGGGTAGGCCTTGGCGTGCCGGCGGGCGACTTCCTCGGCGACGATGTCCAGCCCGATGCCGCCGAGCTTGCTGGTGGTGCCGGTGAAGTATTCGGCGACGAAGTCCTCGGCGAGGCCGACGGCTTCGAAGACCTGGGCGCCGCGGTAGGAGGCGACGGTGGAGATGCCCATCTTGGACATCACCTTGAGCACGCCCTTGCCCAGTGCCTTGATCAGGTTGCGGATGGCCTGTTCGGGCGCGATGTCGGTGAGGAAGACGCCGTCGCGGACGAGGTCCTCGACGGATTCCATCGCCAGGTAGGGGTTGACCGCGGCGGCGCCGTAGCCGATCAGGAGCGCGATGTGGTGCACTTCGCGCACGTCGCCGGCTTCGACGATCAATCCGACCTGGGTGCGGGTCTTGGTGCGGATCAGGTGGTGGTGGACGGCGGAGGTGAGCAGCAGCGAGGGGATCGGCGCGTGTTCGGCGTCCGAGTGGCGGTCGGACAGGACCACGATGCGGGCGCCGTCGGCGATCGCGCCGGTGGTCTCGGTGCGGATCTCCTCGAGTCGCTTGGCCAGTGCGGCGCCGCCGCCGTCGACGGGGTAGAGCCCGGAGATGGTGACGGCCTTGAGGCCGGGCTGGTCGCCGTCGAGGTTGATGTGGATGAGCTTGGCGAGCTCGTCGTTGTCGAGTACCGGGAAGGGCAGCACGACGTTGCGGCAGTCGGCGGGCTGGGCGTCGAGCAGGTTGCCCTCGGGGCCGACGAAGCTGCCGAGCGAGGTGACGAGTTCTTCCCGGATCGCGTCCAGCGGCGGGTTGGTGACCTGCGCGAAGAGCTGGACGAAGTAGTCGAAGAGCAGCCGGGGCTTGGCGGAGAGCGCGGCGATCGGGCTGTCGGTGCCCATCGAGCCGAGCGGTTCGCCGCCGGCGCGGGCCATCGGCGCCAGGATGACGCGCAGTTCTTCCTCGGTGTAGCCGAAGGTCTGCTGGCGGCGCGAGACGGAGGCGTGCGTGTGCACGACGTGTTCGCGCTCGGGCAGGTCCTCCAGGTTGATCAGGCCGCCGTGCAGCCATTCCTGGTAGGGGTGTTCGGCGGCGAGCGCGGTCTTGATCTCGTCGTCCTCGACGATCCGCCGGGCCTCGGTGTCGACCAGGAACATCCGGCCGGGCTGGAGCCGGCCCTTGCGCACGATCCGGGCGGGGTCGATGTCCAGGACGCCGACCTCGGAGGAGAGCACGACCAGGCCGTCGTCGGTGACCCAGTAGCGCGAGGGGCGCAGGCCGTTGCGGTCCAGGACCGCGCCGATCAGGGTGCCGTCGGTGAAGGTGACGCAGGCCGGTCCGTCCCACGGTTCCATCACGGTGGCGTGGAACTTGTAGAAGGCGCGCCGGGCGGCGTCCATCGTGGCGTGGTTCTCCCACGCCTCGGGGATCATCATCAGCACGGCGTGCGGTAGCGGCCGACCGCCCAGGTGGAGCAGTTCCAGGACCTCGTCGAAGGACGCCGAGTCGGACGCGTCGGGCGTGCAGATGGGGTACAGCCGGCTCAGGTCGCCGGGGATGAGGTCGGTGGCGAGCATCGACTCGCGTGCGGCCATCCAGTTGCGGTTGCCCTTGACGGTGTTGATCTCGCCGTTGTGCGCGATGAAGCGGTACGGGTGGGCGAGGGGCCAGGCCGGGAAGGTGTTGGTGGAGAACCGCGAGTGCACGAGGCCGATCGCGGATGCCAGGCGCCGGTCGGACAGGTCCGGGAAGAACGGCTCCAGTTGCCCGGTGGTGAGCATGCCCTTGTAGACGAGGGTGCGCGCGGACAGGGAGGCGAAGTAGACCTCGACCTCGCGTTCGGCGCGCTTGCGCAGCGCGAAGGCGAGCCGGTCCAGGGTGATCCCGGTGACGCTCTCGTCGACGCCGGCCACGAACAGTTGGGCGAAGCGCGGCATGGTCTCGGCGGCCATCGAGCCGACCAGGCCGGGCGTGGTGGGCACCTCGCGCCAGCCGAGCACGCGCAGGTTCTCTTCGGCGGCGATGCGCTCGATGGAGGACTTGGCGCGGCCCGCGTGTACGTCGTCGTCGGGCAGGAAGGCGATGCCGACCGCGTAGCCGCCCGCGGCGGGCAGCGCGAAGTCGACGCTTTCGCGCAGGAACGCGTCCGGGACCTGGATCAGGATGCCCGCGCCGTCGCCGGTGTCGGCTTCGGCACCGGTGGCGCCCCGGTGTTCCATGTTCCGCAGGACGGTCAGTGCCTGGTCGACGATGTCGTGGCTGGGCTCGCCGGTGAGCGTGGCCACGAATCCGACACCACAGGCGTCGTGTTCGTTACGGGGGTCGTACAACCCCTGTGCCGCGGGAAGCGCGGAGAAGAGGGGGCCCGGAGTTGCGGGCATGGCAGGAGGCATGGGCGCTCCCGTCGTCGTCGTGGCGTGTGGTGCGCAACAGGGACGACGTTGGCCCTCTGCGATTTCGTGCAGGTTACATGATCGGTACGTGCATCCGGAACCCGGGACAAACCCGTCTCACCATACGGTCGCCAAGTGAATCGAGCGGGCTTTCGAACGCTGCGCCGCGCCGGCCGCCCTGGCATGTCAGCGGGCTCATTCCCGACCATCTCGGTACCGAAACAGGCTGTCCGACCCGTGGGATTCGATCGTTTCCGGGTCGGGTCGCCGCGCTACGGTCGTGTTACGTATGCCTCACTCGTCACACCTGTTGCCCGATCAGCAGACCGAGCAGGTAGGTCAGCCCGCCCGCGGCGGCGCCGAGGAGCAACTGGCGGGTGCCGCTGAACCACCACGGTCGGGCGGTCACCCGCGAGACCGCGGCGCCGGCGCCGAACAGGCCGAGCGCGGTCAGCGCCAGGGCGGGCAGCAGCGTGCCGGCGCCGAGCAGGTAGGGCAGCAGCGGCAGCAGCGCGCCGAGCGCGAAGAAGGCGAACGAGGAGCCGGCGGCGACCCACGGCGAGGGCAGGTCGTGCGGGTCGACGCCCAGTTCCTCGCGGGCGTGGATCTCCAGGGCCAGTTCGGGGTCGCGGGAGAGTTGCCGGGCCACCTCGACGGCGAGGTCCTCGTCCAAGCCGCGGGCGATGTAGAGCTCGGCGAGTTCGCGTTGCTCGGCTTCGGGGCTGCGGCACAGTTCGCGGCGCTCCACCTCGACCTCGGCGCGGGCCAGCTCGGCCTGCGAGGCGACCGAGGTGTACTCCCCCGCCGCCATCGAGAAGGCGCCGCCGGCCAGTCCGGCCAGTCCGGTGACCACCACGGTCTTGGTCGTGGCGTCGCTGCCGACGACGCCGGCGATCAGCGCGAAGTTGGAGACCAGCCCGTCCATGGCGCCGAACACGGCCGGGCGCAGCCAGCCACCGCCGATGTCGCGGTGGGTGTGGTCGATACCGTCCTGGTGCCCGAGCGCCGGGGCCGTGTCGGGGGCCTCGGCGGCTGTCTGGGTGGTCTTCAAGGTCGTTCGGCCCTCTCGTCACGCTGGGACCTGGACGCTACCGGTCGCACCCGCGGTACCGCCGGCCAGGAAAGGCTGCCCGAACCCGAAGAGGCCGCCCCAAACCCGCGGGTGGCGGGTCGGGGGCGGCCTCCGGTCGACTCGGGGTCAGCCCTTGTCGGCGGGCTTGCGCGCGGCCGAGGGGGTGCGCTCGGCGTCGGCGTCGGCATCCGCGTCGGGCTCGTCCGCGGCACGGACCACGTCCGGGGCCGCATCCGCCGCCACGACCGCGTCGCTGTCGGTGTCGGCGTCCACCGGATCCGTCGCGCTCTCGGCGTCCTCCGGCTCCCGCGTGGCCTTCGCGTCCTTGGCGACCTTCGTGTCCGCGTCCTTGGCGACCTTCGTGTCCGTGTCCTTGGCGACCGCTTCCTTCGCGTCCGCGACCTCCGCGTCCGCCTCGTCGGCGTCGTACGGCTCGTCGGCGTCGTCCGGCTCCCGGTAGTGGCCCTGCAGCGTGGCCGGTTCCTCGCGGCCGGGGTGCGTGCGGGCCGAGATCCAGATGTAGGCGATCGCGCCGACGAAGACGAGGATCGCGGTCCAGTTGTTCAGCCGCATGCCCAGCACGTGCTCGGCGTCGTCGACGCGCATGTACTCGATCCAGAACCGGCCCACCGTGTAGCCCGCGACGTAGAGCGCGAAGGCCCGGCCGTGGCCCAGCTTGAATCGGCGGTCGGCCCAGATCACCAGGGCCGCGACGCCGATGCACCACAACGACTCGTACAGGAACGTCGGGTGGAAGGTGCCGGCCTGACCGGGGTCGATCACGTTGTGGTCGCCGTCGATCTTCACCGCCCACGGCACGTCGGTCTCGCGGCCGTAGAGCTCCTGGTTGAACCAGTTGCCCCAGCGGCCCACGGCCTGGGCGAGCACGATGCCCGGCGCGAGCGCGTCGGCCAGCGCGGGCAGCGGGATGCCCCGGCGCCGGCAGCCGATCCAGGCGCCCACCGCGCCGAGCGCGATCGCACCCCAGATGCCGAGCCCGCCCTTCCAGACGGCGAACGCCTGCATGGGGTCGCCGTCGTCGCCGAAGTACGGCCCCGGCGTGGTGATGACGTGGTAGATGCGGCCTCCGACGAGGCCGAAGGGCACCATCCACACGGCGATGTCGCCGACCGTGCCGGCACGACCGCCTCGGGCGACCCAGCGGCGCTCGCCGAGCCAGATCGCGAGGACGACACCGAGGATGATGCACAGCGCGTAGCCGCGCAGCGGGATCGGACCGAGGTCGATCTGGCCGCGGGAGGGGCTGGGAATGAATGCGAGGTCCATGGCGGGTACGACGCTACCGGGTGCGGGGGCGAACGTGTGCCGGCGGGCGGCGACGAACGGGCGCGGCACCGGGGAATCGGTGCCGCGCCCGGGTGCTCCGAAGCGGAGGGTGACTACTTGATCGCTGCCAGGATCTGGGCGCGCACCTCGTCGGGGGTGGCCAGGCCGCGGCCCTTGACGATCAGGTCGATGGTCTTGCCGTTGATGCCCGCGGTCGGTGTGCCGGTGACGGGGGTGTCGCCGATCTTGGCGTTCTGGAACGCGTCCTCGACCTTGTTGACCCACCCGGCCACGCTCAGGTCGTTGACGCAGGCGTCGAAGGTGGGCGAGCGCAGGCCGTCCACCTTGCCCGCGAGGTCGATCAGGTAGGAGCGGTTGCCGAACTTGTCGTCCAGCTCGTCGGGCTGGTTCGCGAAGAGCGTGTCGTGGTACGGCGCGAACTTGCCCGCGTTCTGCGCGCAGCCGGCGGCGTTGGCCGCGTACTTGGAGCCGTTGCCGCCGAGCTTGCCGTCCAGGAACGAGGCGATGTGGTAGTCGATCTTGATGGTGCCGGCGTCGGCCATCTGCCGCAGGGTGGGGCCGAGCGACTTCTCCACCTCGTGGCAGATCGGGCAGCGGAAGTCCTCGTACATGATCAACGAGGGGGCGTTCGGGTTGCTGCCGACGGAGATGCCCAGACCGTCCGCGGACAGGTTCACGGGGGCGCTGTACGGCTTGGCGAGCGCGTCCTTCCAGGGCCCCTTCTTCTTGTTGGTCTTGGACATGCCCACGACCACGCCGATGATGGCGACCACCGCGAGGACGGCCACCACCGCACCGGCGATGATCAGCACCCGCCGGCGCTTGTCGAGCGCCTGTTGGCGCGCGCGCTCCTGGGCCATGCGCTCGCGCGCGGTGCGCTTGCCTTCGGAATTCTTCGAGCTCACGTGATCTCAGGGCCTTTCAGTTCCCGGGTTCCGGGGTTCCGGTTCGCGTCCCCGCGGTACTCGTCCGCGTCGGTGTCCCGCTCGTCCTCGGCCGCCTCGGCCGCGTCGTCCTCGTCCGCGTCGTCCTCGTCCGCGTGGTCCTCGTCCGTGTCGTACGGCGGTTCCTCGGGGAACAGCCAGGCGTCCGCGGACAGGCGGGTGCGCGGGAAGACGATCAGCCAGATGGCGAGCAGCAGGAAGCCGCAGTCCCGCAGGATCTCCTCGAGGTAGGCGGTCTTGTCCGGCTCGACCGGACCGCCGCCGCCGAAGCAGCCGCAGTCGATCGCCAGGCCGCGCGCCCACGCCTGGGCGATGCCCGCGATGAACACGATCAGGAGCAGCGCGGACAAGGACGCGACCAGTCGGGTGCCGATCCCGACCACCAGGAGCAGGGCCAGGCCCAGTTCCAGGTAGGGCAGGGCGTAGCCGACCGGCTCGACCAGACCGTCGGGCAGTACGTCGTAGCCCCGGACCGCGTACGCGGCCTGGTCGGGGTCGAGCGCCTTCTCCCAGCCGGCGTAGGCCCAGACGAAGGCCAGGCCCAGTCGGGCGGCGAGGCCGATCCAGGGGGCGACTTTGCGCAGGCTCGCGAGCGGGCCGGCGGTCGCGGCGCCGTCGGGGGTGGCCGTCGCGGTCACCGTCGGCCCACCGGCTCGATCGTCTTGCCTTCCAAGGTCTGACCTCCGTCACGACGGGTGAGGTACGGGGACCCCGGTCCGTGGTCCCCCGCACCCCGGACCGGCACATGTGCTGTCTAACCGGCGGAAGGCACCTTAGGTTCCTGTCCGAGAGCCGCCTTACCACTCCCGGGGTTCTCCAGGCGTCGGTCGAGCAGTTCACGAAGGTTGTCGGGCGAACGCATGGCCGAGTTCCCGCTGTCCAGAATTTTTCCGTCCACCGCCACGGCGGGCGTGGCAAAGACGCCGGAGCTTTCGAACGCGCTCTCGGCGGCGGCCACCCACGCGGCGTTGGCGTCGGTGTTCACGCACGCGTCGAACGCCTCGCCGCGCAGGCCGGGGACCTGGCCGGCCAGGTCGAGCAACCGGGCGGCGGTGTAGCCGTCCTCGGATTCCTCGGGCTGGTTCTTGAACAACATCGCGTGGTAGCCGGCGTACTTGCCCGCGTCCACCGAGCAGCGGGCGGCGTTCGCGGCCTTGACCGAGCCGGTGCCGCCGAGCTTGCCGTCCAGGAAGGAGGCGATGTGGTAGTCGATGCTGATCTTTCCGGCCTCGGCGTAGTCGGCCAGGAGCGGGCCGAAGTCGGTCTCGAAGCGTTTGCAGAACGGGCAGCGGAAGTCCTCGAACACGGTGACGGTGACCGGTGCCGAGGAGCTGCCGACCCGGATCGTGCCGTCCGCCTGGGCGACGGCGGGCAACGTGGCCAAGTCGACGTCGCGGACGGGGGCCTTGGCCGTGTTCGACCGCTTCGCGTCGCCGGAGTCGTCGTCCTTGTCGTCGTGGCCGACGGTGAACACGACGCCCAGGACGGCGGCCAGCACCGCGACCACGAGCACGCCGACGACGGCCAGGATGACGGGTGTTCGGTTGGCCGCGGGTTTGGCGCTCAACGCTGGTTCCTCCGATGGGGGTGGGGGTGGGATGGTGCGGGCATGACAACGGCCGCCGCGACGGTGCTGCGGCGGCCGCTGATGAGCCGATGTACATTTTGGCGCGTTTTTACACAGGGCGCCGATCGGGCGCGGGTGTCAGCGCTTGCGGACGCCCTCGGCCAGGTCCGCGGCCAGGGCGCGGACGGCGTCCAGGCCGGCCTGTTCGTTCGGCGCGTCCAGCAGGGCGCGGACGAACGCGGAGCCGACGATGACGCCGTCGGCGTAGGCCGCGACCTCGGCCGCCTGGGTCGCGTTGGAGACGCCCAGGCCGACGCAGACCGGCAGGTCGGTGGTCTTGCGGGTGCGCGCGACCAGGTCGCCGGCCGCCGAGCTCACCGAGGCCCGGGCTCCGGTGACGCCCATGACGGACGCGGCGTAGACGAAGCCGCCGCAGTGTCGGGTGGTGTAGGCGATGCGTTCGTCCGAGGAGGACAGCGCGACCAGGAAGATCCGGTCCAGGTGGTGCCGGTCGGTGGCGGCGATCCACTCGTGCGCCTCGTCCGGGATCAGGTCGGGGGTGATCACCCCGCTGCCGCCGGCCGCGGCCAGTTCGCTCGCGAACCGCTCGACGCCGTAGCGCTCGATCGGGTTCCAGTACGACATCACCAGGGTCGCGGCGCCGGTTTCGGCGACGGCGCGCACGTTGTCGATCACGTGGTGGGTGTTGGTGCCGTGGGCGAGCGCGTGTTCGACGGCGCGCTGGATGACGGGGCCGTCCATCTGCGGGTCGCTGTAGGGCAGGCCGACCTCGATGATGTCGCAGCCGCCCTCGACCATCGCCCGCATCGCGGCGGCGGAGCCCTCGGCGGAGGGGTAGCCCGCCGGGAGGTAGCCGACCAGTGCGGCGCGGTTCTCGGCGCGGGCGGTGGCCAGCACCTCGGTGAGCCTGGTGGTGGTGCCGGTGCCGGTCACGACTGCTCCGCTTCCGCGTCGAGGAGATCGAAGTACTTGGCGGCGGTGTGCATGTCCTTGTCACCGCGCCCGGAGAGGTTCACCAGGATGGTCGCGTCCGGGCCGAGTTCGCGCCCGACCTCGATCGCGCCGGCCAGGGCGTGCGCCGATTCGATCGCCGGGATGATGCCCTCGGTGCGGCACAGCAGCCGGAACGCCTCCATCGCGGGGGCGTCGTCGATCGGCCGGTAGGTGGCCCGGCCGGTCTGGTGCAGCCACGCGTGCTCGGGGCCCACCGCCGGGTAGTCCAGGCCGGCGGAGATCGAGTGGGACTCCATGGTCTGCCCGTATTCGTCCTGGAGCAGGTAGGTGCGGGCGCCGTGCAGGACGCCGATCGAGCCGCCGGTGATCGAGGCGGCGTGCCGCCCGGTCTCCACGCCGTCGCCGCCCGCCTCGAAGCCGTACAGCCGCACGCCCTCGTCCGGAATGAACGCGTGGAAGGCGCCGATCGCGTTGGAGCCGCCGCCCACGCACGCGCAGACCGCGTCCGGCAGCTTGCCGGTCAGGTCGAGCACCTGCTGCCGGGCCTCCACGGAGATGACCTTGACGAAGTCGCGGACCATCGCCGGGAAGGGGTGTGCGCCGGCCGCGGTGCCGAGCAGGTAGTGGGTGTTGTCGACGTTGGCGACCCAGTCGCGCAGCGCCTCGTTGATCGCGTCCTTGAGGGTGCGCGAGCCGATCGCCACCGGGATCACCTCGGCGCCGAGCACGCGCATCCGGGCCACGTTCAGGGCCTGGCGCTGGGTGTCGAGTTCGCCCATGTAGACGACGCACTCCAGGCCGAGCAGCGCGCACGCGGTCGCGGTGGCCACGCCGTGCTGGCCGGCGCCGGTCTCCGCGATCACCCGGGTCTTGCCCATGCGCTTGGTCAGGATGGCCTGGCCGAGCACGTTGTTGATCTTGTGCGAGCCGGTGTGGTTGAGGTCTTCGCGCTTGAGGATGATCCGCGCGCCGCCGGCGTGTTCGGCGAAGCGGGGGGCCTCGGTGATGATGCTCGGGCGCCCGGCGTAGTCGCGCAGCAGGCCGGCGAACTCGGCCTGGAACTGCGGGTCGTCCTTGGCCTTTTCGTAGGCGGCGGTCAACTCGTCGAGGGCGGCGATCAGCGCCTCGGGCAGGAAGCGCCCGCCGAAGACGCCGAAGTGGCCGGAGGGATCCGGTAGTTGGGCAGTGCTGGACATGCGAGGTCCTTGTCGGTGTGGCATGCCGTGCGGACGGCACGTTGCTGACGGATGGGTCAGGAAACGTGTCCGCGCCATCGGCTGCCCGGCACCTGGCCGGGCTCACAACCGATCACGTAGCGCACCCGACGCCCGCGCGCCCGGCGGGCGGGCGCGCGGCAGCCTCGGGGCTTGCAGCCCCTGGCCAGTCGCGGGTCCATGCTCATCGCCTGCTCGTGTCCTCAGCCGCGCCCGTGCCGGATCGCCGGGTGGGCGCCCGCGGCGACCAGGTCGGCGACCGAGCTGCGCGGGTCGCGACCGGTGACCAGGGACTCGCCCACCAGGACGGCGTCGGCGCCGTTGTTGGCGTAGGCGATCAGGTCGTGCGGACCGCGCACGCCGGATTCGGCGATGCGCACGCACGAGTCCGGGATCAGCGGGGCGATCCGGGCGAAGTTGTTGCGGTCCACCTCGAGGGTCTTGAGGTTGCGCGCGTTGACCCCGATCACGGTGGCGCCGGCGTCGAGCGCGCGGGCGGTCTCCTCCTCGTCGTGGACCTCCACGATCGTGGTGAGACCGATCGAGCGGGACCGCTCGATCAGCGAGATCAGCGCGTTCTGCTCCAGCGCGGCGACGATCAGCAGGGCCACGTCCGCGCCGTGCGCGCGGGCCTCCCAGAGCTGGTAGCTGGTGACCATGAAGTCCTTGCGCAGGACCGGGATGTCGACCGCGGCGCGCACCGCGTCCAGGTCGTCGAGCGAGCCGCCGAATCGGCGCTGCTCGGTGAGCACGCTGATCACCGAGGCGCCGCCGGACTCGTAGTCGGCGGCCAGACCGGCCGGGTCGGCGATCGCGGCGAGCGCGCCCTTGGAGGGGCTGGAGCGCTTGACCTCGGCGATGACGGCGATGCCGTCGCCGCGCAGGATGCTCTCCGCGTCGCGGGGCGCCGGCGCCTGGGCCGCGAGTTCCTTGATCTCGTCAAGGGAAACGCGGGCCTGTCGTTCTGCGAGGTCGGCGTTGACACCGTCGATGATCTCGTCGAGAACCGTCACGCCCTACATCCCCTCGTTTGTCCGGAGAACCTGCTCCCCCGGCTCTCCGATGGTATAGGCCGATTCGAACAGACCCGTCCACGCCGCACCGCCGAAGAGGTGGGGGCAGCATACGGCGTCGCACGGTGGGTCCGTGCGCGGCGTCCGGCCGACGGATCCGCCGGCCGTCACTGTCCGTCAGGGCGCGAGCGACGCGCCGAACGGCAGGTCCCGGACGACCCAGAAGAGCACCACGACCGCGAGCAGCGCCCACAACGCGCGGGGATCGGCCAACCCCCGACGCGGCTCGCCGCGCGCGGTACGCACCGTCCAGCGCAGCCACAACAGGCCGATCAGCGGAAACAGCGCGACCGCGAGCGCGTTGTAGCCCAGCGCGGCGGACAGGTCGAGGTGGGTGAGCGCGTGCACGCAGCGCAATCCGCCGCAGCCGGGGCAGGCCAGGCCGGTGAGCACCAGGTAGGGGCACGGCGGATAGTGGCCGCTCTCGCGCGGATCCACCAGTCCCACATAGGCGGTCGCACCGGCGAGCAGGGCCAGGCTCGTGGCGGGCAGAGCGAGATTGCGCAGCCGGAAGCCGGTGCCGGACGCGGGACGGGCCGGGGTGGTCATCGGCCCATTGTGCCGTCGGAGAGCACCGTCAGAGGTCACCCAGCGTGTCTTTCCAACCGAGAAGGAAAACGCCGACCATCCAGGTGGTCCAGAAGATCACGCCGAGCAGGACGGTGCCGATGGTCCAGTTGCGGGCCCGCAACGAGGCGAGCCGGGCACCGGCCACGTCGCCGCGGTGCCAACGCTCGTTGACGCTGGTCGCCGCGAGCAACGCGGGCACGCCCGCGAGGAAGCAGCAGAAGACGGTGGCCAGCACCGCCCACGCGAGGTAGTTGTCCGGTGGTCCCGGTGGCGGACCGGCGGGCGGCGGTGTGGTCGGCGGCCCGTAGGGCATGGCGTGCCCGAACGGCCGAGGCGGCGCGTTCCACTCCCGCCCCGGCCCCTCACCGCCCCCGGGAGCCCCCGGAAACCCATAGGCCACGTTTCCCCCTCGGCGTCACACCCACCAGTCCGCCCACCCTAGAGGTCAGCGACGCGCGGGGGCGGCGCCCATCCCGCCCATCCGCATGCCCGCGCCGGCGATGCAGCCCACGAGGACCACGGCCGCCCCGGCCCAGAACAACATCACGCTGGCCGCGATCATCGCGACGCCGGAGATCGTGCAGCCGATCAGCGCCAGTATGGTCACGGTCCAGGCGGCGGGGGTGCTGCCGTGGTTTCCGGCTTGCGACGACATCGCTTACTCCTTCGGCTTCACAATTCACACGCGAGGGCGCGGCTGCCGGGACACCGTTTCGGGCGCCGCGATCACAACCGCGCGATTCTTATTGTCACCCGTCGGGAGCAGTGCTCAGCGCGTGGGGTCCTCGCCCCGGTCCAACGCGTTCCACAGGTCGGCGTTGGTGGCCGGGCCACGCTTGGCGGCGACCACCTTGCCCGCCGGGGCCTCGTAGCGGTTGGACATACCGGGCCAGCGCCGGCCCCGAAGCACCACGAGCAGGCCCGCGAGCAGGATCACCACGCCACCCACGACCGCGAACCACGGCCAGATCGTGTGGCTCACGTCCACCGCGCGAACCCCCTCGACGGCCGCCTTGCCCGCCGCCTCGGAGTTCACCGCCGACGTGTCGCCCGCGCCCCGCACGGCCAGCACCACGACGCCGAGCCCGGCCAGGGTCACCAGCACGCCGATCACGGTCCGGCCGAACGTGCGGGTCGCGAGCACCGCGAGGCCGCCGGCGAGGCCCAGCAGCGCGAACGCGGACAGGGCCTTGTTGATCGTGTTGCCGCTCGCCTGCACCGCGATCCGCGCCCCGTGCACCGGCGCGGTGCCCTCGGCCCAGGTGCGACCGGCCACCGAGAGCACCAGGGCGGCGCCGGCCAGCGCGAGCAGGACCGTGACGGTCAACTCGCGGCGGGCGGCCTTGCGCTCGCGCAGCGCCGCGTCCTCGACCGCCGCGGTCGCGACCGCCGCCGGCTGCTCTTCGGCGGCGCTCGCCGCGCCGGTGGTGGTCGCCGGTTCGGCGTCGGCCCGGTCGTGCGTCTCGGTGCCGGCACCCGCCGCGCCGGCCTCGGTCCTCGCGTTGCTCATGGCACCAGCATGACCCACGCCGCGCGACGGCTGGACCCCGGGCGGGCGTTCGCGGCCCTACCCGGCCGTGACGTCGTGCGCCGGCGCGAGGGTCGCCGCGATGGCCACCGCGCGCAGCACCGCCGCCGCCTTGTTGCGGCATTCGACGTCCTCGGCCTCGGGCGAGGAGTCGGCGACCACACCCGCGCCGGCCTGGACGTAGGCCACGCCGTCGCGGATCAACGCGGTGCGGATCGCGATCGCGGTGTCCAGGTCGCCGGCGAAGTCGACGTAGCCCACACAACCGCCGTACAGGCCGCGCCTGGTGGGCTCGAAGTTCTCGATGATCTCCATCGCGCGCGGCTTGGGCGCGCCCGACAGGGTGCCCGCCGGGAAGCACGCGGCGAACACGTCCAACGCGGTGCGCCCCGGGGCCAACTCGCCCACCACGGTGGACACGATGTGCATCACGTGGCTGTACCGCTCGACCGACATGAAGTCGATCACCTCGACCGTGCCCGGCGCGCAGACCCGACCCAGGTCGTTGCGGCCCAGGTCGACGAGCATCAGGTGTTCGGCGCGTTCCTTGGGGTCGGCGAGCAACTCCTCGGCCAGGTCGGCGTCCTCGGCCGGGGTGGCGCCGCGCGGGCGGGTGCCCGCGATCGGGTGCAACATCGCGCGCCCGTCCTCGACCTTGACCAGCGCCTCGGGGCTGGAGCCGACCACGTCGAAGCCGCCCTCGGCGCCGCCGTCCGGCCCCGGCAGCCGGAACAGGTACATGTACGGGCTGGGGTTGGTCGCCCGCAGGATCCGGTACACGTCCAACGCGCCGGCCTCGGTGGGCATCTCGAAGCGCTGGGACAGCACGATCTGGAACGCCTCGCCGGCCCGGATCTCCTCCTTGGCCGCCTCCACCGCCTTGCGATACGCGACCGAGCCCCACGGGCCGACCGCCTCGGCCACCGCGCCGCGCTCGAACGCCGCCGCGGCCAGGCCGGTCGGCCGGGCCAGGTCGGCGGTCATCGCGTCCAGGCGGGCCACCGCCGCGTGGTACGCCTCGTCGACCCCGGACTCGCGGTTGTCGTGGTTGATCGCGTTGGCGATCAACAACACGCTGCCGTCCACGTGGTCGAGCACCGCCAGGTCGGTGGCCAGGAACATCATCAGCTCGGGCACGTGCAGGTCGTCCACGGTCGACTCCGGCAACCGCTCCAGCCGGCGCACCACGTCGTAGCCGAGGTAGCCGACCATCCCGCCGGTCAGCGGCGGCAGTTCCAGGCCCGGGACGCCGTGCGGGGTGTGCAACGCGGCCACGGTGGCCCGCAGTACCTCCAGCGGATCGCCCTCCACCGGCACGCCCACCGGCGGGGTGCCCAGCCAGCGGGCCCGGCCGGCCGCCTCGGTGAGCACCGCCGCGCTGTGCACGCCCACGAACGAATAGCGCGACCACGAGCGGCCGTTCTCGGCGGATTCCAGCAGGAAGGTGCCGGGCCGCTCGGCGGCGAGCTTGCGGTACAGACCCACGGGGGTGTCGCCGTCGGCCAGGAAGCGCCGGGTGACGGGGATGACCCGCCGGTCGCGCGCGAGCGTCCGGAAGGTGTCGAGGTCGGGGGTGACGGTTCCGGTGGTCATGGCGTGCGCAATCTCCCGGGCGGCGAGGTCGGGCCGAGTCGGGTGCCCGCGGGCCCCGGGTCGGCGGCGGTCAGTCGGAGACGGGCAGGACGTCCGCGTCGAAGCAGGTGCGGTCGCCGGTGTGGCACGCGGCGCCGGTCTGCTCGACCCGCACGAGCACGGCGTCGCCGTCGCAGTCGAGCGCGACCGAGAGCACCTTCTGCACATGGCCGGAGGTGTCGCCCTTGACCCAGTATTCCTGCCGGCTGCGGCTCCAGTAGGTGCAGCGGCCGGTGGTCAGCGTGCGGTGCAGCGCCTCGTCGTCCATCCAGCCGACCATCAACACCTCGCCGGTGTCGCCGGCCTGGGCGACGGCGGCGATCAACCCGTCGGGGTCGCGCTTGAGACGCGCGGCGATGGTCGGGTCGAGGTCGGAGGGCCGCGCGGGCGGGTGGGTGGCACCGGTCATGCGCGCATTGTCGCAGACCGGTGCGGGCCCACCGCGGCGGTGTTCACAGGCCGGTACGGGCCGTAC
The DNA here is from genome assembly GCF_044333915.1 of Embleya sp. NPDC020886. Taxonomy (NCBI): domain Bacteria; kingdom Bacillati; phylum Actinomycetota; class Actinomycetes; order Kitasatosporales; family Streptomycetaceae; genus Embleya; species Embleya sp. NPDC020886. The sequence continues at coordinate 754,826 of NZ_JBIRRX010000004.1, read as the reverse complement.
GCAGGGTGTCGATCGCGGCCTCGTCGCCCTCGATCCCGACCCGGGCCTGCTCCTTGCGGCCGAACAGGTACAGGAGCAGCTCGGCCGGGTGGCCGCTCAGCGTGACCACGGGCGTGCCCTTGTGCACGATCTGCGCCGGTTCCCCGGTCGCGGTGTCGGTGCGGCGCAGCGCCACGCCCACCGGGACCCCGCGCAGCGCCATCCGCGAGGCGCCCTTGGCGCGCTTCCACAGGATCTCGGTGAGTTCGGGGTCCAGTTCGCGCGGCTCGGCGCCGCCGGGCTGGGCCCGGCGCACGTCCTCCAGGTGGATGAAGTACTCCATCGTGTTGGCCGCCGCGTCCACGCCGGGGATGCCGAACACGGACAACCTCGGCGGGCCGTCCGCGACCAGCCGCACGCTCTGCTCGTACGGCTTGGCCGCCTGGCGCAGCCGGACCTTCTCGGTGTAGCCGGCGAGCGGCGCGAGCATGATGCCCGGCGCCGAGTCGGGGCGGTGCTCGCGGACCACCAGGTGGGCCGCGAGGTCGCGGGTGGTCCAGCCCGCGCACAGGGTCGGCGCGTCCGGGCCCAGCACGCGCAGCAGTTCGGCGAGTGCGGCGCGTTCGGTGCGAGCGTGGGAAGTGGGCATGTGCAGATCCTTTTGCCCGCACCGGGCGCGGTCAAGGGGACGGGCGGGTCAGGGCGAGGCCGCCACCGGAGCGGAGTCCTTGGGATGGTCGCTCTTCTGCTGGGCGCTGAGCCAGCGCAGCGCGTCCGGCAGCACCGCCTGCCAGGTCTTGAAGTTGTGTCCGCCGGTGGGCAGCAGCAGCGTGTCCACCTTCAGCGGCGGCTTGGCCAGCCGCTGGAACTCCTTGGTCTCGGGCAGGTTGGGCTCGCCGCTCTCGCTGCTGGTGAGCAGCAGGTTGACCGGCGGCATCGGCATGTTCTTCAGCCGCCACATCAGGTCGTTCTGGTTGCGGTACGCCTTGCTGCCGCCGTACAGGTCGCCGGTGTCGCCGTCCAGCGGCGCGCCGTAGTCGGCGGACAGCGCGACGCCCGCGCCGATCCGGTCCGAGTTGAGCATGGCCAGCTTGATCGAGCAGTAGCCGCCGGTGGAGTCGCCGAGCATGGCCCAGTTGCGGGCGCCGGGCGCGACCCGGTACGCCTGGTTGATCGCCTCGGGCAGGTCCTGGCTGAAGAACATGCCCACCTGCGGTCCGCCGGGTACGTCGGTGCACTCGGTGTCGCGGTCGGCGCCGACGCTCGGTTTCATCATCACGTAGATGGTCGGCTGGACCCGTCCCGCGGCTATCTCGTTCGCGGCGAACTTGGGCAGTTCCAGGCGGGTGACCAGGTTGCGCTCGTTGCCCGGGTAGCCGGTGAGCACGACCACGACCGGGAAGCGCCGGTCCTTGTACTGGGCCTGGAAGTACTGCGGCGGCAGGTAGACCAGCGCCGGGGTGCCCATCCCGCTGCGCCGGCCGGCCACGTCGATCCGCATGATCTGGCCCGCGGCCTGGGCGTTCTTGCCCTGCGGGACGTCTATCGTCTCGGTCCCGTTCTCCTTGACCAGCTTGGGCACGTCGCCGGGGCCGGCGGCGGTGCCGAAGTTCACCACGGGCTTGCCGGTGTGCCCGAGCAGGTCGTCCCAGGTCGTGTAGAAGACGAAGTAGCGGTTGCCGATCACCGCCACGGTGGCCATCAGCAGCACCTGCGTGCTCAACAGGATGCCGACCCGGCCCAGGATCGGCAGCACTGCCTGGCGGGACAACTTGGGCCAGAAGAACACGGCGGCGACGACCGCCGCGAACGCGACGACGCCGAGCAGGAGTATCAGTTTGAGGCTGGTGAGGCCCACAGCGGCGTCCTCGGTCTATGGATCATGGTCAGGGCATGCCCATAAGACGCGGCCGACCCGGGCTTTGGTTGCGTGGGTCGGGCCTGCGCCGGCAGGACCGGCGGGAGTGCCCGAAACAGGGTGACATGCGGGAAAGATCCGCTCCAAGCCGAGCCACGCGGCCGATCGGGGGCGAATTCGGGGGCCGGACGGGAATCGGGACCGTCCGAGGCGCCTTGTACTTTCATTGGACAACCATCCTGGGACAGCCCTGGGACAACCCTGTTGGCCGGCCCCGTGTTCGCGACGGCCGGATTCCCGTGAAAGTGAGCCCCGTGGCGGACAAGGTCGTGCTGCGACAAGGACTGCGCGTACTCGGCGTGGGGATCCGCGAGGAGCCCAGGATCTTCGCCGCCGCGGTGGGCGCGAGCGCGGTGTACGGCGTGATGACGGTCGGCTCGGCGCTGGTGCTCGGCCGGGTCACCGACGAGGTGATCATCCCGGCCTTCCGGGACGGGCACACCACGGCCGGCGCGCTGGTCGGCGCCTTCGCGGCGGTGTTCGGGATCGCGCTGCTCAAGGCGTTCGGGGTGATCGGCCGCCGGTTGTGGGCGGGCGTGATGCAGTACCGCCTCCAGGCCACCTACCGGCGTCGGGTGACCCGGCAATACCTGCGCCTGCCGCTCGCGTGGCACCATCGCCACCCGACCGGGACGCTGCTGTCCAACGCGAACGCCGACGTCGAGGCGGCCTGGAACCCGATCGCGCCGCTGCCGATGGCCACCGGCGTGGTGGTGATGTTGTTCGTCGCGGCGATCTCGATGGTGCTCACCGACTGGGCGCTGGCGCTGGTGGGCTTCGTGATCTTCCCGGCGATCGCCCTGCTCAACGTGGTCTACCAGCGCAAGCAGGGGCCGCTGGCGATGCGCGCGCAGGAGTTGCGCGCCGACGTCGCCGAGATCGCGCACGAGAGCTTCGACGGCGCGCTGGTGGTCAAGACACTGGGTCGCGAGACCGAGGAGACCACCCGCTTCGCCGCCGCCTCGCGCGAGTTGGCCGACGCGAACATCGCGGTGGGCCGGGTCCGGGCGCTGTTCGACCCGATGTTGGAGGCGCTGCCCAGCTTCGGTGTGCTGCTGGTTCTGGTGGTCGGCACGGTCCGGGTCTCGAACGGCGACCTGGCGCCCGGCGACCTGGTGCAGGTGGCCTACCTGTTCACCCTGTTGGCCTTCCCGGTGCGGGCGATCGGGTGGCTGCTGGGCGACATGCCGCGCTCGGTGGTGGGCTTCGACCGGGTCAAGGGGGTGCTGGAGGCCGAGGGCGAGCACGCCTACGGCACGATCGAGGGCGGCGACGCCTCGGCCGGTCCGGCCCGCCTGGAGGCCCGCGCGGTGCGCTTCGGCTACACCGACGGCACCGACGTGCTGCACGACGTGGCCTTCGACGTCGAACCCGGGCGCACCATCGCCGTGGTCGGCCCGACCGGCTCCGGCAAGTCCACGCTGGTGTCGCTGCTGGTGCGCCTGGTCGATCCGCTCGACGGCGGGGTGCTGCTGGACGGCACCGACCTGCGCGAGTATCGGCGCGGCGGGATCGCGGCCACCGCCGCGTTGGTCCCGCAACAGGCGTTCCTGTTCGACGACACCGTGCGCGACAACATCACCCTGGGCCTGGATCTGGACGACGCGGCGGTGCACGAGGCGCTGCGGATCGCCCAGGCCGACTTCGTGACCGCGCTGCCCGAGGGCCTGGACACCCGGGTGGGCGAGCGCGGGACCACGCTGTCCGGCGGGCAGCGCCAACGGATCGCGCTGGCCCGGGCGTTGGTGCGCCGGCCGCGCCTGCTGGTCCTGGACGACGCGACGTCGGCGGTGGACCCGCGGGTGGAGGCGGCCATCCTGCACGGGCTGCGCGACGCGGGGCCGGCGACGGTGGTCGTGGTCGCCTACCGCAAGGCCACCATCGCGCTCGCCGACGAGGTGGTCTACGTCGAGGGCGGCCGGGTGCTCGATCGCGGCCCCCATCACGAGTTGCTGGACCGCTCGGTGGGCTACCGCCGGTTGGTCAACGCCTACGAGCGGGCCGCGCGCGAGGGCGCGGACGAGGACATCGACGTCAGCGAGGCCGAGGAGGCCACGGCTTCATGAGTATCGCCACCGTCGTGCGCAAGGCACCCGAACCGGGCCCCGGGCCCGGTTCGCGAATAGGCGCCGATCCCGATTCCGACCGGCCCGCCGAGTCCGGCCTGAGCGTGCTGCGCCGCGGCCTGCGGATGACGCCGGAGTTCACCGAGGGCCTGATCGTCACGCTGCTGCTGGCCGTGGTCGGCACGGCCGGGCGCATCGTGGTGCCGCTGGCCGTGCAGCAGACCATCGACCGGGGGCTGCGCGCCGACGCCGGTCCCGACCTGACCGTGGTGCGCACGATGGCCGCGGTCGCGGCGCTCGCGGTGGTGGTCACCGCGGTGTCCGCCTACGCGATGAACGTGCGGTTGTACCGCACCAGCGAGCGCGGCCTGTCCACCCTGCGGGTGGCCGCCTTCCGACACATCCACGACCTGTCCACCCTGCACCAGCAGTCCGAGAAGCGCGGTTCGCTGGTCTCGCGGGTGACCGGCGACGTGGACACGATCAGCCGGTTCATCCAGTTCGGCGGGCTGCTGCTGATCGTCAGCGTCGGGCAGATCGCGCTGGTGACGGTGCTGATGTTCGTCTACTCGTGGCAGCTCACGCTGTTGGTGTGGGTGTGCTTCGCGCCGCTGTACTTCTTCATGCGGGCGGTGCAGAAGCGGATCGCCGCGGCCTACTCGCACGTTCGGGTGGCCATGGGTCGCATGCTCGGCGCCATCGCGGAGCCGGTCGTGGGCGCCGCGATCGTGCGTGCGCACGGCATCGAGGAGCGCACCGCGCATCGCATCGACGAGTCGGTGAACGCGCATCGGGACGCGCAGAGCCGTGCCCAGTTGTTCGTCGCGCTGACCTTCCCGATGGGCGAGTTCGTGGTCGGCCTGGCCAACGGGCTGGTGGTCGTGGTGGGTGTGTGGCTGGGCATCGACGGGCAGCTCAGCGTCGGCGAACTGGTCGCCTTCCTGTTCCTGGTCACGCTGTTCGTGGGGCCGGTGCAGATGGGCGTGGAGATCCTCAACGAGGCGCAGAACGCGCTCGCCGGCTGGCGCCGGGTCCTGGAAGTGCTGGACGCGGAGCCGGACATCGCCGATCCGGGCGAGGCGGGCGAGGTGCTCGCGCGCGGGCCGGTCGAGGTGGCGTTCGAGCACGTCTCGTACGGCTATCCGGGTGGGCCGCGGATCCTGCACGACGTGGACGTGCGGCTCGCGCCGCGGACCCGGGTCGCGGTGGTCGGCGAGACCGGCTCGGGCAAGACCACGTTCGCCAAGCTGCTGACCCGGCTGGTGGACCCGGACGAGGGTCGGGTGCTGCTGGACGGCGTCGAACTGCCCCGGGTGCGCTTCTCGTCGCTGCGCGCGCGGGTGGTGATGGTGCCGCAGGAGGGCTTCCTGTTCGACGCCACGCTGCGCGAGAACGTGCGGTACGGCCGACCGGACGCGGACGACGCGGCGATTCGCACCGCGTTCGTCGACCTCGGGTTGGCGGACTGGCTGGGCGGGCTGGCCGCGGGCCTGGACACTCCCGTGGGCCAGCGCGGCGAGTCGTTGTCGGCGGGTGAGCGGCAGTTGGTCGCGCTGGTGCGGGCCTACATCGCCGACCCGGACCTGCTGGTCCTGGACGAGGCGACGTCGGCCGTCGACCCGGCCACCGAGGTGCGGATCGGGCGGGCCCTGGACGGGCTGACCCGGGGCCGCACCGCGGTGTTCATCGCGCACCGGATGTCCACCGCCGAATCGGCCGACGAGGTGCTGGTGTTCGACGCCGGCAAGCTCGTCGAACGCGGCCCGCACGCGCGCCTGGTCGGGGCCGGCGGGATCTATACCCGGCTGCACGCGTCGTGGACGGCCCAGCAGAAGACGGCGCCGCACCCGCGCTGACCCGGGTGCGGCGGCCGGCTCGTGGTCGAACGCCGGACGGGCTGCCTCGAACAGCCCGTCCGGCGTCGACCCCGCTCCCGGCGTTCGCGGGCGACGCCCTGTCCGGGTGCGGGCGTCCGCGCTATTTCAGCGGTGCCGTCAGCTTCTTGGTCTCGTCCGTGTAGGACACCAGGCACTGCACCTCGCGGTCACCGCTGCCCCAGCCGGATTCCTTGGGATAGATGTACAACCAGGTCAACAGATCGGCCTGTGGTTGGCGGGCGATCACCGGCTCGGCGATCGGCTTGCACACCCCGGACGCCTTGGTGTCCATCTCCGCGTCGCCGGGCCAGGTGCCGTCCGGCAGTGCGACGTTCTTGATGTGCTGGCCGTCGTGCGGGCTCGTGCAGGCGACCTTGTTCACGTCCGTGCTGCCCGTGGCGAACGAGATGCAGTCGCCCGGGCTGAGCGGGACCTTCTTGACCGCGACGCTGCCGTTGGAGTTGGTCGCCGCGGGAGTGACCGGGGCGTCCGTGCTCGGCGGCTCGCTCGTCGGCGGCTCGGGCTCGTCGGTGGTCGGTTCCGGGTCGGTGGTCGGCGGTGCGCTGGTGCGCTCGGGCGTGGTGCTCGCCGGACCGGCCCGGTCGCCCTTCTTGTCGTCCCCGCCCAGGCTCACCACCAGGGCGATCACGCCGCCGGCGATGGCCAGGGCGACGACCACCACGATCGCGACCACCCGCCCGTTGCCCCGGCCGCCGCCGGGCGGACCGCCGGGGCCGCCCGGACCGTAGGGAGGGCCGCCGCCGTAGGGGGGACCGCCGCCGTAGGGAGGGCCGCCCCCTCCGTACGGCGGGCCCCCGCCGTAGGGCGGACCGCCGATCGTCGGGCCGTCGTAGGGCGGCGGCGGGTTCGCCGGGGGCGGGCCCGCGGGGCCGCCGGGGCCGCCCGGATAGCCACCCGCGCCGCCGCCGTACCCTCCCCCGCCGTAGCCGCCGCCTTGATTGCCGCCGGGATATCCGCCGGGAGTGCTCATCAGGTCGGTCCCTCCCCCCACGGGCCGAACGCCCGGGTCAGCGCAGTGGCTTGGTGAGTGTCTGCCCCGACTTGTACTTCACGATGCAGGTCACCTTGCGGCGGCCGATGTCCCACCCGGGCTGCTTGGGGTAGGTGTAGGTGAAGGTGAACTGCGACGCGTCGGACCGGCCGCCGACCGCCGTGTTCATCGCCGGGGTGCACTTGGTCTCGGTCTGCTCGGTGATCGAGGCTTCACCCGGGTAGGTGCTGCCGCTCAGCTCGTAGGTCATGACGACCTCGCCGTTGTGCGTGGTGGTGCAGGACTTCTTGTCGATGGTGCCCGAGACGGTGTCCAGGGTGACGCAGTCGCCCTTGGACAGGTCCACGTACTGGACCTCGGAGGGCAGGTCCGGGTTCGCCGTACCGGCCGAGGTGGTGCGCGGCGTGGTCGGCCGGGTGGTGGTCGGCCGCGACGTGGGCGGCGCGCTCGCGCTGTTCGTCGGCGCGGAACTGGGCGAGCCACTCACGCTGTTCGTGGGCGAGGCGGTCTTGTCCTTCTTGTCGTCGCCGCCCAGCACCACCACCAGCGTGGCGATGATGCCGCCGACCACGACGATCGCGGCGATCACCACGGCGATCAGCGGGCCCTTGCCGGAGCCGCCCTGGTTGGGCCCCGGCGGCATGCCGCCGCCGTAGCCTCCGCCGCCGTAGTTGCCGGGGTACTGCGGCCCGCCGCCGGCCCCCGGGTATTGCGGGGAGCCACCGTACGGGTTCTGCGGCGGCGGGTACTGGCCGCCGCCCTGCGGGTATTGCTGACCGCCCTGCGGGTACTGCTGCCCCGGGTACGGCTGATTGCTCGGATAACCCTGGCCTGGCTGCTGCCCGTAGCCGGGGTAGCCACCCTGTCCGGGTGATGGCGGCGTCGTCATGTGCCTAGCCTGCCCGATCGGGTGAACCCCGCGCTCGACCGGGCCCGACTCCTTGACTGCGAGTCAGATGATCGTTGTGGGACCGGAATCCTTCCGTGACCCGATTTCACTTCGACGACGGGTGCGGCCGGGCCCGAAACGGTCGGGTCACCACGGTCACGAGCACCCCCGCGAGCATCGCACCGCCGCCGCCGGCGAACACCACCGGGGCGCCGTGGGCCGAGGCGACGAAGCCGCCGACGGGATACAGCAGCGGGATCAGGCCGACCCCGGTCAACATCTGGATCGCGGTCACCCGGCCCAGCGCGCCGGGCGCGCAGATGCTCTGCACCAGGGCGTTCCCGCAACCGCCGACCACACCGGTGGCGATGCCCAGCACCGCAGCGGCGGCCACCGCGATCCCGATCCCGGGCGCGTAGCCCAGGCCGACCAGGCCGGTCGCCATCACCAGCATGCCCACCGGCAACACCAGCCCCGGGCGCGGCACTCGGCCCACGATCGTCAGCGCCAGCGCGCCGATCGCCGCGCCGATCCCCCACGCGCCCAGCACCAGGCCCATCCCGCCCGGCCCCCAACCGGTGTCGTCGGCGAGCAGCACGATGCCGATGTTCATCGGGATGGCGAAGCCCGCCTCCATCAGCGCGGTGATCACCAGGAGCGGGCGCAACACCGGATGCCGGGCCACGTAGCGCAGCCCCGCCCGCAGCCCCAACTCCGGCTCCTCGGTGCCGGCTTCGGCCTCCGGCGCGGCCCCCGGGCGAAGCCGCCACAACAAGACGAGGGAGAGCCCGAACAAGGCCGCGTCGAGCAGGAAGGCGGTCTCGGCATCGCCCCACGCCAACACCGCGCCGCCGATCGGCGCGGACACCACGGTGGCCACCCGCTGGGACAACGAGCGCATCCCCTGCACCCGGACCAGTTGGGTGCGCGTGGTCAGCCGCACCGGCAACGCGCCGACGGCGGGCATGAACAAGGCGTCCACCGCGCCGAACACCAGCGCGATCGCCACCAGGAGCCAGACGGCCGGGCTGCTCGCCCACACCGCGAACGCGGCCACCAGCATCACCACACAGCGCACCAGGTCGCTGCCGATCACCACCCGGCGCGGCCCCACCCGGTCCGCGATCGCGCCGCCGGGCAACATCAGCAGCGCCCGCGGCAGCGACCCGGCGGCCAGCACCAGGCCGGTCTGGGTGGCGTCGCCGCTGCGCACCGCGGTCCAGGACAGCGCCAGGAACCAGATCTGATCACCGATCAGGGACGCGGTGTAGGCGCCGAGCCAGGCCAGTACGCGCGGGTCGCGATGAGCGAGCCGCCCGGGCCCGGCGGCGGTGCTCGTGATGGCCATGGACGTCCCCGTTCGGTGTGTGCGGTGTGTGCGGTCGCGGCGCGCGGGAGCTGCCGAGCGGCGGCGGGTGCTTCAGAGGCGGAACGGGAAGCCGCGGTAGTAGACCTCCACGTGCTCGGCGCCGGGCGTCTCCCGACCCCGGTAGCCGTCCACGAGCGCCTCGACGGCGCCCGCCAGTTCGCGCAGTTCGGCGGCGGTCAGCCGGAGCGTGGGCGCACCGCTGAAGGCGGCGCCCGCCCACTCCGCGCCCCACGACTGCATCTCGTCCAGGAAGTGCCGGTAACGGTCCTCGGATTGCGAACCCAGCACCCGCACGATGCTCGCGGAGAGATCCCGACCGACCCGGTCCTCGGCGAAGTCGCCGAGCGAGAAGGTGAGGTCCTCGACCACCTTCCACCAGCGCTCGCGCCCGTCCCGGGCGTGCTCGGGGTCCTCGACCACGAAGCCGTGTCCGGCCAGCGTGCGCACGTGGTAGCTGACCAGCGCCGGGGTCTCCTCGACCCGCTTGGCCAGCATCGACGCGGTGGCCGGACCGCCGGCGTGCAATATCCGCAGCAGGGTGATCCGCAGCGGGTGGGTGAACACCTTGAGGGTCTGTACGTCCTTGATCATCCGGCGTGCCGGCTGCTCGCTCATGACCCCACCATAGATCCGAAAATGTTCTTTCGCAATAAGTCTTTCGCAAAAATTCCTTCGTATCCGCCCACGAAAAAGCCGGCCACACCTGCGGCCGGCTTCCTCGAAATGTTCGCGTGCTCAGCGGATCGGCTGCCCCGCCGCCCGCAACACGTCCTTGACCTGGGGAATCCGCAACATGCCGAAGTGGAACACGCTGGCCGCGAGCACCGCGTCCGCGCCTGCCCGCACCGCCGGCGCGAAGTGCTCCAACGCACCCGCGCCACCGGAGGCGATCACCGGGATGCCCACCTCGGCCCGGACCAGTCGGATCAGCTCCAGGTCGTAGCCGTCCTTGGTACCGTCCGCGTCCATCGAGTTGAGCAGGATCTCGCCCGCGCCCAACCCGGCCGCCCGGGCGGCCCACTCGACCGCGTCGATGCCGGTGCCGGTGCGCCCGCCGTGCGTGGTCACCTCGAAGCCCGGCGTGCCGTCCCGGCGGCGCCGCGCGTCCACCGAGAGCACCAGCACCTGCGAACCGAACCGGTCCGCGATCTCGGCGATCAGCTCCGGCCGACCGATGGCCGCGGTGTTCACGCCCACCTTGTCCGCGCCCGCGCGCAGCAGCTTGTCCACGTCCTCGACCGCACGCACGCCGCCGCCGACGGTGAGCGGGATGAACACCTGCTCGGCGGTGCGCCGCACCACGTCGTAGGTGGTCTCCCGGTTGCCCGAGGACGCGGTGATGTCGAGGAAGACCAGTTCGTCCGCACCCTCGGCGTCGTACACCCGGGCCATCTCGACCGGGTCGCCCGCGTCCCGCAGGTTCTGGAAGTTGACGCCCTTGACCACCCGGCCGGCGTCCACGTCCAGGCACGGGATCACCCGTACGGCCAGCGTCACGAGGCCCTCCCCCGGTACGCGTCCACCTCGACCTCGACCAGCATCCGCGAGTCGATCAGCCCGGCCACCACGACCATGGTCGCGGCGGGCGGGGTCTCGGCGAACAACTCGCCGTGCGCGCGGCCCACGTCGTCCGCGTCGCGGGCGTGCGTGATGAACATCCGGGTGCGCACCACGTCCGCCGGGCCCAGCCCGAAGTGCGCCAGCGCGTCCAACGCGATCCGAAACGCCGCGAGCGTCTGGTGGTGCGGGTCGCCCTCGTGCGCGAGGTTGCCCTCCACGATCGCGGTGCAGCCCGACACGTGCACGTATTCGCCGACCGCGACGGCACGGGAGTAGCCGAAGGACTCCTCCCACCGCCCGCCGGACGAATATCGCTCGATACTGCCCGAGTTGTCGCTTCCCGTCACCGGGACACCGCCTCCAACGCCTCTTCGAGGGTGAACGCCTGGGCGTACAGCGCCTTGCCGACGATCGAGCCTTCCACACCCAGCGGCACCAGTTCGGCGATGGCCCGCAGATCCGCCAGCGAGGAGACCCCGCCCGAGGCCACCACCGGGCGGTCCGTGGCCGCGCACACGTCCTTGAGCAGCTGCAGGTTCGGGCCGGTCAGGGTGCCGTCCTTGTTCACGTCGGTGACCACGTAGCGGGCGCAGCCGTCCGCGTCCAGGCGGGCCAGCGTCTCGAACAGCTCGCCGCCCTCGCGGGTCCAGCCGCGCCCGGCCAGCGTGGTGCCGCGCACGTCCAGGCCGACCGCGATCCGGTCCCCGTGCCGGGCGATCGCCGAGCGCACCCAGTCCGGCGTCTCCAGCGCGGCGGTGCCCAGGTTGACCCGCCGGCAGCCGGTGGACAGCGCCGTCTCCAGGGACGCGTCGTCGCGGATGCCGCCGGACAGCTCGACCTTGACGTCGAGCCGGCCGACCACGTCGGCGAGCAGTTCGCGGTTGCTGCCCTTGCCGAACGCGGCGTCCAGGTCGACCAGGTGGATCCACTCGGCGCCGGCGCTCTGCCAGGCCAGCGCGGCGGCCAACGGGTCGCCGTAGGAGGTCTCCGACCCGGCCTCGCCCTTGACCAGGCGGACGGCCTGGCCGTCGGCGACGTCGACGGCGGGCAGCAGTTCGAGGCGGTGGGTCTGGGTCATGACGGTTCGGATCCTCAACAGTTCGTACGGGACACGACAGGAGACAGCGAAACTGCGGGTCTGCGGGACTACAGGGTCGCGAGCCAATTGCGCAGCAACTGGGCACCGGCCTCGCCGGACTTCTCCGGATGGAACTGGGTGGCGCTGAGCGCGCCGTTCTCGACCGCGGCCACGAACGGCGTGCCGTGCGTGGTCCAGGTGACGTCCGGCGGGATGTGCGGGCCGTCCTGGACCACCGGCATCTCCCACGTGCGCACCGCGTAGGAGTGCACGAAGTAGTACCGCGTATCGGCGTCGGCACCCCGGAACAACACACTGTCCGCGGGCGCCTCGACGGTGTTCCAGCCCATGTGCGGCACCACCGGCGCGACCAGCCGCTCGACCGTGCCGGGCCACTGCGCGCAGCCCTCGGTGGCCACGCCGTGCTCGACGCCGCGCGCGAACAGGATCTGCATGCCGACACAGATGCCCAGCACCGGCCGGCCGCCGGCGAGCCGCTTGTCCACGATGGTGTCGCCGCGGACCGCCTTGAGGCCCTCCATGCACGCGGCGAACGCGCCGACGCCGGGCACCAGGAGTCCGTCGGCGTTCAGCGCGGCCTTGTGGTCGGCGCTGATCTCGACGTCGGCGCCGGCGTGCGCGAGCGCCCGCTCGGCCGAACGCACGTTCCCGAAGCCGTAGTCGAGGACGATGACCTTCTTGGGCACGTGCCTATCCGATCTTCAGGACGCCGGCCGCGATCGAGAAGAACGCGCCGATGGCGAGCAGGGCGATCACACTCTTGGGCAGTCCCTGCTTGACGAACGAGATGCACCCGCCGACCAGGAACAGTCCGAACACGATCAGAACCATCGCCCCGGTGCTCACAGCGCGCCCTTCGTGGAGGGGATCACGCCGGCCCGGCGCGGGTCGAGCACACACGCGTCGGACAACGCCCGGGCCAACGCCTTGAACTGGGCCTCGACGATGTGGTGCGCGTTGCGCCCGTAGGGCACGTGCACGTGCAGGCAGATCTGCGCCTGGGCGACGAACGACTCCAGGATGTGCCGGGTCAGCGTGGTGTCGTAGTCCGGACCGATCATCGGCGCGATGTTCTCCGGTTCGGAGTGCACCAGGTACGGCCGGCCCGACAGGTCCACGGTGACCTGCGCGAGCGCCTCGTCCAGCGGCACGGACGCGTCGGCGAACCGGCGGATGCCCTTCTTGTCGCCGAGCGCCTGGCGAAACGCGGCGCCGAGCGCGAGCGCGGTGTCCTCGATCGTGTGGTGCGCGTCGATGTGCAGGTCGCCGCGGGTCTTGACGGTCAGGTCGAACAGGCCGTGCTTGCCGAGCTGGTCGAGCATGTGGTCGAAGAAGCCGACGCCGGTCGCGACGTCGACCTTCCCCGAGCCGTCCAGGTCGATCTCGACCTCGACGGAGGTTTCCTTCGTGGCGCGTTCGACGCGACCGGTTCTTGCCATGACGGTGATTCCGACTTTCTCTCAGTCCTTCGGACGCGCGCTCTTGAGCACGTGCCGCATCGCGTCCAGGAAGGCCGTGTTCTCGGCGTCCGTGCCGGCGGTCACGCGCAGCATGCCGGGGACCCCGTTGTCGCGGACCAGGACCCCGTGTTCGAGGATCGCGGCCCAGATCGCGTGCGGGTCCTCGAACCGGCCGAACTGGACGAAGTTGGCGTCCGAGTCGGTCACCTCGCAGCCCAGCGCGCGCAGTTCGGCGACCAGCCGGTCGCGCTGCTCCTTGAGCTCGCGGACGTAGCCGAGCAGGGTGTCCTCGAACTCCAGGCAGGCCAGCGCGGTGGCCTGGTTGACCGCCGAGAGGTGGTACGGCAGGCGCACCAGTTGCACCGCGTCCACCACGGCCGCGTCCGCCGCCAGGTAGCCCAGGCGCAGCCCGGCCGCGCCGAACGCCTTGGACATCGTGCGCGTCACCACCAGGTGCGGCCGGCCGGCGAGCAGCGGCAGCAGCGAGTCGGTGTGCGCGAACTCGACGTATGCCTCGTCCACCACCACGATCGAGGGCCGGGCGGCCTGCGCGGCGTCGTAGACCCGCTCCACCACCTCGCGGGCCAGCGCGGTGCCGGTCGGGTTGTTCGGCGAGCACAGGAACACCACGTGGGGCCGGTGCTCGGCGATCCGGGCCAGCGCCTCGTCCAAGTCGATCCGGTAGTCCGCGTCCCGGGTGCCGGAGATCCACTCGGTGTTGGTGCCGCGCGCGATCAGCGCGTGCATCGAGTAGGACGGGTCGAAGCCCAGCGCGCTGCGCCCGGGCCCGCCGAACGCCTGCAGGAGCTGCTGGATCACCTCGTTGGAGCCGTTGGCCGCCCACACCTGGTGCAGGCCCAGCGGGTGGCCGCCGGTCCGGGACAGGTAGGCGGCCAGCGCGGTGCGCAGTTCGACCACGTCGCGGTCCGGGTAGCGGTTCAGCTCGCGGGCTGCGACGGCGACCCGCTCGGCGATCCGGGCCACCAGGGCGTCCGGGAGCGGATACGGGTTCTCGTTCGTGTTCAACCGGACCGGGACGGCCAACTGCGGTGCGCCGTAGGGCGACTGGCCGCGCAGTTCGTCCCGGATCGGCAGCTCGGCCAGGCCGGTCATCGGTTCTCCTCCCAGGCCGCGAGACCGGCCAGCTCGCCGGTCGCGAACCGGGCCCGCACCGCTTCGCCGTGCGCGGGCAGGTCCTCCGCGTCGGCGAGCACGCTCACGTGCTCGGCGACCTCGGCCAGCGCCGCGCGCGAGTAGTCCACGACGTGGATGCCGCGCAGGAAGGACTGCACCGACAGCCCCGAGGAGTGGCACGCGCAACCGCCGGTGGGCAGCACGTGGTTGGACCCGGCGCAGTAGTCGCCGAGCGAGACCGGCGCGAACGCGCCGACGAAGATCGCGCCCGCGTTGTGCACGCGCGCGGCGACCCCGGCCGCGTCCGCGGTCTGGATCTCCAGGTGTTCGGCGCCGTAGGCGTCCACCACCAGCAGGCCGTCGGGCACCGAGTCGACCAGCACGATGCCGGACTGCCGGCCGGCCAGCGCCTCGGTGACCCGCTCGCGGTGCCGGGTGGCGTCCACCCGGGTCTTGAGCTCCTCGACCACCGCGTCGGCCAGCGACTCGGAGTCGGTGACCAGGATCGACGCGGCCAGCGTGTCGTGCTCGGCCTGGCTGATCAGGTCGGCCGCGATGTGCCCGGCGTCCGCGGTGTCGTCGGCGAGCACGGCGATCTCGGTGGGGCCGGCCTCGGCGTCGATGCCGATCCGGCCCTTGAGCAGCCGCTTGGCGGCGGCGACGTAGATGTTGCCGGGGCCGGTGACCAGGCGCACCGGCGCACACGAGCCCGCGCCATAGGCGAACATCGCGACCGCCTGGGCGCCGCCGACCGCGTACACCTCGTCCACCCCGAGCAGCGCGCACGCGGCCAGGATGGTCGGGTGCGGCAGCCCGCCGAAGTCGGCCTGCGGGGGTGAGGCGACCGCCATCGAGGCGACCCCGGCCTCCTGCGCGGGGACCACGTTCATGATCACCGACGAGGGGTAGACGGCGTTGCCGCCCGGTACGTACAGCCCCACCCGCTCGACCGGGACCCACCGCTCGGTGACCGTGCCGCCGGGCACGACCTGCACGGTGACGTCGCGCCGGCGCTGCTCGCGGTGCACGAGGCGGGCCCGGCGGATGGACTCCTCCAGGGCCGCGCGCACCTTGGGCGCGAGCGTGTCCAGGGCCTCGGCGATCGCCTCGGCGGGCACCCGGATGTCGGTCAGTCGTACCCCGTCGAAGCGCTCGGTGATCTCGATCAGCGCCTCGACGCCGCGATGACGCACGTCCTCGCAGATCGGGCGCACCTTCTCCAGGGCCACCTCGACGTCGAGTTCGGCTCGGGGCAACACGTCGCGCAGTGCGGCGGGGCTGTCCAGGACAGCCCGCGAGGCGGGACCGCGCAGGTCGATACGGGAGATCACCTGCCCCAGTGTAGAGACGGCCGGCGGGACACCGTCCTTGCGTGTCGGACAGTGAGACACGCGATCATGGGCGGGACGCAGCGGCCTTCCAGTGTCGGGGGAGCACGGATGAGCACACCGCCGGGGCATCTGAGCGCCACCGAGATCCGCGTGTGGCAGGCGTACCGCAGGGGTGAACGGCTGGATCTGAGCACGGGCGTGCCGGCGGACGACGATCCGCGGCTGGGCGCCGGCTGGGGGCCCGACCGCACGATCCGGGCCCAGGTGCTCGCGCAGGTGCTGCTCCAGCCGCCCGAGGCCGAACCCGGGCACAGCACCGCGCTGCGGATCACCGGTGCCCGGGTCGTGGGCCCGCTGGAGTTGGGGAGCGCGCGGCTGGACGTGTACCTGTCGATGATCGGTTGCCGCTTCGAGGACGAGATCCTGCTGAACGTGGCCTCGATCCGGACCGTCAACCTGCGCGGCTGCGTGCTCACCGCGCTGCACGGCCGCAACATGCGGGTGGACGGCGACCTGGTGCTGCACGGTTGCGAGGTGGCGAACGGGGTGCGGATCCCGGACGCGCGGATAGACAACGACCTGCGGTTGGACGACTGCGTGATCGGGCCGGACCGGCACGGCGGCGCGCTGCACGCCAAGGGCCTCCAGGTCGGCGCGGACTCGTCGCTGGACAACACCGTCTTCGCCGGGCAGGTGACGCTGTACGGCGGCCGTTTCGGTGGACGGGTGACGCTGTACGGCTCGACGGTGGAGCGCCCGGGGCAGTTGGCGATGGACCTCGGCCGGATCACCGTCGAGCACTCGCTGCACCTGAGCGTGGGATTCACCGCGACCGGCTCGATCCGGCTGAACGACGCGCGCCTGGGTGGCGGTCTCGTGCTCAGTCGGGCGGTGGTGTGCGCGAATCCGGGCGAGCAGCTCACCATGTGGCGGGTGGTCGCGGAGGGCCTGCACATGGCGTTGGCCCGTCCCCCGCGCGGGCGGATCGTGTTGGCGGGCGCGACCATCGGCACGCTGACCGACGCGCCGGACACCTGGCCCGCGCCCGGCGATCTGGTGCTCGCCGGCACCCGGTACACGACGCTGCGCTCCGAGGGACCGATCACCGTGGACCGGCGAATCGACTGGGTCGAGCGCGGGACCGCGGAGTACACCCCGCAGCCGTACGACCAACTCGCCGGCGCCTATCGCGCGGCGGGCGAGGACGATCAGGCGCGCACCGTGCTGCTGGCCAAGCAGCGCCGCCGGCGCGCCGGACTGGGCCCGGCCGGTCGATTGTGGGGCCACGTGCAGGATCTGGCGATCGGCTACGGCTACCGCCCGGCACGGGCGTTCGGCTGGTTGGTCGCGCTGATCGCGGTCGGCACGGCGGTGTTCGCGGTCGACCCGCCCGCGCCGCTGAAGCCCGGCGAGGCACCGCACTGGAACCCGTTCTGGTACACCCTGGACCTTCTCCTGCCGGTGGTCACCCTCGGTCAGGACAGTGCCTGGAAGCCGACCGGCGCCGGCCAATGGCTCGCCTACACCCTGATCCTGCTCGGCTGGGTGCTCGCGGGCGCCGCCGCGGCGGGAGCGGGCCGGGTGCTCAATCGCGCGTGAGCCGCGGGCAATGATCGACGCGCTCCGACGGTCAGGGCCTACTCTTGGTCACCGTGACCGACCGGCTTCCGCTCTTCCCGCTCAACTCGGTGCTCTACCCGGGTCTGGTGCTGCCCCTGCACATCTTCGAGGAGCGGTACCGCGCACTGGTCCGGGACCTGGAGGTGCTGCCCCAGGCGGAGCAGCGCTTCGGCGTGGTGGCGCTGCGCACCGGGCGCGAGGTGGGCGACATCCAGGGCGATCCGCTGGAGATCCTGCACCCGGTGGGCTGTACCGCCGAGATCGCCACGATCAAGACGCACGAGGACGGGCGCTACGACCTGGTGGCCACCGGGGCGACCCGGTTCCGGCTGCTGTCGGTCGACGATTCGGGTCCCTACCTGTACGCCGAGGTGGAATACCTGGAGGACCCGGTCGGCGAGCGGGCCGACGTGCTCGGTCTGGCCGCCACCCGGGCGTTCGCCGAGTATCAGCGCCGGTTGCTCTCGGCCCAGCAGCGCACCCCGATGAGCCTGCCCGAGTTGCCCGACGATCCGGTGGTGCTGTCCTACCTGGTGGCCGCCGCGGTGGTGCTGGACCCGCACGACAAGCAACGCCTGCTGGAGGCCGAGGACGCGACCGTCCGGCTGACCGCGGAGGTCGAGCTGCTGCGCCGCGAGGCGGCCCTCCTGGACCACCTGCCGTCGCTGCCCGCCGTCGAGCTGTTGCGACAGAGCATCGAACCCAACTGACCGGCGATCGAGGGCGCGAGATGGCGAAGAGCAGCAAGGGCAGCAAGGGCGGGCAGGGCACCCCGGCGACCGTCGCACTCACCCGCGAAGGGTTCGAGTTCACCGTGCACGCGTACACCCACGCCCCGGACGCGGCCTCGTACGGCGAGGAGGCCGTCGCGGCGCTCGGGGTCCCGGCCGAGCGGGTCTTCAAGACCCTGCTGGCGGACGTGGACGGCACCCTCACCGTCGCGGTCGTCCCGGTCGCGGGCAGACTCGACCTGAAGGCCCTGGCGGCGGCGGTCGGCGGCAAACGCGCGGCGATGGCCGACCCCGCCGCGGCCGAACGAGCCACCGGCTACGTCCTGGGCGGCATCAGCCCGCTCGGCCAAAAACGCCGGCACCCCACGGTGGTGGACGAATCCGCCCTGACCCACCCCACGATCTACATCTCGGCCGGGCGCCGCGGCCTCGAAATCGAGCTCCCGCCGACCACGCTCACCCACCTGACCCAGGCCGGCACCGCCTCCATCGCCCGCGCCTGACCCCGGCCGCCCCGCGCCCCCGGCAGCGGTCTCACCGCTCCTCGGGCCCCCGCTTCGTCAGATCGACCGGTGTCGAAGGCAGGGCCGACGAACCGGCCGGGGGCGAATCCGCCGGCGGCGCCCCCGCCTCGGGCGACCCCGCCTGCAACGGCCCCGACCGCGCCCACGGAAACGCCTCCCCCGGTCCCCATCCCTGCGGCCCCGCCGCCGGCTCCCGGTCCGGCGGGGCGAATCCGGCGGACAGGCCGAGGAAGATCACCATCGACGCGATCGGCCACAGCAGCAGCACGCCCTTGGCCTTGAGCTCCAGCGGCTGATCGAACCGCTTGCCCAGCCCGATCCGACGGACCTGCTCGATGATCCCGTCCGGCCCCAACTGCACGCCGACCCGGAACGCCAGGTACGACCCGGCCAGCCCGCCGACGGTGAGCGCGAGCGCGGTCGCCACCCCCTGCCGCCGAAAGCGCCAGAACGCGGGCGGCGCCAGCACGATGCCGGCGACCACACCGCACACCGCGAACCACCCGTCCAGCGCGATCGAGGTCTCGGTCTCGGGCGAGGTCTGGAAGACCCCCTCCTTGGTCGCGAGCAGCGGTACGCGCGGCGTCACCTGCTCCCAGATCAGCCCCACGATCGCACCCACGACCAGGCACGCCGCGACCACGACCGCGAAGGCCAGCACGTCGGCGCGGTAGCGCTGCCACAGCGTGGGAGGCGCATCGGGCCCGGGCGCGAAGCCCACGTGCGCGCCCTCGGGCGAGGGGTAGGGGTCGAAATCCCCGGCAGACGTCATCTGGTCAGCGTCCCATGTGCGAATCGAGCCGGCGGCGTGACCCCGCACGGCAGGGTGAGTCGAGGCGAGGCGAAGCCGAGGACGAAGACAACGGCGAGGACGGGAACGAAGCCGACGACATCGACTAGGCCCGGGTGCTGCGCCGGAAGGACCACGTGGCCAACGAGAGCATCACCACGCCGACCCCCGCGCAGACCGCGAGGTTGGCCCCCACCGCCGCCCAGTCCGGATCGCCGTAGCTCGCGATGAACGCGTCCACCCCGTACGAGGACGGCAACAGGTCCCGGGCCAGCACGATCAACTCGGGCATCCGGTCCTGTGGCAGCACGCCCAGCAACAGCGCGGCCGACATGCCCAGTTGGCCCAGCAGCGTGGCCAATTCGGGCCGCGGCGCCAGCAGCCCGAGGACCGCCCCGATGCCCGCCAGGGCCGCGCCGGACAGCGGCACGACCAGGAGCAGCACCCACAGGTTGGCCAACGGCAGTTGGAACATCAGCGCGCCGATCACGGCGGTCGCGACCGTGCCCGGCAGCGTGAACGACGCGTATGCCGCGGCGATGCCCAGCACCACCGCGGCCGGACGCACCGGCAGCGTCAGGTAGTAGTCGAGCGCGTTGGCCGCGCGCAGGTTGCCGAAGTGCTGCGCGAGCAGGTTGAGCGCGACGAAGGCGACCACGAGCACGGCGGAGCCGGCCACCACCGCCTCGCGCGCGCTGTCGCTGCCGGTGTCCACCACGCCGCGCATCAGGATCATGATTCCGACCGACTGGAACACCGCGACGAACAGCAGCGGGACCCGGGAGACCCGCACCCGGGAGAGCTGCGCGCGGTACACGGTCAGCAGCCCGGCGCCGAGCGACGTGGCCGGCGCGGGTACCACCGGCGCGGCCGGCCGCGCCGGCGCGGTCTCGATGCTCGCTGCACTCACTGGGGTCGACACCCTCATCCCTTGACCAGTCCCTGATGACGCCCGCCGAGCGCGAGGTAGACGTCCTCCAGGCTCGGCGTGGACAGCGTGAAGTCGTCGAGCGCCTCGAACGCGGGCCCCGAGGTGACGCCGGCGAGCAGTTCGCGGGCCACCCCCGGCTCCATCCGGGTGCTCCAGCGCCGGCCGGTGCGCACCGCGGTCTGCGCGAGCATGCTCACCGCCGGGTCGTCCATCGGCGGGTCGGCCCGCCAGACCAGGTCGAGGCGGACCTCGTCGCCGACCATGGCCTTGAGTCCACCGGGCGTGTCGCACGCGATCACCCGGCCCTCGTCGAGCACGGCGACCCGGTCCAGCACGGTCTCCGCCTCGATCACGTTGTGCGTCACCAGCAGCACGGTGGCGCCCTGTTCGGCCCGGCGGCGATCCACCGCGGCCCACACCGCGCGACGCGCGACCGGGTCCATGCCGGTGGTCGGCTCGTCCAGGACCAGCACCGGGCGGGCGCCGACCAGCGCGGTGGCCACGCAGGCGAGGCGGCGCTGGCCGCCGGAGAGCTTCTTCAGCGGCCGGTCCGCGATCGTGCCCAGTTCGAGTTCGTCCAGCACCGCGTCCCGCTCGGCCCGGGCCCGGGCGGCGTCCAGGGCGCGCAGCCGGGCGGTGGTCTCGATCGCCAGCGCGACGGTCAACTCGTCCAGCGCGCCGGACTCCTGCCCGAGGTAGGCGACCAGGCGGGCGGCGATCTCCGGCCGGCGCACCAGGTCGTGGCCGAGCAGGTCGATGCTGCCGGTGTCCGGCCGGAGCAGGCCGGTGAGTTGCCGGACCAGGGTGGACTTGCCCGCGCCGTTGGGGCCGAGCAGGCCGAAGATCTCGCCGCGACGCACGTCCAGGTCGATCGCGTCGTTCGCGGTCACCACGTGCCGGTCCCGCCGGCGCCCGGTGCGGTACGTCCTGGTCAGTCCGCGCACCGTGAAACACGGATCGGCCGACATGGGCTCGCCGGGGATGGTCACGCTCCGCTCGTCCGTTCCGGGCAGCTTGTACATCCGACCCCGCGCGTCGTCCTGAAGGTGGTGGAGACGGCGTGCGACCCGCACCTCGCGCCGAGTGGTCCGCCGGCCGAGTGGGGTGACACACAGTCGGGACGACTCTACGCGGTCGCGTCGCCCACCCGGCCGCCCGCCTCCTCGGCGAGCAGGACCCGGGCCCGCTGCCACTGTTCGCGCGGGATCACCGCACGCCAGTCGATCGCCGCGAACGCGGCCTCGCGCGCCGGGTCCAACCGTCGCGTCGCCCGGGCTGCGGCGAGCCTGAGCAGCGCGAGCGGCCGGGTGGGCAGGCCCACCCGGGCGGTCTCCCGCTTGAGGTTGGGCCACCACACGGTGGCCGCGTCGGTCATCTCGTTCTCCGCCGCGCCCAGCCGGTGGAAGGCGGCGAGCCGGCCGATCGCGCGGGCGATCACCCACTGCACGAGCGCGGCAAGGCCGAACAGCACGAGCAGCGCGATGCCCGCCGGCGGGAACAGGAACAGCAGCGGCACCCCCGCCACGAGCAGCGGGTACTTGAGCAGGAACAGGAACTCCAACCGGCCCAGCACCACCTTGCCCACCAGATAGCGCACCAGCAGGGCCGCCTGGCGCGGGGTCAACCGGGTGTCCACGTCCGGGTCGAAGGCGGTCGCGCCGCTGCCGGCGGAACGTTCCGCCGCCGCCCGGGAGGCGCTGCGAAACCGTTGGCCGCGGCGCACCGCGCCGAATCCGACCTTGCCGATCCTGGTCCATTTGGACATCGCGCGTCCTCCGTACGGTCCGCCGCCTGACCCGCACGTTAGCGCCCCGCGCGGGCTGCGGGGCACGGCCGGCGCGAACCGCACGCGTGGGTGGGCTCGGCTTGCTCGGGTACGGTACGGGTTTGACCACAAGCCCCCTAGGAGGCTCTCGACGTGGACGTGTGGCACATACTTCGCCCGCTGATCGTGCTCGTCTCGGTGATCGCCTTCACGGGTCTGGTGACCTGGGGAATGGCTCGCCTGGCCCGCGAAGTACAGACCCGCAAGCCGCTGACAGGACCCCTCTGGTCGATGATGCGGCGTGGCCGCGCCTCGATCGTGACGACGCTCGGCACCTCGGTCCTGCTGCTCGCGGAACCCGCCGCCGGCCTGCCCGAACGCAGTCGCGGGATGATCCGGCACATCCTGGTGCTCTCGGTGATCGCCGCGTGCGCGTGGCTGATCGTGCACGCGGTCACGCTGCTGGTGAACACCTCGTTCGAGCGCTACGCCGCGAACGCGACCGACACCGGCCGGGTACGCCGGATACAGACCCAGATCGCACTGATCCGACGCACCGCGGTGGCGATCGTCGGCATCATCACCTTCGCCGCGATGATCATGACCTTCCCGGGCATGAAGACCATCGGCACCAGTCTGTTGGCCTCCGCCGGTCTGCTCGGCGTGGTGGCCGGTCTGGCCGCGCAGAGCGCGCTGGCCAACCTGTTCGCGGGACTGCAGATCGCCTTCAGCGACATGGTCCGGATCGGCGACTCGGTCGTGGTCAACCAGGAGATGGGCACGATCGAGGAGATCACCCTGACCTACCTGGTGGTGAACACGTGGGACCAGCGTCGGATCGTGATGCCGGTCTCGTACTTCACCTCCCGACCGTTCGAGAACTGGTCGCGCACCGACATCCGGATGACCGGCACCGTCTTCCTGCACCTGGACCACTCCGCGCCGGTCGCCGAGCTGCGCGAGGAACTGCACCGCATCCTCAAGGACACCGGCCTGTGGGACGGCCAGGGCTGGAGCCTGTACGTCACCGACACCACCCCGACCACGATCCTGGTCCGCGCCGTGGTGACCGCGCGCGACTCCGACGACCTGTGGACGCTGCGCTGCGAGGTGCGCGAGAAGCTGCTCGACTACCTGCGCTGCGAACATCCGTACGCGCTGCCCCGGATCGCCACCGCGCCCGCTCCCCTGGGCAACGAGGCGGTCGGCCCGTACAGCGGCAACGGGCGCTTCGCCAAGGCCCAGCCGGTCGCCCAGGTGCCCGCGCAGACCGGCCCGCGCCGGTACGTGGACCTGGCCAAGAAGCCTCAGTCGTTGGCCGCCGCGGCGGCCGCGGCCGAGTCGATCTCGCTGAGGAAGTCCGAGGCGATCGCCCAGGCCCGCGAGGCGGCCTCGCGGTCGTAGTCCGGCAGGTCCGGGTCGGTGAACACGTGGCCGGCGCCGCGGTAGCGGTGGATCTCCACATCCGCCCCCGCCCGGCGCATGGCCAGGTACCAGGTGCCGAGCCAGTCCTCGGTCTCGAACGGGTCCGGCTCGGCCACGTGCAACTGCACCGGCACCTCGGTCGCGGCGTCCTCGCGCAGGTCCGAGGTGCCGTGGAACATCAGCAGCCCGGCCGCCGCGGGGTCCGCGAACACGGCGTTCTGGGCGATCGAGGCGCCGAGCGAGAAGCCCGCGTAGACCAGACCCGGACCGAGCCCGGCGGCGACCCGCACGGCCCGCCGGATCAGCTCGTCCGCGCCGATCTCGTCCTTGATCTCCATGCCCACCTCGATCGACTCGGTCACGCGCCCGTCGTACAGGTCGGGCACGGTCACCTCGTGCCCGTCCGCGCGCAGCCGCTCGGCGGCGGCGTGCACGGCGGGCCGCAACCCGTAGGCGGAGTGGAACAGCACGATGCGGGCCACGTGGGGGTCCTTCCGAGGACGGGAGCGACAGGGGTCGAAGGATCGGACAAAGGATCAACCGTATCGCCCGCCGCCGCGGGTCAGCGCACGCTGCGCAGGTCCAGGCGGCGCAGGACCCGGTCGGCGGCGGACGGGTCCACCCCGCGCCGCCCCCGGGCCGCGATCACCTCGCGGCGCGCGGCGGCGGTCATCTCGGCCTCGATCTCGTGCAGCAGCTTGATCCGTCGTGAGCGCTCGATCACCGCGTCCGCGAGTTCCTCGGGCATGCCCTCCGGCTTCAGCTCGGCGAGCAGCGCCTTCTGCCGGGCCCGCAGTCGCTGCACCATCTCGTCCGGGAGATCGCGCTCCTCCTCCAGCTCGCGCAGCCGCACCAGCGCCGCCTTGGTCGCCGCGACCGCGATCCGGCGCTCCTCGTGGCTCTCCGCGTCGTCCGTCTCGGAGACTCCCAGCCGGCGCACCAGCCACGGCAGGGTGACCCCCTGGAGGAGCAGGGTCACCACGATCACGCAGAACGCGATCGCGATCAGCCGCTGCCGCTCGGGGAAGGCGTCGCCGTCGTCGGTGGACAGCGGCAGCGCGAGCGCCAGCGCGATGGTCACCACGCCGCGCATCCCGGCCCACCACACCACCACGGTCTCGCGCGGGTCCGGGGTCTGCGTCTCGCCGCTGGTCGGCAGGCGGTTGTGCAGCCGTCGGGCCAGCGCGGCGACCGGGAACAGCCACAGGCCCCGCACCACGATCAGCACCAGGACCACCGCGCCGGCCTCCAGGAACAGCCGCCCCCGGTCGCCGTGCAGGTCGTGGAAGATCTCCCACATCTCCAGGCCGATCACCCCGAACGCGACGCCGGTGACCACCAGGTCGATGACCTCCCAGAACGAGCGCCCGGTCAGCCGGCCGACCACGTTGTCCGCGTCCTCGGCGACCGAACCCAGATAGAACGCCGTGGTCAGCACCGCGAGCACGCCCGAGCCGTGCAGTTCGTCGGCGACCACGTAGGCCAGGAACGGCACCAGCAGGGTGAGCAGGGTCTGCAGCGTGGGTTCGTCCAGCCGGCCGAGCAACATCCGGCCGGCCAGGCCGACGGCGAAGCCGATCCCGACGCCGACCACGGCGGACAGCGCCAACACGCCCAGCGCCCGGGTCGGCGAGAACGTCCCGCCGACCACCGCCGCGACCGCGACCTGGTAGAGCACGAGCGAGGTGACGTCGTTGAAGAGCCCCTCGCCCTCCAGGATCGACACCAGCCGGCGCGGCAACCGCAGGCTCCCGGCGACCGCCGTGGCCGCCACCGGGTCCGGCGGCGCCACCAGCGCGCCCAGCGCGACCGCGCCCGCGAGCGGCAGCCCGGGCACCATCGCGTTCGCCACGGCCGCCACCGCCGCCGTGGTCACCAGCACCAGGGCGACCGCGAGCAGCAGGATCGGCCGGGCGTTCGCGGCGAACTCGCGCCAGCTCGAACGTTGCGCCGCCGCGTAGAGCAGAGGCGGCAACAACAGCGGCAACAGCAGGTCGGGATCGATCCGCAGGTTCGGCACGAACGACAACCAGCCGAGCAGCACGCCGTAGAGCGTCAACAACACCGGGAAGGGCAACCGCAGCCGACCGGCCAGCGGCACGACCACGACGGTGCCGAACATCAACAGGAACAACAGCGTGAGCTGCCCCACTGCGCCCCCAGACCGATCGACCGCGATTCGATCTTGGAGCGTTCCCCGAAACGCCGCCGAATCACCGACCGGCGGGCAAAGGTGTCACTTGTCGGTGACCCGCTCCAGGGTGGCCCTCAGGTCGGCCGGATAGCCGCTCTCGTACTGCACCCAGGTGCCGTCGCCGGGGTGCTCGAAGGCCAGGCTCACCGCGTGCAGCCACTGCCGCTCCAGGCCCAGCCGCTTGGACAGCGTCGGGTCCGCGCCATAGGTCAGGTCGCCCACGCACGGGTGCCGCAGGGCCGCCATGTGCACCCGGATCTGGTGTGTGCGGCCGGTCTCCAGCTTGATCGACAGCAGACTCGCGGCGCGGAACGCCTCGATCGTGTCGTAGTGCGTGATGCTGGGCTTGCCGCCCATCACCACGGCCCACTTGTAGTCGTGGGTGGGGTGCCGGTCGATCGGCGCGTCGATGGTGCCGGTGTGCGGGTCCGGGTGGCCCTGGACCAGCGCGTGGTAGCGCTTGTCCACGGTGCGGTCCCGGAACTGCTGCTTGAGCAGCGTGTAGGCGCGCTCGGACTTGGCCACCACCATCAGCCCGGAGGTGCCCACGTCCAGCCGGTGCACGACGCCCTGGCGCTCGGCCGCGCCGGAGGTGGAGATGCGGTAGCCGGCCGCCGCGAGGCCGCCGACCACGGTGGTGCCGGTCCAGCCGGGGCTGGGGTGCGCGGCGACGCCGACCGGCTTGTCGATCACCACGATGTGGTCGTCGTCGTGCACGATCCGCATGCCGGGCACGGGTTCGGCGACCAGTTGCACGGGCCTGGGTACGCCCGGCATCTCGACCTCGATCCAGGCGCCACCGTTGACACGGTCGGACTTGCCCGCCGCCCGGCCGTCGAGCTGCACCTTCCCGGCGGCGGCCAGCTCGGCCGCCTTGGTGCGCGAGAAGCCGAACATCCGCGAGAGCGCGGCATCGACCCGCTCGCCTTCGAGGCCATCGGGAACGGGAAGAGTACGGATTTCGGGCGAGCCGGGATTGACAGTCACGAGATACGAGTATGCCCGGCATCCGGGCCGGACTCGACGGCCTGGTCTTCGGCGGCCTGCTCGGCGGCCCGCGCGGACTCGCTCCGCACCGGCTCGACGACCGCCTTGGTGGCGCCGTTCGACACGGGCGCGGGGACCCGGTCGGTCGCCGCCGTGTCCCGGGCCGGGCCCTCGCCGTCCTCCGGCGCCTCGGGCGCGGTCTCCTCCTCGCCCGCCTCGTCCTCGTCGTCGCCCTCGCGGGTGCCGTCGGGCTGCAGGCCCAGGAAGGACAGCAGCACGATCAGGCAGCCGCCGACCACGATGGCCGAGTCGGCCAGGTTGAAGATGGCGAAGTGCTTGGGCGCGATGAAGTCCACCACGTGGCCCTCGAACACGCTGGGGGCCCGGAAGATCCGGTCGGTGAGGTTGCCGAACGCGCCGCCGAGCAGCAGGCCGAGCGCGATCGCCCAGGGCAGGCTGTTCAGCTTGCGGGCGAGCCGCAGGATCACCACGACCACGGCGGCGGCGATCACCGTGAGCACGATGGTCAGTCCCTGCCCCATGCCGAACGCCGCGCCCGCGTTGCGGGTGGCCCGGAACTGGAGCCAGTCGCCGAGGATGTCGATCGGCGCGTGGTACTCCAGCTTGGCCACCACGATCAGCTTGCTGATCAGGTCGAGGGCGTAGGCGAAGGCCGCGACGCCGAGCAGGACGGCGATGTATCGACGAGTGCGCGAACCGGCGGGCGCGGTCGGCTCCTCGCCGCCCGCCCCGCTCTCGGTCGCCTCGGTGTCCGACTCCCCGACGGGGGCCTGCGACTCCGCGTCATCGCGTGGTTCCGCTCCGGTGCCGATGGCTCGCTCCAGTCCTTCGACGCGCCGCCGGCCGTCTCGACGGTTACCGGCGTTCCTCGCGCTGTTTGCAGGTCACACACAGGGTCGCACGCGGGAACGCCTGCAGGCGCGCCTTGCCGATGGCCGAACCGCACGACTCGCAGGCCCCGTACGTGCCGTCGGCGAGACGACGCAGCGCCTTCTCCGACTGGAGCAGCATGCCACGCGCGTTGTTGGTCAGGGACATCTCGTGCTCGCGCTCGAAGTTCTTGGTCCCCGTGTCCGCCTGATCGTCGCCCGCGCCCTCGCCCGAGTCGCGCAACAGATCGGCGATGCCGTTCTCGGAGACGGCGATCTCGGCCCGCAGCTCGTGCGCGGTCTCGATCAGCCCCTCGCGCACCTCGCGCAGTTCCGCGGTGTCCCACGGGTCCTCGCCGGGCCGGACCACGTAGACCGCCGGCGCATGGAACCCGTCGGGCGGCGTGGCCAGCGTGGCCGTGGCGGCGGTAGTCACGTGTGCAGGTGCCTTCACGGTGCGTCCCGTTCCTCCCCGTACCGTGGCGCGCGGCGTCGTCGTCGCGGTCGCACGACGCGTCCGCCCGCCACTGGCCTTCTCTGTATCCGTCATGGTCACGGCCCCCTTGTTTCGCTTAGGGATGGGTCGCCCCGGACAACCGGACGCGCCGTCCCGTCACTGATTGCGCCGGGGCGGCGACGTAAATCGGTTGTGCCCAGACGCAACCACGCTTATCCCTCTTCTACGTGTCCCGTTCGTTACCGGTTCCCGAGCGGATCGTTATGCACCTGGGCGCGGGACAAGTCGGCGGCACGTCGACCCGTGGGGGTCGTACAATCCGCAGAGCGAGACGGTGTCGATGGGGACGAGTAGCGCCGCACGCAGCCACCAGCGATCCGGGGACGGTGCGAGCCCGGGGGTGTGCGCGACGTGAAGATCACCCCGGAGCCGCCGGAGGAAAGGCCGATGCGATCTTGCATCGGCCCGTAGAACCGGCCCTCGCACACACGAGTGGGTTGTGCCCGCCCTCGGCGGCGCGCGGCCAAGAAGGGTGGTACCGCGGGACCGGCGCACGGCGGTCTCGTCCCTTCGGTAGGCACGCATCACAGCCCGCGGAAGGAAGCCACATGTACCGCCCGGTACCGGCGCAGGTCGACCTGCCCGCCATGGAGCACGAGGTTCTCGCGTTCTGGCGGGACAACGACATCTTCGAGCGCTCCCTCGCCCAGAACGCCGACGGTCCGAGCTGGATCTTCTACGAGGGCCCCCCGACCGCCAACGGCATGCCGGGCGCGCACCACATCGAAGCCCGTGTGTTCAAGGACGTATTCCCGCGCTACCGCACCATGCGCGGCTACAACGTGCCGCGCAAGGCCGGGTGGGACTGCCACGGCCTGCCGGTCGAGCTGGCCGTGGAGAAGCAGCTCGGCTTCGCCGGCAAGCCGGACATCGAGCGGTACGGAATCGCCGAGTTCAACGCGAAGTGCCGCGAGTCGGTGATGACCCATGTGGGTGCCTTCGAGGACCTGACCACCCGGATGGGCTACTGGGTCGACCTGTCCAAGGCGTACCGGACGATGGACCCCGAGTACGTCGAGTCGGTGTGGTGGTCGCTCAAGCAGATCTTCGACAAGGGTCTGCTGACCCAGGACTACCGGGTCGCGCCGTGGTGTCCGCGCTGCGGCACCGGGTTGTCCGACCACGAACTCGCGCAGGGCTACGAGACGGTCGTGGACCCCTCGGTCTACGTGCGCTTCCCGCTCACCTCCGGGCCGCTGGCCGGACAGGCCGCGCTGCTGGTGTGGACGACCACACCGTGGACGCTGGTGTCCAACACCGCCGCCGCGGTGCACCCGGACGTGACCTACGTGGTGGCCACCGACGGCACGGAGCGGCTGGTGGTCGCCGAACCGCTGGTGGCCAAGGCGCTCGGCGAGGGCTGGGTGGCCACCGGCGAGCGGTTCACCGGTCGGGAGATGGAACGCTGGGCCTACCGGCGTCCGTTCGACCTGCTGCCGCTGGAGGACGCGAACTTCGTCGTGCTCGCCGAGTACGTCACCACCGAGGACGGCTCCGGTGTCGTGCACCAGGCGCCCGCGTTCGGTGAGGACGACCTCAAGACCTGCCGGGCGTACGACCTGCCGGTGGTCAACCCGGTGCGTCCGGACGGCACCTTCGAGCCGGACCTGCCGCTGGTGGGCGGGCAGTTCTTCAAGAAGGCCGACGAGGCGCTGGTCGCCGACCTGCGCGAACGCGGGCTGCTGTTCCGCCATCTGGAGTACGAGCACAGCTATCCGCACTGCTGGCGCTGCCACACCGCGCTGCTCTACTACGCGCAGCCGTCCTGGTACATCCGCACCACCGCGGTCAAGGACGCGCTGCTGCGCGAGAACGAGCGCACCAACTGGCACCCGGACACGGTCAAGTGGGGCCGCTACGGCGACTGGTTGAACAACAACATCGACTGGGCGCTGTCCCGGAACCGCTACTGGGGCACGCCGCTGCCGATCTGGCGCTGCGACGAGAATCACCTCACCTGCGTCGGTTCGTTGGGCGAATTGTCCGAACTGACCGGCCGGGACCTGTCCGGGCTGGACCCGCACCGGCCGTTCATCGACGAGGTGGTCTTCGACTGCCCGGCCAAGGCCGGCGACGGCACCGGGTGCGGCGGGCGGGCGACCCGGGTGCCGGAGGTGATCGACGCCTGGTACGACTCGGGTTCGATGCCGTTCGCCCAGTTCGGCTATCCCTATCGCAACCGCGAGTTGTTCGAGCGGTCCTACCCGGCGCAGTTCATCTCCGAGGCGATCGACCAGACCCGCGGCTGGTTCTACACGCTGATGGCGATCGGCACGCTGGTCTTCGACAAGTCGTCCTACGAGAACGTGGTGTGCCTGGGGCACATCCTGGCCGAGGACGGCCGCAAGATGTCCAAGCACCTGGGCAACACCCTGGAGCCCATCCCGCTGATGGACCGGCACGGCGCGGACGCGGTGCGCTGGTTCATGG
Organism: Embleya sp. NPDC020886; assembly: GCF_044333915.1. Lineage (NCBI taxonomy): Bacteria > Bacillati > Actinomycetota > Actinomycetes > Kitasatosporales > Streptomycetaceae > Embleya > Embleya sp. NPDC020886. The sequence goes on along the minus strand of NZ_JBIRRX010000004.1, from coordinate 724,328 downwards.
CCGCCGGCGGCTCGCCCTGGTCGGCCCGCCGGGTCGGGCACGGCACCATCCAGGAGGTGGTCCGCAAGACCCTGCTCACCTACTGGAACACGGTCAGCTTCCAGGCCCTGTACGCGCGCACCGGCAACTGGACGCCGAGCGCGAGCGACCCGGCACCGGCCGAGCGTCCGCTGCTGGACCGGTGGTTGCTCTCCGAGCTGAACACCCTCGTGGGCGACGTGGACGCGGCCCTGGAGGCATACGACACGCAGCGCGCGGGCAAGGCGCTCACCGCGTTCGTGGACGACCTGTCGAACTGGTACGTGCGCCGATCCCGGCGCCGGTTCTGGAACGCGGAGCCGGCCGCCCTGGCCACGCTGCACGAGGCGTTGGAGACGGTCACCCGGTTGATGGCACCGCTGGTGCCGTTCATCACCGAGCGGGTCTGGCAGGACGTGGTCCGCCCGGTCACCGCCGACGCGCCCGAGTCGGTGCACATGGCCGCGTGGCCGACGGCGGATCCGGCGCTGGTGCACCCGGAGTTGGGCCGGCAGATGACGCTGGTGCGGCGCCTGGTCGAGTTGGGCCGGGCCACCCGCGCGGACTCCGGGGTCAAGACCCGGCAGCCGCTGGGCCGCGCGCTGATCGGCGCGGCGGGCTGGGACGAGTTGTCCGGCGAACTGCGCGAGCAGATCGCCGAGGAGCTCAACGTGGTCTCCGTCGCGGCGCTGTCCGAGGCGGGCGGCGACCTGGTCGAGTACAGCGCGAAGGGCAACTTCCGGGCGCTGGGCAAGCGGTTCGCCAAGCGCACCCCGATCGTGGCCGCGGCGATCGCCGGCGCGGACGCGGCGACGCTGTCCGCGTCGTTGCGCGCGTCGGGCACCGCGGTGGTCGTGGTGGAGGGCGAGGAGGTCGAGGTGGCGGCCGAGGAGGTCATCGTCACCGAAACCCCGCGCGAGGGTTGGACGGTGGCCGGTCAGGACGGCGCCACCGTCGCGCTCGACCTGACCATCACCCCCGAACTGCGGCTCGCGGGTCTGGCCCGCGACGTGGTCCGGCTGATCCAGGAGGCGCGCAAGAACACCGGCCTGGAGGTGTCCGACCGGATCCTGGTGTGGTGGGCCGCCGACGAGTCGGAGGAGACCACGTCGGCGCTGCTCGCGCACGGCGTCCAGGTCGCCGACGAGGTGCTGGCGACCCAATTCACCCAGGGCTCCCCGGAGGACGAGGAGTTGTTCGAGCACGGCGACCCGGCGCTGGGTCTGCGGTTCTGGCTGCGCAAGGTGTAACCGGCGGGCGGGACGGCCCCGGCCGTCCCGCCCGAATCACCCGAAGTCACCCGAAACACCCCGAAACCCGAGAAGCGCCCGTCCCCCCGAAGGGGGCGGGCGCTTCTCGGATGTGCCGACCGACGCTCAGTGGCCGGTCAGTTGTCGGGGTCCTCGTCGATCAGGAACCCGCGCATCGGCGAGGGCTGCTGCATCTGCTGCGGCTGCTGCGGCTGCGGACGCACCGGCGACATCTGCTGCGTCATCGCCGGGCTCATCTGCTGCCCGATCGACGGCGTCATGGCCGGCGACATCGACGACGGCTGGGACATCGACGGCGACATCGACTGGCCCATCGACTGCGACATCGGTACCGGCGCCGACGACATGGCCGGCGGCAACGAGGCCGTGGCCGGAGTACGCGGCGGCGCGAGCGAGTCGTCGGCCTGCGACTCCAGCTGACGAAGCTGGCTCTCCAGGTACGACTTCAGGCGCGTGCGGTACTCACGTTCGAACGCACGCAGGTCGTCGACCTTGCGCTCGAGCGTGGCGCGGGCGCTCTCCAGAGAGCCCATCGCGACGCGGTGCTTCTCCTGCGCGTCCCGCTCCAGGGCGTCCGCCTTGGAACGCGCGTCGCGCTCCATGCCCTCGGCGCGGGTGCGTGCCTCGCCCACTATCTTGTTCGCCTCGGAGCGGGCCTCGGCGATCGCCTGGTCCGCCGTCTGCTGCGCCAGCGCGAGCACCCGAGCGGCGCTGTCGCCACCGGGGTTGCCCATCTGTTGTTGCTGCTGCTGCGGTCCACCCGGACCGAGCTGCGGCGGGCCGCCCTGCAACTGGTGCTGCTGCAGCTGCTGTTGGTGCTGCGGCGGACCCTGGAGCTGGTGCTGACCACTCATGTTCGGGTTGCCCATGCCGGGGCCGCCCTGCATCTGGTGCTGACCGCTCTGCAGTTGGTGCTGCTGACCGGGAAGCTGGTGCTGGCCGCTCATGCCGGGGCCGCCCTGCAACTGGTGCTGCGGCGGGCCCTGGAGCTGGTGCTGACCACTCATGCCGGGACCGAGCTGCTGCGGGCCCCCCATGGGGTGCTGCTGCGGTCCACCGGGACCGAGCTGCTGCGGGCCGCCCTGCATCTGGTGCTGGCCGCCCTGCATCCCCTGCGGGCCACCCATCTGGGGCGGCGGGGGAACGGGGGTCGGCCCGGATATGGCTGCCGGGACGGGTGCGTCGGGGCGTTCGCGCTCCTTGCGCTGCTGAGCCTGCTGCTGACTCTGCGCGGCGGCACGGGTCGCCGCCGCGAGTTTCGCCCGCAGGTCCTCATTTTCCCGGAGAAGTCGGGTCAGTTCGCCCTCGACTTCATCGAGGAACGCATCGACCTCGTCCTCGTCATAGCCCTCACGGAGACGGACGGTCGTGAACTGCTTGTTACGCACGTCTTCGGGGGTCAACGGCATCTCTTCACCTCAGCGTGATCGTCGGCATCGGACAGACGGTACCGCTTACAGCCTGCCCACGACGGAGATCAGGATGTAGACGATGATCATCAGTACGAAGAAGGACAGGTCGAGTGCTACACCCCCGAGGCGCAGCGGAGGAATGAACCTGCGCAGCAACTTCAACGGTGGATCGGTGATGGAGTACGTGGCCTCCAGCAATACCACCATGGCCCCGCGCGGCTCGTACGACCGCGCGAACTGGAACACGTAGTCCATCACCAAGCGGAAGAACAACACGATCAAAAAGCAGTAGAGCACGATGCGGATGATCTCCAGCGCGATGCTCATTTACCTGCCCCCTCGTGTGCCGTCCCTCTGGTCAGGACCGCACCTAGCCTCAGTTTTCGCACACCTCAGCTCTGATTGAAGAACCCGCCCTCGGCGATGCGGGCCTTGTCCTCGGCTGTCACATCGACGTTAGCAGGCGACAGGAGGAAGACTTTTTGGGTGACCCGCTCGATGCTGCCGTGCAGGCCGAACACGAGACCCGCGGCGAAGTCCACCAGGCGCTTGGCGTCGGTGTCCTCCATTTCCGTCAGGTTCATGATCACGGGCGTGCTCTCGCGAAAGTGCTCGCCGATCGTGCGGGCTTCGTTGTAGGTACGCGGGTGCAGCGTCGTGATGCGGTAGGGCTCACGTTCGCTGACGACTTTGTGTACGGTCACCGGTGTGCTGCTCTCGGGACGGCGTTCGGGCATGGCGGACACTGTTGCGCGGTGTTCTTCAAGGCGGCCTTCGTCGCGAAGGGCCCCCGCTTCGCGAAGGGCAGTAGCTCCACGAACGAGATCCTCGCGACGTTCCCGCGATTCCCCACGCGGTTCGCGTACTTCACGTGGCTCCTCACGACGCTCGTCCCGCCGCTCCTCGCGGCGATCGGTGCGCTCGACCCGGTCGCGGCCGTCCTGGCCGATGTCGTCCTCATCGTAATCGTCATACTCGTAGACATCGTCCTCCACGAGGCCGAGGTAGACCGCCATCTTGCGCATTGCGCCGGCCATGTTCCGCTTCCTCCGGTCTCACGGTGGATCGGCTGAGGTCACCGTGGGTCGTGCGATCCACTTCACGGCGACGCTACCGGAGGGAAGGCCGGACTCCGAGCACCGCAGTACCGATGCGTACATGTGTCGCCCCGGCCTCGATGGCCGCTTCGAGGTCGTTGCTCATCCCCGCGGAAACCATGTTTGCAGTCGGATGGGCTTCGCGTAGGCGGGTTGCGATTTCTCGCAACCCGGCGAACGCGCGGGCGGGTTCGACACCGAGCGGAGCCACCGCCATCACCCCGCCGAGAATCAGGTTCGGCGCACCGGCGACCACGTCGGCGAGTTCGTCCAGATCGGCGGCAAAAACCCCACCGCGGGCCGGGTCTTCATCCAGGCTGACCTGCAACAGCGCGGTGATCGTGCGCTGTTGCCGCTCGGCTGCGGCGGACAACGAACGGGCCAGCCTGACTCGGTCGAGCGAGTGCACCACATCGGCGTAACCGGCCACCGATTTGGCCTTGTTGGTCTGGAGTTGACCGACGTAGTGCCAGGTGAGGTCGAGGTCCTCGGTGGCCTTCGCCTTGGGCGCCGCCTCCTGGTCGCGATTCTCGCCCACGTCGCGAACGCCGAGTCCCGCGAGCAGTCGCACGTCGCTCGCCGGATACGTCTTCGTCACCACCACGAGGGTGACGTCCGCGCGCGGGCGACCGGCACTCGCGCACGCGGCGCCGATCCGGTCCTCGACGGCGGCCAGGTTGGCGGCGAGTTCGGCACCTCGACGGGCGCCGTCCGCGGTCGGCTGAGCGTGCGTTTCCATTCGTCCATCGTCGCCGACGAGGGGCGGACCCGCCCGGGCGGGGTCAGCTCTCCGCGAGCCACACGTAGCCGGCGATCCGACCCGTGCGCCGGTCCCGGCGGTAGGAGAAATGGTCGCTCGACTCGCGGGTGCAGATGTGCGATTTCTCACCCGACACAACCCCCTGCGCGGCGAGTTGCGCCCACACTCCGGCCGGGATATCGAGCCCCGGAGTGCCCTCGCGGGTGCGTGCGCGGGCCGCCGGGACAACTGCGGACACTTCGTCGCACATCGCCTGGGGAACCTCGTAACAGGCGCCACAGACGGCGGGCCCGGTCCGGGCGAGGATCCGCGCCGGGTCGGCGCCGAGCTTGCACATCGCCTCGACGGCGGCCGGCACGATGCCCGCGGCCAGCCCCGGTCGGCCGGCATGCGCGGCGGCCACCACGCCGGCCTGCGGATCGGCGAGCAGTACCGGGGTGCAGTCGGCGACCAGAACCGCGAGCGCCAGCCCCGCGGTCGCGGTGACCAGGGCATCGGTGGCGGGCAACGGCTCGGCGGACGCGGCGTCGACGACGGTGACGGTGTCGCCGTGCACCTGGTTCATCCACACCACCCGTTCGGGTGCCAGACCCAACGCCTCGGCGGTGCGCGCGCGGTTCGCGGCGACCACGCCCGGGTCGTCACCCACATGGTCGCCGAGGTTCAACTCGTCATACGGCGCGACGCCCGTGCCGCCCCACCGGTCGGTGAAGGCGAAACGGGCGCCGCCGGAGGCGGCCCTTCGCGTGAACACGTCGGGCCCACTCCCTGTGTCGAAATTCTTGTGTCGATTTATCGAGAGTGTCGTAGCACTCGCGTGTTTTGCCGCGAATGTCACGACTTCACGGTGCTACGACTTCATGAAGGGCGGGATGTCCAGATCCAGGTCGTCCTTGATCGGCTCCGGCACCAACGGCGTGCGCGGGCTCGGGGGAACCGGCGTCTGGTAGGTGGTCGGCGGCGGGGTCGGCTCGTGCAGCACGCCCGGACCCTGGTTCTGGGTCGGCCGCCCCACCGGCTCCGGCCGCGACGCCTGGGTCGTGGTCGCGGGCTTGCCCAATTCGCTCTTGGACGGCGGCTGCCCGCCGTCGAAGCCGGCCGCGATCACGGTGACCCGCACCTCGTCGCCGAGGGCGTCGTCGATCACCGCGCCGAAGATGATGTTGGCCTCGGGGTGCGCGGCCTCGCTGACCAGTTGCGCGGCCTCGTTGATCTCGAACAGGCCGAGGTCGGAGCCGCCGGAGATGGAGAGCAGCACGCCGCGGGCGCCGTCGATGGACGCCTCCAGGAGCGGGCTGGAGATGGCCATCTCGGCCGCCGCCACCGCCCGGTCGTCCCCGCGCGCCGAACCGATCCCCATCAGCGCCGAACCCGCCTCGGACATCACCGACTTGACGTCGGCGAAGTCCAGGTTGATCAGGCCGGGCGTGGTGATCAGATCGGTGATGCCCTGCACACCGGACAGCAGCACCTGGTCGGCCGAGCGGAACGCGTCCAGGACGCTGACCTGCCGGTCGGAGATGGACAGCAGTCGGTCGTTGGGGATGACGATCAGGGTGTCGACCTCGTCGCGCAGTTGCGCGATGCCGTCCTCGGCCTGGTTCGCGCGACGCCGTCCCTCGAAGGTGAACGGGCGCGTGACCACACCGATGGTGAGCGCGCCGAGCGAGCGGGCGATGTTGGCCACCACGGGGGCGCCACCGGTGCCGGTGCCGCCGCCCTCGCCCGCCGTGACGAAGACCATGTCGGCCCCCTTGAGGACCTCCTCGATCTCCTCGCGGTGGTCTTCGGCGGCCTTGCGGCCGACGTCGGGGTTCGCGCCGGCGCCGAGGCCGCGGGTCAATTCCCGGCCGACGTCGAGCTTGACGTCGGCATCGCTCATGAGGAGGGCTTGGGCGTCGGTGTTGATCGCGATGAACTCGACGCCCTTGAGACCGACCTCGATCATCCGGTTGATGGCGTTGACACCGCCACCGCCGATACCGACCACCTTGATGACTGCGAGGTAGTTCTGGGGTGCTGCCACGTCGAAGGCCTCTCGCCTCGAGTTCCGGTCGGCGTGCCGTGGTTCCGGCATGCCGACATTTGCCGACTTGGGGAGGTCGGGACGCGATTTCCGCGAGCCACCAAAACCCTCACCCTCAGGTATAGAGTTACACCGATTCGCATCGAACGCCGCCGATGCGAACGGTGCGGATTACTGCTTTGTCAACCTGGGGGCTAGGCCGACACTAGGTCCCCATCGGACACGGTTCAACGAACACGCCGAACCTGTCCCTATTGTTTTATCGCAGTGCCGGGGTGCTTCCGCTCCTCGTCACGGCGTGATCGGGGTCGAAACCGCCGCGGCGGGTGCGACCGGGGGTAACGGCTGGGCGGGCGCGGGCGGCGCCACCGAGGGAAACGGTTGGGTCCGGGTCACCGGCGCGTCGGGCGCGCTGACGTCGTAGAACTTCGCCGGTCGTGGCAACAGCGCCGCGAGTACGAGAGCCTTGCGGTCGGACGCTTCGGCTCCGCCCCACACCACGGTCTCGCCCTTGTCCAGCACGAGCACGATGTCGTCCCGGGTTCGCGCGGTGATGTCGCGCACACGTTGGGCGACCGGCGGTGGCAATGCCGTGACCACCTGGACCACCCCCCGTAGTGTTTCCCGACTCACCGTGTCGGCGTCGGTCTCGACCACCGGCACCCCCACCGGTGCGGCGTCCACCGTACCGAACCGTACGCCGTCCTTGTCGAACTCCGCGTAGCGGCCCGCGGCCGGCACGACCAGCGCGGTCACCCGTTCGCGCACCGAGATCCGCACGGTGTGCGGCCAGTCCCGCTCGACGTGCGCCGAGGCGACCCGCGGGATCGCGGCCACCCGGGCCCGGATCGCGTCGAGGTCGATCCCGGCCAGCGGCTCGCCGATGGGCACCGCCGCGACCCGGGCGACCTGATCCCGGGGCAGCGTGCCCGTTCCGCCGACGGCCACCGTGCGGGTGTCCAGGAGGGGCGAGTGATAGACGATCCCCCACCCGGCCCCGGCGAGCAGCACGAGCAGCACCAGGACGAGGAGCGGGCGCAGATTGGTCCAGCGCCGCCGCGGGCCGCGCCCGGCCTTGGCCGGACGCCCCGGGCGGACCTTGGCCGGACGCCCCGGCGCGCGCTCCCTCGTCTCGGGCAAGAACGCTCCTCGGCCTGCGACTACTGAGGCAATCGCGCGGCGGCGATCGCCTCGTGGACCATCCGGACCAGTTCCTCGTCGGCGTCGCGCCGACCGAACTCGGCCGCCGCCTTGCCCATGTCGTGCAGCCTGCGCGCGTCGGTGAGCACCGGCAGCACAAAGGAGCGGATCCAGTCCGGCGTCAGGTCGGCGTCGTCGACCAGCAGGCCGCCACCGGCCTTGACCACGGGCTGCGCGTTCAGCCGTTGCTCGCCGTTGCCGATCGGCAGCGGTACGTAGGCCGCGGGCAGGCCGACCGCGGCCAGCTCGGCGCAGGTCATCGCGCCCGCCCGGCACAGCACCATGTCGGCCGCCGCGTAGGCCAGGTCCATCCGGTCGAGGTAGGGCACCACGACGTAGGCCGGGCCGCCGGGCGGCGAGCTGATCTTGAGTTCGTTGTTGGGCCCGGCCGCGTGCAGCACCTGGACGCCCTCGGCGAGCAGTTGCTGGGCGGTGGCGGCGAGCGTCTCGTTCAGCCGTCGGGCGCCCTGCGAACCGCCGAAGACCAGCAGCGTGGGCCGCATCGGGTCCAGGCCGAACATCGCGCGGGCCTCGTCGCGCAGCGCGTTGCGGTCCAGCGTGGCGATCGCCCGGCGCAGCGGGATGCCGATGTAGCGGGCCCCGCGCAGTTTGCTGTCCGGCGTGCTCACCGCGACGAATCGGGTGTAGCGGGCGCCGATCTTGTTGGCCAGACCCGGCCGGGCGTTGGCCTCGTGCACCACCGTGGGCACCCCTTGGCGCTTGGCCGCGAGGTAGCCCGGCAGCGCGACGTAGCCGCCGAAGCCGACCAGGCAGGACGCGTTGGTCCGTTCCAGGACCGCCGCGGCCTCGCGGATGGTGCCGCGCAGGCGACCGGGAACGGTCATCAGCTCGGGCGTGGGCTTGCGCGGCAACGGCACGGCCGGGATCAACGCGAGTTCGTAGCCGCGAGCGGGAACGAGCTTGGTCTCCAGGCCCTTGGCCGTGCCGAGCGCCGTGATACCCACGTTGGGGTTCTGGCGGCGCAGCGCGTCCGCCAATGCCAGAGCGGGCTCGATGTGCCCGGCGGTTCCTCCGCCGGCAAGGACGACATGCACCTGATTCACCCATCCCTGCGCGGCAGGATCCGCGCGAACGCTCGACGAACCGCCCCGGGCCCGCGTGCGGCGAGCGCCGCCTCGGCCTTTGGCTCACCTCGGGCGAAGGACAACAGCATGCCCACGGCGAACATGGTCGGAAGCAGGGCGGAACCTCCGTAGGACACCAATGGCAACGGCACTCCGGCGATCGGCAGCAGGCCGAGCACCGCCCCGACGTTGATCATGACCTGGGCCATGATCCACGCGGTCGCGCCACCCGCGGCGAGCCGTACGAACTGGTCTTTCGTGCGACTCGCGACGCGGATACCTGCATAGCCTAGGGCCGCGAAGAGGGTGAGTACGGACAGCGTCCCCACCAGACCCAATTCCTCGCCGATGACGGCGAAGATGAAGTCTGTATGCGCCTCGGGCAAAGTGCCCCATTTGCCGTAGCTTGTCCCGATTCCACTGCCGAACCAGCCGCCCGTGGCGAGCGAATAGATGCCCTGGGCGGCCTGCAGCGTGCTGCCGTTGGGGTCGGAGAACGGGTCCAGGAATCCCGCGAAGCGGGCGGCCCGGTGCGGCTTGAGCACGATCAGCACGGTGGCCAGCACGGACACCACGGCGATCGCCATGGCGAACAACCGGCCGGGCGCGCCGGCGATCCACAACAGCGCGAGCACCAGCACGGTGATGATCATCGCGGTGCCCATGTCACCACCGAGCAGCACCAGGAACAGGATCACCATGGCCCCGGGCAGCAGCGGGACGAACATGTGCCGCCACCGGCCGAGCAGCCGGCGCTTGCGGGTGAGCACGTCGGCCCCCCACAACACCAGGCCCAGCTTGGCGAACTCGGAGGGCTGGATCTGGAACGAGCCGAAGCCGATCCAGTTCCGGTTGCCGTTCACCTCGATGCCCAGACCGGGCACCAGGACCAGGCACAGCGCGCCGACGCAGCCGATCAGGAACGGATAGGCCAACCGGCGATACCAGCGCAGCGGCAGACGTGACGCGATCCACATCAACGGGAAGCCCATCGCGACCGCGATCAACTGCTTGGTGAAGATCGCGTCGAAGGAGCCGTAGATCGTCCGGGAGGTGATCTGCGACGCGGAGAGCACCATCACCAGACCCAGCACGGTCAGCAGCAGGCCCGAGCCGAGCAGCAGGTAGTAGGCGGTGAGCGGGCTGTCCAGGGCCCGGCGCACCTCGCGGCGCGCCGATCCGGGCGCGCGCGCCGGGTCGGCGCGCGGTTTGGGCAACCGCGAACCGCCCCGCGGCCGCCGCTTGTCGGCGGTGGGCGTGGGGCGTGCCTCGCGAGTCTGCGGACCGGCGGCCATCGCTCGCCCGGTCAGCCGGCCGCTGGGTCGAGTCCGCGAACCGCGTCGGCGAAGGCGTCGCCGCGCTTTCCGTAGTTGGCGTACATGTCCATCGACGCGCACGCGGGCGCGAGCAGCACGGTGTCCCCGGGCCGCGCCAGCGCCGCCGCCTCACCCACCACCAGTTCCATGGCCCCAGTGTCGGTCGCGGCGACCTCGACCACGGGGACATCGGGGGCGTGTCGCGCGAGCGCGTCCTTGATCACCGCACGGTCGGCGCCCATCAGCACCACCGCGCGCAGCCGGTTCTTCGCGCCGGAGACCAGGTCGTCGAACGAGGCGCCCTTGGCCAGGCCGCCCGCGATCCACACGATGTCCCGGTAGGCGGCCAGCGAGGCCGCCGCGGCATGGCCGTTGGTGGCCTTGGAGTCGTCCACGTAGTCGACACCGGCCACCGTCGCCACGTGCGCGATCCGGTGCGCGTCCGGCCGGAACGCGCGCAGCCCGTCGCGCACCGCCACCGGCGGCACGCCGTAGGCGCGGGCCAGCGCGGCGGCGGCCAGCGCGTTCGCCACGTTGTGCGGCGCGGGCGGGTTCACATCGCCCACGGTGGCCAACTCGGCGGCCGTGCTGTGCCGATCGGCCACGAACGCCCGGTCGGCGAGCAGATCCTCGACCACCCCGAAGTTGGACAGGCTCGGCGGGCCGAGCCCGAAGCCGACCGCGCGGCAGCCCTCCTCGACCTCGGCCTCGTGCACGAGCTGCTCGGTCTGCGGGTCGGCCAGGTTGTACACGCAGGCGATCTGGCAACCGCCGTAGATTCGGCCCTTGTCCGCCGCGTACGCCTCCGGCGAGCCGTGCCAGTCCAGGTGGTCCGGCGCGATGTTGAGCACCGCCGCGGCCAGCATCCGCGGCGCGCCGGCGTCGTCCTTGGGGCTTTCCTCCCAGGTCGGCAGCCAGTGCAGTTGGAAGCTGGACAACTCCAACGCGAGTACGTCGTAGGCGGGTTCGCCGTCCCCGTCGCGGGCGAGCACCGCGTCCACCACGGGCGTGCCCACGTTGCCGGCCGCCGCGACCCGTTTGCCGGACGCCTCCAGGATCGAGGCGAGCATGCGCACGGTCGTGGTCTTGCCGTTGGTGCCGGTGATCGCCAGCCACGGCGCGGGGTTCTCCCGCGGCCGCAGCCGCCAGGCCAGTTCGACATCCCCCCACACCGGCACACTCGCCGCGCGCGCGGCGGCGAACAGCGGCTTGGTGGGCCGCAGTCCGGGCGAGGCGATCAGTACGTCCACCCGTTCCGGCAGGCTCTCGTCGTCGCCCAGGCGCACCTCGACGCCCACCGCGCGCAGTTCCTCGGCGCGCCGCCGGGCGTTGTCGTCGTCGACGCCGTCGATCGCCACGACGCGCGCGCCCAGGCCGTGCAGCGCCCGGGCCGCGGAGGCACCGGTGACCCCGGTGCCCGCGACACAGAACGACAACTCGGCCCACGGCGCACCGTGATGGGTGAAGGTGCTCAGGTCTGTCTTACTCACGTCTCTTTAAGTTCCCGTAACCCAGCCCGCGTAGAAGATGCCGATCCCGAGAATGGCGCACAGGCCGGCGATGATCCAGAACCGAACCACGATGAGTACTTCGGTCCACCCCTTGAGTTCGAAATGGTGCTGGAGTGGCGCCATTTTGAACACCCGTTTGCCGGTCATCTTGAAGTAGCCCACCTGGATGATCACCGACAGCGAGATGATCAGGAACAGGCCGCCGATGAGCGCGGACAACAGCTCGGTGCGGGTCAGGATGGCCAGCCCGGCGAGCGCGCCGCCGAGTGCGAGCGAACCGGTGTCGCCCATGAAGATCTTGGCCGGTGACGTGTTCCACCACAGGAAGCCGAAACACGAACCCATCATCGCCGCGGACACGATCGCCAGGTCCAGCGGATCGCGCACGTCGTAACAGCCCACGCCGGGCGCGTTCAGGCAGGACTGGCCGTACTGCCAGACCCCGATGAAGGTGTACGCGCCGAACACGATCACCGAGGCCCCGGTCGCCAGACCGTCCAGACCGTCGGTGAGGTTGACGCCGTTGGAGTGCCCGGCGATCAGGATGTAGGCCCAGATCACGAAGAACACCGGCGTCAGGTCGAGCGCGGTGTCCTGCACGAAGGACAGGTGTGTGGACGCCGGGGTGAACCCGCGCGCGTCCTTGAACTGGATCGCCAGGAGCGCGAACGAGATGCCCACGAAGGACTGTCCGGCCAGCTTGGCCTTGGCCCGCAGACCCAGACTGCGCTGCTTGACGATCTTGATGAAGTCGTCGACGAAGCCGACCAGGCCCAGGCCCGCCATCAGATACAGCACCAGCAGCGCGGACGCGCTGGGTGTCTCCAGGGTGATCGCCTTGGCGCCGCCGTAACCCGCCAGCGCCGCCAGGATGATCACCGCGCCGCCCATGGTGGGCGTACCCCGCTTGCTGTGGTGTCCGGCCGGACCGTCGTCCCGGATGAGCTGGCCGTAGCCACGCTTGACCAGGATCCGGATCGCGAGCGGCGTACCGATCAGCGACAACACCAGGGCGATGCCGCCGGCGATGAGGATGGCCCTCACCCGTGCACCTCCGCGTTGCTCACGTCGTCCCCGGCGGCGTCCGCCAACAGCGCGGCCGCGAGCCGTTCCAGGGCCACCCCTCGGGACGCCTTCACCAGTACGACGTCGCCCGGGGCCAGTTCGCCCCGGAGTAGTTCGACGGCCGCCTCTACGTCGGGCACCAGCACCGACTCCTCACCCCACGAACCCTCGTTCTTCGCGCCCATGTCGATCCAGGCGGCCTCCCTGCCGCCCACGGCCACCAGCCGGTGGATGTTCAGGCGTACCGCGAGTCGCCCGATCGCATCGTGCTCGGTCAGCGACTCCTCGCCCAGCTCACGCATCTCGCCCAGCACGGCGAACGTACGATTGCCGCCCGCCATCGCGACGAGCGCCTTGAGCGCGGCTCGCATCGACTCGGGGTTGGCGTTGTACGCGTCGTTCACGACGGTCACCCCGTCGTCCCTGCGGGTCACTTCCATCCGCCAGCGGGAGATCGTACCGGCAGCGCCGAGGGCCGCCGCGATGTCCTCGACGGTCATGCCCACTTCGCGTGCCACCGCGGCACACGCGAGAGCGTTCGCCACGTGGTGCTCACCGTACAGGCGCAAGATCACCGGCGCACTGCCCTCCGGCACGCACAGCGTGAAGGAGGCTCGGCCCTGCTCGTCGAGTGTCACGTTCTCGGCCCGTACGTCCGCCTTCGCGCTCTCGCCGAAGGTGACCACGCGGGCCTTGGTGCGCTGCGCCATCGCCCGCACGAGCGGGTCGTCCTGGTTGAGCACCGCCACGCCGTCGGCGGGCAGCGCCTCGACGAGTTCGCCCTTGGCCCGGGCGATGCCCTCGCGACCGCCGAACTCGCCCATGTGCGCGGAGCCGACGTTGAGCACCAGACCGATCCGCGGCGGGGTGATCTCGCACAGGTAGGCGATGTCGCCGATGTGGCGTGCGCCCATCTCGGCGACCAGGTATCGGGTTTCCTCGGTCACGCCGAGGACGGTCAGCGGCAGGCCGATCTCGGTGTTGAAGTTGCCGCTCGGGGCGATCGTGGGGCCCATGCGGGCGAGCACCTGGCCGATCAGGTCCTTGGTGCTCGTCTTGCCGGAGGACCCGGTCAACGCGATCACCGTGGTGTTCGGCAGTCGGCCGGTGATCACCCGGGCGAGCACGCCCAGACCGCGGACCACGTCGTCCACGACGATCGCCGGGACATCGAGGTCGTGGTCGGCCAGGACCGCGACGGCACCGGCCTCGATCGCGGCGCGCCCGTAGTCGTGCCCGTCGACGTGTTCGCCGCGCACGGCCGCGAACAGCGAGCCGGGGCCGACCTTGCGGGAGTCCACGACCACCTCGGCGGTGATGCGGGCGTTCGGGTCCGCGTCGCCCGCGAGCCGCCCTCCGAGAGCTTTCGCGATCTCGGCAAGAGTGGTGGAAATCACTGGTTCGTCTCCTCGGCACGCGAGGTGCCGGTCGCCGGGACGCCTGGGTTCGGGGTCTCGGACGTCGGGGTGTGCGTTGATGGTGCGGGAGCCACGATCCTCGCATCGTCGGACTGCTTCGGGGACGCGGGGCCGCCGTGCATGGTTCTGGCCGCCGCGCGACGCAGCTCGACGCGGTCGTCGAAGGGGTGTTTGACCCCGTTCGCGAACTCCTGGCCCTGCTCGTGTCCCTTGCCCGCGACCACGACCGTGTCGCCCGGGCCGGCCTGCTCCACCGCGAGCCCGATCGCCGCGACCCGATCCGGCTCGACCAGCACGCTGCCGTGCGGGTCGGCGAGGCCCGGGATGCCGGTGAGCATCTCGGCCAGGATCGCCGACGGGTCCTCCGAGCGCGGGTTGTCGCTGGTGAGCACGACCCGGTCGGCGAACCGGGCGGCGGCGGCGGCCATCAGCGGGCGCTTGGCCCGATCCCGGTCGCCGCCCGCGCCGAGCACGATGGTCAGCGTGCCGGCGGTCACCGGGCGCAGCGCACCCAGCAGCGTCTCCACCGCGTCCGGAGTGTGCGCGAAGTCGACCAGGGCCAGGAACGACTGCCCCGCGTCCACCCGCTCCATCCGCCCGGGCACGCCCGGGGTGCGGCCCACGCCCTCGACCGCGTCCGCGAGCGATACGCCGCCCGCGGTCAGCGCGACGATCGCCAGCAGCGCGTTGGAGACGTTGAACGTGCCGGCCAGCCGCACGCTCGCCTCGGCCTTCTGCCCGTCCGGGCCCACCACGGTGAAGCGGCTGCCGTCCGGGCCCGGGTCGATGTCCTCGGCCCGCCAGTCGGCTTCCGGGGCGCCCGCCGCGGACACGGTCAGCACCGGCACGCTCGCCGTCTTCGCGAGCCGACGCCCGTAGGCGTCGTCCACGTCGATCACGCCGATCCGCGAGCGGCGCGGGGTGAACAGCTCGGCCTTGGTCTCGAAGTACTCCTCCATGGACGCGTGGAAGTCCAGGTGGTCCTGGGACAGGTTGGTGAACAGCGCGACGTCGTAGACGGTGCCGTCCACCCGGCCCAGCGCCAGCGCGTGGCTGGAGACCTCCATGACCGCGGCGGTGACGCCGTTCTCCCGCATCGACGCGAGCAGCGCCTGCACGTCGGTGGCCTCGGGGGTGGTGCGCACGCTGGGCACCACCTCCTCGCCGATCCGGGTCTCGACCGTGCCGATCACCCCGGTCGTGCCGCCGCCGGCGCGCAGTCCGCCGTCGAGCAGGTAGGCGGTGGTGGTCTTGCCGTTGGTGCCGGTGACGCCGAACAACACCAGGTCCTGCGCGGGCCGCCCGTAGACCCAGGCGGCGATCTCACCCAGTCGGCCGCGCGGATCGGCGACCACCAGGGTCGGCAGGCCGCTGTCGGCGGCCAGTTCGGCGCCCGCGGGGTCGGTCAGCAGGGCCACCGCCCCTGCCGCGGCGGCCTGTCCGGCGAACGCGGCACCGTGGAAGTTCTCGCCGGGAAGCCCGGCGTACAGATCCCCCGGGCGCACGGCCCGCGAGTCGTGGGTGACACCCGTCAGCGTCGTCTCCGGGTCGCTCGGGGCGCCGGTGAGGGGGACGGAGACGAACCCGGCCAGGCCGGTCAGCGGTTGGGGGCGCACCTCGGCTGGGCGGCGCAGATCACGGTTGGGCACGGCGGGCAGGCTACCGCGCTTTGGGCCGTCGACTCGTCCTCGGTGGTGCCGCGGCCGGCGACGGGGAAGCCGTCGCGAACGGGCGCGGCACCCTCACCACTCGATCGGCAGGTCCAGCGGCGCGCTGCCGCTCGGGGCGATCCGGCGGCTCTGCAGGGCGAACGTCATCACCTGTTGGAACACCGGTGCGCACAGGCTGCCGCCGCCGCCGTCGATGCCCGGCGCCTGGAGCGTGACGGACACCACGACCTGCGGGTTGTCCGCCGGGGCGAAGCCGATGAAGGACGTCGTGTAGCCGTTGTAGCGGCCGGTCTTGGGGTCGACCCGGTTCGCGGTGCCGGTCTTGCCCGCGACCCGGTAGCCGGGGATCCGGCCGTTCTTGCCGGTGCCGCCGTCGTCGGCGACCACCGTCTCCAGCATGTCGCTCACCTGGCGGGCGGTCTCCGGGCTGACCACCACGTTCGACTTGGGTGCCTCGGCGGGCTTGAACTTCCCGTCCGGGCCGGTGCTGCCCTTGACCAGGCTCGGTTCGATCCGCACGCCGCCGTTGGCGATGGTCTGGAACACCGAGGTGGCCTGGACCGAGTTGACCGACAGGCCTTGGCCGAACGGGATCGTGTACTGCTGGCTGCCGTTCCACTTCTGCGGCTGGGCCAGGATGCCGGGCGTCTCGCCCGGGAACTTCAGCCCGGAGGGCTGTCCGACGCCGAACCGGGTCAGGTAGTCGTGCAGCTTGGCGTTGGCCTCGGCCCGGTTGGGCGAGAGTTGTTCCGAGGCCAGGATCGTGCCGATGTTGCTGGACTTGGCCAGCACGCCGGCCAGGGTGAGCTGCTGGGTGGGGTGGTCGTGCTCGTCCTTGAACAGTTGGTCGGCGCGCGCGAGTCGGTTCGGCACGGTCACGTGCGTGCCGGGGGTGGCCCGGCCCTCCTGGATGACCGCGGCCATGGTCATCACCTTGCCGGTGCTGCCCGGCTCGTAGGCTTCCTCGACGGCCCGGTTGCCGAGGTTGTGCACGTCGCCGGGGCCGATGTGGTTGGGGTCGTAGCCGGGCGCGGTGGCCATCGCCAGGATCTGTCCGGTGCGCACGTCCTGGACCACGACCGTGCCGGATTCGGACTTGGTCTCGGTCACCTTGGCGCCGATCAACTGCTCGGCGTACCACTGGAGGTCGCGCGAGACGGTCAGTTGTACGTCGGCGCCGGGCACCGCCTCGCGGCCGGTGAGGTCGGAGGTGGGCACCCGACGGCCGTAGACCATCTCCTGGGTGGTCCGGCCGTCCTTGCCCGCCAGTCGGCCGTCCAGGGTCATCTCCAGGCCGCCGCCGCCGTGGCCGGTGGCGTTGACGAAGCCGACCAGGTTCGCGCCGACCGGTCCGGCCGGGTAGACCCGCTTGCTGTGCTTGGTCGAGTAGATGCCGACCAGGTCGTTGCGGCGTACCTTGCCCAGGTCCTTCTGCACCTGGCGGATGTGGTTCCACACCGCGGGCTCGACCTGTGCGGCGAGCACCACGTAGCGCGACTTGGGGGTGCGCAACTTCTCCTCGATGGCGACCGGGTCGCCGTTCACGAGCGGGGCCAGCGCCAGCGCGGTGGCGTGCGGGTCGTACTTCTGCACCTGGGCCGGGTCGGCGGTGACGTCGTACGCGTCCACCGACTTGGCCAGGCTGACCCCGAAGGCGTCGGTGAGCGAGCCGCGTTCGGCCGGGACATTGACCGTCTGGGTGCGCTTGGCGGCGGCCTGTGCGGCATAGGCGGGCGCGTCCAGGGCCTGCAACTGGAGCAGTCGGCCGGCGAACAGGGTCAGCACCACGCCGAGCGCGATCAGCCCGATCCGCAGCCGCTTGCGCGGGTCGCCCATCCGCACGGCGGACCGCGGCCGGCGGGCGGGCCGAGGCCGGCCGGCCGGATGCGCGTCGCGGGTGCGACCGGGCCGGGCCGCCCCCGGGCGCGGTCGGGCCGGGCGCACCGGGCGAGCGCCGGCGTGGTCGGCCCGAGCGGCGTCCCGAGCGCCGCGCGCACCCTCACCGCCGGTCGGGCGCGGACGCCGCACGCGTTCCGGCCGGCCGGGCGCCTCGACCCCGCGCGCGTCCGGCCGAGGGCGCGGCCGCGGGCCGGGACGCGCCCCCGCGCCACCCTCGACCGGTGCCTCGCTCGACCTCGGCCGGGGTCGCCGCGCGGCCGAACGTTCCTCGCGAGACCGCGCGGCGCCCTCACCCGCCCGCCGCCCGGCCCCGGCCGCACCCGCGCCGGATCCACCGTCGCCCGCGCCCGAGCGACTCGACCGGTCACCGTCCGCCGCTCCGCCGCGCGGGCGCACCGACCGCCCACCGGCCGCCGCGGCACCGTCCCGGCCACGCGCTCCCGAGCCCGAGCCCGCGTCCCCGGGCCGGGCCGAACGCCCACCCGAGCCCGCGTCCCCGGCCCGCAACCGCGACCAGAGCCCACCCGAGGCACCGGCGCCGGGCCGCGGTCGACCGGGCCGCCCACCGGAGGCCGATTCGCCGCCCTCCGGGCGCGCCGACCGCCCACCGGAGGCCGCGTCACCCGCACGTGGTCGGCCCTCCCGCCCACCCGAGGCACCCGACCGTGCCGAACCCTCGCCACCCGCCCCGACCTCACCCGAGCGCGGCCGAGCCGGTCGCCCGCCCGCCTCTGTCGCATCGCCGCCACGCGGCCGAGCCGGTCGCGCGCCGGCATCCCGGGCGCCCGAACGGCCCGCCCGAGGCGCGTCGGAGTCGGCGGCCCGACCACCGCGGCGCGCCGACGACGCGTCCTCGCCACCGGGCCGACGCGAACCCGAACGCGGGGCCCGGGCACCGGACTCGCCTGGCTCCCCGACACCTTCGCGGGGCCCACCCACACCGGCACCGCCCCGCCCCCCGGCACCCGCCCGAGGCCGACCCGCCCCGGACTCGCCCCGCCCGTCGTCGCCCGCGCGCGGACGCGCGCCACGCGGCGCGGGCGGGTCGGCACGCGGGCGTCGCCCGTCCGGCGCACCCGAGCCGTCGGCCGGGCGCGGCCGGGCGGCCGGCCGGGGCCGGCGGTCCGAGGACGCGGCCGGGTCGGCGCCACGCTCCGGGCGGGCCCGGCCGGCCGAACGCGGCTCGTCGGGATCACGCGGATCACGGGGGTCACGGCGTCCGTCGGTCAACGCGAGGTCCCTTCACCTGAATTGGGCCGCACGCCACTCACGGCGACTCATACGTACAACGAGCGAACGAGCGGGCGGCGCCGTTCCCGGCCGCACCACGTCGCCCGATCCCGCCACCGGGCGACCGGCCGACCGGCGACGGCACCCGAACCCGAGCAACCGACGACACCACGCACACCGGACGGGAGATCATCCGACCACCCCGCCCACCGAACACACCACACCCGCGCCCGAGGCCCACCGACCGGCGGCCCCACCCGGACCCGGCCACCCGAAAACGCGCACCCCCCGGCGGTTCGACGCCGCCGCACCACCGCCGACCGCGGCCCGCACCTCGTCCGACATGGTCGAGGAAAGCCGGAAGGGCAAGGCCGCGCGCCCGGCACCGAGCCGACCCGTCGAGCCGGGTGGGCCGGTCGCCGGGGTGGGCGAACCGGGGTGCGGCGAACACCGTCAACGGGTCGCTTCCGGCGTCGTGGAGCCGGCCGAGGCGACCGGCGCCTCGGCGGCCGGCGCAGCCGACGCGGTGGCCTCGGGCGTGCCGGAGGCACCGGCCGAGGTCGGCCCGGCCGACACGGGTGCCCCCGGCCCACCACCGGCCGCCGGCGGCGGTGCGGGCGACGTGGGGGCCGCCGGCGACACCGGGGCAACCGGTGTCTCGGGCACCAGCGGCGGCTTGGACGTGGCCGGCTTCGGGACGCCGAGCACCCGTCCGGTCGCCGGATCGATGAACACCGGGCTGCCGCCCGGGACCAGGCCCAGTTCCTGGGCGCGTCGCGCGAGGTCGCCCGGTGCGGCCTTGGCGTCCAGCTCCCGCTGGAGCGCCTCCCGGTCGTCGGTGAGCTGGTCCTGGCGCTTTTGCAACCGGCCCAACTCGAACGAGCCCTGGTTGAGCGCGGTGTTGAGCAGCAGCAGGGACAGCAGGCCACCACCGAGCAGGCCGACCACGAGCACCACGAACGGGGTGCGCGTCGAACCCTTGGCCTGGTGTGCGGCCAGCCGGATCCGGGTCATCGTCCTTGCCGCGCCGCTCATCCCCGGCTCCCCCGTCCGCCGCCCCGATTCACAGGTCTTCCCGCACCCGTTCCGCCGCTCGCAGCCGCACCGAGGCCGCGCGCGGGTTGTCCGCGTTCTCCCGCTCGCTCGCCTTCTCCGAGCCGCGGGTGAGCAACTCCAGCCGGGGCTGCAGGTCCTCCGGGACCACCGGCAGGTCCGGCGGCGCCTTGCTGGTGGCGCCGGCCGCGAGCACCCGCTTGGTCATCCGGTCCTCCAGCGAGTGGTAGGACATCACCACGATCCGCCCGTGCAGCGCCAGCGCCCGCACCGCCGCAGGCAACGCGCGCTCCAGGACCGCGAGTTCGCCGTTGACCTCGATGCGCAGCGCCTGGAACGTGCGCTTGGACGGGTTGCCGCCGGTGCGCCGCGTGGCGGCCGGGATCGCGGTGCGCACGATGTCGACCAGCCGCGCGCTGTTGGTGAACGGCTCCTTCTCCCGCTCGCGCACGATCGCGTCGGCGACCCGGCGGGCGAACCGCTCCTCGCCGAAGTCGCGCAGGATCCGGGCCAGATCGCCGGCGGTGTAGCTGTTGAGGATGTCGGCCGCGGTGATGCCCACGGTCGGGTCCATCCGCATGTCCAGCGGCGCGTCCTGCGCGTAGGCGAAGCCGCGATCGGCCCGGTCCAGTTGCAGCGAGGAGACCCCGAGGTCGAACAGGATGCCGTCGATCCGCTCGATGCCCAGTCGGTCGAGCACCTGCGGCAGTTCGTCGTAGACCGCGTGCACCAGCGTGGCTCGTTCGCCGAAGCCCGCCAGCCGGGCGCCGGAGCGCTCCAGCGCCTCGGGGTCGCGGTCCAGGCCGATCAGCCGTGCCTGGGGGAAGGCCGTCAGCAGGGCTTCGCTGTGCCCGCCCATCCCCAGCGTCGCGTCCACCACGACCGCTCCGGGCGCGCGCAGCGCGGGGGCGAGCAGTTCGACGCACCGTTCCAGCAGGACCGGAATGTGGGCGGGCGCCGTCACGGCCCCTCCACCATCGTCGCGTTCACTCCGGGCCCTTCGTCGTGCGGAAACCCGCAGTCTAGAGGCTGGGTCGCGAGGTGCCGGGAGAACATGCCGCCAGGTCCCCGCCCGCTCGTCTGGGGAAGTGACCTCTGGCACCGGGGAAGGAGTGCCAGAAAGCTCGGAGCGGGTGGAGACCTCGCCGCAGGTGCGCCGCGGTCGAGATCGCGTTCGGGAGGGGTGCGGGAGAGTGCGCGGCACCGGGCGTCGCCGCCTCGGTCACAGCAGGCCGGGCAGCACCTCCTCGGACAGTTCGGCGAAGGACTGCTCCTGCTCCGCGAGGTAGTCGTGCCAGGTCTTCGCCGCCCACAGCTCGACCCGGGTGTTGGTTCCGATCACCACGCAGTCGCGGCTGTCCCGGTCGAGCCCGGCGTAGTCCCGCAGCGGTTGCGGCACCAGCACCCGCCCCTGCTTGTCCGGCACCGCGTCGGAGGCACCCGCGTAGAAGACGCGCGTGTAGTCCCGGGCGGCCTTCGAGGTCACCGGGGCGCGGCCCAATTGTTCGGCGATCCGGGTGAACTCCGCGATGGGCCACACATAGAGGCAGCGTTCCTGCCCCTTTGTGATCACAAGGCCCTCCGCCAGCTCGTCCCGGAACCGGGCCGGCAGGATCAGCCGGCCTTTTTCGTCCAACCGGGGCTCGTACGTGCCCAGGAACACCGAGCACCTCCGGCCGCCACGTGGAGCTTTTCAGCTCCATTTCCCGCCACTCTACTCCACCAAACCCCACGGTCAACCCTTTTCGGGCGCGTCACTCTGTTCCCATCCGTGATAAAAGCCCAGGTCAGAAGGGGTACGTCGGGAGAACCACCCGATTGCGCGCCCCCCGCGCGCCACTCCCCCACATCGGGCGCGGGTTTCCACCTCCGCAGCATTGGGCTCCCGGTACGAACCTCCCATTTCGGGATTGGCACTCATAGACCCGAAATGGTGACGAGACCCTCGACGCGCGGGCAGTGTGACTCCCCCCACGAGGCGAAAGACGGCCGGGATCGGTACGGTCCTGACCATGGTCGATCGTCTTGTCGCTGCCAACCGCCACTATGCGGAGAAGTACCGCGATCCCGGCATGTCCGCGATGCCGGTCCGACACACCGCAGTCGTCACCTGCATGGACGCCCGCCTGGACGTGCACGCGATGCTCGGACTCGAACTCGGTGACACGCACGTGATCCGCAACGCGGGCGGCGTGGTCACCGACGACGTGGTGCGTTCGCTGACCATCAGTCAGCGACACCTGGGCACCACACAGGTCGTGCTGATCCACCACACCCGGTGCGGCATGCTCACCGTGACCGAGGACTTCCGCCGCGAACTGGAGGCCGACACCGGTCTGCGCCCGCAGTGGGCGGTCGAGGCGTTCGTCGATCTCGACGGCGACGTGCGCCAGTCGATGAACCGGGTGCGCAGGTCACCGTTCCTGCTGCACAACAACACGGTGCGCGGGTTCGTATACGACGTCACCACCGGCCTGTTGCGCGAGGTTTTCCCCCTCCCGGACGTGCAACCGGAAGACGCTCCCGAACAGTCCTAGGGTCCGTCGCCCCGATCCTGCCGACCCGAATTCCGGCTCGGCGCGGCACTATCGAGGAGACCGTCCCGTCTCGGCCGAGCCATTTTCTGCCGACCGGATCGTCCCTGCGGCGCGTCGACTACCCTCCGGAGTCGCATCGTGCGTCGTCCGGGCCGGCCAACGGGGTGACGGCAGCGCACGCGACCGGGAGAATCGGCCTGTGGCCCTACCCAGGGCGTGCACAACGCGGTTCCAGGGAGGGGCACGGGTGTCGACGTTCAACGATCAGGCCGGTCTGGGGGATCTGACGGTCACCACCGATCGGATCCGCGGGGCCATGGAGACCGTGATCGAGGGCAAGCCCGAGGTCGTCCGCCTCGCCTTGACCGTATTGCTGGCCGAGGGCCACCTGCTCGTCGAGGACGTTCCGGGAGTCGGCAAGACGATGCTCGCGAAGGCCCTCGCGCGCTCGGTCGATTGCGAGATGCGCCGGGTGCAGTTCACCCCGGACCTGCTTCCCTCCGACATCACCGGAGTAAGCGTCTTCGACCAGGAGAAGCGCGAGTTCGAGTTCAAGCCCGGCGCGATCTTCGCGAACATCGTGGTCGGCGACGAGATCAACCGGGCCTCGCCCAAGACCCAGTCCGCGCTCCTGGAGTGCATGGCCGAGCGTCAGGTCACCGTCGACGGCACCACCTACGAACTGCAGGCGCCGTTCATGGTGATCGCGACGCAGAACCCGGTGGAGATGGAGGGAACGTATCCTCTCCCCGAGGCACAACGGGACCGGTTCATGGCCCGGGTCTCGATGGGCTACCCCGCGGCGGACGCCGAACTGCGGATGATCGGCGGCCACAGCGCCGGCTCGCCGCTGACCGACCTGAGCCCGGTGGCCGACGCCGAGGACCTGGTCCGACTCGCGGACACGGTGCGCCGGGTGCACGTGTCCCCGGCCGTCGCGCGCTACGCGGTCGACCTGGTCGACGCCACCCGCCGCTCCCCCGAACTGCGCCTGGGCGCCTCGCCGCGGGCGACCCTGCACCTGGTCCGCGCCTCCCGCGCGGCGGCGGCGCTGGACAACCGCGACTACGTGCTCCCGGACGACCTGCAGGCGCTGGCCGTCGCGGTGCTCGCACACCGGCTGCTGCCGACCGCCGACGCGCAGATGGCCCGGCGCACCCCCGAGCAGATCGTCGCCGACATCGTCCGCCAGGTCCCGGTCCCCGGCTCGCCGAACGGGCAGCTCCCGCCGGCCCAGGGTCGGATCGGCGCCCCGCAGACCGTGCAGGTCCCGCCCGCGCCGCCCGCGCACCTGCCCTACCCCGGTGGCGTCCCGCAGCACAACGGCGGCCGGCCGTACCCGACACAGGCACCCACCGCGCACCAGGGCTACGCGCCGGTGCCGTCCGACGGTCGCCTCGGCGGCACGGGCTCCGGGGCGGCGCGCTGACGTGCGTACCGCCCTGTCCGGCCTGACGACGCGGGGGCGGTCCTTCCTCGCGGCGGGGGTCGCCGCGAGCATCTGCGCGGTGATCCTGGGCCAACGCGACCTGTTGCGGGTCGGTTTCCTGCTCACCGCGCTGCCTCTGGTGTCGGTACTGATCGTCGCCCGCACCCGGCACCTGGTCACCAGTGCCCGGGCGCTGGAACCGCCCCGGGTGGCGGCCGGTCACGAGTCACAGGTACGGCTGCGCGTGGACAACGTCTCGCGCATCCCCACCGGCCTGCTGATGCTGGAGGACCACGTGCCCTACGTGCTCGGCTCGCGACCGCGGTTCGTGCTCGACCGGATCGAGCCGCACGGCAGTCGGCACGTGTCCTACCGGGTCCGCTCCGACCTGCGTGGGCGCTTCCCGGTCGGGCCGCTGCGGTTGCGGATGGCCGACCCGTTCGGGATGTGCGAACTGACCCGATCCTTCGCCGCGCGGGACACCCTGGTGGTCACCCCGGCGGTACAACCGCTGCCCGCAGTGGACCTGGGCGGCGAGTGGACCGGCTACGGCGACAGCCACGCCCGCAACGTGTCCGCGTCCGGCGAGGAGGACGTGGTCCCGCGCGAGTACCGGCACGGCGACGACGTGCGCCGGGTGCACTGGCGCTCCACCGCCCGCCGCGGCGAACTCATGGTGCGCCGCGAGGAACAGGCGTGGCAGAACCGGGCCACCGTGATGATCGACACGCGCGCGGGCGCGCACGTGGGCGAGGGACCGGCCTCGTCCTTCGAATGGGTCGTCTCGGCCGCCGCCTCGGTGGGCGTGCACCTGTGCCGTCGCGGCTACACCACCCGGCTGCTCGACGCCGAGGGCGACGCCCTGGCCGGGGACCTGGAGGGGATCCGGGCCGCGCCCGGCGACCTGGAGGGCTTCCTGCTGGACGCGCTGGCCGTGGTGGAGACCGTGCCGGTGGCCGCACTCGACCAGGCCGAGCCCGCACTGCGTGATCCCAACGGCGGCGGGCTGACCGTGGCCGTGCTCGGCGCGCTGACCGAGGACGACGTCAAGCGGCTCGGTCGGGCCCGGCACCGATCCGGCCGCGGCGTCGCGGTCGTCCTGGACGTGAGCACGTGGGGCCGGGTACCCGGCGCGTTGCCGCACGACAGCGCGGTGGCCCTGCTGCGTCAGGCCGGCTGGCGGGTGTTGTCCGCCCGGGCCGGTTCGCGGTTGTCCGAGCTGTGGCGCTCGGCCGGTCGGGTGGGCGACCCCGCCGCGGCCGGTTCGATGTCCTTCGCCGGCACCTCGCGGGCGAGTGCTCCCGTCGCGCCCGCGAGCGCCGGCAACCCCTCGCCCCCGCCGCCGCGCCCGCGCGCGGCGCCCACGGTCGGGGGCGGCACCGTCGATGGAGGGGGAAGGTCATGACCGGTCGGCTGCGCCTGGCCCTGGTCGCGGGACTCGCGACCGCGCTGACGTCGTCCTCGCTGCTCCCGCTGGTCGACGCGGGCGGCTGGATCGCCCAGGGTCTGGGCGCGATCCTCCTGGTCGCCCTGGTCGGCGAGGGGGCCCGACGCATCCGGGTGCCCCGCCCGATCGTGGGGTTGACCCAACTCGCCGCGCTGGTGCCCTATCTGCTGCTCGTCTGCGTGCCCGACGCCAGCGGCCCGATCCCCACCCCGAGCAGCATCGACGCGTTCGTGCAACTGCTGCGCGTGGGCGGGCAGGACATCCGCGAGTTCACCACGCCCGCGCCGGCCTCGCCCGGGATCATCGCGATCCTGCTGCTGGTGATGGGCGGCATGGCCGTACTCGTGGACCTGATCGCGGTCACCTACGCCCAGGCGGCCCCCGCGGGCCTGCCGTTGCTGGCCCTCTACAGCGTGCCGGCCGCGCTGTCCCGGTCCGGACTGGGCTGGGCGATCTTCCTGATCGCGGCGCTGGCCTACGTGCTGCTGCTGCTCGCGGAGGGCCGGGAACGGTTGTTGCGCTGGGGTCGCCCACTGACCCCGCCGACCCCGCCCGGCTATCCGGCGCCGCGCCAGTACCGCCCACCCGCGCGCGGCGGCGGCCGGATCGGCCTGACCGCGCTCGCGGTGGCGGTGGCCGTCCCGGCGCTGATCCCGCTCAGCGCCAACCGGCTGATCGACAAGACCGACAACGGACCGCAGTCGCACCGCCTGACCACGATCAACCCCGTGGTCAAGCTCTCCGACGAACTGAACCGCGCGGACAACGTCGAGCTGATGCGCTACCGCACCAACGCGGCCACCCCCGGCTCGATCTACCTGCGGATCTCCTCCCTGGACCGATTCGACGGCCGCACCTGGCAGCCCTCGGAACGGCAACTGACCGACGTGCCCAAGGACTTCCCCAAGCCCGCGGGACTGGACCCGGCGGTGCGCACCGCCGAGGTGACCACCCGGATCGAGGCCAACGACGGATATCGGCAGGGCTCGTTGCCGATGCCCTACCCGGCGTCGCAGGTCCAGGTGAAGGGCAGTTGGCGGTTCGAGCCCGAAGGTCGGCTGCTGCTCGGCGACAACAAGCAGGACACCCGGGGGCTGGGCTGGACGGTGACCAGCCTGGACGTCGAGCCGACCCCGGCCCAGCTCAAGGCCGCCGGGCCGCCGCCGCCCTCGCTCGCGCCGTACGTGTCGTTGCCGCTGCCGGCCGACATGGTGAACCGGATCCGTCAGCAGGCGCTCAAGATCGGCGGGAACGGCACCTCCTACGACCGGGCCCGCAACCTGGAGGAGTGGTTCGCCCGCTCCAACCAGTTCCGCTACGACACCAAGGTCCCGCAGGGCAACGGCGCCTCCGCGCTGGAGAACTTCCTGGAGCAGAAGGTCGGCTACTGCGAACAGTTCTCCTCGGCGATGGCGGTGATGGCCCGCACGCTGGGCATCCCGGCCCGGGTCGCGGTCGGCTTCATCCCCGGCACCCTGCAGACCGATCTGACCTACAAGGTCAGCAGCCACGACGCGCACGCGTGGCCGGAGCTGTACTTCGCCGGAGCGGGCTGGATCCGGTTCGAGCCGACCCCCTCGCGGGGCAACTCGCCCTCCTACGCCCAGCAGGACGTCGCGCCGGTCGCGCCGTCCGCGCCGCCGGGCAGCGCGGGCGAACTGCCCACGAAGCAGCCGCAGAGCTCGCAGAGCGCGACGCCGTCGGCGTCCGCGAGCACCGCGCCGGTCACCGCCGGCGGTTCCTCGGACGGGCCCTGGTTCTCCGGCCGGGCGCTGTTGATCGGCTCGGCGATCCTGTTGGTCGTACTGCTCGCGGCGGCGCCGATGTTGGCCCGGGGCCGGGTCAGGGGGCGTCGACTCGCCGCGCTGACCCGAAACGTGGCGGCGGACGGGGCGAACACCGAACCCGGTGATCGTGCCGGGCCGGTGCTCGGCGGCTGGGCCGAGGTGTTGGACACCGCCCGCGACCTGGGCCATCCGGCACCGGACGGGGAGACGCCGCGGCAGGCGGCGCAGCGGTTGTTGCTCGTGCTCGCCGAGCGATCCGCGGCGGCGGACGACGCCGCGAACCCCGAGTCCGCCGCGCTGCTCGCGGCCCGCGAGGCGCTGCCGCGCGTCGCACTGGCCACCGAGCGGTTGTTGTACGCGCAGACCCCGCCGACCCGGGAGGCCGGGCTGGGCGAGGATGTACGGGCGATCCGCAAGGGCCTGCTCGCACGGGCCGGGCGCGGCGCGCGACTGCGCGCCACGCTGCTCCCGTCGTCGCTGCGCCGCCGGGGTCGACCGAGCCTGGCCGAGCGCCGGTACACGTTCGTCGAGCGGTTCCGACCGCGCCGTCGCCGCGGCGACGGCCCCGGGCCCACCGTGAAGCCGGCCGACGTCGGCTGAGTACGGCGGGGCCGGGGTGCAGCGGCCGCCCGAAACCTACGAAAAACGCCGCCGGCGGTGACTCCCGAGGATCTCGGGAGTCACCGCCGGCGGCGTTTGCTGTGTGCGTAGCGAATCACCCGGGTGGGTCGATGGGTCTCGACCCCGGGTCCGCCCGTCGGCCGGGCGGCGGCGGGGTCTCCCCCGCCGCGTCGTCCGGATCACCCGAAGGGTCAGCCGCCGTTTTCCTCGCGCCGACGGCGCCAGCGGTCCTCGATGCGGTTCATCACCTTGGCCTTGCGCCGGCGCGGTGCGCGCCCGGGAGCGCCGCCGCCTTCGCCCGCGTTGGCCGTCGCGGGTCCCCGGCGCCAGCCGGTGACCGCGAGGAGCGCCCCACCGAGCATCGCCAGAAAGCCGATGACGCTCACCCAGATCTGTTGGACCATCATGCCGGTCATCAACAGGACGATGCCGAGCAGGAATCCGAGGATTGCCTGGACGGTGCGTCGCCGGGTGTGCCGGCGCATGCCGGCTGCTTCGAGCGCTGTCGCGAATTTGGGATCTTCGGCGTAGAGCGCTCGCTCCATCTGCTCAAGCATGCGCTGCTCGTGCTCTGAGAGCGGCACGGCGTCCTCCTTCGTCGGCCGCGACGCGACCTTGCGGCCCTTTCAGGATAGGCAGGTAATCGCTGTCGTGAAAGCCACCCTCGGCACGGGCTCGAAGCCTGCTCCAAGATGATGGGTCACCACATCGATCCCCGCCCCTGTCGACACTCCTGCCCTGTCCGGCGCACGCTCATGTCCCCCGGTCAGGGCTTCGATGATATGCGGCCGGAGCGGGTTCGCGCTGAGGGGCGGGGCCACGTGGGTCACAGCCGCGTACCGGTCGTGATCCGCGGGGTCGGACTCAGCGCCCGGAACGCCCGTGCGAGCCGGATCCGGGGGTGAGCAGCGTGGCCGAGGTCAGCGCCGCGTCGCCGAACCGGCCGCGCACCGCGTCGGCCGCGCGCTCCGCCTCGCGCCGGCCCAGGAGCCGTTCGCCGAGCGCCAGTTGGCGCGGGTAGGCGCCGCCGACCAGGCCCTCCACCCGGATGCCCACCAGCCGCAGTCGAGCCCGTTCCAGGCCCAGTGCGCCGTGCAGCAGGCAGGCCACGCCGTAGATCTCGTGGCCCACGTCGGTGGCCTCGCGCAGGGTCCTGGACCGGGTGATGGTGCTGAAGTCGGCGAATCGGATCTTGATCGTGACGGTCCGCCCGGCCGCCTTCGCCCGGCGCAGTCGGGTCGCGGTGCGGTGGGCGAGGTCGAGCAGGGTGCGGCGGATCACGTCCGGGTCGTCCACATCGGTGGGAAAAGTCTCCTCCGCGCCGATACTGCGTTCGGGTTCCCACGGGATCACCGGACGCCGGTCCCGGCCCCACGCGAGTTCGTGCAGTCCGCGACCCGCGGCCGGGCCGAGCGCGCGGCTCAGGGTCTCGACCGAGGTGTGCGCGACATCACCGATGGTGGTCAGGCCCAGATCGGTCAGCAGCGCGCCGGTGCGTTCGCCGACGCCCCACAGCCGGTCCACCGGGAGCGGGTGCAGGAAGTCCACCACCTCCTCGGGACGGATCACGCTCAGTCCGTCCGGCTTGGCCAGTGCGCCGGCCAGCTTGGCGGTGAACTTGTTGTCGGCGATGCCGACCGAACAGGTGATGCCCTGCTCGTCGAGGATCCGGGCGCGGATGTTCTCGCCGATCGCCGCCGGCGGGCCGAGTCGGCGGGTGACCCCGGCCAGGTCCAGGAACGCCTCGTCCAGGGACAGCGGCTCCACCCGCGGGGTGATCGAGCGGAGCACCTCCATCACGCCGCCGGAGACCAGCCCGTAGTCGTCGTGGTCCGGTGACAGGAACACCGCGTGCGGGGCGAGCCGGCGGGCCCGGGAGGTGGCCTGGCCGGCGTGTACGCCCAGCGCGCGCACGTCGTAGGTGGCGGAGAGCACCACCCCGCGCGGGCCCTGGCCGGCCACCACCAGCGGGGTGTCGCGCAGTTCGGGGTTGCGGCGGATCTCGACGGACGCGTAGAAGGCGTCCATGTCCACGTGCATGATCGCCGGCGGGGCGGATCGGGCGGTGCTCATCCGGCACCGCCCGTACCGAGGATGCGATCGGGGTGCGGGTCAGCCCGCCGGCTTGCTCGCCAACAGGTGCAGTTGGGTGGCCAGGGCGCGGTACTCCGGCTGTTCGGCCGCGGCGCGTTCCAGGTCCAGGAGCGCGTCGAACGAGGCCGGGTCGTCGACCAGGACGCCCGGGACCAGGTCGGCGAAGACCCGGATCGCGTGCACGGGGCCGGCCTCCAGGCCGGTTTTGGCGACCAGTTCGGTGAGGTCGGCGACGGTGAACCGGCGCGGCAGCGGATCGGCCGGGCCGTATCGGCCCTCGGGGTCGGCGAGCAGGTCGCGGGCCTGGTCGAAGTGTCCGGCCAGGGCGCGGGCCAGGACCGCGCCGGTGCGGTTGGCCGCGAGCAGGCTGAGCGTGCCGCCGGCGCGCAGGGCGCGGACGATGTGCGCGAGGTCGGCCGCGGGGTCGTCGACCACCTCCAGCACGCCGTGGCACAACACCACGTCGGCGGCGTCCGGTTCGACCACGTCGAACAGGCCGTGCGTGTCGCCCTGGTAGGCCCGGACCAGGTCGGTGACGCCGGCCTCGGCGGCCCGGCGTTCGAACGCGGCGAGCGCGTCCGGGCTGGGGTCGACGACGGTGACCCGGTGGCCGAGTCGGGCGATCGGCACGGCGAGGTTGCCGGTGCCGCCGCCGGCGTCGAGCACGTCCAGGACGCCGCGCCCGGCCGCCTCGACCCGTCGGTCCAACGCCTCGCGCAGCACCTGCCACACGACGGCCGTACGCATCGAGCTGCGCCTGCGCGTCTGGTCGGACACGGACACCCTCCTCCGGAACTGGTCGGGTTCCACCTTAGGGCGTTGTGGACGATCATCCCGCGCTCCCGGGGCTGGCGTGCCAGAGCTTGCGCGGGGGTTGCTTGCCGGGGCCGCCGGCCGGGCGCAGGTCGGCGTACGGGGAGACCTTGAAGCCGCTCGCGTGCACCAGGACCCGGCGGGCGGCGGGGGCGGGGGCGGTGGGGGTCGACGCGGCCATCAGTTCGTGTACGGCCGGGATGCCGCCGGTGCTCCAGGCGTCGTACAGGGCTCCCAGCTCCCAGCAGCCGGTGGCCCGCAGCGACACGCCGCGCGGGCCGGTGCGCCGCAACACGCCGCGCACGACGAGCAGCCAGGAGTGGAACAGGGTGGCCGCGTACGGGTCCTGGGCGTCCTCGAAGAAGGTGGTGTCCACCGGTCCGGTGGCGTCGTCCAGGGTCAGGAAGATCACCCGGCGGCCGGTGCGGATCGGCGGGGTCTGGGTGGCCACCTTGACGCCGGCCACGAGCAGTTCGGCGCGGTTGCGCCGGTTCAGCAGGTCGCGGGCGCGGGTGATGCCCAGGTCGGCCAGGAACGGCGCGTAGAAGTCGAGCACGTGTCGGTCGGCGTCCAGACCGAGGATGTCGAGTTCGGCGCGGACCCGCTCGACGGCGGTGAACTCGGGCAGCCCGGTGGCCGGCGGCGTGTCGGGGGCCAGCCCGAGATCGAGCTCGGCGCCGCCCCGATGCCGCCCGGCGCGGCCGAGCCGGTCCAGGTCGGCGAGGTGCAGCAGCAGGTCGCGGCGGGTGCTGGGGGCCGGGTGCACGGTGTCGAACGCGCCGACGGTGATCAGCCGTTCGGTGGTCGGGCGGGACGCGCCGGCGCGGGCCCTGAAGTCGACCAGGGACGTGTACGGGCGGTGCGCCAGCACGTGGGCGACCTCGTCGGCGCCGATGCCCTTGATCTCGGCGAGCGGGATCCGCAGACCGGGCGTGCCGTCGGCGGCGGGCTCGACCCGGTAGACGTCGTCCGAGCGGTTGACGTCGACGCCCAGGATCGGCACGCCGAATTGGCGGGCGTCGTCCAGGATCAGCCGTTTGGGGTACATCCCCGGGTCGTGGGTGAGCACGCCGGCCAGGAACGCGGCGGTGTGGTGCGCCTTGAGCCACGCGGACTGGTAGGTGGGCACCGCGAACGCGGCGGCGTGCGCCTTGCAGAAGCCGAACGACGCGAACGCCTCCAGCACCTCCCAGATCTTGTCGATCACGGGAGTGCGGTAGCCGTGGGCCGCGGCTCGCTCGTACAGCCAGTCGCGGACGATCGGTTTCCGCTCGTGGCTGCCCAGCGCGCGCCGGGCCGCGTCGCCGCGGGCGAGATCGCATCCGGTGGCGATGTGGATGATCCGGATCACCTGTTCGTGGAAGACCACCACGCCGCAGGTCTCGGCGAGCGCGTCCCGGAAGTCCTCGTGGATGTAGTACGGCTCGGCCCAGCCCTGGCGGGCCGCCAGGAACGGGGTGACCATGTCGCTCTTGACCGGGCCGGGTCGGAACAGCGAGATGTCCACGATGATGTCCTCGAACGTCTCCGGGGCGAACTTGCCGATCAGCTCGCGCTGACCGGGCGATTCGATCTGGAAACAGCCCAGGGTGCGCTTGGAGCGGATCAGCTCGAAGGTCGCGGGGTCGTCGTACGCGATCGTGTCCAGGTCGGGGGCGGTGCCCTCGACGCGTTCGATCTCGGCCACCGCGTGTGCCATCGCGGACTGCATGCGTACGCCGAGCACGTCGAGTTTGAGCAGCCCGAGGTGCTCGACGTCCTCCTTGTCGAACTGGCTCATCGGGAAGCCCTGCGCGGAGGTCTCGACGGGGGTGCGGTCCAGCAGGGTGGGGTTGGACAGCAGTACGCCGCACGGATGCAGGGCGAGGTGTCGGGGCAGTCCGTCCAGGCGCGCGGCGAGGGCGAACAGGCCGTCCAGGCCGCCGTCCCGGGCGATTCGGCTGCCGCGCAGCTCGGGCAGGTCGCGGCGGGCCGCGGCGAGGTCGCGGGCGCGGATGTGCGGGAACGCCTTGGCCAGTTCGTCGATCTCGCCGGCGGCCAGGCCGAGCGCGGCGCCGACGTCGCGGATGGCGTGGCGGGCGCGGTAGGTCTCGGCCATCGACACACACGCGCAGCGCTCGGGGCCGAAGACCTCCATGATCCGCCGGTAGACGTCGGTGCGGCGGGCGGATTCGACGTCGACGTCGATGTCGGGCAGCGCGGCGCGTCGGTCCGAGACGAATCGCTCCATCAGCAGGCCGTGCCGCAGCGGGTCCACCCCGGAGATGCCGAGCAGGTGGTTGACCAGGCTGCCCGCGCCGGAGCCGCGGGCCGCGCAGCGCACACCCATCTCCCGGATCAGGTCGACCACGCCGGCCACGGTCAGGAAGTAGGACGGCAGGCCGAGTCGGCCGATCAGCGCGAGTTCGTCGTCCAGGCGGGTGCGCGCCTCGGTGGTGGGGGCGATGCCGCGCAGGCCCAGGCCCGCCTCGCAGCGGGCGCGCAGTTCGGCGGCGGCCCGGCTCGCGGGCACGCCGAGCACCTCCGGTTCGGGGTAGAACACGCTGCCGATGCCGAGGTCCTCGGCCGGGTCCAGGACCAGGTCGTCGGCGAGGGCGCGGGTGGCGTCGAGCAGTGCGGCGGCGGTGCCGCGGCCGGCCAGGCAGGTGATCTCGGCGGCGACGGCGACCATGTCGAGGGTGGGCTTGAGGTATTCCTCGGAGCCGGTGCGGCTCAGGTGGTGTCGGCCGAGCGGGACCAGTCGGCGGGCCGCGTCGAGCACGTCGGCGACCACGGCGTCCTCGCGGTCGGCGTAGCGCACCGCGTTGGTGAGCACGGCGGGTACCCGGTGGGTGTCGGCCAGGAGTGCCATCCGGGCCGCGTGGGCGGCCGAGCGGGCCCGGCCGAGCGGCGCCAGATGGCACACCAGTTCGACGAAGAGGGCGTCCTCGGCCAGCGCGGTCCGGGCCCGGGCGAGCAGCCGCTCGGCGCGCGCGGGCCGGTCGGCGGCGACCGCCCGGCCGATCTCCGAGTCGGGTCCGACCAGTACCACCACGGCGCCGTCGGTGGCGGCGAGCGCGTCCCACGTGGTCACCGGGTCGGCCCGGTCGCGCCGATGCGCGTCGCTGATCAACCGGCACAGCGCGCCCCAACCGGCCTTGCCCCGGGCCAGCACGGTGACCCGGGGGTGCCCGGCGTCGGTGAACGCGCCGCCGCGCGCCGGGGTGCGCCGACGCCGGCCCGGCTCGGCGGCGGCCGGTTCGATCGGCAGCACCGCCAGCTCGGCGCCCAGGATCGGCCGGATGCCCGCCGCGACGCACCCGCGCGCGAACGCGACGGCGCCGTAGACCCCGTCCCGATCGGTCAGTGCGAGCGTGTCCAGGCCGTGTTCGACCGCACGCTCGATCAGCGTGCGCGGATGCGCGACGCCGTAGCGCATCGAATGCCCGGACGCGACGTGCAGGTGCGCGAACGGGCGGTTCGGTCGGCTGGGTCGGTTCATCCGGTGCGTTCAATCGATAGGAGGGGGTGGGGCCGGGATCGGGGGCAGTGCGAGCAGGCGCACCACCAGGCGGAAGAAGGTCTCCACGTCGCGGATCAGGTCGTCCGCCTCGCGGCCGGTGACCGCGCCGGGCAGTCCGGCCTCGGCCGCGGCACGCTTGCGGGCGCCGGCGGCGAAGAAGGCCGCCCACTCGGTCAGCTCGGGCGCCACCTTCGGCAGCAGCTCCCAGGCACTGCGCGGGGCCCGCCGACGGCGGCCCGCCCGCTCGTCGTCGGCCTGCGCCCGGGCGGCGAGCACGGCCGCCGCCACCCGCAGCGCGGCCAGATGGGCGGTGGCGTACCGCTCCGCGGCGTCGCGGTCGACGGCGGCCTCGGTGAGCCCGCGCCGGGCCTGGGTCAGCAGGTCCAGCGCGCCGCGCGGGGCGGACGACCAGCGCACGGGCGCCCGTCGGATCGGCGGCGGCTCGGGTATGTGGGCGGACTGGTTCCAACTCGCGCTCGGGCTCGCACTCGCGCTCACCCGGTCACCTCCTCAATCGGCGGTCCGCGCCAGCGTCCAGGTCCCGGCGCCGGCGTCCAGGCTGAGGTCGTACACACCCAACGGCGCGCTGCGGCCGGCCCCGGCCTCCACGCGCCACACCTCGCGCTCCCCCGTCGCCACGACGGCGGTCCGCGAGCGCGCGTGTTGCCACCACTCGCCGGTCTCCACCCAGTGGCCGAGCACCTCCCGGACCACGTAGAGCCGGTCGTGCCACAGGAACCGCGCGGGGTCCCCACCGCTGCGCAGCACCTCTACCGGGTCGGTGTGCAGACGCGTCATCCAGCTCCTCCTCCGCCGAGGCCGGGAGCCGCGATGCGCTTCCCCACGCACCGCCGCCCCAGGCTGCCCATCCGCTTGCCCCGTGCCGTTCGAGTCGAACTCTTCATCGAACAAAAGTTCGATCTCGTTTGCCAGTAAAGCTCGCTCCCCCACCCACGTCAACGTCATTGCCGCAGCTCCGGGCGAACCGTCGTGTTCGAGTGATGTTCGAGCATGTTCGAGTGCACCGAATCACCCGTCGAGAGCGGGTTGCTCCCTTGCGTTCCACCGTGACAGGCGACACCGACACCGCACCGACACCCGCACCGAGCACCCGACCGACGTGCCACCCTTGACCGGGTGCGCCCACGTCTGCCCTCACCACTGCACGAGCTGTGCGATCCCCGATTGACCGCCCAGGGCCTACGCCTCGCGCTCAAACGGGACGACCTGATCCACCCCGAGGTGCCGGGCAACAAGTGGCGCAAGCTGAAGTACAACCTCACGGCGGCCCGCGAGCAGGGGCAGCGGACGTTGTTGACCTTCGGCGGCGCGTACTCCAACCATCTGCGGGCCACCGCTGCGGCCGGCCACGCGCTCGGGCTGGCCACGGTCGGCGTGGTGCGCGGCGAGGAACTCGCCGACCGCCCGCTCAACCCCTCGCTCGCCTTCGCCGTCGAACACGGCATGCGGCTGGTGTTCGTGGACCGGGCGACCTACCGGGCCAAGCACACACCGCAGGTGCTCGATCGGCTGCTCGCCGTGCACGGGCCCGCGTACCTGCTCCCGGAGGGCGGCAGCAACGAGGCCGCCGTGCGCGGTTGCGCGGAACTGCCCGCCGAGCTCGGCGACGACTTCGACGTGGTCTGCGTCGCGGTGGGCACCGGCGGCACCCTCGCCGGCATCGCGGCGGGCCTGCCGCCGGGGCGGCGAGCGATCGGCTTCGCGGCGCTCAAGGGCGGCTTCCTCGCCGCCGAGGTGGCCGAGCTCCAGCGGCGCACCCGCGGCGCACCGACCGACAACTGGCACGTGGAGCACGACTTCCACCACGGCGGCTACGCCCGCAGCGGCCCGGAGCTGGACACGTTCCTCGCCGACTTCGCGGCCCGGCACGACTTCGCGCCCGAACCGATCTACGTCGGGAAGATGTTGTTCGGCCTGTTCGCCCTCGCCGAGCGCGGCGCGTTCACCCCGGGCACTCGGCTGATCGCGGTGATCACCGGCTGATCCGGGACCTCGGCGGCCCCGGCACGAAGGCACCGGCTCCGCCTCCCCAGGCGAAGCCGGCCCCCGGACGACCCGCCGCCCCCCGGCCGGCCGATCGTCCCATCGGGACCGGCGCCCCCACGCCGATCCCGATGTCGTCGCGCCCCGCCGTTCCCCCGAACGGCGCTCCCCCGAGGCTTCCGTGGGCGCTTTCCCCGTGCCGACCACTCTGCCGGTCGGCGCCGGGGCCGGACATCCGTACGGATACTCAGAAGCGGGCCCGGGAATCGCCGTCCGTATCCGGGTTGATCACGATTTCCGACCCCGTCGCACACGCCGAAAAGAAATCTTCCTCGCGCGTACAACCCTCTGCGCGGGTCGCGAGTCTTACCAATCGTGACCCGCTGGGGGGTGGGCCCGTGGACCGTGGGGAGCGGTCGCGGGAAGGTGCGGGGGATCAGGCCCGGGGGGCGGGCCTGATCCCCCGCACCTGCATATACGCTGTGCCACCGTGGCTCGCATCGTGGTGGTCGGCGCAGGTATGGGTGGATTGGCGGTAGCCGCTCGGCTGGCCACGCTTCGGCACGAGGTGACGATCTGCGAACGGTCCTCGACGACCGGCGGGGCGTCCGGGTCGATCGTCCGGGACGGCTTCACCTTCACCACCGGCCCCGGGCTGCTCACGCTGCCGGCCGTCTACCGTGACCTGTTCCTCAAGACCGGCGCCGCGATCGAGGACGTCGTGGACCTGGTCCCGATCGCCACCGCCACCCGGGAGTCCTTCGCCGCCGCGCACGGACCGCGCACCGTCGTCGACATCCCCAACGCGTCCCGATCCGGGACGCACGACGCGTTCGAGTCGGGCTTCGGGCCCGGTGCGGGCGACGACTGGCAGCGGCTGCTGCACCGGGCCGGCGAGATGTGGGGCGTCACCCGCAAGAGCCACTTCGAGGCGCCGCTGCTGGCCGACCCGGCCGGGCCGGCCGAGCGGCTGCGCAGCGCGGGCGGGCGGGCCGACCTGCGCACCACCGCGCCCTGGCGCTCGCTGCGCTCGCTCGGCCGGAGCGGGCTGGGCGACCCCCGGCTGCGCGCCCACCTCGAACGTTTCGCCGCCGAGGCGGGCTGCCACCCCGGCAAGGCGCCCGCGACGCTGGCCACGCTGCCGTACCTGGAGGAGACCTTCGGGGTGTGGTGGGTGCGCGGTGGCCTGCACCGGATGACCGAGGCGCTGCACGCGCGCTGTGTGCAGCGGAAGGTGCAGGTACGTACCGACACCGAGGTGACCACGATCGAGCGCGCGGGCGGCCGGGTGTCCGGCGTGCTGCTCGCCGACGGCGGCCGGCTGGACGCCGACATCGTGATCACCGACCTGCCCGTCGATCCCGGGACCGCCGGGCTGCTGCCGGGCTCGAAGACTCCCGGGGCGGGCCGGGTGCCCGCCTCCTCGGCGGTGCTCGAACTGCATCTCGCGCTGCGCGGTCGCGCTCCCGAGACGCCGCACCGCAGCTACCTGTTCGCGGACGACCCCGAGCGCGAGCCGGACCTGCTGTTCGCCGACCGCGCGACGCCGCCGGCGGATCCCACGCTGTGCGTGCTGGCTCCCGACGACGAGACGCTG
Organism: Embleya sp. NPDC020886; assembly: GCF_044333915.1. Lineage (NCBI taxonomy): Bacteria > Bacillati > Actinomycetota > Actinomycetes > Kitasatosporales > Streptomycetaceae > Embleya > Embleya sp. NPDC020886. The sequence continues at coordinate 686,466 of NZ_JBIRRX010000004.1, read as the reverse complement.
GCCCCCGAGGGGCACAGCGCGTGGACGGTACGACTGCGCGTGCCCCGGCAGGGCCCGGTGGACTGGGAGTCGGCCGCCGTCCGGGACGACTGCGCGGCGAACGTGCTCGACCTGATGGCCCGGCGCGGCCTGGACGTACGCGACCGGGTGTTGTGGTCGGTGCTGCGCACCCCCGCCGACCTGGCCCGGCACACCGGCGCTCCGGGCGGCGAGGTGCCGGGCGCGGGTGCCGACGGTTGGCGGGCCGCGCCGCGTCGGGTGCCGAACCGGTCGGCCGTACCGGGCCTGTTCTCGGTCGGCGCGAGTGCCCACCCGGGCGGCGGCCTGACCCGGGTCGGCATGTCCGCCGCACTGGTGGCGGAGCTGATCGGGCGCGCCTAGGACGGCCGGCGGGCCGGAGGGGGCTCAGCGGGCCTTGGCTCGGCGGCCCTTCGGACGGCGGCCGCTGATCGTCCAGCCGTGGTGGTACGCCTTGCGTACGTAGCGCGTGGTCAGGAACTGGCCGACGGCGAAGCAGAACACGCCGATGCCGATCAGCACCGGGTTCTTGATCCCCACGCCCGCGGCCACCCCGACGAAGCCGACGAAGGCGAGCACGCGGTAGCGAAACGGCGCGCCGTGTTGCCACAACACCTCGGTCAGCAACCACAGCCCGATCGGCACGAACAGGACGTAGAGCACCACCAGGCCGATCTGCACGGTCGCGATCCCTTCGTTACCGGCGCGTTGCCTCACCCTAGAGGGTGAACCGGCCGGCGGGGGCGAACCGGATCAGCCGGCTTGGCCCGATCCCTGGCCCGGGGTCACGCCCGAGGCCGCGCCCGAGCCGTCGCCCGACCCCGTGCCCGATCCTTCGTGCAGTCCGAGGTTCTGGTAGATCTCGGTGGTCGCCGTGGACCGGTTCAAGGTGATGAAGTGCAACCCCGGCGCACCTTCGGCGAGCAGCCGCTCGGACATCCGGGTCGCGAACTCCACCCCGACCGCCCGCACCGCCGCCCGGTCGTCGGCGACCGCCGCGACCGCCTCCGCCAGGTCGGTCGGCACCGAGCAGCCGCTCAGCTCGTCCGCCCGCACCAGCGTGGTCGGGCTGGTGACCGGCATCACCTCGGGAATGATCGGGATGTCGCAGCCGGCCGCCGCGACCCGGTCGCGCAGTCGCAGGTAGTCCTCGACCCGGAAGAACATCTGGGTGATCGCGTAGTCGGCACCCGCGCGGCACTTGGCCACGAAGTGCCGCACGTCCTCGTCCCAGCTCGTCGAGCGCGGGTGCATCTCCGGGAACGCGGCGACGCCCACGCAGAAGTCGCCGGACGCGCGCAGCAGTTCGACCAGTTCGATCGCGTAGGTGAAGCCGTCCGGGTGGGCCACCCACTCGCCCTTGACGTCGCCCGGCGGGTCGCCGCGCAGCGCGAGCACGTTGCGCACACCCGCGTCGGCGTACTGGCCGATGATGTTGCGCAGCTCGGCGCGCGAATGGCCGACCGCGGTCAGGTGCCCCACCGGGGTGAGCGTGGTCTCGGTGGCGATCCGCTCGGTGGTGTCCACGGTCAGGCCCCGGCTGGACCCGCCCGCGCCGTAGGTGACCGAGACGAAGGTCGGCGCCAGTGCCTCGACCCGACGGATGGCGTCCCACAGGGTGCGGGTGCCCTGCTCCGTCCTGGGTGGCATGAACTCGAACGAGAAGGACCGGGTGCCGTTCGCGAGCAGATCGCGAATGGCCGGGGTTCGACTGATGCGAGTGGATGCGGCACCGAGAGACATGCACGCAGGTTATCGGGCGGTCGGGCCCGCGAGAACGGCTTCCCACAGGGCGAGACGACCGGACTGCTCCGGATGGCCGGGCCCACCGGGAGTTAGGCTTCCCCCTATTCCCTCATCGTTTCATCGCCCTCGACGGAAGACTCCATGGCTGCCGATTCCTTCCCCGTACACCCCCTGGACCGGGACGGGCTGCGGCAGCGCGTCAATGCCGCGCTCGGCGAGTTCATGGACCGTCAGGCCGAGGTGCTCGCCGCGGTGGGCCGAGGCATGGTCCCGGTCACCGAGGCGCTGACCGACTTCGTGCTCGACGGCGGCAAGCGGCTGCGGCCCGGCTTCTGTTATTGGGGGTGGCGCGGCATCGCGGGTCCGGCGGCCCCGGACGAGGCGATCGTGCGCGCGGCCACCGCGTTGGAGTTGCTCCAGGCCAGCGCGCTGATCCACGACGACCTGATGGACAGCAGCGACACCCGCCGGGGCAAGCCCGCCGTGCACCGGCGGTTCGAGGGCCTGCACGGCGCGAGCGGCTGGGTCGGCTCGGGCGAGTCGTTCGGCTCCGCCGCGGCGATCCTGCTCGGCGACCTGTGTCTGTCCTGGTGTGACGAGATGTTCGGCGCGAGCGGGGTGGACGACCGGGCGCTGCGGGCGGCCAAGCCGTTGTTCGACGTGATGCGCACCGAGGTGATGGCGGGGCAGTACCTCGACGTGCTGGAGCAGGCGATGGGCGGTGGCTCGGTCGAGCGCTCACGGCGCGTGATGCGGTTCAAGTCCGCCAAGTACACGATCGAGCGGCCCCTGCACGTGGGTGCCGCGCTGGCCGGCGCCGACGAGGCCGCCCTGGCCGCCTACTCCGCGTACGGGCTGCCGCTCGGTGAGGCGTTCCAACTGCGGGACGACGTGCTCGGCGTCTTCGGCGATCCCGACCGGACCGGCAAGCCCGCCGGGGACGACCTGCGGGAGGGCAAGCGCACCGTGCTGCTCGCGCTCGCCGGCGAGCGCGCCTCCCGCGCCCAGGCCGAGGTGCTGGACACGCTGATCGGGGATCCGGGACTGAGCGACATCGGCGTCAAGGAACTGCGCGTGGTGATCGAGGACACCGGTGCCCTCGCCGACGTGGAGACGATGATCACCGAGCTGACCGAGCGGGCCCTCGCCGCGCTGGCCGTCGCGCCGATCGCCGAGGACGCGCGCGAAGTCCTGCGCGAGTTGGCCGACGCCGCCACCGTGCGCAGCGTCTAGGCCGGTTCCTTCGGGCGGGCGGGCGACGGCGAACGGGGTGCCGGGCGGCGCGGACCGGGGCCGCGCGGACTCGGCCGCCGCACCCCGGTCGGGGTGTGGGTCGTGCGTCGGGTCGGCGTGCAGCGCCTGCGGCGGGTTGCGGCCGACCAGGTAGATCCCGCCGATCATCGCGGCCAACACCAGCAGCGGGAACAGCAGCGCGCCCCCACCGTCCGATGCCGGGCCCGCGCGCCCGGGGCGGGCCGGGGGTCGGGCCGCGACGAGCCGGGGGCCGGGGATCGGCGGCTCCGGCGTGGGGTGCGGCGGCGGGTCGTGGTCGTGGGCATCCTCCGCGGACCCCGGACGGAGACGAACGTCGGGTGTGTCCATCTCGGCAGTCTGGCCGCTCGGTCCGCCCGGTTCGGTCGGAATGCGCCATCCGCGGGGCCGACCACCCGATCGGCCCCCACGTCCCGCCCCGGCGGAAATACCCCTGTCGCGACCAGCGTCGTCAGGGCAGCACGGCCACGAAGCTCGCGTAGTGGTCGTCGCTGTAGAAACGTTCGGCGTTCTTCCCGGTGACGATCCGGCGCGCGCCGCGATCGGCCGAGCCGGGCGTGCGGACCGTGTATTCGCGGTAGTGGCCGTCGGGTCGCGCCGGGAGCAGGTTCTCCCGGTTGCCGAAGACGATGCCGTCGCGCGGGTACGGGAACGGGCCGCCGGCCGCGATCAGCCGCAGCGTGTCGCGGGCCTCGGCCGGCAGTCGTGCGGCGGCGACGGTGCGCATCCCGGCGGGCGCCCACGCGGGGCGCGCGGGCGTGGCTTCGGTGCGCTCGGGCGTGGCCGCGCGGGCGGTCGGGGCGGTCGGGGCCGGACCGGGCCCGGCGCCGCCGCCCGAGTCGCCGTCGCGGGTGAGCGTGAGGGCCAGGGCGAGCGCCGCGACGAGCGCGAGCAGCGCGAGTACGACGAGGTTGCGCCGCCGACCACCGGACATATCCGGCATTCTGCCGGCTCGGCCTCCGCGCGGCGGCGATCTCGGCGGCGTGGGCGCCCGATGGCACCCGAACCGCCCAGGCGACCGGGCCGGCGCCCCGGCCCCGCCCTCGGACCCGGGCGCGGCCCGGGTGCCGGGTCAGCGTGCGGAGAGTCGCCGGACGAATTCCGCCGTCGCCTCGGCCGGATCCGCGGCCTCGGTGATCGCGCGCACGACCACCACCCGCTCCGCGCCCGCGGCCAGCACCTCGTCGAGGTTGCCCAGGTCGATGCCGCCGATCGCGAACCACGGTCGGGTCGGCCGCAGCGCCGCGGTGTACCGGACCAGGCCCAGGCCCGGCGCGGATCGGCCCGGCTTGGTCGGGGTCGGCCAGACCGGCCCGGTGCAGAAGTAGTCCACCCCGGGCTCGACGATCGCCGCGTCCACCTCGGCCTCGGCGTGCGTGGATCGGCCGATCAGCACGTCGCCGCCGACGATCGCGCGCGCCGCCGGGACCGGCAGGTCGTCCTGGCCCAGGTGCAGCACGTCGGGGCCGATCGTGTGCGCGACGTCCGCGCGGTCGTTGACCGCGAGCAGCTTGCCGTGCCGGCGGCAGGCGTCCGCGAACACCTTCAGGTATTCGAGTTCGGGGCGGGCCTCCAGGCCCTTCTGCCGCAACTGCACGATGTCCACGCCCGCGCCGAGCACCGCGTCCAGGAACGCGGGCAGGTCGCCCTGGCGCTCCCGGGCGTCGGTGCACAGGTACAGACGGGCGGCGGCCAACCGTTCCTGACGGCTCGTCATCCGCGCGGCCTCAGATCGCCAGCGCCTGGGCGCGGCGACGCACCTCGGTCATCCGGTTCTCCTGCAACGCCTGCACCGGTGTACCGGGAAGCGTGTCGTCCGGGGTGAACAGCCACTCCAGCGCCTCCTCGTCGGTGAAGCCCGAGTCCGCGAGCAGGGTCAGCGTGCCGACCAGGCCCTTGACGATGGTGGCGCCCTGGAAGAAGTCGGCGGGCACCTGGAGGGCCCGGTGTTCGCCGCGGCGCACGGCCAGGAACTTGCGCTCCTTGAGCTGCTGGCGGACCTTGAGGATGTCCACGCCGAGGATCTCGGCGATGTCGGGGAGTGTCACCCAGGCGGGGACGAGGGCTTCTGTTTTGGCGTCGATCTCGCTCACCCGGCCAAGTTTAGGTTCAGCGCCCGGTCCCGACCGCCGGCGCCCGGCGGTGGGACCGGCGCCAGGCCGTCAGAGCGCGACCGACTTGAGCGGGTTCTCCGGGTCGGCGAACCGCTCCCGGTCCACCGGGGTGCCCAGTTGCACGAGCTTGCGGCCCTGGGCCAGGTCGCGCGGTCGGGCGACGGCGAGCAGCGCCACCAGCCGGTCGCCGGCGAACCAGCCCGCGGTCCACTTGCCCTCCTCGTCCGCGCCCCGGAAGACCAGTTCGTCGCTCGCGCCGTGCCGGCCGACGTACTGGACCATCCGGCCGAACTGGTCGGACCAGAAGTAGGGGACCGGGTCGTACGCCTGGTCGCCGCCGAGCAGGTTGGCCACCAGCACGCGCGGCGCCTGGAGCGCGTTGTCCCAGTGTTCGACGTTCATCCGGGTGCCGTAGCGGGCGGACGGGAAGTCCACGCAGTCGCCGACCGCGTATACCCCGGGCATCGAGGTGGCCAGGTGGTCGTCCACCTCGACGAAGCCGCGCTCGTTGCGGGTCACGCCGGAGTCGGCCAGCCACTCGGTGGCCGGGCGCACCCCGATGCCGACCACGATCGCGTCGGCGCGCAGCCGGCGGCCGTCGGTCAGGTGCACCGCGCCCGCCTCCAGCCGATCCACCCGCGCGCCCACCAGCAGTTCCACGCCGGCCTCGGCGTACCACGGCACGAACCGGGCGCCGACGGCCTCCGGGAAGGGTCCGGCGAGCGGGGTGGGCAGGGCCTCGACCACGGTGGTCGGGCAACCGGCGGCGGCCGCGGCGGTGGCCACCTCGGCGCCGATCCAGCCCGCGCCGACGATCACCACGTGGGCGCCGGGCACCAGTGCGGCGCGCAGCGCGCGGGCGTCGTCGATGGTGCGCAGCACGTGCACGCCGGGGACCTCGGCGGCGCCGGGCAGGTCGATCACCCGCGAGCCGGTCGCGATCACCAGTCGGTCGAAGGCGATCTCGCCCGCGTCGGTGTCCACCACGCCCGGGCGCAGTCCGGTCGCGGTGCGGCCGAACAACACCTCGGTCTCCAGCGCGGCCCAGTCCGCCTCGAAGGACGTGTCGTCGGTCTTGCCGCCGAGCACCTCCTTCGACAGCGGCGGCCGGTCGTACGGCGCGTGCGCCTCGGCCCCGAGCAGGGTGACGCGACCGGTGTACCCCTGGTCCCGCAGCGCCACCACGGTTTGCAGGCCGGCCATGCCGGCGCCCACGACGAGCACGTTGTCCATGAAGGGCACCCTATGACGCGGCCCGAGACCGCCGACGCGCAGGGTCTTGACTCAGTCAAGGACATCGTCGGCGTACTCGGGCGCTCCCGGGCACCGGAAACCGGTGTCGTAGTGTGGAGAGGTCACGGGAGCCCGGTGAGACCGGGCTGAGAGGGGGGCTGCGAGCCCCCGACCGTCCGAACCTGATCCGGGTCATACCGGCGAAGGGAGTTCTTCTCACCATGGCCGGACCCACCATGTCCGAGCACCCCACCGACGTCGTCGTGGTCGGCGCGGGCGTCGTCGGACTGTCCGTCGCCTGGCGCGCCCGCACCCGCCACGGACTCTCGGTCACCGTCGTCGACCCGACCCCGGGCCGAGGTGCCTCGCACGCCGCCGCCGGCATGCTCACCCCCGTCTCCGAACTCCAGTACGGCGAGGAGAGCCTGCTCCGGCTGAGCATCGAATCGGCCCGGCGCTACCCCGAGTTCGCGGCCGAACTGGCCGAGGCCGCGGACCTGCCCTCGGGCTACCGCGCGTGCGGCACGATCGCGGTCGCGCTGGACGCGGACGACCGGGCCGTCCTCAAGGACCTGCACGCCTACCAGCAACGACTGGGCCTGCAATCGTCCTGGCTGACCAGCCGCGAGTGCCGGCGGCTCGAACCGATGTTGTCCCCGGCGATCACCGGTGGCCTGCACGTCGAGGACGACCACCAGATCGACAACCGTCGGCTGGTCGCGGCGCTGCTCGCGGCCTGCGCCCGGGCCGGCGTCGCCTTCGTGCGCGAGGGCGTCGAGCGGGTCCTGGTCGCCGACGAGCGCGCGTACGGCGTGCGTACGGTCGGCGGACGCGACCTGCTCGCGGACCAGGTGTTGCTCGCGGCCGGTTGCCGTTCGGCGCTGATCCCGGGCCTGCCGCCCGAGGTGGTCCCGCCGGTGCGGCCGGTCAAGGGCGAGATCCTGCGGCTGAAGGTACCGCCGGCGCTGCTGCCGCTGCTGTCCCGCAACGTTCGCGGCGTGGTCAAGGGCGGCAGCATGTACCTGGTCCCGCGCGCGGACGGCGAACTGGTGATCGGCGCGACCGAGCACGAACTCGGCCACGACACCGAGGTGACCGCGGGCGGCGTGTACGAACTCCTGCGCGACGCACACGAACTCGTCCCCGGCATCACCGAGCTGCCGCTGGTCGAGACGCTCGCGGGACTGCGCCCCGGCAGCCCGGACAACGCGCCGATCCTGGGCCGCTCCGCGCTGCCCGGCCTGGTGGTGGCCACCGGGCACTACCGGCACGGCATCCTGCTCACCCCGATCACCGCCGACACCGTGGCGGAGATCCTCGCGCACGGCACCACCCCCGAACTCGTCGCGCCGTTCGGGCCCGACCGCTTCGCGACCGCCGCCCGGAAGGTGATGGCATGAACGACACCGAGGTCCCCGTCGGCGGCACCGACGGCATCGAGGTCCGCGTCAACGGCGACCGGCGCCACGTCGCCACCGGCACCACCGTCGCCGAACTCGTGGCCACGCTGACCACCGCCGCCAAGGGCGTCGCGGTCGCGGTGGACGAGTCGGTGGTGCCGCGCGGGGCGTGGGCCGAGACCGTGCTCGACGCGGGCAGCCGCGTCGAGGTGCTGACCGCCGTCCAGGGAGGGTGACGGCATGGCCGACGACAAGGAAGACAAGCTGACGATCGCCGGGGAGTCCTTCACCTCGCGACTGATCACCGGGACCGGTGGCGCGCCGAGCCTGGAGATCCTGGAGCAGGCGCTGATCGCCTCGGGCACCGAGATCACCACGGTGGCGATGCGCCGGGTGGACCCGGGAACCGCGGGCTCGGTGCTGGACGTGCTGCGCCGGCTGGGCATCCGGGTGTTGCCGAACACCGCCGGGTGTTTCACCTCGGGCGAGGCGGTGCTGACCGCGCGGTTGGCCCGCGAGGCGCTGGAGACCGACTGGGTCAAGCTCGAAGTGGTGGCCGACGAACGCACGTTGTTGCCCGACGGGGTGGAACTCGTGGACGCCGCCGAACGGCTGGTCGACGACGGCTTCCGGGTGCTGGCCTACACCAACGACGACCCGGTGCTCGCCCGCCGGCTCGAACAGGTGGGCTGCGCGGCGGTGATGCCGCTCGGCTCGCCGATCGGCTCGGGCCTGGGCATCCGCAACCCGCACAACATCCGGCTGATCACCGAGCAGGCCGGTGTCCCCGTGGTGCTGGACGCGGGGCTCGGCACCGCCTCGGACGCGGCGCTCGCGATGGAGTTGGGCTGCGACGCGGTGATGCTGGCGACGGCGGTCACCCGGGCGCAGTCGCCGCGGTTGATGGCCGAGGCGATGCGGTACGCGGTGGACGGCGGTCGGCTGGCGTACCGCGCCGGGCGGATTCCGATGCGTCATCATGCGCACGCGTCGTCACCGATGGCCGGCATGCTGGAGGCGAGCCCCGAACACCCCGCCTTCTGAGCCGCACACCGGCCGTCGGCGGGGAACCGAGGGGAAGACCGTCGGCGTCCACAGGACAGTGGACCCTACACTCCTGAACATGGACACGACCTTGAACGATCCGCTCGTCGGGCGGCTGCTCGACGGTCGATACCGGGTCGATGCCCGAGTTGCCGCGGGTGGCATGGCCACGGTGTACCGGGCCCTCGACACCCGACTCGACCGCACCGTCGCCCTCAAGGTGATGCACGCCGGGCTCGCCCAGGACCCCGAGTTCACCCGCCGCTTCATCCTGGAGGCGAAGGCCGCCGCGCGGCTGTCGCATCCCAACGTGGTCAACGTCTTCGACCAGGGCACCGACGGCGCCGTCGCGTACCTGGCGATGGAATACGTCGAGGGCCGCACGCTGCGCGAGTTGCTCCAGGATCTGGGCAACATGACCCCGCGCGAGGCGTTCGGGGTGCTGGAGCCGATGCTGGCCGCGCTCTCCGCCGCGCACCGGGCGGGCTTCGTGCACCGTGACGTCAAGCCGGAGAACGTGCTGATCTCCGACGACGGCGGGATCAAGCTCGGCGACTTCGGGCTGGCCCGCGCGACCACCACGACCGCGACCGCCGCGACCGGCAAGGTCCTGGTCGGCACGGTCGCCTACCTCGCCCCCGAACAGGTCGAGCGCGGCGAGTCCACCCCGCGCTCGGACGTCTACGCGGCGGGTGTGGTGCTCTACGAGATGCTCACCGGCCGGCAGCCCCATCACGGCTCGACCGCGGTCGAGGTGATCTACAAGCACGTGCACGCCGACGTGCCGCCGCCCTCGCTCGCGGTGCCGGGTCTGTCGCACGCGTTGGACACGCTGGTGCGCGCGGCCACCGTGCGCGACCCCGAGCACCGGCCGAACGACGCCGAGACGCTGCTCACCCTGGTCCGCCGGACCCGGCACGCGATGCCGGACGCGGACCTGGACTTCGGCGCGGCGCTGCGCCTGCCGCCGCCGCCCGAGCCGATCCACGACAACGCCACCAGCGTGTTCCGCGCGGGCGAGGTGCTGCTGCCGCCGCACCTGGCACCGCTGGGCCTGAGCGTGGACTCGACCCAGGACGAACAGTCGCGCTACGGGGCCTACGACGACTCCTATCCGGCGGAGCACCACGAATACGCGCCGACCGCCGAGGGCGCCCCGCCGCCGCCGGACGCGCCGGGCGGCGGATATCCGCAGCAGCCCGCGCTGCCCGGTCGGCGCCGCCGGCGGGCCCCCTCGCGCGGGATGATCGTGCTCGCCATCGTGCTGCTGGTCGCCGCCGCGATCGGCGGCGGCGCGTGGTGGTACGGCTCGGGCCGGTACTCCGACGTTCCGGGCGTGCTGAACATGACCCAGGCCGACGCGGAGAAGCGACTCAAGGGGGCCGACCTCAAGGTCTCCTACGACGGCGACGGGGAGTTCAGCGAGACGATCGCCAAGGGCTCGGTGATGTCCACCGACCCGGCGCCCGGCAAGAAGGTGCTCAGCGGCTCGACGGTGAAGGTCAAGCTGTCCAAGGGTCCCGAACGGCACGTGGTGCCCACCCTGGTGAACCTCAAGGTGGAGGAGGCCCGGAAGGCGCTCGCCGACGCGGCCCTGAAGCCGGGCACCGAGACCCCGGTGGCGAGCCCCAAGCCGCCCGGCACCGTGGTGGGCAGCCAACCCGCCGTCGGCGAGCAACTCCAGCGGGACAGCGTGGTCGCGCTGATGGTCAGCCGGGGCCCGGACACCGTGGTGCCGGACCTGACCGGGCTGAGCCTGGACGAGGCCAAGGCCAGGTTCCTGCCCACGACCGGGGTGACCGTCGAGGCGGATCCGACCCAGCAGTTCTCGGACACGGTGCCGGTGGGCCGGATCATGTCCTCCACTCCGGGCACCAACGCGAGCGTGCCGTTCGGTACCAAGATCACCGTGGTGCTGTCCAAGGGTCCGGACCTGGTCCAGGTCCCGACGGTGACCGGGATGAACCCGGACGACGCGGGTCGCGCGCTGCAGGCCGTCGGGCTGCGGGTCAACAACCGGATGATCCCGCTGATCCCGGCGAACGTCGGCAAGCAGGACCCGGCGGCGGGCTCGATGGTCAAGCGCAACAGCGAGGTGTTCATCTCGAACTTCTAGTTCGCCCCGCCGAGCCGCCGACGCGGCACGGCACGTGCGAAGGCCCCACTCCGATTCACTCGGGTGGGGCCTTCGTATGTACGGGGCGCGGTCTCCGGGCGACTCAGGTCAGCGCCGGGCCCTGACCGCTCTCCTCCTGGTAGGAGTAGCGCTGCTCCTGCCACGGGTCACCGATGTTGTGGTAGCCCCGCTCCTCCCAGAAACCGCGCTTGTCGGCCACCATGTACTCGATCCCGCGCACCCACTTGGGGCCCTTCCAGGCATACAGGTGCGGCACGATCAACCGGACCGGGAAGCCGTGCTCGGCGGTCAGCGGCTCGCCGTTGTGGTGGGTGGCCAGGATGGTCTGATCGTTCGCGAAGTCGAACATCCGCAGGTTCGAGCTGAAGCCGTACTCCGCCCAAACCATCGCGTGGGTGACCTCCGGGGCGGGCGGGGCGATCTCCAGCAGCTTGGCGATGGTCAGCCCGCTCCACTCGTTGCCGAGCATGCTGAACTTGGTCACGCAGTGGAAGTCGGCGATCACGGTGTCGTGCGGCAGCGCCGAGAACTCGTCGTAGTTCCAGCAGTGCTTGTCCCCCGAGGCGGTCGCACCGAAGACGCGAAAGTCCCATATCTCGGGCTTGAACCGCGGAACCGGTCCGTAGTGCAGAACGGGCCATCCGCGCTGGATGCGTTGGCCCGGCGGAAGTCGCGGATCGCGGTCCGGAGCCTCGGTCCCACCTTGTGCCGCTTCCGTATGCCCCATACCTCACATGGTCCCAGACGCCCCGACCGACCAACGACCGCCCCTACCACACCCTTGGTCACCGACAGTCACCATTCGTGATCCCGAGGTCGGCACTTCGCCCCCGGCACCCTCCGACCGGGAACGCATCGCGTCCTGACCCAGGCGTGCGCCCGACCGGGCACCGCGCCGGATCGCTTCCACCTGGTGGCGAGCGATCCCGCGGGCACTCCCGAGGAGTACCCGGACGCCGACGGGGCCGGCGTCCGGGCGCCGGCGCACAACCTCTGGGGTGCGCCCGCGGACTCCGCCGCCGCGAGCGACGACTTCCCGATCCGGTTCGCCGGACAACATCACGACGCGGAGACCGGTCACCACTACAACTTCCAGCGCTACTACGACCCGGAGAGCGCGCGATATCTGTCCGCGGATCCGCTGGGCCTGGCCCCGGGACCGAATCCGTACGCCTTTGTGGCCAACCCGTTGTCCGGGATCGACCCCCTCGGCCTGGTGGAATGCCCGGCCGTCGGCTTCACCGAGGACACCGTGGGTAGGGCGTTCGACGGCATGCGCGGCGGCGGCGGTCACGCCATTGGGCATCTGTTCGACGAGAGGGACGGCCCCGGCGTGTTGCCGAACAAGGGCAGCCCGGACGCGAAGATGAAGGCGTTCCAGGAGGCCGCCACGCCGATCCCGACCCATCCGACGAAGACGTTCGACCGGCGGATGGGCGATGCCATGACGAAGGCGTTCGCCGGCAAGGTGAACGGGCGCGACGTCGTAATGTTCGTCGCCAAGGACGGGCCGTACGCGGGGAAGGTCATCTCCGCCGTCGCTCCGGATGCCGCCAAGGCCGCACTGTGGGGGCTGTCGTGAACGAATTGGAACAGGCGCTGCGCTGGGACGGCGTGGACGCGATGGTCAGCCTCTTCGCGGTCCGCCCGCGAACGGCGCCCGCGACCGCCGACCCGCTCGTGCCGGACCCGGCTCCGGTCGCCGTCGGCGTGCATGTGCCGCACGACGCGGACGCGGTGTTGCCCGACCTGGTCGTCGTCGAGTGCGATCTCACCTACCAGCGGCTGCCCGCGGACCTGCCCGCGCTGCTCACCGGGATCCTGGAGCAGGCGTGCGCCGACGGCGCGGTGCTCGCCTGGCTGGGGTTCGAGGGGTCGTTCCACTTCGAGCACCTGCTCACCGCCGACATCGCGGATCAGATCTACGGCGTCTGCTCGAACGACCTGGGCCCCCGCCTGGCGCCGACCCGGGCGGTTCGGCGGGACGAGCACTGGCGAACCACGATCTCGACCTACCGGGAAATCCTCCGGGAAAGTGGGCGAGCGCGCTGAGCACGGCGGCCCCGCCGAGTGGGACATGTTCGACATCGGAAGGCAAGGCTGCCCTTCGTGGCGGAAGTGCTACCAAAAGTGACAGGATTCGAAGGAAACTCCTGCCTCTTGCGCGCTCGGGGTTCCCCCGTGTCCCACCCACACCGAAAGGTGCGTCGCGATGCACAGTGACCCGCAGATCATCGAGCTTCTGAACGAACAGCTCACCGCGGAGCTCACCGCGATCAATCAGTACTTCCTGCACGCGAAGATGCAGGAGCACCGGGGCTACATCAAGCTCGCGGCCTGGACGCGCCACGAGTCGATCGACGAGATGAAGCACGCCGAGAAGCTCACCGACCGCATCCTGATGCTGGAGGGGCTGCCGAACTACCAGCGGCTGAACGCGCTGCGGATCGGCCAGAACCTGGAGGAGATGTTCCGCGCCGACCTGGCGGTCGAGATGGAGGCCGTCGAGCGGCTGCGGCGCGGCATCCCGTTGATGCGCGAGAAGGGCGACGCGACCTCGGCCAACATCTTCGAGGACATCCTCGCCGACGAGGAAGAGCACGTCGACTACCTGGAGACGCAGCTCGGCCTGCTCTCCGAGGTGGGCGAGCAGCTCTACATCGCGGGCCTGCTCAAGCAGCCGAACGAGAGCTGACCGCGCGCCGGGACACCCTCCGCGGGACGCGTCGCGGACACCGCGACCCCCATCCGGACAACCGGCCGGATTGTGTCACCGATCACCCGGTATTCCCCCCGGCGAGCGCTGAGGTTACCCTTACCTAAGTAGCCTCGCCGCTGGGGGGAATCTCCGTGTACGTCTGCATGTGTTTCGGTGTCACCGACAAACAGGTGAACGACCGGATTGCCGATGGCGCGCGCAGCATGCGTGAGATAGCCCAGTCCTGCGGCGGTGCCGGCACCGACTGCGGGCGTTGCGTCAAGAGCATCACCGCGATGTTGCCCCGGGACGAGTCGCGTCGCCGCCGTCGCGAGCTGTGCGGCGAGGCCGAGACCTGCGCGACGACCGCGTGCTCCGGCGCCCCCGCCGTCGAGCCGGTCGCCCTGCCGATGCCCACGGTCGCCGTCGCGGCCGCGGCCGTGCCGGACAACGTGATCCCGCTGCGCCGACACACCGCCGCCTGAGCCCGACGCCGGGCCGGCTTTCAGCCCTTCGCCGCCTGCGCGATCGCCGTCGCGGCCCGCGCGCACCCGGCCGCGTCCACATCCATGTGGGTGACCAGCCGGATCAGCCGAGGCCCGAACGCCGACACCAGCACCCCCTCCGCCCGGCAGCGCTCCGCCACCGCGGCCGCGTCCGGCTGCCCCTCGCCCAGTTCGACCAGCACGATGTTGGTCTCCGGGTCGACCACCACGAAGCCCGCGTCGCGCAGCCGATCGGCCAGCTCCCGCGCGTGCTCGTGGTCCTCGGCCAGTCGCTCGACGTGGTGCCGCAGCGCGTACAACCCGCCCGCCGCCAGGATGCCCGCCTGCCGCATCCCGCCGCCCATCCGGTGCCGCATCCGCCGCGCCTCGGCCTCGTACTCGGCGGGCAGCAGCACCACCGAGCCGGCCGGGGCGCCCAGACCCTTGGACAGACACACGCTGAGCGTGTCGAACAGCGCCCCGTACGCCCGCAGCGGCGTGCCCGTCGCCACGTGCGCGTTCCAGATCCGCGCGCCGTCACAGTGCAGCGGCAGGTCGTGGCCGTGCACCAGGTCGCGGATCGCGGTCAGTTGCTCCAGCGGGTAGACCGAACCGCCGCCCCGGTTGTGCGTCTGCTCGACCGCGACCAGGTCGGTACCCACGGTGTACGGGTTCCCGACCCGGATCAGCCGGGCCAGGTCGGCGACCTCCAGCAGGCCGCGCGGGCTCAGCGTGGTCCGGGTCTGCACGCCGCCGTGCCAGGCCGCCGCCGCGTCCTCGTGCGCGACGATGTGCGCGTCGGCGTCCAGGACCAGTTCACCGCCCGCCGGCACGGACAGCCGCACGGCGAGCTGATTGGCCATCACCCCGGTCGGCGCGAACAGCGCGAAGGAGTGCCCGAACAGGTCGGCGACGTATTCCTCCAGCGCCCGGACGGTGGGGTCCTCGGCGTAGACGTCGTCGCCGACCTCGGCGTTCGACATCGCCGCGCGCATCGCGGGGCCGGGCTTGGTGACGGTGTCGCTGCGCAGGTCGGTGAAGGTCATACCGGCAGCATTCCAGACGCGCCGAAGGGCGGACCCCGGGGAGGGTCCGCCCTTCGGCGATCACGTCGGCGCCGGATCAGCTCTTCCGGTACATCTCCGCGACCAGGAACGCGAGGTCGAGCGACTGGCTGCGGTTCAGCCGCGGGTCGCACGCCGTCTCGTAGCGCTGGTGCAGGTCGTCGACGAAGATCTCGTCGCCGCCGCCCACGCACTCGGTGACATCGTCGCCGGTGAGCTCGACGTGGATGCCGCCCGGGTGGGTGCCGAGCGCGCGGTGCACCTCGAAGAAGCCCTTGACCTCGTCCAAAACGTCGTCGAAGCGGCGGGTCTTGTGCCCGCTGGACGCCTCGAACGTGTTGCCGTGCATCGGGTCGGACACCCACACCGGCTGCGCGCCGGCCGCGGCCACCTTCTCCACCAGGGCCGGGAGGTTGTCCCGGACCTTGCCCGCGCCCATGCGCACGATGAAGGTCAGCCGGCCCGGCTCACGCTTGGGGTCCAGCTTGTCGATCAGCGCGAGCGCGTCCTCGGGCGAGGTGGTCGGGCCGAGCTTGACGCCGATCGGATTGCGGATCCGGGACGCGAACTCCACGTGCGCGCCGTCCAGCTGCCGAGTGCGCTCGCCGATCCAGACCATGTGGCCGGACACGTCGTACAGGTCGCCGGTGCGCGAGTCCACCCGGGTCAGCGCGTCCTCGTAGTCCAGGATCAGCGCCTCGTGGCTGGCGTAGAACTCCACGGTGCGGAATTCCTCGGGGTCGGTCCCGCACGCGTGCATGAAGCGCATCGCGCCGTCGATCTCGGCCGCGAGCCGCTCGTAGCGCTCACCCGAGGGCGACAGCGCGACGAAGTCCTGATTCCAGGCATGCACCTGGCGCAGGTCCGCGTAGCCGCCCGTGGTGAACGCGCGCACCAGGTTCAGCGTCGCGGAGGACGAGTGGTACATGCGCTTGAGCCGCTCGGGGTCCGGGGTGCGCGCGGCCTCGGTGAAGGCCAGCTCGTTGACCGCGTCGCCCCGGTAGGACGGCAGGGTCACTCCGTCGCGGGTCTCCATGCCGCTGGAGCGCGGCTTGGAGTACTGCCCGGCCATCCGACCGACCTTGACCACCGGCACCGAGGCCGCGTAGGTCAGCACGACGGCCATCTGCAGCAGCGTCTTGAGCTTGTTCTTGATCGCGTCGGCGGTGTTGCCGACGAAGGTCTCCGCGCAGTCGCCGCCCTGGAGCAGGAACGCTTCGCCCTTCGCCACCGACGCGAGCCGACCACGAAGCTGGTCGCACTCGCCGGCAAAGACGAGCGGCGGATAGGAACGCAGGTCCGCGAGGGCGGAGCCCAGGGCCTCGTTGTCCGGCCACTCGGGCTGTTGGGCCGCCGGGAGGGTACGCCAGGATTCGATGTCGTTCAGGGTCACCGCTCAAGACTAAGCGGAGTGGCAACCCGATTGGACCCACCGCCCGGAGAGCGAGACGCCGACTCGGCCCGCCCGCTAGGCTGCGGCCGTGATTGCGATCGAATTCCATCGGAGTTTCTGGTGGCCCGTCCCTGCGGCGGCCCACTGACTTCGCGATCACCTTGACGATCCGACGGCCGCCCGGCAGGGCGGCCCTTTGTTTTTCCCGGACCGGGCGCTGCGCCCGGAAGCGGAGGACAACGGCGGATCGCCCGGTCGGGAGGGCGTCTCTTCCCACCGAGGAGCACCCATGCGCACCGCCGACGCCCTGTCCCCGCTGTTCTCCGCGGCCCCGCCGCCCTTCGCGCTGATCCGCCGCGAGCACTCGTCCGACGTCGAGCTGCTCACCGGCGAGATCGTCGACGTGGACGACCTCGCCGACCTCCCGCTGTCGCAGGCGGGCGGCCTCGGTCACGAATTGCTCGCCCTGGTGCCGTACGCGCAGATCCGCGAGCGCGGCTTCGAGTGCCACCGGGACGGCACGCCGCTGCGCTGCCTCCGGGTCACCGGACAACTGCGGCTGCCCCTTGACGAGGTACTGGCGGCGCTGCCGGACGGCCCGGTCGAGCTGCGCGGCGGCGGCTTCGACGTGGACGACGAGACCTACGCCACCATCGTCAAGCGGGTGATCCAGGACGAGATCGGCACCGGCGAGGGCGCCAACTTCGTCATCCGGCGCGACTACCGCGACCACATCCGGGGCTACACGCCGGCCACGGCGGGCACCCTGCTGCGCCGGCTGCTGACCCGGGAGAGCGGCGCCTACTGGACCTACCTGATCCACACCGGCGACCTCACCCTGATCGGCGCGAGCCCGGAGCGGCACGTCAGCTCGGTGGGCGGCGAGGTGGTGATGAATCCGATCAGCGGGACCTACCGGCATCCGGCCCAGGGGCCCTCGCGCGAGGGATTGCTGGCCTTCCTGCGCGATCCCAAGGAGATCGACGAGCTGTTCATGGTGGTCGACGAGGAGCTCAAGATGATGAGCGCGGTGTGCGACCTCGGCGGCGCGGTCGAGGGCCCGTTCCTCAAGCCGATGGGCCACCTCACGCACACCGAGTACCTGCTGCGCGGGATCACCTCGCACGACGTCGCCGAGGTGCTGCGCGGCACGATGTTCGCGCCGACGGTCACCGGCAGCCCGCTGGAGAACGCGTGCCGGGTGATCCGTCGACACGAGCCGACCGGGCGCGGCTACTACTCCGGCGTGCTCGCGCTGATCGGGCGCGACGACCTGGGCCGGCGCACGCTGGACGCGCCGATCCTGATCCGCACCGCGTACATCAACCCCGACGGCGCGCTGCGGGTGCCCGCGGGCGCCACCCTGGTCCGGCACTCCCGACCCGAGGACGAGGTCGCCGAGACGCACGCGAAGGCGGCCGGGGTGCTGGCCGCGCTCGGTGTGGTGCCCGCCGCCGAGCACACCACCGGCGCGACGCTCGCCACCGACCCCGAGGTGGGCGCGTTGTTGGCCGCGCGCAACACCGCGCTCGCGCCGTTCTGGCTGCGTCCGCGCGACGAGAGCGCGCTGCGCGCCCCCGAGCTGGCGGGCCGGCAGGTGCTCGTGGTGGACGGCGAGGACACCTTCACCGCGATGCTCGCCCACCTGCTGCGCACGCTCGGCCTGCGGGTGGAGGTCCGCTCGTACGACGACGTGACCTCGCGGCGGGTGCGCACCGCCGAGCTGGTCGTGCTCGGCCCCGGGCCGGGCGACCCGCGGGACGCGGCGCACCGCAAGATCCGGTTGATGGGCGCGCTGCTGCGGACCCGGCTGGACGCGAGCGGGCCGCTGCTCGCGGTCTGCCTGGGGCACCAGTTGTTGGCCCGCGAACTGGGCCTGGACCTGGTCCGCAAGGCGCGGCCGTATCAGGGCAAGCAGGTCGGCATCGACTTCTTCGGCCGGCCGGAACGGGTCGGCTTCTACAACGCGTTCGCGGCGGTGCGACCGGCCGCCGGCGTGCCCAACGTCGAGTTCGCGGCGGATCCGGAGAGCGGCCTGGTACACGCCCTGCGGTCGAGCCGGATGCGGCTCGCGGGCGTGCAGTTCCACCCGGAGTCGGTGCTCACCCACAACGGCCTGATCATCGTGCGGGAGTTGCTCGCCGGGCTGTGAGGCCGACTCCCGAAGCCGCCGCGCCCGGCCCGAAACGACCGGGTGCGGCGCTCGGGACCCGGCCGGCACCCGGCCCCGGCGTCGCACCGGCGTGCGACGATAATCGCGTTGCTCGCCACGGTGCGGCGGAGGATCCTCGACCCCGTTCGTTGACCGGTTTCCAGTGGAGGGGGTTCCCGTGGGCTCCGATTGTCCGCCGCACGACCCCGTCGACTGGAGCGGTCGCAGACGCTGCCGCAAATGCGGAGTGACCTTCGGTGGGCCGCGTCCGCTGCCACCGTCGCCACCGGAAGCCGATGGCTGACCCGCCGCTCCCGCCGCCGCACTTCCATACGGCGCCGCGCACCCCCTGGGACGCACTGCCCACGGACGCGCGCGCCGCGGTCGAACGGTGTGCGGGACGCGTGCTGGCCGTCGCCACGGTGTGGGCCGGATTCAACTGCGAGTTCGCCGCGACCGTGACCACCGAACGGTCCCGCTACTTCGTCAAGGGTGTCCCGCGCGATCACCCGGCAATCCCGCAGCAGCGGGTGGAGGC
The DNA here is from genome assembly GCF_044333915.1 of Embleya sp. NPDC020886. Classification (NCBI taxonomy): domain Bacteria; kingdom Bacillati; phylum Actinomycetota; class Actinomycetes; order Kitasatosporales; family Streptomycetaceae; genus Embleya; species Embleya sp. NPDC020886. The sequence goes on along the minus strand of NZ_JBIRRX010000004.1, from coordinate 667,172 downwards.
CCGGGTCGCCCCGCATGTGGGGGCCGTCTCGCCGCGGCTGCGCTGGGAGGTGCGGCTGGACGACTGGGTGCTCCTGGGCTTCGACCACATCGTCGGCCGACACGCCGATTTCGCGCCCGGCACCGCGGATCTGCCGCTGGTCGCGGACGCGCTGCGCCGACTGGGCCGGGTCCCCGTCCATGATCTGCCGCTGCCGCGGATCGAGGAGCGCTGGCGCTCGCTGTTGACCAGCCGTCAGTTGGAACTGCTGCGCGGCGAGAGCCTGTTGCACACCGATCTGCATCCGCACAACGTGCTGATCGGCGATCGCGGCCCCCGCGCCTACCTGGTCGACTGGGCCCAGCCCGCCCGGGGCCCGGCGTGGATCGAGGTCACGCTCGTGGCCAGCCGGCTGATGGACGAGGGACACACCGCCGAGCAGGCCGCCTCGTGGGCGGACCGATTCGCCTGCTGGCGCACGGTATCCGGCGAGGCCATGGAGACCTTCGTCTTCGCCGCCACCAACCAGTGCGCGCGCGGCATCGGCGCCACCCACGCGGCCCCCTGGAACGCCCGCCTGACCGCCCTCGCCCAGGCCCGCGCGGCCCGGGCCCACCGCCGCGCGTACTCCCCCGAGCCCATGCGATCGCCCGGCCGGCCGATCCCCGAGTGAACCGCAACAACCGAACCCGTCCTTTGGAGGCACCGATGTCCGACCTCGACGCAACACCCAGTCCGCGCAAGTGGGTCGCCGACCAGGCCCGGCTCTACGAGGAGTCCGGCGGCACCAAGGGCACCACCATGCAGGGCGCGCCGTGTCTGCTCCTGGACACGCTCGGCCGCAGGAGCGGCGTCCGACACCGCACCGTGCTGATCCACGGACGCGACGGCGAGGACCACCTGATCGTGGCCTCGCTCGGCGGCTCGGACCACCACCCGCTGTGGTACCTGAACCTGACCGCCGACCCGAGGGTATGGCTGCGGGTGGGCACCGAACGGTTCGCCGCGATCGCCGAGACGCTCTCCCCCGAGGAGAAGGCGCGGGTGTGGCCGCACCTGGTCGAGGTGTTCCCGCCCTACGAGGGCTACCAGCGCAAGACCGAGCGGGACATCCCGGTGATCCGACTGCGTCGTACCGACGATCGACACGATTCCTGAGCCGGAATCCACCGGCCGGCCCGCACCCTCCGTCCAAAGTGGGGGCCGGCGTGTACCGCCCGGTTATATGGGTGGGAGCCGGCGCGTACCGCCCGGTAGGCTCCGGCCGTTCGCCCCGACGGTCGAGCACGCTCCTTCCTACGACGGGTACCCCGCATGCGCCTGCGTCGCTGTCTCGCCTCGACGGCCTTCCTCGTGCTGCTCGCCTCGCCCGTCGCGCACGCGGCGCCGCTCCCCGATCCCGCCGCCGACCAGGCGTCGGCGCAGACGCAGCAGGCCGAGCTGATCGGGTTGCCGGATCGGATCCGGCCGGCCGCTCCCGTCGAGGTCACCGCGAAGCTGCGCAACACGGGTGCGGTCGGGTTGTCGCTGACCCCGGTGGTGACGATCACCGGGGATCGCCGGATCGCCCCCCACCAGGCCCGGGTGGAGGTGCTGGATCCGACCCTGGGCACCTGGGTGGTCAGCACGCTGGACACCTCCGCCGCCGCGCCGCTGCCGTTCCCCGGTGGGCACGGCGAGACCTCGGGGCGGCTGGCACCGGGCGCCTCGGTCGAGTTCCGGGTGCGTTTCTCGATCGCGGCGAACGTCCCGGCGCAGTTCGTCAGCGTCGGCGTCGGTCCCCGCCAGGGGACTCCGGCCGGCGCCGGCGAACCACGCTTCACCAGCGGCTTCTTCGCCGAGACGATGTTGCTCGGGCCGGACGGCGGCCTGCCCACCCGCCCGCCGCCGCCCGGCGAGACCCGCGGCCCGTCGGTGCCCGACGCGGCGCCGGATCGTATGGGCGGCGTCGCGAAGGTGTTGCCGACCCAACGGCGCGGCTCCGGCGCGACGTTCGCGCTGACCGGCGTGCCCGGTTGGCTGCGGGCGGGCGGCGGCGCCGCCGAGTTCCGACTCACCCTCTCCAACGACACCGACCGGGTGCTGGCCGGGGTGCGGCCGGAGTTGATATTCACCACCGGCCAGTCGCCGATCACGCCCGGACAAGTGGTGGTCGAGGCTTACGACTCCTACCGACCCGGCTGGAACCCGGTCGATCTCACGCTGCTCACCGACCCGGCGAACGGTCGCAGCGCGCACCTGTCCGGAGCCCTGTCGCCGACTTCTTGGGACGAGCAACGTCCGTTGCCGCCGGGCGAGTTGGCGACCATCGCGATCCGGGTGTCGATCCCGGCCGGCTCCCCGGTGGCCGGAGGCGACCTCGCGGTGCTGGCCGGCGGCGGCCCGCCCGGACAGGTACCGGCCCGGCTCGTCTCCCGCAGCGACTTCCAGGTCTTCCACGTGCCCAACCCCGGCGCGCCGGGCGGCACTGCCCGGCTGCGCCCCGAACTGCCGCCGACCGCCCCGGACTCGGCGGCCGGGCAGCGCAAGGAGGACGAGAACGACCCGTTCACCCTGGCCACCGTCGCGGTCTGGGTCGCGCTGGCCGGCCTCGGCGCGACGATCGTGCACTTCGCGCGCAAGAACCGCCGGCAGAGCGTCGGGGCCGGACTCGGACCCGACGCCTGACTCGGCGTCATCCGTGCTCGCGGATCAGCCGAACAACACCTTCGCCTCGTCGTACAGGGCCGCCGGCACGGTCTTGAGTTCGCGGGTCGCCGCCTCCAGCGGCACGGTCACCACGTCCGTGCCCTGCAGCGCGACCATCCGGCCCCAGTCGCCCGCGTTGACGGCGTCGATCGCGTGGAAGCCGAACCGGGTGGCCAGCCAGCGGTCGAACGCGGTGGGCGTGCCGCCGCGCTGCACGTGGCCGAGCACGGTGGTGCGCGCCTCGTGGCCGGTGCGCTTCTCGATCTCCGAGGCCAGCCAGTCGCCGATGCCGGACAGCTTGACGTGGCCGAACGCGTCCAGCGTCCGGTCCTTGGTGACCATCTGGCCGGCCAGCGGGATGGCTCCCTCGGCGACCACGATGATCGGCGCGTAGTTGGTCCGGAAGCGGCTTTCCACCCACCCGCAGACCTCTTCGACGTCGAAGTTCTGCTCCGGGATCAGGATCACGTTCGCGCCGCCGGCCATCCCGGAGTGGATCGCGATCCAGCCCGCGTGCCGGCCCATCACCTCGACGATCAACACCCGCCGGTGCGACTCGGCGGTGGTGTGCAGCCGGTCGATCGCCTCGGTGGCGATGTTGACCGCGGTGTCGAAGCCGAAGGTGTAGTCGGTCGCGTTGAGGTCGTTGTCGATGGTCTTGGGCACCCCGACGACCTTGACGTCGTGCTCGTGCAGGCGGGTCGCGACGCCGAGGGTGTCCTCGCCGCCGATCGCCACCAGCGCGTCCACCTCGAACTTGGCCAGGTTCTCCCGGATCCGCTCGATGCCGCGATCGACCTTGATCGGGTTGGTCCGGGACGAGCCCAGGATGGTTCCGCCGCGCGGCAGGATGCCGCGTACGGCCTTGACGTCCAGCGGCATGGTGTCGCCCTCGAGCGGGCCGCGCCAGCCGTCCCGAAAGCCGATGAAGTCGTACCCGTAGTCCTGGACGCCCTTGCGGACGACCGCCCGGATCACCGCGTTCAGGCCCGGGCAGTCGCCGCCGCCGGTCAGTACTCCGACACGCATCGAAATCTCCGATTTCTTCCGTCCGGCACGATTCGCGGCCCACGCTACCGGTGCGAGAAGCCACCTCGACTCTTCCCACCACCCGTTCGAGGTACCCGACTTGATCGCATCGATCGGCCCGCGTCCGGGCGCGCTCGCTCCGACGGCCTCAGTCGTCCAGGCCCTTCTCGATGGCGTAGCGCACGAGTTCGACCCGGTTGTGCAGTTGCAGCTTGTTCAAGGTGTTCTGTACGTGGTTCTGCACGGTGCGGTGGGACAGGAACAACCGCTGGGCGATCTGCTTGTAGGACAGGCCCTTGGCGACCATCCGCAGCACCTCGGTCTCGCGGTCGGTCAGCCGCGGCGCGGCCGGGCCCTTGTCCGCGTCCTTGCGCGGCGGGTCGGTGGCCATCCGACGGAACTCGCCGAGCACCAGCCCGGCCAGCCCGGGAGTGAACACCGGGTCCCCGACCGCGGTCCGGCCCACCGCGTCGACCAGTTCCTCGCGACTCGCGGACTTGACCAGGTATCCGGTCGCGCCCGCCTTGACCGCCTCCAGCACGTCCTCCTGCTCGCCGCTCGCGGACAACACCAGGATCCGTACCGAGCGGTCCTGCCGGACCAGTTCGCGAGCCACCTCGACGCCCGGCAGCTTGGGCAGGTGCAGGTCCAGGATCACCACGTTCGGCGAGGTGGCCCGGGCCCGGCGGATCGCCTCGGGGCCGTCGCCGGCGGTGGCGACCACGTCGTAGCCGGCCGCCGCGAGGTCGCGGGCCACCGCCTCGCGCCACATCGGATGATCGTCGACGACCAGGACCTTCAGCGGCGTCGAAGCCGGTTCGGCGGTCGGTGTGGGTGTACTCGTGTCGCTCATCCGCTCCCCTGCCTGGGCACCCGGAACTCCAACTCGGTGCCTTCTCCCGTCACCGACGACCACACCACGGTGCCGCCGAGATCGCGCACCCGGCCCTCGATCGACTGGGCCACGCCCAACCGGCCCTGGGCCCGGGCGGTCGCCAGTCGGTCCGGGGCCATCCCCGAGCCGTCGTCCCGGACGCTGATCACGATCTCGTCCGGTTCGTCCTCGACCAGGATCCACGCGTTGGCCTGCTCGCCGGCATGCCGACGCACGTTGTCCAGGGCCGCCGCCACGGCCGCGGTCACCTCGCGCGCGGCCGGCGTCGGCAGCAGGACCGGTGTACCCGGCGAGGACACCGTCACCCGCGCGCCGGCGAACGCGCCCAGCAACACCCGCAGATCCTGTCGGGCCGGGTCGCCGCCCTCCCCGGAGCCGGGCAGGTCGGCCGACTCGATCCGGGCGGGCGTCGCCGAGATGAGTTGCCGCAGTGCCACCTCCTGCTCGCCGGCCAGCCTGCCCAGGCCCGCCGCGTCACCGCCGATCTCGGCCCCGCGGCGTTGTACCAGGGCGAGCACCTGGAGCACGCTGTCGTGGATGTCCCGGGCCAGCCGCTCCCGCTCGCGGGTGGCCGCCTCCAGTTGCAGCGCGCGGGCCAACGCCTGTTCGCTGACCCGGGCGATCTGCACCACGTAGCCGACCGCGCCGCCGGCGAGCAGCAACAGCACGGTGTTGTGCTGGTTGTCGGCGGTGAGCGCGCCGCGCTCGGCCACGTTGGACGCGCCGATCGCGAGCGCGGCCAGCGCACCGGTGCGCCAACCACCCTTGATCGCACAGGCCAGCACCGGCGCCGAGGCCCACACGGTGGGCAGCGTCATGGTGCCCTGGGCGATCCGCTCCGGGTCGTCCAGCCAGCGGGTGGCCAGCACACAGCTCACCGCCACGCACACGTCGATGATCAGCAGCGGCGGCGCGCGGAACCCGGGGCTGCGGAAGCCGTACGCGGTCGCCGCCGTCCAGATGGTCAGCAGCGCCATGATGGCCCAGCCGCCGGCCGGATAGCGGTACTCGTCCGCCACCTGCGCGTAACGCACGACCGCGTAGCTCAGCGCGAGCACCCGAAAGACCGTGAGTGCCCGCCAGAGCGACTGTTCGACCCCCACGTGAACCCCCAGGATGTGCCGAGTGCGCCCGGTCAGGCGGCGGGTCGGCCGGAACCGCCCGACGCGTCGTTCGGGTCGGCCGCGGCGCCGGCCTCCGGATCGGTGGCGTCCGTCTTCTCGGCCGCCTTGGCCGCCTGCCTGCGGGCCTCGTCGATCCGCTTCTTGGCATCGGCCGCGTACGTGTCGACGTACTCCTGGCCGGACAGTTCCATCAGCGCGTACATGATCTCGTCGGTGATCGCGCGCAGGATGAAGCGGTCGTCCTCCATGCCCTCGTAGCGGGAGAAGTCCAGCGGCTCGCCGACCTTGATCCCCACCCGCATCACCTTGGGCACGATCTTGCCGGGCGGCTGGATCTTCTCGGTGTCGATCATCGCCACCGGGATCACCGGGGCGTGCGACTCCAGCGCGAGCCGGGCGATCCCGGTCTTGCCCCGGTACAGCCGGCCGTCCGGCGAACGGGTGCCCTCGGGATAGATGCCGAACAGGTGCTCCTCGCGCAGCACCTTGAGTCCGGCGTTCAGCGCGGCCTCACTGGCCCGGCCACCGGTGCGGTCCACCGGGAGTTGGCCCACGCCCTTGAAGAACGCGGCGGTGAGCCGGCCCTTGACCCCGCGTCCGGTGAAGTAGTCCGACTTCGCCAGGAAGGTGATCCGCCGCGGGACCACGACGGGCAGGAAGAAGGAGTCCGAGAACGAGAGATGGTTGCTCGCCAAAATGGCCGGGCCCCGGTCCGGGATGTGCTCCTCGCCCTCCACCCAGGGGCGGAAGAAGAGCCTCAACACGGGGCCGACGATCATCTTCATCAGCCGGTAGAACAACCCTGACCTCCTCCTCGGGACAGGACGAACCCTAGAGCATGCCTTCCCGCCCGGACCCCGGTACGGCCAGGTCCGACCGACCCCGGGCGCGGGCGGCGAAAGCGGGCGCACGGGGCCCGGAGCCGGATCGCGCCCCGGGACGAAGGCGGGCATCCCGGGACGGGTGCGACCGGCGTCGCGCCGCTGTACGCATCGCGCACCCCCGTGGGACGATTCCGGAGCGCCCGGGTGTTGGGAGTAGTAGGCGGAACCACTCGCCGTCCGACCCCGTTATGGAACCTGTATCGCCGTCGTCCACCGGCCGGCACACCTTCGGGCCGACCACCCGGTCGGCCCGTCTCGCCAAGCCCGTCACCCCGAAGGAGCCCGTTGGTGTCGATCCTGCCCGGTGCCGAGCCCCACCACCACGACGGCGGCCCCGTCGGCGTCCTGCTGTGCCACGGCTTCACCGGCACGCCGCAGTCGATGCGGCCGTGGGCCGAACACCTCGCCGAGGCCGGTCTGTCCGTGTCGCTGCCGCTGTTGCCCGGGCACGGCACCCGCTGGCAGGACATGAACCTGACCACGTGGCAGGACTGGTACGCGGCCGTGGACCGCGCGTTCGACCGGTTGCGCGAGCGCTGCGACACGGTATTCGTGATGGGCCTGTCGATGGGCGGCGGTCTGGCCCTGCGGCTGGCCCAGCAACACGGCGACGAAGTGGCCGGCCTGGTGCTGGTCAATCCCTCGGTACAGGCCGACGACCCCAAGGTCAGGCTGTTGCCGGTGTTGCGCCACGTCATACCGTCGGTGCCCGGCATCGCGTCGGACATCCGCAAGGAGGGCTCGGTGGAGCTCGCCTATCCGCGCACGCCGGTGAAGGCGGCGTACTCGCTGTCCCGCTTCTGGCGTGTGGTCGGCGCCGATCTGCCACAGGTCACCCAGCCGGTGCTGCTCCTGCACAGCCCGCACGATCATGTGGTCTCGCCGGCCAACTCGGAGACGGTGCTGGCCCGGATCTCCTCCACGGACGTCACCGACGTCCTGCTCAACGACAGCTACCACGTGGCGACGCTCGATCACGACGCGGAACGGATCTTCGCATCCAGCCTGGAGTTCGTACACCGGCTCGCGCCGGACGCACGGACTCCGGAGACGGCCGAGAGGGACTGAACGAACGGTGCGCGGACGTGGCAACGGACTCGACGCGGAGTCCTTCAAGCCCCTGACCGACCTCGACCCCGAGGCGGCGGACGTGATGCTGGTCGCCCTGCGGGAAGCGGGGGTCGCGGCATACGTCTCGACGTTGGAGCCTCGGGACGCGGACGAGGAACCCGAACAGATCGAACGGCTGTGGGTGGACGCGACGGCGACGTCGCGGGCCCGGGCGATCCTGCGCTCGCTGACCGAGCCCTCCTCGCCCCGCTCCCGGGCCAAGGAGGCGACGGGCGGACCCGCCGACATCCCCCAGGTGGATCCGCTGCGCGCGGAGGGCGCCGACCGGGCGGAACCGGCGAAGCGGGCCGAGCCCGCCGAGGCCGCGACACCCGCCGAACGCCCGGGCGACGACGAGGTGTGGGCGCAGATCGTCGCGTCCTTCGACACCGACGTGGCCGACCCGGTCCCGCGCTGGCCGGTCGCCGAGGACCTGGGCGGCGAGCGTCCCGAGCGCGACGAGCCGCCCACCGACGGGTCGTTCAAGGTCGCGGTGCCCGCCGCGGGGCCGCGCGACTACTCGCTGGCGCCACCGGGATCGCCGGTGATCGACGAGTTGGACGAGGACCCGGAGGAACACTTCGTCCCGCCTCCGCCGCCCCCGCTGCCCAAGACCGACGCGGCCACCAAGGTCGCCTGGATCGCGCTGGTGGGCGGTCCGCTCTACCTGCTCGTGTCGGTGCTGCTCGGCCGCCCGGTCGGGCCGTGGACCTCGTTCGCCGCGTTCGCCGCGTTCACCGGCGGATTCGTCGCGCTGGTGGCACGGATGCGGCGAGATCGGGACGAGGACGACCCGGACGACGGCGCGGTGGTCTGACTCGGCGTCACCCGGGTCGGCGGCGGCGGGTTTCGACGAGACGTCATCCCGCATTCCGAGTCCGGGTCCGGGTACCTTCCTTGCGTGGACGCGGATAACGAGGGACGCCTGATCGGCGAGCGCTACCTGCTCGCCGACCGACTCGGGCGAGGCGGCATGGGTGCGGTCTGGCGGGCCCGGGATCAGGTCCTGGGCCGCGAGGTCGCGGTGAAGGAGATGCTGCCGCAGCCGGGGGCGGACGACGCCGAGCGGGCCCGGCTGCGCGAGCGCGCCGCCCGCGAGGCGCGCGCCGCCGCCCGGCTGAGCCACCCCTCGGTGGTCCGCGTCTACGACGTGGTCGAGGAGGACGATCGGCCTTGGATCGTCATGGAGTTGGTGCCCTCGCGCTCGCTGGCCGAGCTGATTCGCGCCGACGGCCCGATGGCCGCCGACCGGGTCGCCGAGATCGGCCTGACCATGATCGACGCACTGCGCACCGCACACGCGGCCGGCATCCTGCACCGGGACGTCAAGCCCGGCAACGTGCTGATCACGCTCGACGACCGGGCCGTGCTCAGCGACTTCGGCATCGCGGTGGTCGAGGGCGACTCGTCGGTGACCCAGTCGGGCGTGGTGCTCGGCGCGCCGGCGTACATTCCGCCGGAACGGGCCAAGGGCCTGAATCCGACGGCGGCTTCGGACCTGTGGTCGCTCGGCGCCACCCTCTACGCGGCGGTCGAGGGCAAGGCCCCCTTCGAGCGCTCGACGCCGCTGGCCACGCTGACCGCGATCGTCAGCGAGGAGCCGGCGCCGGCCAAGCACGCGGGCGCGCTCGACCCGGTGTTGCGCGCGCTGTTGGCCCGGGACCCGCAGGAGCGGCCGGACGCGGCGGAGGCCGAGGCCATGCTGCGGGAGGCCCTGCGCAAGATCCGGGAGGAGAACTCGGCCACCCGGGTGCTGCCGCTCCCGCCGGTACCGCTGTTGCCCCGCCCCGCACCGAAGGCGCCGGCGGTGGAACCCGAGCCGGCGTCGAGGGCGGAGTCGACGGCCGAATCGATACCCGCGGCGGTGCCCGCGATGCGCTCGATCGAGCCGGATCCGGACGAAATACCCCGGGGCGACGCGGAGATGGCGTCCCCGCTCGTCCCACCCCCCGCACCACCCGACACATCCGAGCGCCCGGCCCGCACCTGGCCCCGGCTGCCGCTGCCGGCCGCGATCGCGGCCCTGGTGGTCTTCGGCGTCGTGATCGGCCTGATCCTCTTCCTGATCGCCCCCGGGGACGACAAGAAGCCCACCGCGAAGGGCACCGGCGACACCAACTCGCCCGTCCCTCAGGACAGTCCGTCGGCATCGACCTCGCCGAGCAGCGCCGCGTCCGCCCCGGCGGCGGGCTCACTCACCCAGCCGCCGCCGAACACCGAACCGCCGCAAACCGGGGCCGGCAGCCCACCCGCGCAGACCACACCGCCGACCGAGCCACCGCCGACCGGCTCGAACGGCCTGCCGGCGGGCTGGACTTCGTACACGGGTAACACCACCGGCTACCGGATCGGCCTGCCCCCTGGGTGGAGCAAGGTCAAGACCGACCAGTCGCAGGAGTTCTTCGCCAACGCGGAGCGCACGCTCAAGCTCAACGTGGACACCGTGCCCAGTTCGCCGACCGACCCGGTCCAGGACTGGAAGGATCTGGAGCCCGACGTACGCCGCAGTTTCCCCAACTACCAAAAGGTGTCCATCGAGAAGGCGACGTACCGCGACTACCCCGCCGCCGCCTGGCACTTCACCTACGGCAGTTCGGTCAGGCACCACGTGCTCAACCTGGGCTTCACGGTCCCGTCCGGCCGGGGCTATTCGCTCTACATGGACACCCCGGACGCGGTCTGGAACGACCCGGCCACCCAGGAGTTGTTGGCCGGCTTCATGGCCAGCTTCCAGCCCTGACCCCGCGCCCCACCCTCAGCCGGCGGGCACCCGCAGGACGGCCAGCACCGGGCGGTGGTCGGAGGCCGCGGCGTACTCGGCGTCCGTGACATCGTCGGGCACGCCGCACCCGAGCACCTCGATGCCCCCGGAGGCGAACACGCCGTCCACCCGGCGACCGGGATCGCGGCGCGGCGAGGTGAACTCCGAGCCGTCGGGCGCGATCGCGTAGCCGTCCTGCAACTCCTCGGCCAGCCGGTCCCACCCGGGCCGACCGGCCGATTCGTTGAAGTCCCCGGCCAGCACCCGGTGTTCGACACCGAGCCCGGCCAACCGGCGCAACACCAGCTCGACGTGCGCCGAGCGCTCGGCGGCGTCCAGGCCCAACTGCGTGGCGGCCACCGCGAATTCCGCGCCGCCCACCTCGACCACGGCGCCGGCCATCCCGCGCTGCCCCAGCCCGGGCGTACGCGGCAACAACACGTCCTGCGCCCGGCGCACCCGCACCCGCAGACCCCCCAGCAACAGCGGGCCGGCCGCAGTGCCCCCGCCGGTTATCACCACCAGGCCGCACTCGCGTGCGAACCGGGCCACCGCGTGCCGCCACCGCAACGATCGCGGCGCCTCCTGGACACACAGCAGATCCGGCGCGCAGTGTCGAACGATGCGCACCACGGCCTCCCGGTCGTCGCGCAACGAACGCACGTTGTACGACATGACCCGGATCTCACCGGTACCGACAGTCACAGGAGCCCCCTTGCCCGGTTTCCGGCCGCTCGCCCGGATCGACCGGCTCGTCCGTCCGCCCGACGCACGGGCGGTGTGTCGCACGCGAAGTCGCGGTACGGGTCAGTGCCGGGCCAGGTCCGCCGCGCCGACCAGTCCCGCGTCGCTGCCCAGCGAGGCCACCACGACCTCGGCGCCGAGCCGGTGGCCCCGGCGCAGCACACTGCGGTAGGTCTCCAGGGCGGGGACCAGCAGCAGGTCGCCCGCGTCCGAGACACCGCCGCCGATCACGAACGCGGCGGGGTCCAGCACCGCCGACAGGTCGGCCAAGCCCTGGCCGAGCCACGTGCCCAGTTCGCGGAAGGCGGCGAGCGCGACCGGGTCGCCCAGCAGCGCGGCCTGGGTGACGTGCGGGCCCTGGATGCCGGCGGGCGTGCCGTTGCCGAGCGCGAGCAGCTTCTCCGCGGCCTCGGGCATGCCGGCCGCGCGGTCGCGGGCGTAGCGGGTCAGCGCGCTGCCGCTGGCGTACTGCTCCCAGCAGCCGTAGTTGCCGCACGGGCAGGCGATGCCGTTCGGAACCACCCGCATGTGTCCGGGCTCACCCGCTATCCCGCCGCCGCCCCGGTACAACTCGCCGCCGAACACGATCGCCCCGCCGATGCCGGTGCCGACGGTCACGCACATCACGTTGGTGTGACCCGCGGCGGCGCCGAAGCGGACCTCGCCCCACGCGGCCGCGTTGGCGTCGTTCTCCACCACGACCGGGAGGCCGATCAGCGCCTCCATCCGGTCCCGCAGCGGTTCGCCGACCCACGCGCCGACGTTGGCCGAGAACAGCACCGTCGACCGGTCCGCGCCGATGAAGCCGGCCGCACCGAGCCCGACCGCCTCCACGACGTGGTTCTGCCGCAGGGTGTCCACCGCCTCGGCGATCACCTGCGCGGTGCCATCGGCGTCCTTGGGGGTGGCGATCTTGAGCCGATCGAGGATCACCCCGTCGGCGTCGACCACGCCCGCGAGGATTTTGGTGCCACCGATGTCGACACCGATCGTGAGTCCCATGTCGTCCCAAGCTCGTTCGCGTGCATTGCCCGCAACGGATCGTACTGGTCCCTTCCCCGGGTCCACCCCACCCGTACGCCCGCAGGTCACCGCGGGGATGCCCGCTCACGGGCCGGCGGAGGGGCACCCGACCACGCCCGGGCGCGCACTCGCGCTATTCGTCGTCGAGCCGAATCCGCTCGGTCTCGGCCGGCTTCGCGGCCCACCGACGCTCGCGATCGCCGACGAAGGCCCGGTACGCGGACGCCAACTCGGCCCCGGCCGCGGCCAGGTGCGCGGCGACCTCGGGATGCCTGCGCACGACCTGCTCGCGCACCGCGTCGGCCTGCTCCACGAGGGTCTCGGCCAACCTGCGCGCCTCCTCGGCCAACCGCGCGGCGGGCGCCTCGTCCCCCTTGTCGCCCCCGCTCAACGAGTCGGCGAGCCTGCGCGCCTCCTCCCCCAGCCGCGCCCAGGGATCGGCCCGCTCGCCGCCGTCCCGCTCGGCACGCACTCGATCGTCGGCGTCCCCGGCGTCCGCATCGGCCGGCGGCACCCGATCCGTGCTGTCCGCCCACGCACCCGCGTCGTCCTTTGCCCCGCCCTTGCCCGTCACCCGCTCATCAGGATCCATCCGACGCATTGTCCGCGCTCCCGCGGCGCAACGCGAACACGACGGCGCACCGCCGAAGGCGGAACCGCGCCCCTCGGCAAGCCCACGAGGCACGAAACCGAGCCCGGCCCCTACACGGCGGTCTCCGCCGGCCGCCGATCGGCACCGCCCGGCGCCGCCCGCTCCCCCGCCCCGGCCACGTCCCCGACGGCCCGACTCGCCCGCCACAACCGCCGGCCCGACACCACCGTCGCCGCCACCAGCAGCGCGTTGCGCAACCCGAGGGCGAGCACCGCGTGCGGCCGGGAGCCGAGCAACTCACCGAACCAGATCGGGAATTCGAGCACAGTGAGCGGCATCGCACACAGCAGCAGCACGGCCACCGGACGCTGTGTGGTGTCCGGCCGCACCAGGCACACCGCCGCCAGCCCGATCAGCCACACCAGATACTGCGGGCTGATCACCCGACTGGTCACCACGAAGATCAGCACCGCGCACAGCGCCGCGTCGCACGCCGTCGCGCCGGTGAACCGACGCGCCCGCACCCGCCACCACACCAGCCAACCGAAACCGAGCACGCCTGCGACCAGGCCGAGCCGGCCGACCGCCAGGACGTACGGGCCGTGGAACTCCAGCGAACCGTAGCTCTCCCGCACCTCACCGCTCCAGCCGAACCGGGTCGCCAGGTGGAAGCCCATCGCGAACACCGACTCGACCTCGATGCCGCGTTCGCGCTGAAAGCCCACGAACGCGAACGCGCCGGGCAACACGGCGGCCCAGCCGAGCACCACGGCCGCGCCGCCGAGCAGGGTCCAGCCGTACACCCGGGCCGTTCGGGTCCGCCCGCGCAGGCCGACGAAGATCAGCACCGGCCAAACCTTGACCGCCGTCGCGACCCCCGCCAGCAGACCCGCGAGCCGGGTGCGATCGCCGCGCCGGCCACCGATCAGCAGCAGCGCGGCCACCGTCGGCGCGGTCACCGCGAGGTCGTAGCGAGCGAGCACTATCGGTCCGAGCAACGGCACCGCCACGACCCACAGGGCCGCCCCGTGTGGCAGGCCCCCGCGCCGGATCGTCCGCGCCAACAACCACAACACCACCGCGTCGGCGACGACCATCACCAGGTAGACCGACGTCGCGTAGTCGAACGGCAGCAGCCCGGGCAGCAGCAGCACCCCCGCCGCACCCGGCGGGTACTGCCAGCGCACGTCGTCCGCCGGAAAGGTCCCCGAGCGCAGCACGTGGAACCACTCGCGATAGATGGCCCGCGCGTCGCCGGTCACGAACGGCCACGGATTGGGCACCACGTCCATCGCGGTGAGCAACAGCAGGAGTCGGGTCGCCACCCAGACCGATGCGATGGCCCACAGGACCCCGGACGGACTGCGTAACAAGCTCCGCGGGTGGTGCGAACGAGCAAGGCTCACCCCCGGATCGTATCGACGCCGGCGGCACCGATCCCCCGGTCTGGGATCCTCGATCGTGATGAAGACCTTGATCGTCACCAACGACTTCCCGCCGCGTCCCGGCGGCATCCAGTCCTTCGTGCACTCGATGGCCCTGCGGCTGCCCGCCGACGGCGTCGTGGTCTACACGTCGTCGTGGAAGGACCGGGCGGAAATGGCCGCGTTCGACGCGGCACAACCCTTCCCGGTGGTGCGCGACCGCACGCCGATGCTGGTGCCCACGCCCGGTGCGGTCCGCCGGGCCCGCGAGATCGCCCGCGCCGAGGGCTGCGACACCGCGTGGTTCGGCGCGGCGGCGCCGCTGGGCCTGATGGCGCCCCAACTGCGCGCGGTCGGCGTCGAGCGGCTGGTGGCCACCACGCACGGGCACGAGGCGGGCTGGGCGGTACTGCCCGGGGCGCGGCGGTTGTTGCGGCGCATCGGCGAGGGCGTGGACACCGTCACCTATCTGGGCGAGTACACCCGCGCGAAGATCGCCCCCGCGCTCACCCCGGCGGCCGCCGCCCGGATGGTGCAACTGCCGCCCGGTGTGGACGAGAAGCTCTTCCGCCCGGACGTGGGCGGGGTCGAGGTGCGCGCCCGGCACGGGTTGGCCGATCGGCCCGTGGTGGTGTGCGTGTCGCGCCTGGTCCCGCGCAAGGGCCAGGACGTACTGATCCACGCCCTGCCGCGAATTCGGCGGCGGGTGCCGGACGCGGCCCTGCTGATCGTCGGCGCCGGACCGTACCGGGACCGGCTGGAGGCGATGGTGGACGAGGTCGGGGTACGCGATTCGGTGGTGTTCACCGGCGCCGTGCCGTGGGCCGAGTTGCCCGCGCACCACGAGGCCGGTGACGTGTTCGCGATGCCGTGCCGGACCCGGCGCAAGGGGCTGGACGTGGAGGGCCTGGGCATCGTCTACCTGGAGGCGTCCGCGGTGGGCCGGCCGGTGGTGGCGGGCGACTCGGGCGGTGCGCCGGACGCGGTCCTGGCCGGGGAGACCGGCTACGTGGTGAACGGGCGTTCGCCGGCCGATGTCGCGGACAAGGTGGCGGGCCTGCTGGCCGACCCGGCACTCGCCGCCCGGATGGGCGCGGCGGGCCGGCGCTGGGTGGAGCGGGAGTGGCGCTGGGATCTGCTGTCGGGGCGGCTGCGCGGGCTGCTGGACCCCGACGGGGCGACCTGAGCCGGCTCGTGCCGCAGGCGGCCGGCCCGGGAACCCCCCGGACCGCCCGCCTGCGTCGTCGGCAGCGCCCGCCGTGTGCTCAGCCCTCGTAGATCTTCTCGATGTCCTGCTCGAAGTCCCGCAGCACCAGGTTGCGCTTGAGCTTGAGGGACGGCGTCACGTGGCCGCTCTCCTCGGTGAAGTTGATGGTCAACACCCGGAACTTGCGCACCCCCTCGGCCCGCGACACGGCCTTGTTGCCCTCGTCGATCGCGTCCTGCACGGCGGCCAGCAGGTCCGGGTCCTCGGCGAGGTCGGCAACGCTCGCGTCGGCGGGCTTGCCGTGTTGTTCCTTCCAGGTCGGGAAGGCCTCCGGGTCGATGGTGATCAGCGCGCCGACGAACGGGCGGCGGTCGCCGACCACCATGCACTCGCTGATCAGCGGGTGGGCGCGGATGCGGTCCTCGATCACGGCCGGGGCGATGTTCTTGCCGCCCGCGGTGACCAGGATCTCCTTCTTGCGTCCGGTCACGGTCAAAAAGCCGTCGTCGTCCAACACGCCGATGTCGCCGGTGCGGAACCAGCCGTCCTCGAACGCGTCGGCGGTGGCCGCGTCGTTCTTCCAATAGCCGGTGAACACGTTCGGACCCTTGGCCATGATCTCGCCGTCCTCGGCGATCCGCACCGTCGAACCGGGCACCGGCCGGCCGACCGTACCGATGCGAATCCCGACCGCCGGGTTGACCGTGTGCGCGGCGCAGGTCTCGGTCAGGCCGTAGCCCTCCAGGACGGTGAAGCCGATGCCGCGGAAGAAGTGTCCGAGCCGGGTGCCCAGCGGCGCGCCCCCGGAGATCGCGTGGGTGGCCTGGCCGCCCAGCGCCGCGCGCAGCTTGCCGTAGACCAGCTTGTCGAACACCTTGTGCTTGAGCCTGAGGCCCAGGCTGATGCTCGCCGCGTCCATGCCCTCGCTGTAGGCGATCGCCGTTTCGGCCGCCATCTCGAAGATCCGGCCCTTGCCGTCCGCCTGTGCCTTGGCCGAGGCCGCGTTGTAGACCTTCTCGAACACACGGGGCACCGCGAGCACGAAGGTCGGCTGGAAGGACGCGAGTTCCTTGGTCAGGTCCTTGACGTCGGGACAGTGCCCGATGCGTACCCGGGCCATGATGCAGCCGATCTCCAGGATCCGGCCGAGCACGTGCGCAAGCGGCAGGAACAGCAGACAGCTCGACTTCTCCGGGACGAACAGCTGGGTCAGCAGCGCGACCACGTTGCCCAGCTCGGCCTGGAAGTTGCCGTGTGTGAGGATGCAGCCCTTGGGCCGCCCGGTGGTGCCGGAGGTGTAGATGATGGTCGCCACCGAGTCGGCGCGCAGGGTCGCGCTGCGCTCCTCGACCACGGCGTCGGACACGTCCTGCCCGGCGCCGACCAGCGCGGCCACGGCGCTCTCGCCGACGCCCTCGTCGATCCGCCACACGTGCTTGAGCTCGGGCAGCCGCTCCCGGGCCCGCTCGATCGCGCCCTCGTGCGCGGAGGTCTCCACGATCACCGCACGCGCGCCCGAGTCGATCAGGATCCATTCGAGCTGCTCGGCCGAGGAGGTCTCGTAGATCGGCACCGAGATCGCGCCGGCGCACCAGATGGCGAAGTCGACCAGCGTCCACTCGTAGCGCGTGCGCGACATCAGGCCGATCCGGTCGCCGGGCTCGATGCCCGACGCGATCAGGCCCTTGGCGATCTCGTACACCTCGGCCAGGAACCGGGTCGAGGTCACATCGGTCCAGCGTCCGCCCACCTTGCGGGCGAGCGCCGGGGCATCCGGTGCCTCCGCGGCGTTGCGCTTGATGAGGTCGGTCAGGTTGCCCTCGGCGGGAACCTCGGCCAGGGCCGGGACGCTGCACTCGCGCACTGATGCTCCTCGTTGCGGTCTCGGCGCCGGGGTACGGCGCTGCCGTTTGCCGTGTCCGTGTCGGTCCGTCGCCGGCGTGTCGAACTCGCCGGTGGGCCCACGGGTCTGTGCTTCGGTCGGTTCTTCGGTCGGTGCTTCGGCTGTTTCTTCGGTGGGTCCGGTCGGTGCGGCTCTTCGTCGGCCCTGTCGAGTCGTCGACGGTGGCAGACGTTACTGGCAAGTAGGTCCGGGGGACAGAGGTCACGAGGATCCTGTGCCCGGGCTCACGCCACGGACAAGGCCCCGGCCGGATCGACGCGGATCCGGTCCGCGGACCGACGGTCCATCCGTCCCGATTCGGTGGTGCATGTCGAGAGTATCGATTCGCCGTGACGCACGGGTGTGACGGAGGCAACCCCGACACGCCGTCGGTTTCGGTTCCGAGCCGTCAGTACAGTGACGGGCATGCGGGTCCACGTGGTGAGCGACGTCCACGGCGCTGCCGAGGCACTCGCCCACGCGGGCGACGGCGCCGACGCCCTGGTGTGCCTGGGCGATCTGGTGCTCTTCCTCGACTATCACGACCTCGACCGGGGCATCTTCACCGACCTGTTCGGGGTGGAGAACACCCGCAGGCTGCTCGCGTTGCGCAACGCCCGCCGGTTCACCGAGGCCAGGGCGTTCTCCGGGGCGTTGTGGGCGGACGTGCCGGGCGGTGCCCGCGCGGCGATCGAGCAGGCGGTGCGCCGGCAGTACGCCGCGCTGTTCGCGGCCTTCCCGACGCCGACCTACGTCACCTACGGCAACGTCGACGTGCCCGACCTGTGGCCGGACTACGCGCGTGCCGGGGTGACCGTGCTCGACGGCCAGGTCGTCGAGATCGGCGGCCGCACCTTCGGCTTCGTCGGCGGCGGGCTGCGCACGCCGATGCACACGCCGTACGAGATCTCCGACGAGGAGTACGCGGCCAAGGTCGCCGCGGTCGGTCGGGTCGACGTGTTGTGCTGCCACATCCCGCCCGCCGTGCCGGACCTGACCTACGACGTGGTGGCCCGCCGGTTCGAGCGCGGCAGCGAGGCGGTGCTGCGGGCCATCCACGAGACCCGACCCGACCTGGTGTTGTTCGGTCACGTGCACCAGCCGCTGCGGGCGCGGATGCGGATCGGACGTACCGAATGCGTCAACGTGGGGCATTTCCAGGCCACCGGCAAACCGTACGTCCTCACCTGGTGAGCCGGTGCCGCGTACGCGCAGGTCGGGCACGATAGCCTTCGAGCGGATCGGTTGTACGCGGACATCCGGTGATGTCCGTCCGGGACAGCCATAACAGCTACGCGAGCTTCCGGAGGACTCCTCACGATGGCTGAACGGACCAGCTCGACCATCACGATCGACGCCACGCCGGCCGAGGTCATGGCCGTCATCGCGGGGTTCGAGGGCTATCCCGAGTGGACCGGCGAGGTCAAGGAGACCGAGGTCCTGGAGGTCGACGACGCGATCGGGCGCGCGGTGCGCGTGCGGTTCAAGCTCGACGCCGGGGTGATCAGCGACGAGCACGTGCTCGGTTACACGTGGGACGGCGACCGCGAGGTGCGCTGGACCCTGGTGACCAGCCAGATGCTCAAGGCGCTCGACGGTCGCTACGCGCTGAGCCCGATCAGCGGCGGCACCGACGTCACCTACGAACTGACCGTGGACGTCAAGATCCCGATGCTGGGCATGCTCAAGCGCAAGGCCGAGAAGGTCATCATCGACCGCGCCCTGACCGGGCTCAAGAAGCGCGTCGAGAGCTGAACCGGCGGTGACGCGGGTCCTGCTGGTCACCGGCATCCCCGGGGCCGGACGCACCACCGTGGCGGCGGCGACGGCGGTGGCCTCGGCGCGGGCCGGGCGACGCACGCTGCTGCTCGCGGCCGACGGCACCCGCGACCTGGACGCGGTGCTCGATGTGCCGGTGGGCGCGGACCCGTTCGACGCGCTGCCGAATCTGACCGTGCAGCGGGTCGCCGCGCGGGCCGAGTTCCAGCGCGAGTTCCTCCTGGTCCAGGATCGGTTGAGCCAAGCGCTCGCGGTGGTCGGGGTGGATCCGCTGGATCCCGAGGAGATCACCGTGTTGCCCGGCGCCGGCGATGTGCTGGCGCTGCGGGTGCTCGCGCGGGCGGTGAACGCGCGGCGCTACGAGTTGATCGTGGTCGACCTGCCCGCCGTCGAACGAGCGGTGCCGGCGCTGGCGTTGCCGGAGGGACTGGCCCGTTACCTGGACCGGTTGTTGCCGGTCGAGCGTCAGGCGGCCCGGGCCCTGCGGCCCGTGCTGGCCGCGGTCGCGGGGGTGCCGATGCCCGAGGACTGGGTCTACGACACGGCTCGACGGGTGAACATCGAGCTGGAGGTGTTGCGGACGCTGGTGTCCGCGCCCACGACGACGGTCCGGGTGGTGGTCCGGCCCGGGACGGTCGCGCTGGCCGCGGCGCGGCGGGCCGCGTCGGCGCTGGCGCTGTTCGGCCACCGGATCGAGGACGTGATCGTGAACGGGGTGGGCGCCGCCGACTCGCCCGATCCGGTGGTGCGTTCCCGGGCCGAGGTGGCGCGCGAGACGGTGGACGCGCTGTGCGCGCTGTTCCCGCGGGTGCCGCTGGCACAGATCCCGACCCTGGCCGCCGAGCCGCTGGGCGCAGCCGAACTCGCGGACGTGGCGGCGCACTTCGCACCGGTCGGGCCGGGCGGCCGGACCGACGACGAGCACCTGATCGAACGCGACGGCGAGCGGCTGACGTTGCTGCTTCCGCTGCCGGGCACCGATCGCGACGATCTGGACCTGCTGCGCCGCGGCGACGAACTGGTGATCACGGTCGGCCCGAACCGCCGCCTGTTCAAGCTCCCGTCGGCCCTGCGCCGCTGCGTGATCGAGGGCGCGGGTCTGCGCGACGGCGTGCTGCGGGTGCGCTTCGTGCCGGACCCGGCGGTCTGGATGCGCCCGAGCACGTAGCCGGTTCGCCCGTCCCGCCCGGCTCACCCCTTCCCGTGCAACCGCTCCCAGTCGCGCGCGAGCGCGATGCGCTCGGGGGCGGAGGGGTGTGAGCCGAACAGGAACTGCAGGATCGGGTTCGGCGTGACGTTGGAGCGGTTGGCCACGGCCAGGCTGTGCTGCATCCGGATGAAGGCGTCCGGGTCGCGGGTCAGGTCGAGCGCGTGCACGTCGGCGCGCGCCTCCAGCCGCCGACTGATCAACATCTCGCCGGGCCCGGCCACCGTGCCGATCACCGCCACGACCGCGAGCAGCAGGGCCAACGAACGCGGGTCGCCCGGACCGTCCGCGCCCGCCCGACGCAGCAGCGGCGCGCACGTCATCAACAGCCCCAGCGCGCACACGCCCGCCGCGAGCGCCGCCGCGCCGATCAGCGTCCCGTGCAGCACGTCGTTGCGCTTGGCGTGCCCCAGCTCGTGTGCCGCGATCAGCTCCACCTCGCGCGGATCCGCGTCCCGCACGGTCGTGTCGTAGACCACGATCCGCCGGGTCGAGCCGAACCCGGACACGTACGCGTTGAGCGCGGTGGTCCGCCGGGACGCGTCCGCGACCAGGACGTCCCGGACCGGCACCCCGTCCCGCTCGGCCAGTTGCATCAGCGACGTGCGCAGCGGCCCCGGCGGCATCGAGTGGAACTTGTTGAACGCCGGTTCGACCAGCAGCGGATACAGGAACGAGATCGCCACCACGAGCAGCGCGCCGGCGCCCGCCGCGAGCAGCCAGCCGGCCCGGGGCAGCGCCCGGATCAGCGCGTACAGGCCGAGCGCGACCAGCAGGAGCAGCCCGGTGGACAACGCGAAGCCCTTGGCCAGGTCCAGCCACCAGCTCCCCCACGACTGCACGGACAACCCGTACCGTCGCCGGACCACCTCCAGCCGGGCCGCGAACGGCAGCGTCGCCAGCCGGCCGATCAGGGCCAGCACCAGGCCGCCGAGCAGGATCCGCCACGCCCACCCCCCGCCCACGGGCCGGGCCACCGCCTCGATCACCCGCGCACCGAGGGGGGTGAGCCCGAGCACGAGCGAGACCACCAGCGACAGCGCCATGGACAGGTACGCGGGCGGCCGGGCGGCCCGGGCCAACGAGCGGCCCCGGGCGATCTCGGCGGTGGTGAAGTCCCGGGCCGCGTCCGGGTGGGTGAAGCCGCCGGGCGGCTCCGCCAACGGGCGCCACGGCGTGGTCACCACGACCGCCACCAGCAGCACCAGGCCCGTGCACACCAGGCAGATCAGCAACAACCTCTGGACCGACATGCCCGCCGTACCCCCGTCATCCGGCCTGCGTCCGCAGGTAGTCGAGCCAGGTCTTGGTGAAGGCGTCGGGGTTGGTGCCCAGCACGGACACCATCGCCGACGCGAGCGCCGAGGCCGGGTCGGGCGCGTTGACGCCGGGCGGCCGTTCGGCGCCGACCGTACGGTACAACTCGACCAGCTTGACCTGTCCCCACCGCTCGGCGATCAGTTTGCACGCCAACCAGCCCATCTCGTACGCCTGGGGCAGGTCGTCCTGCGTGGTCTCGAAACTCGGGTCGGCCGGAAACTGCGTGGGCACCTTGCCCGCCTTCACGTCCCGACGCAGTTCGGGGGCGGCCGTGCGCATCGTCTGCGCCGATTCGAGGTAGCCGACGTAGTCCGCGAAGCCCTCGGACAGCCAGGTCGGGGTCCAGGCCCGGGTGAACGCCCGACTCGCCACGTGGGTGATCTCGTGCGCCATCACCACCCGACGCTCCAGGTCGCCCAGTTCGCGAAAGGCGTCCGGATTGACGATCACCCGGTCGGCGGCGGCGGCGTCCGCGGCCGCGCCGCGTTCACCCGTGGTCACCGCCGCGATCTTGAGATATTTGCTCGGTTCGGCGCCGAGCAGCCGGGCCATCTGCGCCTGGGTGCCGGGCACCACGACGACCGTACGCCCGGGCCAGGACTCCCCCCAGACCGCGCTGACCTGGGGTACCGCCTTGTCCGCGGTGTCCGCGTACGCGCGCAGCTCGTCCCGGGTGCCGATGCCGAGCACCGTGCTGTGCGTGCCCTGGACGAC
Source organism: Embleya sp. NPDC020886 (assembly GCF_044333915.1). Taxonomy (NCBI): domain Bacteria; kingdom Bacillati; phylum Actinomycetota; class Actinomycetes; order Kitasatosporales; family Streptomycetaceae; genus Embleya; species Embleya sp. NPDC020886. The sequence goes on along the minus strand of NZ_JBIRRX010000004.1, from coordinate 644,810 downwards.
GGTGACCGGCCCCAGGTCCCACACCTGGGTCGGGGTGCGCATCCCGGCCGCGGTGCCGTCGGTGTCGGCCGCGAGGTACCAGGTGCCGGCGCGCAACACGAAGGTCAGGTACTGCGGCACCCGTACCGGGGTCACGTCGTGCCCGGTGATCCGGTAGAGCAGGTCGACCTGTGCGGTGAAGGCGGGCGCGCCGAGGGCGCTCTTGCGCGCGGCGGAGAGTTCGAACACGTCGGGGGTGACGATCTCGTACTCCCACCCGGCGAACGGCACCTCGGCGATGTTGTCGAAGACGCCGATCTGGGTCTGGCGGAACGCGGCGTCCTGCGGGTCCAGGCCGGCGGTGAACGCCTCGCGGTCGCGGGAGAGGAACGCGGCCGCGCGCCGGTCCAGGAGTGCGCCGACCGCGGTCCGACGCGCGTTGGCGTGTTGTTCGCCGCCGTCCGCCGCGGGCCGGCCGGGACCGTCGAAGGCGCCGGCGTGCGGTCGTGACGGCGCGTCGGTCACCGTGTCCGAGACGAACCGGGTGACTCCGAGGACGGCGCCGAGTTGGGCGAGCGCGCACAGCACGACCAGGACGGGCAGCAGGCTGCGGATCCGGCGCGCGGCCCGATTCGGGTCATCCACGTGGTCGATCGTAACGTGGGCGGCACGAACGGCCGGCCGAACCGGACCGGGCGGCCCCGAACGAGGTCGCCGACCGCGGCGCGGGTCACCCGGGTCGGACGGCCCCGCCGATCGGCTCGCGCAGTTGGGCGCCGACCGCCGCGAGCATGCCCTCGGCCGCGAACAGACGCAGCGCCGTCAGCGTTTCCTCGTCCAGTTCGGTGTGGTCCGGGTGAGCGGCGCGCTCGCCGTACTCGCCGGAGTCGGCATACGGAGAGACACCCGATAATTCGGGCGATACGTCGGAATCCATCGATCGAGCGCTGATCAACGCCGGCCCGATCGAGGCCGGTATCACGCAGCCGGCGCGGCTGCGGCCTCGGTGCGTACGACAGGCGATGCGCATGTGGCTTCTCCCCTTTCGTCGACTTTCCCGGTCAACGGTAGGGAGCGGCACCGACACGCGGTGCGAACGGCGGCCGGAGTCAGCCTCGGGTGAGCCTGCGCAGCAACATCGTCGAGGGCACCGGTCGGGCGCCCGCCTTGCGCACGCCCTCGGCCACCTCGCGGTCGGTGGAGACCACCACGACCGGACGGCCCGGCGGCTCGGCCCGGACCAGCCTGCGGATCAGCTCGTCGGCCGTCTCGCCCGGCTTGCTGAACATCACCCGCACCCCGCGCGCGGGCGCCAGCAGCACCGGCGCGTCCAGTTGTGCGCCGTCGAACACGCAGGTCACCTCGCAGCCGGTCTGCGCGGCGAGCCCGGTGAGCCCGCCGACCAGCCGGTCGCGCTGCTTGTTCAGCGCGAGCGTGGGGTAGCCGGTCTTGGTCACGTTGTAGCCGTCGATCACCAGGTGCGCCTGCGGCAGCGCGAGCAGTTGGTCGAGCAGAGCCGGATCGTCGCCCTCCAACGCGCGCTGGGCGATGTCCTTTATCCCGGACGCGCCCGGCACCACCGCGTCCACCAGGTCGGCGGGCCGAATGCCCACCGGCGGCAGCGCGAGTTCGCGGCGCAGGCCCTGCGCGGCCTCCAGAACGGTGTCCAGGAGCAGCCGGACCCGGGTGTCCTCCATGCTGCGGCCCTCGCGGGCGGCCCGGCGGCTGGCCTCCAGCGCCGATTCGACCTCGGCGACCCGACCGCGCAGTCGGCGGGCCTCCTTCTCCGCGGCGGCGATCGCGGTCTGCGCCTCGACCCGCACCGCGTCCAACTCGGAGCGGGCCCGGCGGGCCTCCTTCTCCTCGTGCTTGGCACTGCCCTGCAGGCCGCGCACCTGGCGGCGCAGGTGGTCGGCCTCCTTGCGGGCCGTCTCCAGCTCCGCGCGCAGCCGTTCGTGCTCGGTCTTGGAGGCCGCGCGCAGTACGCCGACCTCGCGCTCCAGGCGGGACAACGTCTCGGCGGCCTCGGCCTCGGCGCGGTCGGCGGCGGCCTCCTTGGCCGCGTCGCCGGCGGTCTCGATCAACCGGACCCAGCCGCGCGGGCGCAGCAGGTACGCGGCGGCGGCCACGTCGAGCGGGTCGGCCGCGGCGGGCACCTTGCCGGCCTCCAGCGCCTCGGAGATCTCCGGCAGGCCCTTGCGGAAGCGCTCCGCTATGCGCTGCCGGAACACCGGGTCGTTCTCCAGCGCGGCGGCCAGCGGGGTCGCGGCGAACTTGGCCCGGCGCTGGTGGGTGAAGCGGGCGAACCGGCGCAGCGGGCCGGGCACCTCGTCCGCGGTCATCGTGCCGAGCGCGTCCGCGGCCACCGAGATCACCCGGACCCGAACCGCCTCGGGCAACGGCCCGGACAGCGCCTCGGGCTCGGCGGGCTGCGAGTCGGCGGGGCGGGAGTCCGCAGGCGGCGGCTCCGCGCGTGACGCCCGGGCCGGCGGGGAGTCGGCGCCTCCCGGTCCGGCCGGGTGCGCGTGCGCCCCGGGATCGGTGCGGCCGTCCGGCTCCGGGTCGACCGCGTGGTCGACGGGCCCCTCGGGCTCGGCGGGGACGCCGGACAGGTCGGTCCCCGCCTCGGTCCGGGCCTGCGGGTCGAGGTCGGGCTCGGCTGCCGGCACCGCCTCGGCGGCCTCGGCGGCGTGCGCAGGCGTGACCTCGTCCGCGCGGGTATCCGGTCCGCTCACTGCTCCTCCGGTCCTTCCCGTTCCCTTGAGGCCCCTCCCCGCGTCACCGTTGCCGGGACGCCGACGCCTTGATCATGGCGCGTTCCGGACCGGGGACGGCCGCGCCGGGCCGCCCCGATGCCGAAACGATGCACAGTCCCATTGTCGCCGCACGGTCTCGGCGCTCAGCTCGCGTCGGGGCGCGCCACCAGCTCGACGGAGTCGGTCGCGTTGCACCAGCGGCAGCGCACCGACTCGATCTCGTCGGAAACGATCTCGCGTTCCTCGACCCGGGCGACGCCCGCGAGGTCGAGGTGGGTGAACTCGACCGCCTTGGTGGTCCGCGTCACGTCGAACCGGGTCAGGTTGCCGCAGAGCGAGCAACGCCACCGGGTGTCCTCGGTGGGGGCCTGGATCGACATGCGTGTTCCTTTCCTGTTTGGTCCGCGAGTCCTGTTCGGTCGCGAGCTTTTCCGATCGCGAGTGGTCCGCGTACACCCATGATGCCGGGCGGCGAGAGGTACCTGGGCGCGGCCGTGTCGGGCCGGAAACGTACCGTCCGGTACATGAGCAGCACCGCGCACCGGGATTGCCGGTCACGAGGTTCGGCGGGTCAGGGCTTGCCGGCGGCCGACCCGCCGCGGCGTTCCCGCCCGCCGGACAGTATCGCCCCGGGCCACGAGTTGCGAACCATGCACGGATCCCGAGCGATTCGTGACGAGGTGGAACGACAGGTGTTCACGGTCGTGGATCTGGAGACGACCGGCCTGGATCCGCAGGAGGCCCGGATCACCGAGATCGCCGCGGTCCGGGTGCGCGGGACGGATCGGTTGGGCGAGTTCGCGACGTTGGTCGCGCCCGGCGTGCCGATCCCGGAGTTCATCACCGACCTGACCGGGATATCCGACGACCTGGTGGCCGACGCGCCGCCGCTGCACCTGGTGTTGCCGGCGTTCGCCCACTTCGCCGAGGACGCCGTGCTGGTCGCCCACAACGCCCCCTTCGACGTGGGCTTTCTGCGTGCGGCGAGCCTGGCGTGCGGTCGGCCGTGGCCCGATCTGCGGGTGGTGGACACGCTCGCGCTGGCCCGCGCGCTGCTGCCGCCGGGCACGGTGCCGAACATGCGCCTGGGCACCCTCGCGCGCTACTTCGAGGCCCCCACCGACCCGACCCACCGCGCGTTGGCCGACGCCCGGGCGACGGCGCACGTGCTGCGGGCGTTCATCGGCCGGATGCACGAGAGCGGGCGGCACGAGTTGGCCGACCTGCTCGACCTGGGTCGACCGCCGGCGCCCAGGGCGTGGCCGGGGCAAACCACTCCGATCGGGTGACCCTCCGGGCGTGTCGATCGGGCGGTTCTTCCGCCCGTGGTGGCTGCCCGCGTGGGTCGCGCGCCGACTAAGCTCGGGCATCTTGTCGTCGAGAGCCGGAGGACTACCCCGTGATCACCGCGATCGTGCAGGTCAAGACGCGTGTGGACCAGACCCCGGAAATCGCGGAGGCGATCGCCGCGATCGAGGGCGTGAGCGAGGTCTACTCGGTGACCGGCGAGTTCGACCTGATCGCCATGGTGCGCGTCCGCGCCCACGACGACCTGGCCGACGTCATCCCCGGCCGCCTGAACAAGGTCCCCGGCGTGGAAGCCACCACCACCCACATCGCCTTCCGCACCTACTCCCACCACGACCTCGAAGCCGCCTTCGCCATCGGCCTCGAATAGCTCCGCCCCCGGGCGCCCCACAAGCGCCCGGGGCCGCCCGCCACCGCGACAAGCCCCGCCCGGGCCGACCGAACCGGCCCGGACGGCGTTCGAGGACACCCCCGGCGGGGCCGCCACCCGGCCCGTTCGGCACTTGAAGACCCCCGGCCGGCAAGGCCGAGAACCTACGCCGCCGGCAACTGCCGTGTGCGCGGGTCCGCGTCCGGAACACACCGCCCGCCATCAACCGTGTAGCTCCACAACGCCCCCCGCTCCACAAGCTCGCGCACCGCGGCCACAAAGCGGTCCAGATGCTCCACCGGCGTCCCGAGCCCGAAACTCACCCGGATCGCGTTGAGGTTCTGCTCTCCCTCGGGCGCGTCCGGGGACCCACACTCGGTCGGCTGATCGGCCCGCCCGCCCAACAGGTGCCGCACCAGCGGATGAGCGCAGAACAACCCGTCCCGCACCCCGATTCCGTACTCCGCCGACAACACCGCCGCGAACCGCGAGCTGTTCCACCCCTCGACCACGAACGACAACACGCCCACCCGCGCCGACTCGGGCCCGAACAGCTCCAGCGCCCGCACCGCCGGAATCGCCGCCAACCCCGCCCGCAGCCGTGCCGACAGCGCCTCCTCGCGAGCGACCAGCGCCGCCGGCCCCGCCTCGGTGATCGCCCGACACGCGGAAGCCAACGCGTAGGCGCCGATCACGTTCGGCGATCCCGCCTCGTGCCGAGCCGACCCGCTCTGCCACTCCACGTGGTCCCGGCTGACCGCCTTGCTCGCCCCGCCACCGGCCAGGTACGGCTCGGCCGCGTCCAACCAGTCTCCCCGACCCGCCAATACGCCCGAGCCGAACGGCGCGTACAACTTGTGCGCCGACAGCGCGATCCAGTCCACGTCCAGGTCGGCCACCGACACCGGGTGATGCGGCGCCAGTTGCGCGGCGTCCAGCACGATCCGCGCCCCGTGCCGATGCGCGACCTCGGCCAGCTCGGCGACCGGGAAGATCTCGCCGGTCACGTTCGAGGCACCGGTCACGCACACCAGCCGAGGCCCGTCGCCGGACCCGGCGAGTGCCGCCTCCAGCGTCGCGACCGCCTGCGCCGGCGATCCGGGCGCGGCCAGTTGGGTCACCCCCGCGTGCCGGCGCCACGGCAGCAGCGCCGCGTGGTGCTCGGTCTCGAAGACGAACACCCGGGTGCCCCGCGGCAGTACCGAGGCGAGCAGGTTCAGCGAGTCGGTCGTGCCGCGGGTGAACAACAGCGTGTCGTCGGCCCGCAACCCCAGAAAGCTCGCGACCGTGGCCCGACTCTGCTCGTACAGATCGGTGGACAACTGGGACAGGTAGCCCGCGCCCCGATGCACGCTTCCGTAATACGGCAGGTAGGCGGACACGTCGTCCCACACCCGCTGCAGACACGGCGCGCTCGCCCCGTAGTCGAGCGCGGCGTACTCGACCTCGCCACCGGTCACCAGCGGAACGAGCACATCCCGACCGACCACGGGCAGCGGAGCGGCGATGGCGACGTCACAGTCGAGGGCGGCGGCGGAAGTGGTGTCGACAGACATGGCGAAACTCCTCGGCAGGCACGGAACACCCCGGCGCATGTCGATTGATCGACATTGAACGGCGCCGGTTGATCCGCTGATGAAAAGTGATCTCGGGACCGGGCCGATGACGACCCGGGAACGACGCGCGAGAACTCAGCGCGTACGGAATAGGGCGATTCGCCCGTTTCGAGAAAGAGATTTCACGCCATCACATGCTCCCCAGGTACAGGACCCGGGTCACATGAAGCATCGACTGCCGTCATGCGAGGGGTCCGCGCTTGCCAGGACGCCTTACGACGCCTGACCGTGTCATCACCCGGGGCACCCCACCGCGGAGCGAGGGTTGCCGGACAGCAAGCCGGGGCTTTCCACTGTCACTCGTGACCTGCGCAGAATTATTACCGGATGCAACGTCGCGCGCAACGACGGCCCCATCGTTCCCACATCCTGGACGCCGGTCGGGCGGGCCGCGCACGACCCACCCGACCGCCGAGCCCGCTACCCCTGTGCGAACGAACGCGTCGTGGCCACCCACCGCTCGAGCGCGGCCTGCGCGGCCCCCGAGTCGATCGCCTCGGCGGCCCGATCGATCCCGGCCGCCAACTGCTGGGTCAGCGACCCCTCGCCCGTACCCAACGCGGCCAGCGCCGCCGCCGAGTTCAACAACACCGCGTCCCGCACGGCACCCTTCTCCCCCGCGAAAAGCCTGCGGGCGACCTCCGCGTTGAACGCCGCGTCACCGCCGCGCAACGTCTCGATCCCGTTCAGCGCGATCCCCAGGTCGCGCGGATCCACCCGGTCCTCGCGCACGTCGCCGTCCCGCACGATCCACACCTGCGACGTGGTGGTGACGGTCAACTCGTCCAGCCCGTCGTCGCCGCGGAACACCAGCGCGGTCGCGCCGCGATCGGCCAGCACCCCGGCCACGATCGGCGCCATCCGCAGATCCGCGACCCCGATCGCGTGGAACCGCACCCGGGCCGGATTGGTCAACGGCCCGAGGAAGTTGAACGTGGTCGGCACCCCCAACTCGCGCCGCGCCTGCGCCGCGTGCCGCAGCGACGGGTGGAAGCGCTGCGCGAAGCACAGCGTGATGCCCGCCTCCTCGGCCGTGCGCGCCACCTGATCCGGAGTCAGGTCCAGCACCACCCCGAGCGCTTCGAGCACGTCGGCGGCCCCGCTCGACGAGGACGCCGCCCGGTTGCCGTGCTTGACCACCGTCTCGCCCGTACCCGCCACCACGATCGCGGACATCGTCGAGATGTTCACGGTCCGGGCCAGGTCGCCGCCGGTACCGACGATGTCGACGGTCCGGCCGGGCACCTCGATGGTCGACGCGTGCGCGTACATCGCCTGTACCAGGCCGGAGACCTCGTCCACCGTCTCGCCCTTGGCCCGCAGCGCGATCACGAACCCGGCCACCTGCACCGGGGTCGCCTCGCCGGTCATGATGTGGTCCATCGCCCACGCTGTCGCGTCGGCGGGCAGGTCGTCGCCACGCATGAGCGCCGCCAGGAGGTCCCGCCAGGAACGGGCCGCCGGGTTGCCGCCGCTCTTGTTCGTAGAGGTCGAGGCGCCCATGGTCCGCTCCCGCTGTGTCATCGGATAAGTCCGCGACAGCGTACCCACCGGGCCGGGCCCGGCCGGGCGGTTATCCGGGATGCGGTCAGGCCGGCTGACGTCCCGCGATCCGACCGCGGATCAGGTCGGCGGCGGCGTCCGCGAGCGTGCGCGGGTCCAGCGGGTGGGCGACCACCGCGTCCGCGCGGCACCACGTGGCCAGCCACGCGTCCTGCGGGCGACCGACCAGGGTCAACACCGGCGGGCAGTTGTAGATCTCGTCCTTGAGCTGACGGCACACACCCATGCCACCGGCCGGGGCGGTCTCCCCGTCCAGGATCACCAGATCGATGCCGCCCTTGTCCATCGCCTCGATCACGGCGGGCTCGGTGGCGCATTCCAGGTATTCCACGAACGGCACGTCGACGGCGGGCCTGCGCCCGAGCGCGAGGGTGACCTTCCGACGGGTGTTGCGGTCGTCGCTGTACACGAGGACGGTCATGGTCTCGCCGCGCGTCATGTCCACCTGCCTGTGTCTGGGCTGCGAATCTTCGGGGCTGCGCATCTTCAACGCTTGTTCGGCTACGGGGGCAACACTCGGACCGACCAGGATGTTAGCGCTTTCCGGCGGGAAAATGTGTGCCTCGTCACGCCCTCGTCCCGGCTCGCCCACACCCGCCGCGCCGGCCGCGCCCGCGACTCACCCGCGCGCGAGCACCTCGTAGCCCTGCGCGTCCCCGCCCAACCGCTGGGCCAGGCCCGCCATCCGGGTCCGCTCCCGGGCCGGCTCCAGGCCGGTGAGCACCTGCTGTCGGGAGATCAGCACCCGCAGCGGAAGCTCGTCGGGTGTCGGCGCCACCACCGCCCAGCCGTCCGGCGTCAGGATCCGGGCCGCCTCGTCCGCCGCCGCCAGGTCCGGCAGCGTGAGCACGTGCCGCATCACGAACACCCCGGTATCCACCGGCACTCCGGCCGCCCGCAGCTCCGCGACCACCGCCGAATCGGCCCGAGCCGGATCGAAGCACGAACCGACGACGGTGAGCGTGCCGTCGTCCACGAGCACGGGGGCGGGCTCCGGTCGCCGACGGCGCAGGAAACGTTCGAGGATCATGCCGCGACGCTACTGGGCCGCGTCGGCCGACCGCGGTTCGGACCCTCGGGCGACCCGGACGGCCGAGTCGGCCTCCCCCGTTCGGGCAGAGTCACCCGGAAGAGTGCTCTTCGGCACGGATTTTCCGGCCGCTTCCAGGCCCGGCTCGGCACCCTCGCCGGCCTCCGCCGCCTCGCGTGCCAACCGCTCCTCGCGCGCCTTGCGGCCCGCCTCGATCAGTTCGAGCCGATCCAGCCGACGATCCTCGCGGACCGCCTCGCGCTCCGACGCCCGAGCCCACTGCACGAACAACACCAGGAAGACCAGCAGTCCGATGATGTCGCCGCTGCCCCACAGGATTCCGCCCGCCGTGCCCTGGTCCGAAAGCGGACTCGCGCCCCAGTCCCGACCGAGGTCGTTGTACCAGTCACCGGCCAGGACGTTGGACGAACTCATGATCGCGATACCCAGCCACGCGTGGAACGGCAACGTCGCGAACACCGCGAGCAACCGCATCGGATAGCTCGCGCGCGGCATCGGATCCAGTCCCAGCAGTGGCCAGAACCACATGCAGCCGATGATCACGAAATGCACGTGATTCATGTCGTGCATGAACGTGTTCCGCAACGTCAGCTCGTACCAGGGCGTGAAGTACAGGGCGAACGGGTTGAGCACGAAGATGAATCCGGCGAAGGCCGGGAAGGTGACCACCTTCGCGTATCGGCTGTGCAGCAGGGCGTTGAGTCGATTGCGCCACTTGGCGGGCAACGTCCGCAGGGCGAGGGTGATCGGTGCGCCGAGCGCCAGGAAGATCGGCGTGATCATCGCCAGCACCATGTGCTGGACCATGTGCACGCTGAGCAGCACGGTGTCGTAGGCGGCCAGCGCCGACTCGGTCGCGAGCAGGAACGTGCCCAGCCCCAACCCCAGGAAGGAGAAGCTGCGCCACCGCGACCACGAGTCCCCACGGGCTCTGAGCTTGTGCACGCCGTACAGATAGAGGCCGCCGAACAGCATCGCGACCAGAATCGGGATCGGTTCGAACACCCACCCGGTCAGGAGCCGAATGGGGGTCAGTTCCGGCGGTACGTTCCCAGGGGTCGCGTGTGCCAGAAACATCCCGGCATCGCCTGCAGAGCCACTCACGGAACCAGAGCCTAACCCCGACACGTTCTACAAGGGTTACCCCCCGAAGTGTGGGCAGATCCGGCGACCGCAATAATGGCCGCCGTGGCGACAGCAACTTCACTAGAAACCGGGCCCCCCTCACACGGGACACACGGGACGCTCAACCGTCCCAACTTGGTCAGCATCGGCACGATCGTCTGGTTGGCGTCCGAGCTGATGTTCTTCGCGGCCTTGTTCGCGATGTATTTCACGATCCGCTCCGTCACCGGTGCGGACGCTTGGCGTGAGCACGCCAGTGAGCTGAACATCCCGTTCTCGACGGGCAACACGACGATCCTCGTGCTGTCCTCGCTCACCTGCCAGCTCGGCGTCTTCGCGGCCGAACGCGGTGACGTCAAGAAGCTCAGAATGTGGTTCGTCATCACCTTCGTGATGGGCGCCGTCTTCGTCGGCGGCCAGGTGATGGAGTACACGGAGCTGGTCAAGGAGGGCACGACTCTCTCGTCGTCGGCTTACGGTTCGGTCTTCTACCTGACCACCGGCTTCCACGGCATGCACGTGACAGGCGGTCTGATCGCCTTCCTGCTGATCCTCGGACGCACCTACGCGGCCCGACGGTTCACACACGAGCAGGCCACGGCCGCAATCGTCGTCTCGTACTACTGGCACTTCGTCGACGTGGTCTGGATCGGTCTGTTCTTCACGATCTACGTCATCAGGTAGACGTCCCGACACTCACTACGCAGACGACATTGGACCGGGGTTTTCCGTGAAAAAGCTCTCCGCGCGGCGACGCCACCCCTTGGCGGCGATCGTCGTACTCATCTTCGCGCTCGCGGCTACTGGGGGGCTGTACGCCGCGTTCGCGCCTGCCAAGAAGGCGGAGGCGGACGACTCCGCCTCCATCGCGGTCGAGGCGGGCAAGAAGCTCTACCTGAGTGGATGTTCGACCTGCCATGGGCTCGACGCCCAGGGCTCCTCCGACGGCCCCTCCCTGGTCGGCGTCGGCGCGGCCGCCGTCGACTTCCAGGTGTCGACCGGCCGGATGCCGCTTCAGCAGCCCGGCGCGCAGGCGCCGCGCAAGCCCGAGGTCTACACCGAAACGCAGATCGCGCAGCTTTCCGCGTATGTGGCCTCGCTCGGCGTCGGACCCAAGATCCCGACGGCGAACATGTACGCGCCCGACGGCGACGTCGTCAACGGCGCCGAGTTGTTCCGCACGAACTGCTCGCAGTGCCACAACTTCTCCGGTGAGGGCGGTGCCCTGACCGAGGGCAAGTTCGCTCCGCCGCTGAAGGACGTGGACCCGAAGCACATCTACGAGGCCATGCTCTCCGGCCCGCAGAACATGCCTTCGTTCCCGGACAGCACGATGCCCGAGCAGCAGAAGAAGGACATCGTCACGTACGTCCACGAGACGACCAAGAAGGAGCCGAACCCCGGCGGCCTGGGTCTCGGCCGCCTCGGCCCGGTCTCCGAAGGTCTGTTCGGGTGGGTCATCGCGCTCGGTCTGCTCATCGGATGCGCGATCTGGATCGCCGCTCGGACCCCCAAGGCCAGGACCAAATGAGTAGCCAGGACAAGTCTGAAGTGCCTGAAGAGCACCTGCCCGAGGTACACGCCTCGGCACATGTTCCGGCGGAAGGCGACCCGTTCGCCGACCCCGGCCTGCCGGCCCACGAGCCGCGTGTCACCGACATCGACGAGAAGGCCGCCAACCGCGCCGAGCGTCAGGTCGCGTTCCTCTTCGTGATCTCGATGTTGTCCACGATCGGTTTCATCTGGGCGTACGTCGGCATCGACAAGTACCGCATCATCGACATCTTCTTCTTCGGGAAGATCGGTGCCCAGAACCTCGCGCTCGGCGGCTTCCTCGGCCTCGCGCTGTTCTGCATCGGCGCCGGCGCGATCCACTGGGCGCGCACGTTGATGACGGACGAGGAGATCGTCCAGGAGCGGCACGAGTTCACCTCGGACCCGGAGACCCGCGAATACGCGATCCGCGAGTTCAGCCAGGGTGCCGCGGACTCGGTGATCGGTCGCCGCCCGCTGATTCGGCGCACGATGATCGGCGCGATGGCCCTGGTGCCGTTGTCCGGCGTCGTGCTGCTGCGCGACCTCGGCCCGCTGCCCGGCACCAAGCTGCGGCACACCGACTGGAAGCCGGGCGTGGAGCTGATCAACGAGGCGACCGGCCTGCCGATCAAGCCGAACGACATCGTCAAGGGCTCGCTGACCATGGTGCTGCCCGACGGGCTGGTCGAGAAGTACGGCCCGGCCGGCCAAAAGGAAGAGCTCTCGCACGGCTGGCTGGAGAAGGCGGGCATGTCCGCGGTCCTGGTCGTCCGGCTGGAGCCGGAGGACATCAAGTCCAAGAAGGAACTGGACTGGGGCTACGAGGGCATCGTGGCGTACTCGAAGATCTGCACCCACGTGGGTTGCCCGATCGGCCTGTACGAGCAGCAGACGCACCACCTGCTCTGCCCGTGCCACCAGTCCACCTTCGACCTGGCGGACGACGGCAAGGTCGTGTTCGGCCCGGCCGCGCGCTCGCTGCCGCAGTTGAAGATCCATGTGAACGAGGCGGGTAACCTCGCCGCGTCGCAGGACTTCGCCGAACCGGTCGGCGCGAGCTTCTGGGAGCGTGGCTGATGTCGAGCGAACAACCCAAGGGCGGGGCGAACAAGAGCACCCCGATCCCGGACAACGCGGCCGTTCGCGCGGCCGACGCGCTGGACAGCCGGCTGGGCATCTACGGCGCGGCGAAGAAGAACCTGCGCAAGGTCTTTCCGGACCACTGGTCCTTCATGCTCGGTGAAGTGGCGCTGTACAGCTTCATCGTGCTGCTGCTGACCGGTGTCTTCCTGACCCTGTTCTTCAAGCCGAGCATGCAGGAGGTCGTCTACGACGGCTCCTACGTGCCGCTCCAGGGCATTCACATGTCCCAGGCGTACGCGTCGACGCTGGACATCAGCTTCGACATCCGCGGTGGTCTGGCGATGCGTCAGATCCACCACTGGGCGGCGCTGATCTTCGTGTCGTCGCTGTTCGTGCACATGTTCCGGATCTTCTTCACCGGAGCGTTCCGGAAGCCGCGCGAAATAAACTGGCTGTTCGGCTTCCTGCTGCTGATCCTGGCCATGGTCAACGGCTTCACCGGCTACTCGCTCCCGGACGACCTGCTTTCGGGTACCGGTCTGCGCATCGCCGAGGGTGTGGTCCTGGCCATCCCGCTGGTCGGCACGTACGTGCAGTTCTTCCTGTTCGGCGGGGAGTTCCCGGGCGAGGACATCGTGCCCCGCCTGTTCACCATCCACGTGCTGCTGATCCCGGCGATCATGGTCGGTCTGGTGACCGTGCACCTGATCCTGGTCTTCTACCAGAAGCACACCCAGTTCCCCGGCCCGGGCAAGACCGAGAAGAACGTGGTCGGCCTGCCGCTGCTGCCGGTCTACGCGGCCAAGGCCGGTGGCTTCTTCTTCATCGTGTTCGGCATCACCGCCTTCCTGGGCGGCATGGTGCAGATCAACCCGATCTGGGCCTACGGTCCATACAACCCGGGGCAGATCACGGCGGGTTCCCAACCGGACTGGTACATCGGGTTCCTCGAGGGTTCCCTGCGCATCATGCCGAACTGGGAATGGAACATCTGGGGACACACGCTCAGCTTCAACGTGCTGATCCCGTCCCTGGTCCTGCCCGGCGTGCTGTTCACCTTCCTGGCGATGTACCCGTGGATCGAAGGCTGGATCACCGGCGACAAGCGTGAGCACCACCTGCTGGACCGCCCGCGCAACATGCCGGTACGCACCGGCCTGGGCGTCGCCTGGATCGTCTGCTACGGCGTGCTGTGGGTCTGTGGTGGCAACGACATCATCGCCACCCACTTCCACATGTCGATCAACACGATCACCTGGATCGGCCGCGTCGCGTTCTTCGTCGCGCCCGTGCTGGCCTACCTGGCCACGGTGCGGATCTGCAAGGGTCTGCAGCGCCGCGACCGGGACAAGGTCCTGCACGGTCGCGAGACCGGTGTGATCAAGAAGCTCCCGCACGGCGAGTTCATCGAGATCCACGAACCGCTGGACGCCGCGGTGCGGCACACCCTCACCGCCCACGAGCAGCCCAAGCCGTACGAGCTGGAGGCCGCCGAGGACGAGAACGGGGTGGCCCGCAAGGTCAAGCGTTCGCAGAAGCTGCGTTCGAGGATGTCGCACTGGTACTTCGCCGAGCCGATCGAGAAGCCGACGGCCGAGGAGTACAAGGAACTGACCAGCGGACACGGTCACCACTGACGCGACCGGGGCCGGGCTGCTGACGCCACATCGGCACGACCCGTAGGACGCGCAGGAACGACGAAGGGCCCCACCGGATCTCTCCGGTGGGGCCCTTCGCGTTACGCCCCGCAGACGGCCGCACGGGACTTCGCGGATCGTTCTCGCGCAGCGGTGTCGTCGATGCGCTCACAGTCCACGCGTGGTGGCCGCGCCGACCGTGCTGTGGGTCAGCCACTGCGCCCAGTCCAGGTTCCATTCGCCGTAGCCGTTGCCGATCGGCTCCATCGCCTTGGCATCGCCGGTGTTCACCACGGTGACCACATCGCCGACCTTGACCTGGTCGTAGAACCACTTGGCGTTCTCGTCGCTCATCCCCACGCAGCCGTGGCTCACGTTCTCACTGCCCTGCGCGCTCACCGACCACGGCGCGGCGTGCAGGAACTCGCCGCTCCAGGTCACCCGGGTGGCCCACGAGACGTCCAGCCGGTAACCGTCGCTGCTGTCCGCCGAGATGCCCACCGTGGTGCCGTCCATCAACACGTGCGGGGCCTTGCCGAGCACCACCTTGGTGCCCGAGCGGGTGGTGAAGCCGGGCTTGCCGGTGGTCACCGGCACCGTCTTGAGGTCGGTTCCGTTGCGCTTGACCGTCATCGTGTGCGCCGCGGAGTCCACGGTCGCCACCACGGCGTCGCCCACCTCGAAGCCGAACGACGCGCCCGGGCCGCCGTAGACGCCGTTGCCGAAGTCGACCCCGAGCAGGCTGGTGGCCACCGAGACCCTGGTGCCCACCGGCCAGTACTCCCTGGGCCGATAACGCACGGTCGTGTCGTCCACCCAGCCCCAGGCGCCCTCGACCGGCGTCGAGGCGGACACCAGGAGCCGCTTCTCCACCTCGGCGCGCTGCGCGGGGTCGGTGACCGGCTTTTGCAGCGTGACGGTGATCGGCATGCCGATCCCCACCGTGGTGTCGGCCTCCGGCAACATCGAGGCCACCCCCCGCTCGGCCTCCGGCGCCAGCGTGGTGAAGGTCTCGGTGCGGGTCGCGGTCAACCCGAACGCGTCGACCGCCGCCGCGGTCAGCGTGTAGGTGGTGTTGTACGCCAGCGGTACCGAGTTGGTCCACGTCGCGTCGCCGGCCGCGTTGCCGCCGGGCACCGGCTTTCCGTCCGGGCCGGTCAGGCTCACCGCGTACAGCCGGCCGCCGCTCGCACCGACGGTCACCGGCCGGCCCGGCTGCGCGGGTCGATCGGTGCGCACGTCCACCGTGAGCCGGGCCACGCTCTTGGCGGGCCGGTCGATCTCGGTGCCGCGCTGCTTCTGCCACGTGCCGCATCCGGTGACGAACACGAGTGGCAGCGCCGAGGTGAGCGCCCAGCCGATCCAGCGGAGGCGAACACTCCCGTTCCGATTCACTCTCGACCTCCAGCCGTGCTCAACGAACGCGATCCGCCCGTGCCGGTGGGGCGCGGGCTACGCGGAGTTGTTGCATCGAGAGTGGCCGGGAACGCCCTGCTTCATTCATCCGAACGTACAAACCGCCCGATCGCGCCATGCCGACCATCGGTCGGATCGCGCGATCGGGCGGTTCGCCCTACCGTGTGAAACCTCGTGCGGGAACCTCGTGCGTGCCGGCGCTCAGCCGGCCGGGGTGCCCGCCGTCCCGCCGCCCAGCGCGCTGCCCTTGACCCAGGTCGCCCAGTCGACGCTCCAGCCGCCGAGCCCGTTGCCGGCCTTGACGGTCTTGTCGGTGCTGTTGATCACCTCGACCGG
Source organism: Embleya sp. NPDC020886 (assembly GCF_044333915.1). Lineage (NCBI taxonomy): Bacteria > Bacillati > Actinomycetota > Actinomycetes > Kitasatosporales > Streptomycetaceae > Embleya > Embleya sp. NPDC020886. Next base: position 629,034 of record NZ_JBIRRX010000004.1, on the reverse strand, counting down.
GTCACCCTGGGTGACCAGATCGAAGAACGTCTTGGCGTTCGAGGCGCCCAGCCCGATGCAGCCGTGGCTGTCGTTTTGCCGACCGAACTTGCCATCGTTCCACGGCGCGCCGTGGGCGTAGGTGCCGGACGCGGTCAGGTGCACCGCGTGCCGGACGTTCTTCATGTTGTACGCGGAGCCCAGACCGACCGTCTCGGAGTCCATCGTGATGCCGTCGACCTTGTCCAGCACGACCATCGTGCCGCCCCAGGTCGGGTAGTTCGGCCCGCCGGCCGAGATCGGCAGGTCCTCGATCCGGGACCCGTCCTTGCTGACCACCATGTGCTTGGACTTGAGGTCCGCGGTGGCCACGAGCGAGCGCCCGATGGTGAACTTGATGTCCTTGGTCTGCTTGCCGTACAGACCCGGCGCCGCCTTCGCGCCGGTCAGGTTCGCCTTGAGGTTCACCTTGGTGCCGCTCGCCCAGTACTTCTCCGGGCGGTAGTCGATCCGGTCGTTGCCGTCGAGGTCCTTGAGCCAGGACCACGAACCCTGCACCGCCGGCTCCGCGACCACCTTGAGGTTGCGCTCGATCGCGGCCTTGTCCTTGATCGGCTCGTTGAACTTCAGCGAGATGATCGCGCCGACGCCCCACGTGCTGTCCGGCTCGATGTTGAAGTCGGCCACGAACGTGTCGTCGGCGGCCTTGGTGTTGAACTTGCTCTGCGCGGTGACCTCGGCGCCGTCGGCGTTCGCGGCCTTGGCCGCCACCGTGTAGGCACCGCCGTTGGCCAGGGGTGCGGCCGGCTTCCAGCCGATGCCGTCGGGGCTGAGCTGCCCCTCCACGGTCTTGCCCTTGGCGTCGGTGACCACGACCGAGGTCAGCTTGCCGCCGGTCGCGTCGACCTTGAGGGCGCCGTCCGTCTCCACGCTCTTGGTGCCGTCGGCGGGTGTGATCGCGATGGTGGCGGGAGCCGCCGCCTTCTTGTTCGGACCGGTGCTCGAACCACCGGAGTTGCCTCCGGTCCCACCCGAACCGGTCTTGCCGCCGTCGGACGAGCAACCTGCGATGAATATGAGCGGCGCCACCATGAGTCCCGCGAAGAGGCGTATTCCGCCGCCCGCTACCCCCGTGCGCGATGCTCCGTGTATCCGGGGCACGCGTGTTCCTCCCTCGTCCTGGAACTCCCTTGCGTCCATTTGACGCTTCGACCCCCGGTCGGGGTTGCTACGACCGGCGAACAGTCACACACCGGTGACATTCGGGGGATCTTCAAGGAAGTCCTCTGTAGATACCACACAAGGCCGATCACCCATTCGGGTGATCGGCCTTGTGGCGAAACCGTATTGCGAAGGTTGCGAATCGGTAGCGCTAGTAGCGCTGGTCCGCCCCCCGGTAGAACTCGAAGACCCAGCCCCAGACGCCGATCGCGACGATCGGCGCGGCGAACATCGCGAGCCACCAGCCGAAGATGACGCCCAGGAACAGCAGCGCCGAACCGACCGCCAGCATCAGCGGCTGCCAGCTGTGCGGGGCGAAGAAGCCCAGCTCGCCGGCGTCGTCGGCGATCTCGCCCTCTTCGTTGTCCTGCGCGAGCAGGTCCATCCGGCGCGCGGTGAAGATCAGGTAGAACCCGATCATCAGCGACAGACCGAAGGTCAGCGACAGCGCGGTGGTACCGGTCGGGTCCTCGGAGAGCACCCAGTAGACGATCGTCACCGGCAGCAGGAACACGGCCAGGACGGCGAACAGGACACCGTTGAACTTCACTTCTCGGCTCCCTTCGGCGGCTCGGGCAACGCCTCGGAACGCTCGTCGGTGAGGTACTCCAGCGCGGCGATCTCCGGGTGGTGGAGGTCGAACGCGGGAGCCTCGGAACGGATCCGCGGAATGCTCGTGAAGTTGTGCCGCGGCGGCGGGCAGGAGGTCGCCCACTCCAGCGAACGACCGTAGCCCCACGGGTCGTCCACGGTGATCTTCTTGCCGTACTTGTGCGTCTTCCAGATGTTGTAGAAGAACGGCAGGATCGACAGACCCAGCAGGAACGAGCCCAGGGTCGAGATCGTGTTCAGCGTGGTGAAGCCTTCCGAGTCCAGGTAGTCCGCGTACCGACGGGCCATGCCCTCGGCACCCAGCCAGTGCTGCACCAGGAACGTGGTGTGGAAGCCGATGAACAGCGTCCAGAAGGTGATCTTGCCGAGCCGCTCGTCGAGCATCTTGCCGGTGAACTTGGGCCACCAGAAGTGGAAGCCCGCGAACATCGCGAACACCACGGTGCCGAACACCACGTAGTGGAAGTGCGCCACCACGAAGTAGGTGTCGGAGACGTGGAAGTCCAGCGGCGGCGAGGCCAGGATGACGCCGGTGAGACCACCGAACGCGAAGGTCACCAGGAAGCCGACGGTCCACAACATCGGTGTCTCGAAGGACAACGAGCCGCGCCACATGGTGCCGATCCAGTTGAAGAACTTGACGCCGGTGGGTACGGCGATCAGGAACGTCATGAAGGAGAAGAACGGCAACATGACCGCGCCGGTCGGGAACATGTGGTGTGCCCACACGGTGACCGACAGGCCCGCGATCGAGATGGTCGCGGCGATCAGGCTCTTGTAACCGAACATCGGCTTGCGCGCGAAGACCGGGATGATCTCCGACACGATGCCGAAGAACGGCAACGCGATGATGTACACCTCGGGATGGCCGAAGAACCAGAAGAGGTGCTGCCACAGGATCGGTCCGCCGTTGGCCGGATCGAAGATGTGGGTGCCGAACTTGCGGTCGGCCTCCAGCGCGAACAGCGCGGCGGCCAGGACCGGGAACGCCATCAGGACCAGGACCGAGGTCAGCAGCACGTTCCAGCAGAAGATCGACATCCGGAACATGGTCAGACCGGGCGCGCGCATGCAGATGATCGTGGTGATGAAGTTGACGGCACCGAGGATGGTGCCGAAGCCCGACATCGCCAGACCCATGATCCACATGTCACCGCCGATGCCCGGCGAGCGGACCGCGTCGGACAGTGGCGCGTACGCGAACCAGCCGAAGTCGGCGGCACCCTGCGGGGTGATGAAGCCGGCCACCGCGATGATCGAGCCGAACAGGTAGAGCCAGTAGGCGAACATGTTCAGGCGCGGGAACGCGACGTCGGGCGCGCCGATCTGCAGCGGCATGATCCAGTTCGTGAAGCCGGCGAACAGCGGCGTCGCGAACATCAGCAGCATGATCGTGCCGTGCATCGTGAACGACTGGTTGAACTGCTCGTTCGACATGAACTGCGTACCGGGGCGGGCCAGCTCCGCGCGCATGAGCAGCGCGAGCACACCACCGATGCAGAAGAAGACGAACGAGGTGATCAGGTACATCGACCCGATCGTCTTGTGGTCCGTGGTCGTCATCCACTTGATGACGATGTTCCCGGGCTCCTTGCGGCGGACCGGCGGAGGTCCGTCCGGGGCCACGGTCTGTGGCTCACTGAGGATTGTCACTCGTCACTTCTTCCCGTGCGCTTCAACGGGGGCCGGCTCGTTGATCTTGCTGCGCAGCTCGCCGGTCTGGCCCTTCGCGGCCAGCTCCTTCAGGTGCTGGACGTATTCGGCCTTGTCCACGATCTTCACGTTGAAGAGCATGCGCGAGTGGTCCACACCGCACAGTTCGGCGCACTTGCCGCCGTACGTGCCCTTCTTCGTCGGGACGACCTCGAACTTGTTCGTTCGGCCCGGGATGATGTCCTTCTTGTAAAGGAAGTTCGGGACCCAGAACGAGTGGATGACGTCCGGCGAGGTCAGATCGAACCGGACGGACTCCTTCACGGGCAGGTAGAGCGTCGGCGGCTTGCCGGGCGTGCCCTGCTCGTAGACGTCGACCGTGCCGTCGGCCGGGTCGCCCTTGTAGTTGAAGGACCAGCTCCACTGCACACCGACCACGTTGATCACGTTGTCGGGATTCTTGGAGAGTTCTTCGAGCTTGGTCTCGTCACGCGCGGTGAAGTAGAAGAAGACCGCGATCATGATGCCGGGGATGACCGTGTACAAAACCTCGATGGGGAGGTTGTAGCGCGTCTGCGGCGGGATCTCGATCTTGGTGCGCGACCGGCGGTGGAACGCGACGCTCCACAGGATGAGCCCCCACACCACGGCCCCGACGATCAGCGCTGCAATCCAGGCGCCCTGCCAGAGCGACAGGACTCGCGGACCCTGTTCGGTGACAGGGTTGGGCAGGCCGAGTCTCGGCAGGTCCTTGGAATCGACGGAGCAGCCGGTGGCGGTCGCAATGACGAGGCCCAGAGCCAGCAGCTGCGGCACCCTGCGCCGCATCCAGCGCCGCGGCGAGCGGTCGGAGCCGTAGGGACTCACGTAGCGCCTTCCCGAATGTCTCGCCCGCGCGCGAGTCGAGGTGGGGAACTTTTCTTCCCTGGCGACCCGTTGCGCGGACAGGTATGGATGTTTCTGCGGGCCAAACCCTACTCCAGCCCTATTCGGGTCGCGCGCGGAGGTCTGGTGTGGCGGACCGGGTAGATGTGCCGGTGCGTCCGTTCGGGCGAACGGCCCGAACGTGTCCGGGATTCGGGTATTGGCTACGGTCCGACGCATGGCGTATTTCGACGCGGCCTCCACCGAACCGCTGCACCCGGCCGCGAAAGCGGCCTTCCTGAGCACTCTCGACGAGGGCTGGGCCGATCCCGCGCGCGGGTATTACGACGGCCGACGAGCCCGAATGCTCCTCGACGCCGCGCGGGAGACGGTGGCATCCGTACTGGGCACTCGATCTGATGAAGTGTCATTCACCACATCCGGGACACAGGCGGTCCAGTTGGGCATGCTCGGCGTGCTCGCGGGCCGTCGTCGGGTGGGCACGCACCTGGTCCTCGGCGCGGTCGAACACTCCTGCGTATTGCACACCGCGGACGCCCACGCGGCTCGTTCGGAGCAGCGTGGCTCGGTCGCGGAAATCACCCGGACGGGGGTGGACCGTACGGGCCGCCTCGACGTGTCGGCGTTCGGCTCGGCCCTTCGTTCGGACACCGCGCTCGCGTGCGTGCAAAGCGCCAACCACGAGGTGGGTACGGTGCAGCCGATCGCCGAGGTGGTGACGGCGTGTCAGGCGGCGGGCGTGCCGCTGCTGGTGGACGCCGCGCAGTCGGTGGGCCGGCTGTCGGTGCCGGACGGCTGGTCGGTGCTGACCGCGAGCGCGCACAAGTGGGGCGGTCCGGCGGGGGTCGGTCTACTCGTGGTGCGCAAGGGCACCCGCTTCTCGTCGTCGCTGCCCTACGACGAACGCGAGGCGCGCCGGGTACCCGGCTTCGAGAACGTGCCGGCCATCGTCGCGGCGGCGGTCGCGCTGGGTGCGGTGAGCACCGAGTCGGCCGAGGAGGACCGCCGACTGTCCGGCCTGATCGACCGCATCCGCACCCGCGTTCGCGAGACGGTGCCCGATGTCGAGGTGGTCGGCGATCCGGTCGACCGACTCCCGCACATCGTCACCTTCTCCTGCCTGTACGTCGACGGCGAGGCCCTGCTGACCGAGTTGGACAAGGCCGGCTTCGCGGTGTCCTCGGGTTCCTCGTGCACGTCCTCGACGCTGACCCCCAGCCATGTCCTGGAGGCGATGGGGGTGTTGTCCCACGGCAACATCCGCGTATCGCTGCCGCGCGGCACGGCCGAGGCCGAGGTGGACCGCTTCCTGGCCCTCCTCCCACCCCTGATCGCCGACCTCCGCGCGACAGTCGCCCACACCCCCACGCCGGCAGCCCCCGAAGCCGCGGCCGAAGGCGTGATCGTCAACGCCCTCGGCCGCCGCTGCCCGATCCCGGTGATCGAGTTGGCCAAACGCATCCTCGACGTCGAGGACGGCACCCTGGTCACCGTCCTCTCCGACGACGAGGCCTCAGCCCTCGACATCCCCGCCTGGTGCGAAATGACCGGCCACGACTTCATCCGCGCCACCCCCCACCCCCAAGGCACCGCCTACACAGTCCGCCGCCACCAACCCCAAACCCCACCCAACGCCTGAGCCAAACCACACCCAACCCAACGCCAAACGCCGGCCGGGCCCAATCAGCCCGGCCGGCGCATGAGGCCACTCAGCCCCGCCGGCGCATGAGGCGAACCCAGCCCGGCCGGCGCTTGAGGCCACTCAGCCCCGCCGGCGCTTGAGGCGAACCCAGCCCGCCCGGCGCATGAGGGCAACCAGCCCGGCCGGCGCATGAGGCCACTCAGCCCCGCCGGCGCATGAGGCGAACCCAGCCCGGCCGGCGTTCGAGGCCAAGCAGCCTCGCCGGCGTTTGAGGCGAACCCAGCCCGGCCGGCGCTTGAGGCCAAGCAGCCCCGCCGGCGCATGAGGCGAAACCCGGCCCAACCGAGCGCATGAGGCCACCCGCCCGCCAAAGGCCGAGTGCGTCACGAAGCCAAGTGCGCCGCAACCTCACTCGCAGCCGAATCCCCATAGGCCTTCGCGAACCGCCCCAGGAACGAGGCCCGTCGCAACGAATACTCCTGCGTCCCGACCGTCTCGATCACCAACGTCGCCACCATGTTCCCCACCTGCGCCGCCCGCTCCAACGACAATCCCCACGAGATCCCCGCCAGGAACCCGGCCCGGAACCCGTCCCCGACCCCCGTCGGATCGACCTTGGCGTCCTCCGCAGGACAAGGCACGACGATCGTCTCCCCGTCCGCCCGCTCGACCTTGACCCCGCTCGGCCCCAGCGTGGTGACCCGCACCCCCACCTTCTTCAGGATGTCGGCCTCCGACCACCCGGTCTTCTGCACGATCAGCGCACTCTCGTACTCGTTCGTGAGCAGATAGGCCGCACCGTCGATGAGCCGCCGAATGTCCTCGCCCTCCATCCGAGCGAGCTGCTGCGAGGGATCGGCCGCGAACGCATAGCCCCGATCCCGGCACTCGTCGCTGTGCCGCAACATCGCCTCGGGGTCGTTCGCCCCGATCACGACCAGGTCCAGGCCGCCGACCCGGTCGGCCACCGGGCGCAATTCGATCTCGCGGGCCTCACTCATCGCGCCGGTATAGAAGGACGCGATCTGGTTGTGCTCCTCGTCCGTCGTGCACACGAACCGAGCGGTGTGATGGGTCGGCGAGATGTGCACGGACTCGGTGTCCACGTGGTGCCGGTCCAACCACGAGCGGTAGTCGACGAAGTCGGCCCCGGCGGCACCGACCAGGATCGGCGACAGCCCCAGACACCCCATGCCGAAGCAGATGTTCGGCGCGACACCACCGCGCCGGATGTCCAACTTGTCGACGAGGAAGGACAGCGAGACCACGTGCAGCTTGTCGGAGACGAGCTGGTCGGAGAACCGACCCGGAAACGTCATGAGGTGGTCGGTCGCGATCGAACCGGTCACGGCAATGCGCATGGCGCGTGTCTCCTATGTGGAGGACGGGGAAGTGGCGTACTGGGAGTACGAGAAGGGGGAAACTCGCACACGTTATCCCACCTCGGTCGTGCACCCGGTCGAAAACTACCGGTCGGTAGACCGTGCCGTCACGCTCCGTGCGACCTACGCTGAAGATCCCCGGTACAAGGAGTCGTGAAATGTCCCCGATGCCCGTGATGCGATCCCAGGCCGAGCCCGAGACGCTCGAAGACCTGCGCGGTGACTGCCGTCACATCGACGCGTCGTGGACCACGTTGGGCCCGGAGCGCCTGCCGGCCAAGGCCGTGCCCGCCGGCTCGCACGCCCCCGCCACCGAGATTCCCGCGCACGGCGCCACCCTGGTGGCCGGCATGTCCGAGTACGGCGACTGAAACACGGCGCCGGCCCGCGACCGATCCGACCTCCGGGGAACCGCGCCGCCCGGTCCCGCGTCCGATCGGCATGCGTACCCACGGTGAGCACGACGCAGACCTTCGACCCGAACCCACCGCGCCCCGACGGCCGTTGATCGTCGGGCTCGCGATCGTCGCGGTGCTCGGCATCGGCGGCGGCACCTGGGCGGTGCTCGGCGACGGCGATTCGCCCCGTCCGAGCGTCGCCGGCCCGGCCGACCGGGGCGGCCCCGCCGCCGTCGACCCGGCCGCACCGTCCGCCGGCCCCGCCCAGGCCCATCCGGGCGCACCCGCCACCGGCAACGGCGCGAACCCGGGCGGCTCGACGTCCTCCCCGAACCTGTCGCCCGGCGCGGCGCACACCTACTACCCGGCCCAGCGCGACACCCGCTTCAGCCGCTACACCCTGGCCCCGGACGGCCGCACCCTGACCGCGTGGTTGTGGACCGGCCAGTGCGAGCGGGACCGCCTGGTCGTCGCCCGCGAATCGGCCGGCCAGGTGGCCATCCGGGTGGAGATCACCCCGCTGGCCGACGTGTGCACCGACATGGCCGTGGAGAATTCGGTGAACGTGACGCTTCCCACACCCCTGGGCACCCGCGCCGTCGTCGACGCGGAGACCGGCGCGACCATCACCCCGGGCGGCAATCCGTTCTCGGCGGGCTGACCGAACCCGCACACGGCGACGCCGCGCCGGCCCTGATGGGCCGACGCGGCGTCGAGGTGTCGCGAAGCGACGAATCAGTGGAACGAGTCGCCGCAGGCGCAGGAACCGGCCGCGTTCGGGTTGTCGATCGTGAAGCCCTGCTTCTCGATGGTGTCCACGAAGTCGATCGTGGCGCCGCTCAGATACGGCGAGCTCATCCGGTCCGTGACGACCGAGACGCCGTTGAAGTCGGCCACGACGTCGCCGTCGAGCGAACGCTCGTCGAAGAAAAGCTGGTACCGCATGCCGGAACAACCGCCGGGCTGGACGGCCACGCGCAGCGCGAGATCGTCGCGACCCTCTTGCTCCAGCAGAGTCTTGACCTTGGCCGCCGCCTCATCGCTGAGGAGGATGCCACCGGTCGTGGTGGTCTCGTCCTGGACAGTCATCTGCAAGCTCCCACGTGGTGGTTCGACATTCGTACGCCACTTCCACCCTCGGCAACCGACGGCGGCTCGGCCCTATTCCCACATCATGCTTCGGGCCCTCGCGTTTTACTCATGGTCGCACACCCCCACTCTCGTCAACCTGACACGAACAGGATAGGATTGTTAGTGTCAATTAGACGAGAAGAGGTGCGCGCCGTGACCGCGACACACGATCTGGACCTGCCGCCCGGGGTGCAGCCGACGCCGCTCGCGCTGCTGATGCTCGGGCGCGCCGCCGACCCGCGCAGCGAACGGGGCGTCGAGTGTCCCGGCGACCTGCCCTCGCCGTCCGACCCGGACCTGGTGGCCCGGGCCCGGGCGGCGAAGGAGCGGCTCGGCGACCGGGTATTCATCCTGGGCCACCACTACCAGCGCGACGAGGTGATCGAATTCGCCGACGTGACCGGCGACTCGTTCAAGCTCGCGCGCGAGGCGGCGGCCCGTCCGGACGCGCCGTACATCGTGTTCTGCGGTGTGCACTTCATGGCCGAGAGCGCCGACATCCTCACCTCCGACGACCAGCAGGTGATCCTGCCGGACCTGGCCGCGGGCTGCTCGATGGCCGACATGGCCACCTCGGAGCAGGTCGAGGAGTGCTGGGACGTGCTCGCCGACGCGGGCATCGCGGACACGACCGTGCCGGTCTCGTACATGAACTCGTCGGCCGACATCAAGGCGTTCACCGGCCGCAACGGCGGCACGATATGCACCTCCTCCAACGCCAAGCGGGCCCTGGACTGGGCCTTCGAGCAGGGCGAGAAGGTGCTGTTCCTGCCGGACCAGCACCTGGGCCGCAACACCGCGGTGCTGGAGCTGGGGCTGAGCCCGGACGACTGCGTGTTGTACAACCCGCACAAGCCCAACGGCGGCCTCACCCGCGAGCAGTTGCGCGCGGCGAAGATGATCCTGTGGCGCGGACACTGCTCGGTGCACGGGCGGTTCGACGTGAGCTCGGTCGAGGACGTACGCGCCCGGATCCCCGGGGTCAACGTGCTCGTGCACCCGGAGTGCCGGCACGAGGTGGTCACCGCGGCCGACTACGTCGGCTCGACCGAATACATCATCAACACGCTCGACGCGGCCGAGCCGGGTTCGGCGTGGGCGATCGGGACCGAGCTCAACCTGGTCCGCCGGGTGGCCGCCGCACACCCCGACAAGCAGGTCGTCTTCCTGGACAAGACGGTGTGCTTCTGCTCGACGATGAACCGGATCGACCTGCCGCACCTGGTGTGGACGCTCGAATCGCTGGTCGAGGGCAATGTGGTCAACCGGATCCGGGTGGACGCGGAGACCGAGAAGTTCGCCAAGGTCGCGCTCGACCGCATGCTGGCCCTGCCGTAAAGCGGCCGGCCACGACAGTGAGCGGGCGGTGTGCCCCGGGAGCCCCGGGGCACACCGCCCACACGCAGCACGGAAGAGCGGATACGCGTCAGGTGGTCCCGGGGCGCCCCGGGACCAGTCCGTCCACGCCGAGCATCTCCCTGACCTCGTCCACATGCGCGTCCCCGGCCGGCAACAGCAGGTCCGAGGGCACGATCTCGTCATTCGGCACCGAGATGCCGACCTCGCGGACCTTGGACAGGAGCGCATCCAAGGCCGCGCGGAAGGCGGCGTCGTCGCCACCCTCGATCGCGACCTGAAGCTCGTCGTCGAAGCGGTTGAGCACATCCAGATGCTCCGCCGCGACGTCGAGCTGGCCCTCACCCACGATCCGCACGATCATGTGCCGTCTCCCTTGTCGAAACGCGGCCGGGGCTGTCCGGGACCGATCGCCGGCGGCGGGGTGCCACCGGAGAGCTCGGCCTTCATCCGCTCCAGCTCCAGTTCCACGTCCGACGTACTGGACAAACGCTCCAGCTCGGCGGTGATGTCGTCCTTCGCCATCCCGGTCGGGTCGTCGAGCGCGCCCGAGGCGAGCAACTCGTCGATCGCGCCCGCCCGGGCCTGCATCTGCGCGGTCTTGTCCTCGGCCCGCTGGATCGCGAGTCCGACGTCGCCCATCTCCTCGGAGATGCCGGCGACCGCGCCGCCGATCCGCGCCTGGGCCTCGGCGGCCGTGTAGGTCGCCTTGATGGTCTCCTTGCGGGTACGGAACGCGTCCACCTTGGCCTGCAGTCGCTGCGAGGCCAGGACGAGCTTCTCCTCCTCCGCCTGGAGGTTCTGGTGTTGGGTACCGAGGTCCGAGATCTGCTGCTGCACACCCGAGCGGCGCATGAGCGCCTCGCGGGCCAGATCCTCGCGACCGAGCGCCAGCGCCTTGCGGCCCTGGTCCTCGAGCTTGCCCGACTGCTGTTGCAGACCGGTCATCTGCAATTCGAGCCGCTTGCGGGAGGTGGCCACATCGGCCACGCCCCGGCGCACCTTCTGCAACAGCTCAAGTTGCTTCTGGTACGAGTAGTCGAGCATCTCGCGCGGATCCTCGGCCTTGTCGAGGGCCTTGTTGGCCTTCGCGCGGAAGATCATCGCCATTCGCTTCATTACACCGCTCATGGGCCTCGCGTGCCCCCTTCGTAGGCAACCCGTGCTGCTCCCTGAAGCCTAAATGCCCAAGCGACCTTGTGGCAGCAGGGCTTTGCCTCACTTGACGTGTTCCCGCCCGTGAGAGTTCCGCATCCGGGTCGCACCGGATCCGGGGAGCCTTGAAATGTCCACCGGCTCGAACACGTAGGCTTTGAGCGTGTTCCGACGACGTTCCCAAGCAGAGCCCGAGACCGCCGAGCAGTCCCTGGAGCGTCTCCAGGGTTCGCAGGCCGTCCGTGACCCCCAGGCCCCCAAGGGCCGTCCGACGCCCAAGCGCAGCGACGCCCAGGCCAACCGCAAGACCAAGGTGTCCGTCTCCAAGGACCCGAAGCAGGCGCGCAAGCAGGCCCGGATGCGGATGCGCGAGGAGCGCGAGACGCAGCGCCAGGCACTGCTGACCGGCGACGAGCGGGCGCTGCCGGCCCGCGACCGGGGGCCGCTGCGCCGGTTCGCCCGCGACTACGTCGACGCGCGCTACACGGTGGGCGAGTTCTTCCTGCCCTCGGCCGTGATCATCCTGATCCTGAGCATCCTGCCCAGCCTCGCGGTGAAGAACTTCTCGCTCTTCCTGTGGATCGCGGTGATCCTGCTGATCATCCTGGACTCCATCCGGGTCAACCTGGGCCTGAAGAAGGCGTTGCGGGCGAAGTTCCCCAAGGAGAACCTCAAGGGCGTCACGCCCTACGCGCTGATGCGCAGTCTCCAGCTCCGTCGGCTGCGGCTGCCCAAGCCGCAGGTCAAACGAGGCGAGAAGGTCACATGACCACGATCACCGGGCTGACCGGCGACCTGCACACCCAGGTCCGTCGCGAATTGGTGGCCCGCCAATTGGCCGAGCACATGACGCGACTGCGCGACCGGGGCCCGCTGCGGGTGCTGGACGTCGGCTGCGGACCGGCCTCGCCCGGCATACTGCTCGCCCGCGCCGGACACATCGTCACCTCGGTGAACACCGATACCGACGTGCTCACCAAGCTGCACGAGGATCTGGTCCACGAGAGTTCGGATGTGCAGGGGCGAATGCGCCTGGTCGAGGGCGACGGCGCCGAGGCCGGCCGGCACTTCCCGCCGGGCAGCTTCGACCTGGCCATCTGCCACGACGTGCTGGAGGCCCAGCCCGAGCCGGACGGCATGCTCGCCGCGCTGGCCCGGATGATGACCCAGGGCGGGCTGATCTCGGTCACCTCGCGCAACGCCGGTTCGTTGGCGATGCGCGCGGGCGCCGCGGCCCAGTGGACCGCGACGCTCAAGGGCCTGTCCGCGACCACGTATCCCAACCCGGCCGGCGGCACGTTGCGCGCGGACACCGTCGAGGGCCTGTGCACGGTGCTCGCCGACCTGGGCGCGCCGGTGCTGGACTGGTACGGGGTGGGCGTCTTCAGCGGTCTCCAGCCGGACGACGCCGAGCCACCGCGCGGCCAGAAGGCATGGACGAACCTGCTCGCCTGCGAGGAGGACGCGTCCCGCCGCGACCCGTATCGGTTGATCGCGCCGGTCCTGCACGTGGTCGGCGAGAAGACGGTGCGCTGAGCCGCACCCGCCGTCGCGATGGGAGCCGTGTGAGTGGTGATGCCGCCGTCGTCGCGTGAGGCGTCCGACATAGGGTGTTCGCATGGAATTCCGACACCTCGGCCGCAGCGGTCTCGAGATCAGCGAGATCGCGTACGGCAACTGGCTCACCCACGGCTCCCAGGTGGAGGAGGACGCGGCGCTCGCGTGTGTGCGGGCCGCGCTCGACTGCGGGATCACCACCTTCGACACCGCCGACGTCTACGCGGAAACGCGGGCGGAATCGGTGCTGGGACGGGCGCTGAAGGGTGAGCGCCGCGAGGGCCTGGAGATCTTCACCAAGGTCTACTGGCCCACCGGCCCCGGTCGCAACGACCGGGGTCTGTCGCGCAAGCACATCCTGGAGTCGATCGACGGTTCGCTGTCCCGGCTGGGCACCGACTACGTGGATCTCTACCAGGCACACCGCTACGACTACGCGACCCCGTTGGAAGAGACCATGCTGGCCTTCGCCGACGTGGTCCGCTCCGGCAAGGCGCTCTACATCGGCGTCTCCGAGTGGAACGCCGAGCAGATCCGCGCCGGCGCCGAACTCGCCCGCGAGCTGCGGGTGCCGCTGATCTCCAACCAGCCGCAGTACTCGATGTTGTGGCGGGTGATCGAGGCCGAGGTGGTGCCGGCCTCCGAGGAGCTGGGGCTGGGCCAGATCGTCTGGTCGCCGATCGCCCAGGGCGTGCTCACCGGCAAGTACCTGCCCGGGCAGCCGCCGCCGGCCGGATCGCGCGCCACCGACGACAAGGGCGGCCAGGACTTCGTCTCCCGGATGCTCACCGACGACGTGCTCACCCGGGTGCAGCAGTTGCGCCCGCTGGCGGAGGAGGCCGGGCTCTCGCTCGCCCAGCTCGCCGTCGCGTGGGTGCTGCAGAACCCGAACGTGTCGGCGGCGATCATCGGCGCGTCCCGTCCGGAGCAGGTGCACGAGAACGTCAAGGCGGCCGGCGTCAAGCTCGACGAGAGCCTGCTGACCCGGATCGACGTGCTCCTGGACCCGGTGGTCAACCGGGATCCGGCGCTCACCCTGAGCCCGACCACTCGCCCGTAGCGGTCGCTTGGGATGATGAGAGGCGCGGCCTCGGCCGCGCCTCTCGCATGCTCGGTCGCGGGAGGGATCAGCCCTCGGCGGCGCGCAGGCTCATGTGCTCGTACACGACGGCGTCGTCCTCGAGCAGGCTCACCTGTTCGATGCCGGCCGCGAGCAGGTCCTTCCAGATCTCGCCGAGCCAGCTCTCCGCGTCCGACTGGTTCGTGAAGTCCTCTGCCTGCGGTCCGTCGACCGGGGCACCGTTCGCGTCCTCGTACCGCCACACCCACGACATGTCGGGCTCCTCACCTCGGGATCTCGGACCGTCATAAAGACCTGCACAGTAGATCAAGCCCGACCACCTCATAGCCAGGAGCACGACGACACCCATGGAGCTGACGCTGCTCGGCACGGCCGGTCCCAAGGGCTGGCCCCAGCCGTTCTGCACCTGTGCCTCCTGTCTGGGGTGCACCGGTCCCGTGGTGCGCGGACCCGCGTGCGTGCTGCTCGACGGCACGCTGCTGCTCGACTGCGGGCCCGAACCCGCGCACGCGGCCGCACGGGCCGGACACCCGCTGACCGGGGTGCGGAGACTGCTCCTGAGCGGTCCGGCCGAGTCCGCGCCGCTGGCCTGGCTGCCCGCCGCCGGGCTGGTCGAGGTGATCGCGCCGTCCGGACCACCGGCCTGGCTGCCCGCGCCCTCGGCGGGCGGACCGCAGTGGCGGCAGGTGGCCGAGGAGGACACCCTCGACCTGGACGGGCACCGCATACGGGTGTTGCCCGGCGGTACACCCGGCCGCGTCGCGTACGAGGTCACCGGCACCGACGGGACGCGTCTGCTGTACGCGCCGCCCTCGACGCTGCCACCCGAGGCCGAGGCGGTCCGGGCCTGGACGCGCGAGGGCGGGCACTACGACGTGGTGCTCCTGGACGTGGTCTCGTGGCCGGAGCGGCTGGCCACGCTGCGCCGCGACGGTGCGGTCACCGAGGACACCGACGTACTCGCGATACACCTGTCGCACGAGTCGCCTCCGGGCGAGGAACTGCACCGTCGGCTGGCCGCGTGGGGCGCCCGTGCGGTGCCCGACGGCGGCCTGGTCCGGGTCGGCGCGGACGCCTCGCCCGCACCGCGCCCGCATCGCACGCTGGTCCTGGGCGGCGCCCGCTCGGGCAAGTCGGCGGAGGCCGAACGGCGCCTGGCGGCCTGCCCCGACGTGCTCTACGTGGCGACCGGCGGCACCCGCGAGGACGATCCCGAGTGGGCCGAGCGGATCGCGCTGCACCGCGATCGACGCCCGGACACCTGGCACACCGCCGAGACGGTCGAGCTGACCCGGCTGCTCGCCGAGGCCCGGCAGCCGCTCCTGGTGGACTGCCTGTCGTTGTGGCTGACTGCGGTGATGGACACGCACGGCGCGTGGGACGACACGCGGTGGGCGGCGGGCGGGCGCGAGGCGGTCCGGGCCGACATCGTCGCCCTGGCCGCCGCGTGGCGGGCCTGCCGGGTCCCGGTGGTCGGCGTCAGCAACGAGGTGGGCAGCGGCGTGGTGCCCCCGACGCCGGCCGGCCGCCGCTTCCGCGACGAACTCGGCCGACTCAACGCCACCATCGCCGGCGAATCCGACGAGGTGCTGCTGGTCGTCGCCGGCCAGGTGCTCACCCTGCGCAGCCTCCCCCGCCGCGCCCGGCACGCGGCGTCCTGACCGTCGGGGCGGCCCCGGCCGCCCACCCCGGCGCGGCCGGCCGCGCCGAGGTTCGCCTCGGCCCAGGGCGGCAAGACCACCGCGCCGATCGGCGCGCCCCGCGTAGTGCTGTTCGCCGCCGACCACGGCGTCGCCGCCCACGACGTGTCGGTCCGCCGACCGGGCTGGACCGCGCGCGAGGTCCGGGCCACCCTCGGCGCGGCCGGCCGCGCCGGCCGAGCACCCGTCGCCGCAGGTCCGACCACGCAACTACCCTGACCGGGTGACAATCGACCTCGACTCCCTGGCCGCACAGGTGGAGCGCCCCGACGACGACGCCCGCGCCCGCGTGCGCGAACACCTCATCGCCGTGACGGGCGCGCCGAGCGCCTACGGCCGACTCGAAGATCTCGCGATCTGGTTCGCCTCGGCCCAGGGCGGCAAGACCACCGCGCCGATCGGCGCGCCCCGCGTGGTGCTGTTCGCCGCCGACCACGGCGTCGCCGCCCACGACGTGTCGGTCCGCCGACCGGGCTGGACCGCGCGCGAGGTCCGGGCCACCCTGGAGGGCACCTCGGCCGCGGCCACCTTCGCGGCGGCCGTCGGCGCGCCGATCCGGATCGTCGACATCGCCGTCGACGCCGAACCCGACGCGTTCCCCGAGCATGTCTCGCGGGATCGGATCCGCCGCGCGTCCGCGCCCGTGGACACCGCCGACGCGCTTGCCCCCGGCGAGGTCGAGCGGGCGTTCCGGATCGGTATGGACAGCGCCGACGCGGAGATCGACTCGGGCGCCGACGTGCTGCTGCTCGGCTCGCTGGGCGCGGCCGCGACCACCCCGGCCGCGGTGCTGATCGGCGCGCTGACCGGGATGGACGCGGCGGCCGTGATCGGTCGCGGCTCCGGCATCGACGACGCGACCTGGATCCGCAAGTGCGCCACCATCCGCGACGCGCTGCGCCGGGCCCGGCCGGTGCTCGGGGACCCGATGCGGCTGCTCGGCGTCAGCGGCGGGGCGGACTTCGCGGCGATGACCGGATTCCTGCTCCAGTGCTCGATCCGGCGCACCCCGGTGTTGCTGGACGACGTGGCCACCGCCGCGGCCGGGCTGGTCGCGCAGCGCATCTCGTACCGCTCCCCCGACTGGTGGCTGGCCGGCCACGTCACCCCCGAGCCGGGCCACGTCAAGGCGCTGGACCGGCTCGCCCTGGAACCCGTACTGGACTACAAGGTCAAGGGCGGGGAGGCGATCGGCGCGCTGCTCGCGCTGCCGGTGCTGCGTGCCGCGGTCGACCTGGTGGCCCGGGTGCACCCCGCCCCGTGAGTTCGGGTACCACCTCGGCCGGCCTGCGCCTGGCGTTCGGCATCCTGTCGGTGATCCCGGTCCGGGTCGATCGGGTGGACCGCCCGGTGGCCGGCCGGGCGATGGCCTGCGCGCCGCTGGTCGGCCTGGTCCTGGGCGGTCTGGCGGCCGGCGTGCTGGCGCTCGCCGCCCGGGCCGGCACCGGCGCGTTCACCGCCGCGACACTCGCGATCGGCACCCTGGCGCTGCTCACCCGCGGGCTGCACCTGGACGGCCTGGCCGACACCGCCGACGGCCTCGGTTCGGCCAAGCCCGCACCGGACGCGTTGCGGATCATGAAGGCGTCCGACATCGGCCCGTTCGGTGTACTCAGCCTGTTGTTCCTGGTGTTGCTCCAGGTCGGCGCGCTGGTCCGGCTCCAGCAGCACGGCTCGGGGCCGGCCGCGGCGGGTCTGGTGCTGGCCGCGGTGACCGGCCGCGCCGCACTGTCGGTTGCCTGCGGACCGGGGGTGCCCTCGGCCCGGCCCGACGGACTCGGCGCGATGGTCGCCGGCACCGTCGGGCGCGCGGTGCTCCTGGCCTGGTCGCTGGTCCTGCTCGCCGCCGCCGGGCTGTACGGCGTGCTCCAGGGCCCCGCCGAAGCACTGCGCGCGGCGGCTGCGGTCGGTGCCGGACTCGCCGCCGGCGCCCTGCTGTTGCGGCACACCACCCGCCGATTCGGCGGGATCACCGGCGACGTGCTGGGCGCCGTCGTGGAGATCTCCGGATGCGTCGCGTTGCTGGTCCTGTCCACTGGCTGAGATGTTTGCCGGGAAGGCGTGAAATGCTGAACGCGAACGTATCTTCCATACGGCTCGTTATCGCTCGACGAGGCATCCTCAGCAAGGATCGCCGCGTCGGTGCCCCACCGATCGTGTGGGCACTCAGCATCCTCGAGAGATGAGAGACAGGACACTCGTGACCACACTGAGTATCGGCTCCACCGCGGCCCTTTCCCTGCGCGCCGACGTGCTCGTGATCGGCTCCGTCAAGGGCGAGGACGGCGCCGTTCTCGCCGCCGGCAGCGAAAGCATCGCCGCCGCGTTCGACGGCCGACTCACCGACACCCTGTCCGCCCTCGACGCCACGGGCGCCGAGGGCGAACTACACCGCGTCCCGACCTTCGGCGCGGCCAAGGCCCCGCTCGTGCTGGTGATCGGCCTCGGCGAGCAGCCCGCCGACGGCTTCACGCACGAGACGCTGCGGCGCGCCGGCGGCACCGTGGCCCGGGCGCTCGCGGGCGTCAAGAAGGCGGGCGTGGCCCTGCCCCTGGCCGGTGCGGAGGCGGTGGGTGCGTTCGGGGAGGGCGTACTGCTCGGCGCGTACTCGTTCGAGACCTACCGGGAGAAGTCGCGCGAGGGTCGCAAGGACGCGGTCAAGGACGTGGTGCTGCTCGGCATCAAGGGCCGCGACAAGGCCGCCAAGGCCGCCGTGGAGCGCGCCGAGATCGCCGCGCAGAGCGTGAACCACGCCCGCGACCTGGTCAACACCCCGCCGAACGACCTGACCCCGAAGGACTTCGCCGCGATCGCGGTGGACACCGGCAAGAACGCGGGCTTCAAGGTCGAGGTGCTCGACGACAAGGCGCTCGCCAAGGGCGGCTTCGGCGGCATCCTGGGCGTCGGTCAGGGCTCGGCCAACAAGCCGCGGCTGGTCCGGCTGGGCTACACGCACCCCAAGGCCAAGCGCACCATCGCGCTGGTGGGCAAGGGCATCACCTACGACTCGGGCGGCATCTCGCTCAAGCCGGCCGGTTCCAACGAGACGATGAAGATGGACATGGGCGGCGCGGCGGCCGTCCTGGGCGCGGTCACCGCCGTGGCCCGGCTGGGCCTGGAGGTCAACGTGACCGGCTGGCTCGCGCTGGCCGAGAACATGCCCTCGGGCACCGCGATCCGTCCCGGCGACGTGTTGCGGATGTACGGGGGTCGCACGGTCGAGGTGCTCAACACCGACGCCGAGGGCAGGCTGGTCCTGGCCGACGCGATCACCCGGGCGTGCGAGGAATCGCCGCAGATGCTGATCGACGTCGCGACGCTGACCGGCGCGATGATGGTCGCCCTGGGCAACGACATGTACGGGATCATGGCCAACGACGACACCTTCCGCGACGCGGTGCACGACGCCGCGACGCGTGCGGGCGAGCAGTCCTGGCCGATGCCGCTGCCGGCGGACATGCGCAAGCAGATGGACTCGCCGATCGCGGACCTGAAGAACATGGGCAGCTCGCGGATGGGTGGCGGCCTGATCGCCGGCATCTTCCTCCAGGAGTTCGTGGCCGACGGCGTGAGCTGGGCGCACCTGGACATCGCCGGTCCGGCGTTCCACGAGGGCGAGGCCGGCGGCTACCGGTCCAAGGGCGGCACCGGCGTGGCCGTGCGCTCGCTGCTCCAGGTCGCGCAGGACGTGGCGGACAACCGGATCTGATCGACGGCCGCTCGTCGCCGCTCGTTCGATCCGGCCCGGCCGGGGCACGCAGGCGCCCCGGCCGGGCCGGCGGTGCGACCCGGGTCGCTCAGGAACCGTCGGCGGACTGCCGGCGGGTCCACTCGCGCATGCGCTTGGGGTAGCCCACCAGGGCCGCCTCGTACACCGGGATGCCCAGCTTGCGCGCGAGGCCGCGCGCGGCGCCGGGATCGGCGACCCGACGGCGGGTCCACTCGCCGGTGTCGGCGATGAACACCACGGTGGTCCCGCTCAGCGTGGTCACCGGCTCGATGTACGCCTCGACTCCCTTGCGGCTGCGCGCGAACTCGCTCAGGTGCGCCGCCGCGGCGGCGGCCTGCCTGCGATCGGGCGCCTCCGGGCCGGCACCGCGTTTGCGTCGGAACAACCCCACGGGGATTTCCTTCCTGTCGTCGTACGCGCGTGTCCTCCGCGTCGGTCCGCCGCGCGGAGGTCGTGATCGTGCCGGAACAACGAGCCACAACGGCCCGTTGTGCCCCCGATCCGCCATTTCGGCGCGGCCCTTGTGGGACAGGCAACACCGGGGCGGAGTGCTCGGTCGCTCCCGACAAGTGGGAGGATGTTGTACCGGCACTTGAGACCTTCCACAAGAAGGGGGTGCTACCCGCCGCGTCCCGCGCGGGTGGGCATCGCAATCACAGGAGGACGTGACGTGGCGAACGACGCCGGAGCCGTTTTCGATGTAGTCATTCTCGGAGGCGGGAGCGGCGGCTATGCGTGCGCCCTTCGCGCGGCCGAACTGGGTATGCGGGTCGTCCTGGTCGAAAAGGGCAAGCTCGGCGGCACGTGTCTGCACAACGGCTGCATCCCGACCAAGGCGCTGCTCCACGCCGGCGAGGTCGCGGACCAGACCCGTGAGAGCGAGCAGTTCGGCGTCAAGTCGACGTTCGACGGGATCGACATCTCGGCCGTGCACGCGTACAAGGACGGCGTCATCTCGCGCCTGTTCAAGGGCCTGACCGGGCTGATCAAGAGCCGCAACATCACCGTCGTCGAAGGCGCCGGCAAGCTCGTGTCGCCGACCGCGGTCGAGGTGAACGGGCAGCGCTACGAGGGTCGACACGTGGTACTCGCGACCGGCTCCGTGCCCAAGTCGCTGCCGGGCCTGGAGATCGACGGCAACCGGGTGATCAACAGCGACCACGCGCTCGTGCTCGACCGGGTCCCGCAGTCCGCGGTGGTCCTGGGCGGCGGCGTGATCGGCGTCGAGTTCGCCAGTGCCTGGAAGTCCTTCGGTGTCGACGTGACCATCGTCGAGGCGCTGCCGCACCTGGTGGCCCTGGAGGACGAGGCGAGCAGCAAGCTCCTGGAGCGCGCCTTCCGTCGGCGCGGGATCAAGTTCGAACTCGGTTCGCGCTTCGCCGGTGTCGAGTACACCGACGCGGGTGTCCGGGTCTCGCTGGAGAACGGCAAGCAGATCGAGGCCGAGCTGCTGCTCGTCGCCGTCGGTCGCGGCCCGGTCTCGGCGGGCCTGGGCTACGAGGAGGCCGGCGTCGCGATGGACCGCGGCTACGTCCTGGTCGACGAGTACTGCGCCACCAACGTGCCGACGATCTCGGCCGTGGGCGACCTCATCCCCACCCTTCAGCTCGCCCACGTCGGTTTCGGCGAGGGCATCCTGGTCGCCGAGCGGATCGCCGGGCTGAACCCGGTGCCGATCGACTACGCGGGTGTGCCGCGCGTGACCTACTGCGACCCGGAGGTGGCCTCGGTCGGCCTCACCGAGGCGCAGGCGGTCGAGCGTTACGGCTCGGACAAGCTCGCGACGATCAGCTACAGCCTCGGTGGCAACGGCAAGAGCCAGATCCTCAAGACGACCGGCCAGGTCAAGGTCGTCTCGGTCAAGGACGGCCCGGTCGTCGGCATCCACATGGTCGGCGCCCGCATGGGTGAGCTGACCGCGGAGGCCCAGTTGATCTACAACTGGGAGGCCCTGCCGGCCGAGGTCGCCCAGCTCATCCACCCGCACCCGACGCAGTCCGAGGCGCTTGGCGAGGCCCACCTCGCGTTGGCGGGCAAGCCGCTGCACGTCCACGACTGACGACGCGCCCGCAATCGCGCCCCGTCATCCAAGACACACGCCTTGAAGCGTTGAGAAGGAGTCATTGACCCATGCCGGTCTCCGTAACACTGCCCGCGCTCGGCGAGAGCGTGCAGGAGGGCACCATCACCCGCTGGCTCAAGCAGGAGGGTGAGCGCGTCGAGCTGGACGAGCCCCTGCTCGAGGTCTCGACCGACAAGGTCGACACCGAGATCCCCTCCCCCGCCGCCGGCATTCTGGTGTCCATCAAGGCCCAGGAAGACGACACGGTCGATGTCGGCGCCGAACTGGCCGTGATCGACGACGGCACCGGTGCCGCGGCGCCGGCTCCGGCCGCCGCGCCGGCTCAGGAGGCCCCGGCCCCGGCCGCACCGGCTCCGGCCGCGCCCGTCGAGGCCGCGCCGGCTCCCGTCGAGCAGGCCGCGCCCGCCGCCGCGCCCGCCGGTGACGTGCAGGGCACCCCGGTGCTGCTGCCCGCGCTCGGCGAGAGCGTGCAGGAGGGCACCATCACCCGCTGGCTCAAGCAGGAGGGTGACACGGTCGAGGCCGACGAGCCGCTCCTGGAGGTCTCGACGGACAAGGTCGACACCGAGATCCCGGCGCCGATCGGTGGGGTGCTGCTGAAGATCAGCGTCGCCGAGGACGAGACGGTGGAGGTCGGCGCCGAGCTGGCCATCATCGGCGCGCCCGGTTCCGCGCCGGCCGCAGCGCCCGCTCCGGCGGCGCCCGCTCCCGCCCCGGCGGCTCCGGCTCCGGCGGCTCCGGCTCCGGCGGCTCCGGCTCCGGCGGCTCCGGCTCCGGCGGCTCCGGCTCCGGCGGCTCCGGCTCCGGCGGCTGCCGCGCCGGCTCGGCAGGCCGCTCCGGCGCCTGCGCCCACGCCGGCTCCGGCGCCCGCTCCGGCTCCGGTCGCGCAGCCGGCCGCCCCGCAGCTCACCCCGCCGGCCGAGGCGGACGGCGCGTACGTCACGCCGCTCGTGCGCAAGCTGGCCGCCGAGCACAACGTGGACCTGGGCGCGATCGCGGGCACCGGCATCGGTGGTCGCATCCGCAAGCAGGACGTCCTGGAGACGGCCCGCAAGCAGCAGGCGGCCCAGGCCGCCGCCGCGGCATCGGCTCCGGCCGCCGCCCCGGCCGCGCCCGCCGCCAAGGCTCCGGCCGCGGTCGAGCCGTCGCCGCTGCGCGGTCGCACCGAGAAGCTCTCGCGCATGCGCACGGTGATCGCCAAGCGCATGGTCGAGTCGCTGCAGACCTCGGCCCAGCTCACCACGGTCGTGGAGGTGGACGTCACCAACATCGCCCGCCTGCGCGACCGGGCCAAGAACGACTTCGTGGCGCGTGAGGGCGTCAAGCTGTCGTTCATGCCGTTCTTCGCGAAGGCGGCCGTCGAGGCGCTCAAGGTCCACCCGGTCCTGAACGCGTCGATGGACCTGGCCGCCGGCACCGTGACCTACCACGACGCCGAGCACCTGGTGATCGCCGTGGACACCGACCGCGGCCTGATGGTCCCGGTCATCCACAACGCGGGTGACCTGAACATCGCGGGTCTCTCGCGCAAGATCTCCGACCTGGCCGAGCGCACCCGCACCAACAAGGTGAGCCCGGACGAGTTGGCGGGCGGCACGTTCACGCTGACCAACACCGGTTCGCGCGGCGCGCTGTTCGACACGCCGATCTTCCCGCAGCCGCAGGTCGCGATGCTCGGCACCGGCGCGGTCGTCAAGCGCCCGGTCGTGGTCAACGACCCGACGCTCGGCGAGGTCATCGCGGTGCGTTCGATGGTCTACCTGGCCCTGTCCTACGACCACCGCCTGGTGGACGGCGCGGACGCGGCCCGCTTCCTGCAGACGGTGAAGACCCGTCTCGAGGAAGGCGCCTTCGAGGGCGACCTCGGCCTCTAGGACACGGCGCCGCGGGCACGTCGCGCGGCGGGCGGTCATTCGGCGAAGGCGGTTCGGACATCTCGTCCGGGCCGCCTTCGGCGTTCGGCCGCCCGGTGGGCAAGGATGACGACATGCGTATCGCCGTAACCGGTTCGTCCGGCCTCCTGGGTTCCGCTCTCGTCCGCTCGCTGACCGCCGACGGACACCAGGTGGTCCGGCTGGTCCGCCGGGCCCCCACCGAGCCGGACGAGGTCCGCTGGGACCCGCACGCGGGCACCGTGGACACCGCCGCGCTCGGCCCCGTGGACGCGGCGGTGCACCTGGCCGGCGCCGGCGTCGGCGACAAGCGCTGGACGGCGGCGTACAAGCGCGAACTGCACGACAGCCGAGTCCTGGGCACCGCTGCCGTCGCCCGCGCGCTGGCCGGCCTGAAGCCCACGCCGCGCGTACTCCTGTCCGCCTCCGGAGTGGGCTACTACGGCGACACCGGCGATCGCGAGGTGGACGAGTCGTTCCCGGCCGGCAGCAGCTTCCTGGCCGCCCTGTGCGTCGAATGGGAGGCCGCCACCGCACCCGCCGCCGAGGCCGGCATCCGGGTCGTGCACCTGCGGACCGGGCTGGTGCTCGCCCGTTCGGGAGGCGCACTGGGGCCGATGTTCCCGCTGGTGAAGGCGGGGCTGGGCGGCCGGCTCGGCTCGGGTCGGCAGTACTGGAGCTTCATCTCGCTCGCCGACGAGATCGCCGCGATGCGCCACGCCCTCGACCACGCCGACCTGGCCGGCCCGGTCAACCTGACCGCCCCGCACCCGGTCACCAACGCCGAGGTGACCAAGGCCCT
The DNA here is from genome assembly GCF_044333915.1 of Embleya sp. NPDC020886. Taxonomy (NCBI): domain Bacteria; kingdom Bacillati; phylum Actinomycetota; class Actinomycetes; order Kitasatosporales; family Streptomycetaceae; genus Embleya; species Embleya sp. NPDC020886. The sequence goes on along the minus strand of NZ_JBIRRX010000004.1, from coordinate 604,775 downwards.
GGGCCGGGCCCTGCACCGCCCCACCATCCTCCCGGCCCCCGCCTTCGCCCTACGCGCCGTCCTGGGCGAGTTCGGCGCCGAAATCCTCACCGGCCAACGCGCCCTCCCCCGAGCCCTCCTCACCTCCGGCTTCACCTTCACCCACCCCACCATCACCCCGGCCATCGCCGCGGCCCTGACGAACTGACCCCACAGGGCACACGAAAAAGACCGCCGACCGCGCTGTCCGCAGCGGTCGACGGCCTCGTCTTCCATCGGGCTCACCCCTGGTGGTGCTTCGATCCGGAATCCGCCCCCTACCGAGGGGGGTCAGCCGTACGCGCGTCCGGAGCATCGACTGTTTCCGGGTGATCCCGAGAGCCGGGATCGGTGCCCCGGTTCAGTTCGCACCGCACCTGCCGCCAGGCACGAATGATCTGTGGCAATCGCGACAGCACCTCTGTGATCTGCGTAAGGAGCAGCGTGACGCAGCCGAAGGCGGCAAGGATGACGAGGGTCATCTCGTCCCACTTCACAGGGCTCCGTCCTCTCGCTGTCCGGTCGGAACCCCGATCGTCGATTCGTCGTAGGTCGCAGTTGTATCGGTATTTCCAAACATGTCGATACCTCGTGCCGCCCCGGCCGGCGTGTCGGGTCACGTACCCGGTGAACCGCTGATGTCGGTATGCGGAGTCGGGGACCACACCCCTGTGCGACTTCCTCGGGTGCCGGGGCCCGGAGGAAAATGTCGCCCGCCGACTCTCCGGGAGCCGGGTGTATCAATGCTTCGTTCCGGTGCAAGGACCTACCCGACTGGGGTCTGTCAAGGAACGGGTGAGCCGAGTGGGTGCGCTAGCCGAAAAGGGCCCGGCGGGAAATCCAGTCGAGAGCGTCCGCACCCAGGCGGTCCGGAGCTTCGTGCAACGCGGCCTCCACCGCCGCGAGGTCGGTCAGCGCCTCCGGGGCGTCCGACCGATCCGCCGCAGCGAGACGCTCCATCGCCGAGGTGACGGCAGCCGACCATCCCGGCATGCCGAAGTGTGTGGACGCAGTGAACGCCGCCGACATGGCTCGGTGCAACAGCCCCGCGCGCCAACCCTGTTTACGCATCATCTCCGCGGTGAACCAGACCCGGTCGTCGATGTGCCGGACGAACTCGGCCCCGGATTCGGACATTGTTCGCAATACAAAGCGGGAGCCGCCGGCCCACGGCAGGTCCAGATTCGAGGCGACGGCCACGAACGCGAGCAGCGCCTCCGGACCGTCGTCCCGCGCGGCCACCAACGACGCGCGAGCTCTGCGGTAGAGATCGACGCTCTGTGCGAAAACCTCCCCGTCACTCGGCCCGTCATCGGCCGCATGGATCTCGTCCAGCGGCCCCTCGCGCCATGCGTCGGAGACCAGACCGACCGCAGCGGCGTTCAAAAGCACGTCCGTGTCGTCCGCATCGATGCCGAAGTGGGCCAAGACGGTGGGGGCTTGTTCCTCGATGTCCATCGGCAGGGAACACTCCTCCTCGGACTCGGCCCTCCCCACGAGAGATGCGAGCCTGGATGACAATGGTTCGGGCTGCGGCTTCTCCACGGTGATCCCGTGCTCGACCAGATCGTCGAAGACGGCGTCAGGCCCACAGTCGATGTGTGTGGAGTCATGACGTCCCGAGCAACTTTCCGGGCACTCGAACTCCTCGCACATCTCCGGTTCGTCGGGCTGTACCTCGTTGATCAGGTGATAGGCGAGTCGCTCCGACACTGCCTCGCGCGCCGTAATCATCGCCAGGTCGAGCCGGAAGGCCTCGTCCTTCAACTCCGAGAGCTCGCGATCCACCGAGGCGGGCGGTTCCGGCACTTCCGGAACCCAGGTGTACGCGGACTCGAGCGAGATCAGCAGCCATGCGACCCGCAGTGCCGCGGTGTCGTCGCCCCGGGCCAGGTCGGCCACGGCCTCGGCAGCCTGCCGCACGCTGACGAGCCGACCGAGATGGCGTTCTCGCACCGGCATCCAGGCCGCAGCCTCCGCTCGTGCCCGCTCGGCATCCTGGACCCGTGCGGCGTCGCGGGTCCGTCGCGCCCGGGTGACCGACCGGGTCAGACAGGGGCGGCACCCGAACAGCCCGGACGTCGGTGTCGGCCCGAGCGGTATGGCGGCGAGGTCCTCGCCGAACGAATCGTCGCAGAGACAGCAGTCCAGCCCACCCACGTGTCGCGATGTGGGCATGTTGGGCAAGGCGGCGCGGATGGTGGCATGGGCATAGGCAGGGATATGCATACGGGGCAACTCCTCGGAGGTGGGCGCTCCTTCGGCGCCTCCTCCATGCTGACCTCGCCGATCGGCCACAAGTCACGGTTTGGCGGGCGCAACGGCGAACTTGACGAATACTGACTCGGCCCTGGCCTGCGACTTCTACCGTATTGGCGAAACTTGACACCGCAAGCACGGAGGAATCCCCTTGGCAGCGTCCAACAGCACACCCCAACCGACGGGTTCACACCGCGAGTTGGTCGAGGCATTACAGGAACTGCACCGCGCGGCAGGACGCTCGAGCTTTCGCAAGGTGAGCACCCTCATCCGCAGCCGCGACGACCAGTTGTCGGACGCCAGCCATGAAACCGTGCGCTCTGCCGTCAACGGGCTACGAGTGCCGCGCTGGGAGACCGTCCACGACATCGTCGTGGTCCTCGCCGGGCTGTGCAGCCCACCCCGGGACGAGGAGTCCGAGACAGCCAGGTTCCTGCCGCTGTGGCGCGCGATCGGCGAGGGAGAATCCGGCGCGCTGAAGTCGTTCCAGGAACTCGTCAACAGCGGCTGGGGAGGTGAGGACGGCAAGTGGACACCGGAGCAGGTCATGGGCGTGATGATCAACCCCTTCAGTGCCATCGAGATCCATCCGTCGCTCGCCGTGCCGCACGAACCACTGATGTCGGAGGACGATTGGGTCCGCATCATGGCTCGGCAAATCGAGGAACAGGGAGTCGAACACACGCTGCGGGTCCTGCTGCACATGCTGAAAGGTGACTACGTCGGGGCGGAGGAGGGCGCGCCGTACGGCTACGGCAATCCCGACCGCGAGGCCATCAATGCGCAGGCAGCTTTTCGATATGGGTGCCAGGAGATCCTCCGGCGGCTGGGCCGAGAGCCCAACCTTCTCGCGGAATCGATCCGCGCCATGCGCGCCGACGAGACGATGGACCGAGACGAACGAGCGGAGATGCTGGAAAACGAGTCGGACCTGAGCTTGATGCGCGAGGTGATGATCGTGACTCCGGAAACCTGGGATGAGGTGTCGGAGGGAGCACATCACATGATCTTCGGCTATCTGATCAAACAGATCGGCCCGGTTGGCCCGTTCGGACTGCCCGATGCCGAGCGGTTCGGGATTGTCTGGCGCATCCCCGAAATACCTGCGGCGTAGCCGAAACGCCAGGGCCCATCGGCGAAGTCGACGATGGGCCCTGAGGGGATTCGAGTTGCTGTCCGGCACATGCAAGCACTGTCTAGCGTGCCAGCAGCGCGCGGAGTTGATCGATGGTCAGCCATGGATTGCTGCGATGCACCATGCGGTGGCAGTTGGCATAGATCAGGGCGAGATCGGACAGCGTGGTCTCGCCCTCGCCGGCCACATGCAGCGGAACGACGTGGTGGCACTCGATATATCCGGCACCGTGCGCGCCGTACTTCGCCTCGAAGTCGAAGTCGCACACGGCGCAGCCCAAGTGGCCTTGCTCGCTGAGGACTTCGGCGAGCTTGCGTTCCCTCAAGCTGTGGTTGCGCTCCGGGTAGAGATGACGTCGAGCAAGGATGCGTCCTTCCGGAGCGCTGTATTCCTCAAGTTCTTCGAGCGGCGCCTTGGGCAGCCTGAGGAACTCGCCGGAGCGCAGTCCCGACCTGATGCGCTGCGCCGCCGCGGCCATGTTCGCCGGCGCCGAAAGAAACGCATTCAAAACCTCATAGTCCAACTTGTTTCCGTTGGTGCGGGCCAGTTTGCCGAAATTATCCGGATGGCAGGTCCGGATGTCCACGATCTTGCGCGCGACACCGTTGGCGTTGCGGAAGGTCTCTCCTCGCGTGGACTCGGGGTGGAAAGGAAGCTTCTGCAACAGGCGGGACAGTTCGACTACGCGCTTGTCGCTCGCCTCGATTTGCGCCCAGCCGTTGCTCGCCAACAAAGCGCAGGCAAGAACCAACTCGTCCCAGACCCAATCGGGGTTGCGCTTCGGTGTACGTACTTCGAATCCGAGCTTCAGCAGCCATCCGGCAGCGGCAGCCTTGCCGGCGCTGAACTCGTCGGACTTGAGCACCCTGCCGTGGCAGTACCGGTGTGCCACGCCTGCGATGGCCTTGGAGTCGTACTCCTTGCCGTCGTGAACCAGAACGTACTTTCGGGCCGGCCTGAAGCCGTAGGTCTCGAGGAACTCTTCGGTTCCGGTCGATCGCACTCCGCAAGGGCCTGCATGACGGCGTCGCGGGTCAGCTCCCCGATTTTCATTGACCGAGTCTTGCAGCGGAACGGGGTCGGGTGCCACAGCCCGCACACGGAATCCCGTCAACGCCAAGACGGCCCCGGGACTCGTGGTCTCCGGGGCCGTCTCGGGGCCGTGCAGCGTTGCCCGACGCCGACCAACGACGACTGCCACCGATGGGCGGCCGGGCTGGTCAGGGAGCCTGTGCGGCTCGGCGACGCGGGTCGCTTGGCTCCGACGATTAAATGTCGAAGTAGAGCTCGAACTCGTGCGGGTGCGGGCGCAGGCGGACCGGGTCGATTTCCTTGGTGCGCTTGTATTCGATCCAGGTGTCGATCAGGTCCTGGGTGAAGACGCCGCCTTCGAGGAGGTACTCGTGGTCGGCTTCCAGCGCGTCGAGGACCTCGGCGAGGGTGCCGGGGACCTGGGGCACGGCCTGGTGCTCGTCGGGGGCCAGTTCGTACAGGTCCTTGTCGACCGGCTCCAGCGGCTCGATCTTGTTCTTGATGCCGTCCAGGCCCGCCATCAACTGGGCGGCGAAGGCCAGGTACGGGTTGGCCGACGGGTCCGGGACGCGGAACTCGACGCGCTTGGCCTTGGGGTTGCTGCCCGTGATCGGGATGCGGATGCAGGCCGAGCGGTTGCGCTGCGAGTAGACCAGGTTGACCGGCGCCTCGAAGCCCGGGACCAGGCGGTGGTACGAGTTCACCGTCGGGTTGGTGAAGGCGAGCAGCGACGGGGCGTGCTTGAGCAGGCCGCCGATGAAGTAGCGGGCGGTGTCGGACAGCCCCGCGTAGCCCTGCTCGTCGTAGAAGAGCGGCGAGCCGTCGGTCCACAGCGACATGTGGCAGTGCATGCCCGAGCCGTTGTCACCGAAGATCGGCTTCGGCATGAAGGTCGCGGTCTTGCCGTTGCGCCACGCGACGTTCTTGACGATGTACTTGAACAGCATCAGGTCGTCGGCCGCGGCCAGCAGCGTGTTGAACTTGTAGTTGATCTCGGCCTGGCCGGCGGTGCCCACCTCGTGGTGCTGGCGCTCGATCTCCAGGCCCGCGGCTTCCAGCTCCAGGGAGATCTCCGCGCGCAGGTCGGCGAAGTGGTCGACCGGCGGGGTCGGGAAGTAGCCGCCCTTGTAGCGGACCTTGTAGCCGCGGTTGTTCTCCTCCGCACCGGTGTTCCAGGCGCCCGCCTCGGAATCGATGTGGTAGAAGGACTCGTTCGCGCCGGTCGAGAAGCGCACGCTGTCGAACACGTAGAACTCGGCCTCGGGGCCGAAGTACGCCGTGTCGGCGATGCCGGTGCCGGCGAGGTAGCGCTCGGCCTTCTTCGCGACGTTGCGCGGGTCGCGGCTGTACTCCTCATCCGTCAGCGGGTCGTGGATGAAGAAGTTGATGTTGAGCGTCTTGTCCTTGCGGAACGGGTCGAGCCGCGCCGTGGACAGGTCGGGGCGAAGCGCCATGTCCGACTCGTGGATCGCCTGGAAGCCGCGGATCGAGGATCCGTCGAACGCCAGCGTCTCGGTCGGGTCGAACGTCTTCGCCGGGACCGTGAAGTGCTGCATCACGCCAGGCAGGTCGCAAAAACGAACGTCGACGAACTTGACGTCGTTGTCGGCGATGTATCGCGACACCTCTTCGGCGTTGTTGAACATCAATCCTCCTCGACCCGGCGCCAGGCGCGGGTAGTTGCGTTCGCGGGGAGCGGCCTCCTCCCCGGTGGCCACTAGGCCATGAAGGTAGGCGGGAGCGGTTTCCCGTCGGTGTCCCTCGTGTTTCCGGGATGTTACGCACACACCCGTACGGTCTAGCCCGTCTTGCCTGGATGCATGTCCATGATCAACCTCCTCACGCGCACCCCGGGGCGGGTGAATCGGCCCGGCTCGTCTACTTTGGACGGGTGGACGAGAACACGACCGCATCGCGGAAACAGGCCCCCGGGGCGGCGGCCGAAGACTTCGGCTACCGCGGCAAGCGTCTCGGGCTGCCCGAGGACGGACCCAACTCGCTCGCGCCGACCGGACGCAGGCTGATCGCCCTGCTGATCGACTGGAGCATCTGTTACATCATCGCACTGTCCTTCCTGGGCGGCGGCGACCTCAACGACCCCGGGACGAGCTGGGGCACCCTCGCCCTGTTCGCCGCCGAGAACCTGCTCCTGGTGAGCACGATCGGCTGGACCTTCGGTAAGCGCATCATGGGCATCCGGGTGGTGTCGGTCACCCGCGACACGCTGTTGCCGCTCGCGGTCGTGGTGCGCACCTTCCTGCTGTGCCTGGTGATCCCGCCGGCGATCTACGACCGGGACGGGCGCGGGTTCCACGACAAGGCGGTCGGCACCGCCGTGGTGCGCGCGTAGCTCGTAAGCCACCCGGGCCGGGTAGCCCATACGGGACGGCGAATGCGCCGGGTGGGTGACAACGGAAAGAGCGGCGGGGGGGCGGGGGGGGGGGCCCCCCCCGCGGGGGGGGGGGGGGGGGGGGGGGGGGGGGGGCCCCCGGGGGGGGGGGGGGGGGGCGGGCGGCGGGCGTTGCGCCGGGTGGGCCTTCCTCGACTCTGGCCGCGGTGGGGCCTTCGGTGGGCTA
>NZ_JBIRRX010000004.1:0-597747 GCF_044333915.1 Embleya sp. NPDC020886 | reverse complement strand
CGCCCACCGCCCCCCCCCCCGGCGCCGCGCCCCCCTCGGGCCCCGCCCCGGGGGGGGGGGGCCCCCCCCGCCCCCCCCCCCGGGCGCCCCCCCCCCCCCCCCCGCCGCTCTCGTGTGTGATCGGGTGGGGACGGGGTGTTGCCGCCGTGTCGCGCGGGGTGGGTCAGCCGCGCGGGCCGCGCGGCATGCGCGCGCCCTTCGGCATCGGGCCCTTGGGCACCGGCATGTTCTTCATCAGGTCGCCGACCGCGCGCAGACGGTCGTTGACCACCGCGACCTCGGGCTTGGCCATGGTCGGCGACAACTTCATGATGTGCCGCTGCAGCTTGAGCAGCGGGACCTGACCCTCTTCGTTGCCGACGATGATCGTGTGCACCGTGGTGCTCGCCACCAGGCGGGACATCCGCTTCTTCTCATCGGCCAGCAGTCGCGTCACGCGACCGGGCTGGCCCTCGCCCACCAGGATGATGCCGGGGCGACCCACGGCGCGATGGACGACATCCTGCTGGCGGGTGATGGCCACGGTGGGGGTCACGACCCAGCCACGCTTGAGTGACTGCATGACCGCCAACGCGGCGCCGGGCTGGCCCTCCATCTGGCCGAGCACCGACTTCTCGGCCCGTCGTCCGAAGATGAAGGCCGCCGCGAGCAGACCCACGAGGGCACCGAAGATGCCCAGGTAGATCGGATGTCCCCACCAGAAGCCGATGGCCAGGAGTACTGCGAATACGCCCAGGCCCCAGGCCGCCACAATCAAGCCGACCCACGGATCGGCCTTCTTCGTCTGCTGGTAGGCGAGCCGGATCTGCTTCAGCCGGCCGCTCTTCTCGGTTGGTTCCTTGCTCGCCATGTGAAAAGGATACTGGCGTGTCATCCACCCGGGACAATGCCTGCCGACAGCTTGTCCGAACCTTCATGCGCGCGGCGCAGCGGTACGGCCGCCCGCCGCGGGTGAACCCCCGGTGAACGGCCGTACGGCGATCCGCGCGTCAGTGCGAGCCGGCGCCCGGGGCCGGCTTGACCGGGGCGAGCCGGGCCAGGATCTCGGAGGCCTCGGCGCGGGCGCGGGCGCGATTGCGGTCCGCGCACACGGCCGCCCACGCGTTGCGTCGTGCGGTGCGCTGACCGCCCTCGAACATCAGCACGGTCTCGACGGCCCGGAAGACCCGGCCCACGGTCGCCCGGCGGGCCGCGGCGCCGCGGTCGAACGCGTCGCGCAACACCGAGGCGTTGCCCTGCTGCCTGTCCTGCATCACGTCGTCCCCCTACCTGTTCTCGGTGCGAAGGTTCGCCGCACTGCGGCCGACTCTCGCAACAATGTGTTACCAAACGATGACGTCCGGGTCAAACCGACGTGAAAGTCTGCATACCTTCGCCCGAAGCGGAGCGGGACTCGCGCACTTCCAGGGCTTGGCGGTAGAGCCGGCCCGCGCGGTACGACGAGCGGACCAGGGGTCCGGAGAGCACGCCCGCGAAGCCGATCTCCTCGGCCTCCTCGTTCAGCTCGACGAACTCCTCCGGGCGCACCCAGCGCTCGACGGGGTGGTGCCGCACGCTCGGCCGCAGGTATTGCGTGATGGTCAGCAGCTCGCAGCCGGCGTCGTACAGGTCCTGCATGGCCTGGCTGACCTCGGCGCGCTCCTCGCCCATGCCCAGGATCAGGTTGGACTTGGTGACCAGGCCGTCGGCCCGGGCCTGGGTGATCACGTCGAGCGAACGCTCGTAGCGGAAGCCGGGTCGGATGCGCTTGAAGATGCGCGGCACCGTCTCGATGTTGTGCGCGAGCACCTCGGGACGGGACGAGAACACCTCGGCCAACTGGTCCGGTTGCGCGGTGAAGTCCGGGATCAGCAGCTCCACCCCGGTGCCCGGGTTCAGCTCCTTGATCTGGCGGACCGTCTCCGCGTACAGCCACGCACCGCCGTCGGGCAGGTCGTCGCGGGCGACGCCGGTGACGGTCGCGTACTTCAGCCCCATCGCCTGGACCGACTCCGCGACGCGGCGCGGCTCGTCACGGTCGAGCTCGGCCGGCTTGCCGGTGTCGATCTGGCAGAAGTCGCAGCGCCGGGTGCACTGATCGCCGCCGATCAGGAAGGTCGCCTCGCGGTCCTCCCAACATTCGTAGATGTTGGGGCAACCGGCCTCCTCGCACACCGTGTGCAGTCCCTCGCGCTTCACGAGTTGCTTGAGCTCGGTGTACTCGGGGCCCATCTTCGCCCGGGTCTTGATCCACGAAGGCTTGCGCTCGATGGGAGTCTCCGCGTTGCGGACCTCCAGGCGAAGCAGCTTGCGGCCGTCGGGTGCGACAGCGGACACGCGCGACTCCCTTTGCTCGGGGCAGCCTGCGGGGCGGGACAGACTGCGGAGGGCCCGTCAGGATGATCCGGGCCCGTGGTGGGGCGGTGCGTCCAGAGTACGCCGAGCGATTCGGGCCTCCGGACGGCCCATCCGGTGGCAACCGGGACGAACCCGGGTGGATTCCCCGGATGCCGGATTCGGTACGAGGCGTGCGTCACGCGGGCCGGTGTACGGGCCGGTGTGCGGGCCTCACACGCTCACGGACGCGAACACCTCGGCCAGGTGCTTCTCGGCCAGCGGCAGCACCTCGGAAACGGTGACCTCGCGGCCCAGTTCGCGACTCAGCGAGGTGACGCCGGCGTCCTTGATGCCGCACGGCACGATCCGGTCGTAGTACGTCATGTCCGCGTCGCAGTTGATCGCGAAGCCGTGCATGGTCACCTTGCGCGAGACCCGGACGCCGATCGCCGCGAGCTTGCGGTCGTCGCCGCGCTGGCCCGCGTTGGAGGGCGCGTACTCCGGGCCGGCCAGGCGCGGGTCGAACTCCGGGTGCAGGCGCGGGTCGGGCGCGGCCACCAGGCGGTCGTCCAGGCGCAGGTCGAGCCCGCCGACCGGGGTCGGGCTCGGCGGCACCGCGTCGCCCAGGACCCAGACCCCGCTGCGACCCTCGATCCGGGTGGTCTCCAGGCCCAGCTCGGCGCAGACCCGGATCAGCGCCTCCTCCATCCGACGCACGTGCGCGACCACGTCGACCGGCTCGGGCAGCCGCACGATCGGGTAGCCGACGAGTTGGCCGGGGCCGTGCCAGGTGATCTTGCCGCCCCGGTCCACGTCGACCACGGGGGTGCCGTCCATCGGGCGTTCGGAGGGGTCCGTGCGGCGACCGGCCGTGTACACCGCGGGGTGCTCCAGGAGCAGGCAGGTATCGGCGGACTCCCCGCTCACCACCTGCGCGTGCACGCGGCGCTGCTCCTCCCAGGCGGCCTCGTACGGAACGGCGGCGGCGCCGAGGCCCAGGTGCACGAATCGCAAGAAGTTGGTCACGCGCACCAGCGTACGACGGGGCCGAACGTCACCGATGGCCGGCGTCGAGCCCGCGGACCGTGCAGGTCACGCCGGTGAAGGTGCAGCCGATCGCGGCGACTCGGCCGTACAGCCCGAACTCGATCACCGCGCTGGCTCCGGGGGCCAACGGGCCGTTGCCGCGCGCGGTGGCGACCCCGCGATCGGTGCTCGTGCGCATGCCCTCGCCCCACAACATGGTGAAGCCGCTCTGTCGGCCGGACGTGGTGAGGGTCAGGTCCCAGGCGGGCAGCGGTCGTGTGGTGCGGTTGGTGATGACCACCGTGCCGTCGACACCCCAACCGGAATCGGTCACCCGGGCGTCGACGGAGATGTCCTTGGGGCCGGTGGTGGCCGGCGGTGCCGGGACGGACGGGGCGATCGAGGCGGGCGGCGCGGTGGAGCGGGCCGCCGTGGGGCCGGTACCGGCGGTCGCGCTCGCCGAGGCGGACGGTGACCGCCCGGCCGACCGGGTCGGGCTCGCGCCCGGCGACGAGGTCGCGCCCGGGCTTGTCGGGACGGTGCGGGGCAGCGGGTAGGCGGGCGCGGGCAGCGGCAGGTTCAGGTCGTTCGGAATCGCGCGTTTGCCGCCCTTGTCGTCGCCCGAACCGGAGAACAGGAAGACGCCACTGGTGAGCAGCAGGCACACGAGTGCGACCACGGCCAGGGGGATCACGATCCCGCGGGCGGTGTCGTCGGGCTGCCGGGTCACGCGTGCGCTTCCTTCGAGTGGGTGCGGCCGCGGGGGCGGGCCGCGGGACGGGTCGTCGGTCGGATCCGGCCGGTTGCGCGACTCGGTCACCCGAATCGACTCGCCGGCGGCCGATTCGGTTCCGGTTGTGCGGTTCGGGTGTTCCGGCTCGGGACATCGGGCTTCGGCCGGGGGGTCGATCACCCCATCGGGTGAACTGCCTCGCGCATGTTCCACCACGGCTTCGTGCACCGCAAGAGACCTATCGATGGTGATGCCGCATCGCATCCGCCCCGAGGATTCGGCAGGTTCTGCCGAACTCGACCACGACAGGCCGCCGTCGCGCCGGATTCGCCACCCGACCGCCGGGCCGGCCCCGGTAGCTCGAAAGGGTCATTGTTGCGAGCGTTCGGGTTGTAGCGCTCCAGAAATCGCTAGATTCTCGCGCGATCACCCACCCACACCGAACCACCGCACCAGCGGGAGGCGTTCATCTCCATGGCAGCCAGGGTCGAGCGGCGCCCCAATCACCGGCTGGCGGCGCTTGTCGAGGAAGCCGGTTTCTCGCATGCCGGTCTGGCCCGACGCGTTGACCAACTCGGTGCGGAACAGGGCATCGATCTGCGATACGACAAGACCTCCGTGGCGCGCTGGCTGCGTGGCCAACATCCGCGCGGAATCGTGCCGATACTGCTTGCCGAGGTCTTCACCCAGCGACTCGGCCGCAAGCTCAGCGCCGAGGACCTGGGCATGGCCGGATGCCGGCCGGACTACGCCGGGCTCGAATACGCGTCGGGGCCGCCCGAGGCGGTCGAGATCGTCACGGGCATGTGGCAGGCCGACTCGGCGCAACGATCCGCGCTGGTGGAGGCCGCGTTCACGCCCGGGGCGCTGGTGGTGCCCAGTCGGGACTGGCTGATCGGCGCCGGCGACGAGCGGCCGGCCCGGCAGGACGGCGATCGGGTCGGGCCGGGCGACGTGGCCGCGGTGCGTGCGGTCGGCGAGGCGTTCCGGCGGTTGGACAACTCGTTCGGCGGCGGGCACGGCAGGCAGGCGTTGGTGCGCTACCTGGACACGGAGGTGACCGCGATACTGCGCGGGACCTACGACTCGCGCACCGGCAGCGCGCTGTTCGGCGCGGCGGCCACGCTCACCCGGTTGGTCGGCTGGATGGCGTACGACGTGGGCGTGCACGGGATGGCGCAGCGCTACTTCGTACAGGCGTTGCGGCTGGCCCAGGCGTCGGGGGATCGGGCGCTCGGCGGCTTCGTGTTGTCCACGATGAGCCGACAGGCGGTCTACCTCGGCCACGGGCGCGAGGCGGTACAACTGGCGCGGGTCGCCCAGCAGGGCGCCTCGGGGGTGGCCACGCCCCGGGTCCGGGCGCTGTTCCACGCGGTCGAGGCGCGCGGGCACGGGCTGCTCGGGGACGCGCGGGCGTGCGGCGCGGCGCTGCTGCGCGCGGAGCAGGCGTTGGAGTGCGTGGCGCCCGGCGACGAGGAGCCGGAGTGGGTCGCGTTCATGAACGAGGCGCAGCTCACCGACGACCACGCGCACTGCTACCGGGACCTGGAGGACTACGACAAGGCTCGCGAGTACGCCGAGCGGTCGCTGCTGTTGCGCGGCAGCGAGTACACCCGCAGTCGGCTGTTCTGCCAGACGATCCTGGCCACCGCGTGGTTGGAGTTGGGCGAGGTCGAACAGGCGTGTCGGATCGAGGCGGAGGCGACGGAGCAGGCGGAGGGCCTGCGGTCGTCGCGGGCGGTGGACTACGTGCGCGAGTTCACGCATCGGCTGGCGCCGTATCGGGACGTGCCGGCGGTACGGGAGTTCGAGGCGCGGTCGGGGTGTTTCGTGCGGACCGCGTGAGCGTGGGGACGCGGGTGTGCCCGGGCCGGCTCGGGTCCGTGCTTGCCGCCTTCGGGCGTTCGGGCCCAAATCAGCCGGCCGGGACGCCCAGGTCCAGGAGGGCCGACCGGGCGGCTCGGCGGCCCGAGGCCAGGGCGCCCTGGATGGAGCTGGAGTCGCGATGGTCGCCGCAGACGTACAGGCCGCCGATCAGGCGGACCGGGCGGCGGAAGTTGTGGCCGGGCTCGACCACCGGGACGGCACGCGCGATGTGACAGGTGGTCAGGTGTGCCCACTCGGTGGTGGGCGTGTCGTAAACGACGGCCAGGCGTTCGCGGACCCGGAGTTCGAGCTTGGTCGGCTCCGCGCCGTCGTGGCCCAGCACGGTGGTGGCGATCAGCGCCCGCCGGTCCGGCGCGTAGGTGGGCGCGACCTGGGTGACCACCGCGGTGTGCGCGAACGGGCTGCGCGGGTCGGCCTCCACGAGCAGTGACGCGTCGGGTCGGGGGGCTTCGCGGGTCACGTGGTACAGCGTGGTCACCGGGTGGAACGCGGGCATCCGCAGGCCCGGCAACAGGGTCACCGCGGTGGTCGGGTCGGTGGCCACGATCACCGCGCCGGCGCGGATCTCGCCCGCCACGTCGGTGAGCACCCGGTCGGCCGAGACGGACAACACCCGCACGCCGTGACGCACCGCGCCGGCGGGCAACCCGGCGGCGAGTTGCGCCGGCACCGCCGCCATGCCGCGCGCGGGCAGCGCCACCCGGCCGCGCAGGAACGAGCGCAGCATCAACTCGGCGAATCGGCTGGACGAACACAACGCCGGATCGTGCAACAGCATGGCCAGCAGTGGGCGCAGCGTACGTCGGGTCAGTTCGGGCGGCAGCGCGCGCATCGTGGGCGCGTCGGCGATGCACCCCTCGGGCGCGCTCATCACCCGGGCCACCGGCGTGGACGCGGCCCGGGCGAGCAGCGCGGCCACCCGGGCCCGGTCGGTGCCATTGCCGTTGCGCAGTCCGCCGAGCGCGTCCCGCACCCGGCGGACATCGCCCACCCGCTGGGTGCGGCCGTCCTCGTGGAGCAGCACACCGGCCTGGAACGAACGCAACCCGAGGGCGACGACGTCCAATTGCCGGTTCACCTGAGGCCACGAGGTGGTCAGCGACTGGAAGCCGCGGTCGATCCGGAATCCGTCCACCAGATCGGTGCGCACCCGCCCGCCGGGCCGTTCCGCGGCCTCCAGCACGGTCACCGGAACCCCCGCCGCCGCCACCGTCCGCGCCGCGCTCAACCCGGCCAGCCCCGCCCCCACCACGATCACCTCGGTTCGACGCACGTCCACCACGGTCGTCCTCCCGTCCCCCTGCCCACGGCCGCAGGCGCCGCGGAGTCGGTTTCGTCGCCTACAGGTCATACCCACGGAATTCACCGAACGCGCCTTGCCCCACACGGGAGTTGGCCCGGAGTCGAACAAGGGGTGGGGGCTCTCGGCGAGTGCGGGTGGGCCGCCCGGCGGCGGTCGCAGCGCACGGCGACCCGGCGGGCCGCGGCACCGGATCACGAGCGCCGTACGCGAGACGCGGAGCGCCCCCGTCGGGGAGATCCCACCCGAGCCGGTCGCGGGTCCCGTCGCCGAACCGCCCCACCGCACCGCGCCCGCGAGCTCGCCTCGGGCCCCTCGCCCCGGCGCGCGAGACTGGAGGGGTGGTGAGCTTCGGTGGGATTCGGCGTGGGAGTGGCCCGGGCGGGCGCTGGGAGGCCGCCGTCGGGCACCCGCGGCGCGGGCTCGACGGGCTGGTGGTCGGCTATGGCGGGTTCTGCGAGTCGCTGGGCGGGCCGATCGTGCGGCACGAGTTGCCGGCGCCGGTGCTGGTGTTGTTGATCGGCCTCGGCGGGCCACTCTCGTTGTTGCGGGGCGGGCGCGGCGGCCCCGCGGCCGAGGCGGCGTTGGTGGGGGTCGGGCGGGGAGGGGTCGAGGCGGCGCACGCCGGCAGTCAGCGCGTCCTGGAGGTGCGACTCTCGCCGTTGGCGGCGGGAGTGCTCTTCGACGTACCGGCGAGCGAGTTGGCCGAACAGGTGGTGGACGTGGCCGAGCTTTGGCCGGGTACGGGCGAGCTGGTCGAGCGGCTGCGCGGGGACTCGGGGTGGGCGGAGCGGTTCGAGCGCGTCGAGGCGGCCCTGGGCGCGCGGGCCGAGCGGGGACACGGCGCCGATCCGGTGTTGGCCGGGTCGTGGCGCCGGGTGACCGATCGCCGGGGCGATCTCGGGATCGGCCTGTTGCACGAGCAGACCGGCTGGAGTCGCAAACGCCTGGCCCAACGGTTCCGGGCCGAGATCGGGTTGCCACCGAAGGCGATGGCCAATCTGGTGCGGTTCGAGCACGCCGTCTACCTGCTCCGTCGGCCCGAGGTGCGATCGCTCGCCGAGGTGGCGATCCGCTGCGGGTACTACGACCAGGCCCACCTCAATCGCGAGTTCAAGGAGTACGCCGGCTGCACGCCGACCGCGTTCCTCGGCGGCCTGGCCGGCGACGCCTCGGGCGCGGCCATGGCCGCCGGCGTCTGACGGCGGTTCGACGGGGCCGCCGAGGGCCGGGCGGCGGCCCAAATATCCAAGACCACGACAAGTCGCCCGCCTACCGTCGAGGAATCATTCACCGACACGCGGGAGTCGTCATGCACGGCGAGCCGACCTTCTTCGAGATCGGCGTCCCGGATCCGCTCCGGGCGCAAACCTTCTTCGGCCGACTGTTCGACTGGAAGTTCCCACCGACCGGCGAGCCGGGCCAGGTCTCGATCACCACGCCGACCGTCCGGGGCGGGCTGCACGGCGGGGACCCGTCGTCGTCCGTCACGATGTTCTTCGCGGTGGAGGACATCGAGGCGAGCGTTCGGCTCGTCCGCGAGTTGGGCGGGACCGCGGAGGATGCCCGCCCGGAGGAACCGGGCTTCGGACGGTTCGCACTGTGTACCGACGACCAGGGCGTGCCGTTCGGCCTGCACCGGATCGGCGGCTGACCGACCGCGTCCACTCGCCCACCCCGGAAAGGGCCCTGCCCCCGCGTCGGACTGCGGGAGCAGGGCCTTTCGCCGTCGCAGCCCGACGATTACATACCCCACCTAGGTATTTCCCGCCGACCCCTGGCGCATCGATACCCCCCTAGGGTATGTTCCTGATCGCTCGATACCCCCCATGCGTATCTACGGAGTGATCAGGATGTCTCAGTCGCAGGTCCAACCCAATCCACGCCGTTGGACCGCGTTGGCGCTCATTGCGCTGGCGCAGTTCATGGTCATCATGGACACGTCGATCATCGGTGTGGCGCTGCCGGAGATGCGGACCGATCTCGGGTTCTCGCAGGAGAACCTGTCCTGGGTGTTCAACGCCTACGTGGTCGCCTTCGGTGGGCTGTTGTTGCTCGGCGGGCGGCTGTCCGACCTGTTCGGCGCCAAGCGCATGTTCAGCACCGGCTGGGCCGTCCTGGGAGTCGGTTCGCTGGCCGCCGGTCTGGCCGACCAGGTCTGGGTCGAGCTCGCCGGGCGCGCCGTCCAGGGCGTCGGCGCCGCGCTCATCGCGCCCTCCGCGCTGACCCTGTTGATGATGCTCTTCGGCGGCAATCCCAAGGAGCTGACCAAGGCCTTCGCGCTGTACGGCGCCGCGGCCCCCGCCGGCGGCACGGCCGGCGTCTTCCTGGGCGGCCTGATCACCGAATACGCCAGTTGGCCGTGGGTCTTCTACATCAACATCCCGGTCGCGATCCTCGCCCTCGTCGCCACCCCGGCGCTGATGCCCGACGCCCCGGCCCGTCGCGGCGGCGTCGACATCCTGGGCGCGATCACCGTCACCGCCGGCCTCGGCGCCGCCGTCTACGCCGTCGTCCGGGCTCCCGAGACCGGCTGGGCCTCGGCCGAGACGCTCCTCGTCCTCGCCGCCGGTGTCGCCCTCATCGCGCTGTTCCTGCTGCTCCAGGGCAAGCGGGCCGAGCCGCTGATGCCGCTGCGCATCCTGCGCACGCCGGGCCTGGCCGGTGCCAACCTCGCCCAGTTGTTGATGGCGGGCGCCTGGATCCCGATGTGGTTCTTCCTCAACCTCTACCTCCAGGAGGTCCTCGGCCTGGGCGCCTTCGCCTCCGGCTCCGCGCTGCTGCCGATGACCGTCGCCATCATGGTGATGATGATCGTGCTCGCGCCGCGTCTGATCGCCCGCTTCGGCCCCTCCCCGCTCGTGGTCACCGGCCTCGCCGCGCTCGCCGGCGGCATGTTGTGGCTGTCCTTCGTCCGCTCCGACGGCAACTACTGGGTCGACGTCCTGCCCGCCTCCCTGCTCGCCGCCGCCGGCATGGCCCTCGCGTTCATCCCCTCCCTCGGCACCGCCATCTCCAGCGCCCGTCCCGAGGAGGGCGGCCTCGCCTCCGGCATCGTCAACACCAGCTACCAGATCGGCTCCGCCCTGGGCCTGGCCGCGATGACCGCCGTCGCCGCCGCGCACGGCTCCCGGGAGATCGGCAACCCCGCCGCGCTCACCGACGGCTTCTCCGCCGCGTTCCTCGGTGCCGCCGGGATCGCCGCCGCCGGCGCCCTGATCGCCGCCGTCACCCTGCGAGGGCGCACACCCGCGCCGACCACGACCTCCACCGACCGTCCGGCCGAGTCCCTCCCGACCCCCTGACCCCGACCCACCGGCGAAACCGCCGGCCGGACCCCGTCCACGACACGCGGCGCCGCCCTCTCGACGAATCCGAGGGGGCGGCACCGACGCGTCCCCGTCCCGCACCGCGACGCACCCCACCGCACGCCCGCCGACCCGCCCGAACGCCTGCCCGAGCCCATCGCGATACGTCCCGATACCTCCCCCCGGGGTAGGAGAAGATCGCCCTCGGATGGCCCTACGGGGTGATCGGCGAAAGCATGGGCTCTGGCAGACTTGACCCATGGGGGGCAATCCGAGCCGAGAGACCATGCCGCCGTCGGGGCGACGGGTGACCGACGAAGCCGGACGGACAACCATGCAGCCAGTCCCCACGAAGACCCGATTGCGTGCCTATCTGAGCACGCCGCGCCGGCCCAGATTCGTGGTCGAACTCGCGTTGATCGCGTTGAGCTACTGGGTCTACTCGCTGATTCGCAACGCGGTGCCCGAGCGCGAACACCTGGCCGTGCACCGCGCCCGACAGTTGCTCGATGTCGAGCAGGCGCTGCACATCGACATCGAACACAGCGTCAACCACGCGGTCAACGGCGTCACCTGGTTGATCGTGTCGATGAACTACTACTACGCGACGTTGCACTTCGTGGTGACCATCGGTGTCCTGGTGTGGCTCTTCCACCGACATCCCGGCCGCTACCGAGCCGTGCGTACGGTGTTGTTCCTGACCACCGGCCTGGCGCTGTTCGGATACTTCTTCTTCGCGTTGGCCCCGCCCCGATTGTTGCCGGGCGCGGGCTACATCGACACCGTCCTGGTCCACCACACGTGGGGCTCGATGGCGTCCGGGGACATGAAGAACGTCTCCAACCAGTACGCCGCGATGCCGTCGATGCACATCGGCTGGTCGACCTGGTGCGCGATGGCGATCGTGATGTTCGCCCGCCCGATGTGGGTCAAGGTGCTCGGGGTGTTGTACCCGATCGCGACCCTGTTCGTGATCGTGGCGACCGGCAACCACTTCGTGCTCGACGCGGTCGGCGGCTGGATCACCCTGGCCGCGGCCTTCGGCCTGCAGTGCCTGCTGAACGGGCGCTCCGCGTACCGCTTCCCGCAGTACCCACCGGACGACCCGCGCGCGGACGCCGGGCCCGGGGATCGACCCGCCGAGCCCGACCGTGTGCCCACCGGTGCGGGCGCGGGCCGGGACGAGGACGACGACCGGCGACGCGAGCGACCTCAGCGCGAGCCCGTCGAAGTCTCGTCCTCCCCGTAGAACACCCGCTCCACCACGACCCGGGCGAGCCGGGTCACCCGCCGATACTCCTCGATCAGGCTGCCGGTCTCGTCCGACGGGTGACCCAACAGCCGGGCCACCCCGCCCAGCTCGCGCACATCGGTCGGGAAGCTGTCCGAGGACCGGCCGCGCACGATCATCACCGCGTTGCGCACCCGGGTGGCCTCGACCCACGCGTCGTCCAGGATCTGCGCGTCGTGCCGGTCGAGCAGACCCGCGTCCCGGGCCGCCACGAGCCCCTGCCGAGTGCCGGTCACCCGCAGCTCGGGCACCGCGTGCGCGTGCCGCAACTGCAAGAGCTGCACCACCCACTCCACGTCGGCCAAGCCGCCGCGCCCGAGCTTGGTGTGCGTGGTCGGGTCGGCGCCGCGCGGCAGCCGCTCGGACTCGATCCGGGCCTTCATCCGGCGGATCTCCCGCACCTGGGTGTCGTCGATCCCGCCCCACGGGTGACGCAGCGGGTCGACCATCGCCAGGAACCGTCGGCCCAGCTCGGCGTCGCCGGAGGTGAAGTCGGCACGCAGCAGCGCCTGGCTCTCCCACAACTTGGACCAGCGCTCGTAGTAGGCGCGGTAGGACGCCAGCGTGCGCACCAGCGGGCCCTGCCGCCCCTCGGGCCGCAGGTCGGCGTCGATCAACAGCGGCGGATCCGTGGACGGGATCTGCAACAGTCGGCGCACCTCGTTGCACACGCTGTGCGCCGCCTTGGTCGCCGCCTCCTCGGGCGCGCCCTCGATCGGCTCGTGCACGAACATCACGTCCGCGTCGCTGCCGTAGCCCTGCTCGTAGCCGCCGAACCGGCCCATCGCGATGATCGCGATCCGGGTCGGGATCGGTCCCGTGCCGCGCTCGCACATGTCGATCGCGGCCCGGAGCGCGCCGGTCAGCGTCGCCGCGTTGACATCGGTGAGCGCCTTGCCGATGGCGTCCACGTCCAGCCGGCCCAGCACGTCGGCCGCGACGATCCGGAACAGCTCGCGTCGACGCACGCTGCGCGCCGCCTGCACCGCGCTCTCCGGCCCCGGCGCCCGCCCCACCGCGGCCAGGATCTCGGTCTCCAGCACGGCCCGCGAGCGCGGCCGAAGCCCGTCCGGATCGCCCAGGATCGCGACCGCCTCGGGTGCGCGCAGCAGCAGGTCCGGCGCCAGTCGCCCGGAGGCGAGCACCCGCGCCATGTACTCCGCCGCCGCCCCCGACGAACCCGCCCCCGAGTCGCGCAGCAGACGCAGATACCAGTGCGTGTTGCCGAGCGCGTCGGAGACCTGGCGAAACGCCAACAGCCCGGCGTCCGGATCCGCCGAGTCGGCGAACCAGCTCAGCATCACCGGCAGCAGCGTGCGCTGGATCGAGGCGCGCCGGCTGACCCCGGACGCGAGCGCCTCCAGGTGGCGCAGCGCGGCGGCCGGGTCGGCGTATCCCAGCGCCTCGAAGCGGGCCCGCGCGGCCTCCGGGGTCAGCCGCTGCTCGCCCGCCTTGAGTCGGGCGACCGCGTCCAGGAGCGGCCGGTAGAACAACTTCTCGTGCAGCCGGCGCACCTCCACCGTGCGCTGCTTCCACGCCTTCTCCAGCTCGCCCACCGGGTTCGCCCGCATGCCCATCGAGCGGCCGATCCGGCGCAGCTCGCCCGGGTCGGTGGGCATCAGGTGGGTGCGGCGCAGCCGGAAGAGCTGGATGCGGTGCTCCAGCGTGCGCAGGAAGCGGTACGCGGCGTCCAGCGCGGCGCCGTCGTCGCGCCCCACGTAGCCGGCCGCGGACAGCGCGGCGAGCGCGTCCAGGGTGGAGCCGCTGCGCAGCGCCGGGTCGGACTTGCCGTGCACCAACTGCAGGAGCTGGACCGCGAACTCGATGTCGCGCAGGCCGCCGGGCCCGAGCTTGACCTCGCGCTCCACCTCGCGTGCGGGGATGCTGTCCACGACACGGCGGCGCATCGCCTGCACGTCGGCGACGAAGTTCTCCCGGCGGGCGGCGGTCCACACCAGCGGGGACACGCTGTCCAGGTACTTGCGGCCCAGCGCCGGGTCGCCGGCCACCGGGCGGGCCTTGAGCAGGGCCTGGAACTCCCAGGTCTTGGCCCAGCGTTCGTAGTAGGCGAGGTGGCTGGCCAGGGTGCGGGTGAGCGGGCCGTTGCGGCCCTCCGGGCGCAGGTTGGCGTCCACCTCCCAGATCGAGCCCTCGACGGTGGTCGCCGAGCAGGTCCGCATCAGCGCGCCGGCCAGCCGATTGGCTGCGGCGACCGCGACGCCCTCGGGCACGCCGGGGGGTGCCTCGGCGACGAAGACCACGTCCACGTCGCTGATGTAGTTGAGTTCGCGTCCGCCGCACTTGCCCATGCCGATCACCGCGAGGCGGCACTGCTCGGCCTCGACCGGGTGTTCGCGCCGGACCAGGTCGAGCGCGGCGTCCAGGGTGGCGCCGGCCAGGTCGGCGAGTTCGGTGGCCACCGTCGGCTCGTCGGCGCTGCCGCACACGTCGCGGGCGGCGATCGAGAGCAGGCAGCGCCGGTAGCCGACCCGCAGCGCGACCAACGCCGGGTCGCCGCGCAGGCCGGCGGTGGCGGTGGTGAGCACGGCGTGGAAGTAGGCCGGCGTGGGTCGGGCGTCCTGGACGTCGTAGGTGACCAGCGTGCGCCAGTCGTCGGGGTGGCGCGCGAGGTGGTCGCCCAGTGCCGCGCTCACCCCCAGCACGCCCAGTATCCGGTCCCGGAAGGGCTTCGCCGAGGCGAGCGTGGACAACAGGACGGAGCGGTCGGCGGCGGCCTCGGCCAGTCGGACCAGACCGAGCAGTGCGAGGTCGGGGTCGGCGGTGGCGGCGAGCGCGTCCAGGAAGAGCGAGTCCTCCCCGGCGCCGAGCAGTGCCGGGTCGCGCAGGTTGCGTGCGGCGGCGGCGATGTCGGTGAAGCCGAGCCGGACCAGGCGCCCGTCGGTGGCCGCCGGTTCGCGGGGCTGATCCACAGGGGTCACCGGCCGAGCGTATCCGGTCAAACGGCTGATCGATCAAGAACGGAACTGGGAATGTGGACGCGCCGCACGGGACTCGCCGAGCCCCCCGACCGCGGCGAATTTCGAATGCGGCGCGCCCTCGCCCGGCGGCGGACGACAGTTCCGCTCTGCGAGCCGTCCGTCCCACGGCCCGAAGAGGCCTCCGTAGCAACGAACTGCCATACGCCACCGTACGGGACGTCACCCTACGTTAGCGTAGGTGTCATGCGCAACGGTGTTCCCTCGGAGAGGGTTCAATCAGACGACGAACCGGAACGGCCCGCTCGCCCCGGCCGCCGCACCCTCAGCCGAGAGGACTGGGCTCGGGCGGCCCTGGAAGCGATGCGAGGGGGCGGTCTGGGTGCGGTCGCGGTGGAACCCCTCGCGGAGAGCCTCGGCACCACCAAGGGCAGCTTCTACTGGCATTTCAAGGATCGCGACTCGCTCATCCAGGCGGCGCTGGAGCGCTGGGTGGCCGAGTCCGAGGAGCTGATGGCGGCGGCCGAACGCATCGAGGACCCGGTCGAACGCGGGCGCCGACTCACCGAGTACGCGTTCACCGCGCCCAGCGGCGCGGACATCACCACGACGCTGCTGATCCACGCCGAGCACCCGGTGGTGGGCCCGATCCTGGAACAGGTCACCCGGCGCCGGCTGGAGTTCGGCGCCCGCCTCACCGAGGAACTCGGCCTGCCCGCCGACGCCGCCTACCGGCACGCGCTGACCGCGCTGACGATGACCGTCGGCATCGCGCTGATCCGCCGGGGTGCGCCGCAACTGCTGCCCCAGGGCGAGGACAAGGACGCCTACGTCCGCTACATCCTGGAACTGCTGGGCCCGCCGATGAGGTGAGCACCCGCGCGCCGCCCGAGCACGAACGGCCCGACCCCACACCGGGGTCGGGCCGTTCGCGTGGCGCTCGCGCGCCGGCGCCGGATGCGCTCAGAGCACCGGCAGGTAGCGCTTCAGCTCGAAGGGAGTCACCTGCTGGCGGTACTCCTCCCACTCGTGCCGCTTGTTGCGCAGGAAGAACTCGAAGACGTGCTCGCCGAGGATCTCCGGCAGCAGTTCGCTGCGTTCCATCAGCGCGATCGCCTCGGCCAGGTTCTGCGGCAGCGGCGCGATGCCCAGCGCGCGCCGCTCGGCGTCGGTCAGCGCCCACACGTCGTCCTCGGCGCCGGGGGGCAGTTCGTAGCCCTCCTCGACGCCCTTGAGCCCGGCGCCGAGCAGCACGGCGTAGGCCAGGTAGGGGTTGCACGCCGAGTCGATCTGGCGCACCTCGATCCGGGTGGACTGCCCCTTGGTGGGCTTGTACATCGGCACCCGCACCAGGGCGGAGCGGTTGTTGTGGCCCCAGCAGATGTAGGAGGGGGCCTCGCCGCCCATGCCCGCGGTGCGCGCCGACGCGCCCCACAGCCGCTTGTAGGAGTTGACCCACTGGTTGGTGATCGCGGCCATCTCGCCCGCGTGCATGAGCAGGCCCGCGATGAACGAGCGGCCGATCTTGGAGAGCTGGTACTCCGCGCCGGCCTCGTAGAACGCGTTGCGGTCGCCCTCGAACAGCGACAGGTGGGTGTGCATGCCGGAACCGGGGTGCTCGGAGAACGGCTTGGGCATGAAGGACGCGTGCACGCCCTGCTCCAGCGCGACCTCCTTGACCACCAGGCGGAAGGTCATGATGTTGTCCGCCGTGCTCAGCGCGTCCGCGTAGCGCAGGTCGATCTCCTGCTGGCCCGGCGCGCCCTCGTGGTGGCTGAACTCGACCGAGATGCCCATGTTCTCGAGCATCGTGATCGCCTGCCGGCGGAAGTCCTGGCCGACCGGCTGCGGGGTGTGGTCGAAGTAGCCGCTGTGGTCCACCGGGGTCGGCGGGCGCCCGTCGACCGGCTTCTCCTTGAACAGGAAGAACTCGATCTCGGGGTGCGTGTAGAAGGTGAAACCCTTCTCCGACGCCCGCTCCAGGGTGCGCTTGAGCACGTAGCGCGGGTCCGCGAAGGACGGCGAGCCGTCGGGCATCAGGATGTCGCAGAACATCCGCGCGGTGCCGGGTGCCTCGGCCCGCCACGGCAGGATCTGGAACGTGGCCGGATCCGGCTTCGCGAGCATGTCGGACTCGTGTACGCGCGCGAATCCCTCGATCGCCGAGCCGTCGAAGCCGATGCCTTCCGCGAAGGCCTGCTCCAGCTCGGCCGGAGCCACCGCGACCGACTTCAGGAAGCCGAGCACATCGGTGAACCACAGCCGCACGAACCGGATGTCGCGCTCCTCGAGGGTGCGGAGCACGAACTCCTGCTGCTTATCCATAATTCCCTATCCTTGCAGGTCGGACGGCCTGTGAGCGATCGGCAGGGGCACTGCGGGCACACGAGTATCCCGCTCCAGGGTTTCGGGCACATTACGTACCCTTTGCGTTGCCCCCGGACTCGCGCACGGGTGGCGTGGTGCTCGCGTGGCTCCCGTGGTCCTGTACCCCGAGAACCGCTCCATGGGCGACCTGCGGGATACCTTCTTCGCGCGGCATCGCAGCCTTCGGGAATTCCGTCGGGCGAGCCGTCGAGGCCCGGTGCTCAACGGTGTCCAGGGTATCGCCCGAGTGCGTTGCCGCCGAGCCCCGGGCCTGCTCGAACAAACGTCTTTCGCCCGCCGTTCGCCTGCGGTTTTCCGGCCGGCCGAGCAGCCGCCACGACACCCTGGGTGGGGGTCCGCGCGGCGCGGCGTCGACACTCACGGCTTATTCGTCACTTTGACGTCAAGGTCGGGTACATTGCATCGGGTGACCCGGATTCGCATCGCCCTCGCCCAGATCAACCCCACGGTCGGCGACCTCGAAGGCAACGCCGAACTGATCCTCGGCCGCACCCGGTCGGCGGCCGACCGCGGCGCGTCGCTCGTCGCCTTCCCGGAGATGGCACTCACCGGATACCCGGTCGAGGACCTGGCCCTGCGCTCGTCCTTCGTCCAGGCGTCGCGACGCGCGCTGGAGGCGCTCGCGGCCCGCCTGGCCGCCG
Source organism: Embleya sp. NPDC020886 (assembly GCF_044333915.1). Taxonomy (NCBI): domain Bacteria; kingdom Bacillati; phylum Actinomycetota; class Actinomycetes; order Kitasatosporales; family Streptomycetaceae; genus Embleya; species Embleya sp. NPDC020886. The sequence continues at coordinate 579,921 of NZ_JBIRRX010000004.1, read as the reverse complement.
AGGGGCTGGGCGAGGTGACCGTCGTGGTGGGCCACCTCGACCGCTGCGACATGTCCACACCGCGGCTGGGCCGCCCGGCCGGCGCGCCGCAGAACGCGGTCGCGGTGCTGCACGGCGGCCGGATCGTGGCCCGCTCGGCCAAGCACCACCTGCCCAACTACGGCGTCTTCGACGAATACCGCTACTTCGTCCCCGGCGATGGGCTCCTGGTCGTCCGGATCGGCGGGGTCGACATCGCGATCGCCGTCTGCGAGGACCTGTGGCAGGAGGGCGGCCCGGTGGCCGCCGCGCGCGCCGCGCGGGTCGGCCTGCTGCTGTCGATCAACGCCTCGCCGTACGAGCTGAGCAAGGACGACTCGCGCCTGGAACTGGTCCGCCGCCGCGCCCGCGAGGCCGACTGCGCCCTCGCCTACGTCAACGCCTTCGGCGGCCAGGACGAGCTGGTCTTCGACGGCGACTCGCTGATCGTGGACGCCGAGGGACGGGTGCTCTCACGCGCCGCGCGGTTCCGCGAGGAGTTGCTGATCGCCGACCTGGAGCTGCCCGAGCACACCGTGGACGACAGCGTGTACGGCACGGGCGACGTGGTGGCCGACGGCCTGACCATCCGGCAGGTGATCGTCACCGGGCACGCCGCGCCGGTGCCCGCGCCCGCCGTCGAGCCCTCGATCGCCCCCGCCCTGTCGGACGACGCGGAGATCTACGGCGCGCTGGTCCTGGGGCTGCGCGACTACGTGGTCAAGAACGGCTTCGAATCGGTGTTGTTGGGCCTGTCCGGCGGGATCGACTCGGCCCTGGTCGCGGCGATCGCGGCCGACGCGGTGGGCGGCCCCAACGTCCACGGCATCTCGATGCCGAGCAGCTACTCCTCCGCGCACTCCGAGACGGACGCGGCCGACAGCGCCGAACGCATCGGGCTCGACCATCGCCGAATCCCGATCGCGCCGATGGTGGACGCCTACCTGAACGCGCTCGCGCTGACCGGTCCGGCCGAGGAGAACCTCCAGGCGCGGGTGCGCGGCACCACCTTGATGGGCCTGTCCAACCAGGAGGGCCATCTGGTCCTGGCCACCGGCAACAAGAGCGAACTGGCCTGCGGATACTCCACCCTCTACGGCGACGCGGTGGGCGGTTTCGCGCCGATCAAGGACGTGCCCAAGACCGTGGTGTGGCGGTTGGCGCGGTGGCGCAACGCGGAGGCCGAGCGGCGCGGCGAGCCCGCCCCGATCCCGGAGAACTCGATCACCAAGCCGCCGAGCGCCGAGTTGAGCCCGGGCCAGGTCGACAGCGACTCGCTGCCGCCGTACGAACTGCTCGACGACATCCTGGACGACTACGTCGAGCGGGACATCGGTCGCGACGAGATCGTGGCCGCGGGTTTCGAGCCGGCGATGGTGGATCGCGTCCTCAAGCTGGTGGACACCGCCGAGTACAAGCGTCGGCAGTATCCGCCGGGCACCAAGATCTCGCTCAAGGCGTTCGGCCGGGACCGGCGGCTGCCGATCACCAACCGGTGGCGCGAGAGCGGCTGAGCACGGCGCCGACCCCGGACCGGGCGGGCGGCGGACAAACCGGCAGGGCCCGGCCGACGGCGGTCGGGCCCTGCTCGTGTCGGCTCAGCGCAGGCGCAGGTCCGCCTGGACCGGCATGTGGTCGCTCGACGTGCTGCCCAGCACCTTGGCGTCCGCGGCGGCCATCCCGCGGTACATGATGTGGTCGATCGCGGCCATCGGGAACGACTCGGGCCAGGTGAAGCCCATCCCGGTGCCGGCCGAGTCCTGCGCGTCCGCCAGGAAGCGGGTGACCGGTCGCAGCGCGCGGTCGTCGGTGGTCCCGTTCAGGTCGCCGGCCAACACCACGTGCGGCGCGGTCTCCACCGCGAGCGCCTGGGCGAGTCGATCGATCGTGCGGTTGCGATCGCCGACGGTGAAGCCGCTCGGGCCGAAGCGCACCGACGCCAGGTGCACGGCGTAGAACGGGACGTCGCCCTTGGGCGTCGTGATCACCGTGCGCAGCGCGCGGGTGAAACCCATCCCGACGTCGACCGCCTCGGCCTTGCTCATCGGGAAGCGGGCCGTGGTCCACACCGCGACCGTGCCCTCGTGCTGCACGTTCGGGTATCGGTCCTTGAGCACCGCGTTGTACAACTTCCAGGCGCCCTCGGGCAGTTCCTCCAGCGCGATGACGTCCGCGTTCGCGCCCAGCAGCGAGCGGGCGGTGCCGGCCGGGTCCGGGTTGCCCGCGTTGACGTTGTGGCTGACCACCCGCAGGTCGTGCGGGCCGCCGCCGCGACCGGGCAGGAAGAAGCCGCCGAACATGGTCACCCAGACCAGGATCGGCAGCATGGTCGCGGCGACCGCGGTCCACGAGCGACGAATCGCCGCGCAGGCCAGCAGCACCGGGATCACCAGGCCGCCCCAGGGCAGGAAGGTCTCCACGAAGCTGCCCCAGTTGCCCGGCGTGTTGGGCACCAGCCGGTGGAACGCGAGCGGGAGGGTGGCCAGGACCGCGAACACCGCGATCACCCGGCCGCGGCGCCACGGCGGGGTGCGCCAGATCCGCACCGCGTCCTCGCGGATCCGCTCCCACGACCATCGCGACCCGCGCCGCGGACTCCCGTCGCCGGCCGGTTGCGGCTCGGCTCCGGTGTCCGTCGTGGTGGGCCACGTCATGCTGCCTCCTGAAGTCCCAGGTACGAGTCCCGACTGTGTCCGCGTCAACGTACGAACAAAACGTCGCCTACGTCGAAACGGACGCCGGAAAGCGGCCGATAGGTTCCCTATGGGCTCAGGAGCGAGCGCGAATCCCGCCGAGCAGCGCGTCCGCGATCTGGCCCGGCAGCTCCGGCTCCAGACTTGCGTTCTCCCGGACGAGCTTGCGTACCAGTATGGGCCCCGTGACCAGGTCCATCAGGACCTCCATCGGCAGGTCGGCCCGCAACTCGCCGGAATCGACGCCGCGCTGCAACAGCCCGCGCAAAATCGCCCGGCGCTTCTCCACGACCACCTCGTGATAGCGCCGGGACAACTCCGGATGCCTGCGCATCTCGCCCGTGACCATGCCCATCAGCCCGTCGCCGCGCTTGTCGATCGCCTGCAGGCGCATGTTCTCCAGCACCAGCACCAGGTCCTCGCGCAGCGACCGGCCCGTCAACACCGCCGGCAGCGCCTCCGCGGCCTCGACCGCCGCGACGATCAGCGCCTCCTTCCCCGGCCAGCGGCGGTAGATGGTGGCCTTGCCCACCCCCGCCTCCTGGGCCACCGCCTCGACCGAGATGGCGGCGATGCTGCGGTGCTCGTCGAGCAGGCGAAGGGTGGCCTCCAGAATCGCCCGTTCGGCCTCCTCGCTGCGCGGGCGACCCCGGCGCGGCTTGTCCGCCGTACCGGGGTCGGCCATGGGGTCGACCAGGGGATCGGTCGTTGTTTCGGATGTCGCAGGCTGCATGTCAGACCTTCGCGGAGCGCTGTTCCTCGGCGGACGAATCGGCTCGGCCCGCCTCGGGGGCAGTCTGCCCGGCCGCGGGGCGCGGCATCCACAGGAACACCACGACCGCGCCGATCAGACCCACCACGGCGGATCCGATGGAGGCCGCGTGCATGGCCTCGATGAAACCGTCCTTGGCCGGATCCACGAGCGCCGCCCCCTTGTCGCCGAGTCGACCGGCCACCGAGAGGGTCGCCTCGACCGAGTCGCCGGCCGGGCCCTTGGGCACGTTCGGCGGCAGCTTGTCCAGGTCGCCGGAGATCCGGTCCCGATAGACCGAGGACAACACCGAGCCCAGGATCGCCACGCCGAGCGCGCCGCCGACCTGACGCACGGTGTTGCTGACCGCAGAACCGGCGCCGGCCTTCTCGCGCGGCAGCGAGGACATGATCGAGTTGGTGGCCGGCGGCATCACGTGCGCCATGCCGGCGCCCTGGAAGAAGAACACCACGCACAGGATCCAGATCGGCGAGGTGCGATCCATCCACAGGAAGGACAGGAAGCTCAGGCCGACCACGAGCATGCCGCCGGTGGTGACCGCGCGCACGCCGAACCGCTTGACCATTCCCGAACTGCGCGCCGAGAACATCAGCTGCGCGATCGCCAGCGGGAGCAGCAGCAGACCGGTCCGCAGCGGGGTGTAGCCGCGCACGCTCTGCAGGTAGAAGGCCATGAAGAAGGTCACGCCCATGAGCGCGAAGAAGACCAGGCCGATCGCACCGGCCGCGGCGGAGAAGGCCGGGTCGCGGAAGAACTTGACGTCCAGGGCCGGGTGGTCGCTGCGCTTTTCGAACCACACGAAGAAGCCGAGGATCAGCAGACCGAGCACGATGGTGCCGAGCACCTCCGCGCTCCCCCAACCCGCGTCGCCGCCGCGGATGATGCCGTAGACCAGCGAGACCAGACCCGCGATGGACAACACGACCCCGATCGGGTCGAGCCGGCCGGGCTTGGGATCGCGCGAGTCCGGCACCAGGAGCAACATCGCCACGATGCCGACCAGCACGATCGGGACGTTGATCAGGAAGACCGAGCCCCACCAGAAGTGGTCGAGCAGCACGCCGCCGGTGATCGGGCCGATCGCGATCGCCAGACCGACCGCGCCGGACCAGATGCCGATCGCCTTGGCGCGCTCCTGCGGCTCGAAGACGTTGCTGATGATGGACAGGGTGGCGGGCATCACGAACGCGCCGCCGAAGCCCATCACCGCGCGGGCGGCGATCAATTGCTCGGGACTTTGCGAGTACGCGGAGAGCAGCGAGGCCAAGCCGAAGACCACCATGCCGAACAGCAGGGTGCGCTTGCGACCGAAGCGGTCGCCCAGGATGCCGGCGGTGAACAACAGGCCGGCGAACACCAGGGTGTAGGAGTTGATCGCCCACTGGAGCTCGCTCTGGGTGGCGCCCAGGCCCTTGTCCGGGTCGGCGATCGTCTTGATCGCCACGTTGAGGATCGAGTTGTCGAGAACGACGACCAGCAGGCTGATCACCAGCACGCCGAGGATGGCCCAGCGGCGCCGATGTATGTGCTCGTCGACCGTACGGGTGGGGGGAACGTTCGCTGAAGTCACGGGTGAAGCTCGATTCGTCGTGCACGTATGACTTGTATGGGTTGCCTCACAGGCTAGGGGCACTTTACGAAACGAGACCGTCTCGTATTGCAAAGCCTCGGCAAATGTCGGACCCGGCGATCACGCGGAATCCGGCGCGGGACTCCCCTGTTGTCCTGTTACGGCGCGTGTCACCATGGCGTTGTCCGGGGACGCCGTCCGAGCGCCTCGAGTCGGGAGAACACCATGTCCAGCAACAACTCCGCACAGTCGATAGCCGCTTCGACCGAGGGTCCGGGACTGACCCTGTACGGCGGAGAGGGCACCGGGCGCCGGGTCACCGTGCGCGACCTCGCCCGAGCGAAGCAGGCCGGCGAGCGCTGGCCGATGCTGACCGCGTACGACGCGATGATCGCCTCGGTATTCGACGACGCGGGCATCCCGGTCCTCCTGGTCGGCGACTCGGCCGGCAACAACCACCTCGGCTACGAGAACACCGTGCCGGTCACGATGGACCAGTTGGTGATGCTCACCGCCGCGGTCGTGCGCGGCACCCGACGCGCGCTGGTGGTGGCCGACCTGCCGTTCGGCTCGTACCAGGAATCCCCCGAGCAGGCCCTGCGCAACGGCGTGCGGCTGCTCAAGGAGGCCGGCGCCGGCGCGGTCAAGCTGGAGGGCGGGCAACGTTCGGCCCGCCAGGTCGAGGCACTGGTGGCCGCAGGCGTGCCGGTGATGGCCCACCTCGGGCTCACCCCGCAGTCGGTGCACGCCTTCGGCGGCTACCGGGTGCAGGGCCGGGACGCGGAGAGCGCCGAGCAGTTGATCGCGGACGCCAAGACGATGCAGGCCGCAGGCGCGTTCGCGGTGGTCCTGGAGTGTGTGCCGGAGGAACTGGCCGCGCGCGTGACCGACCTGCTGGACATCCCCACCGTCGGCATCGGCGCGGGCGTGCGCTGTGACGCCCAGGTGCTGGTGTGGACCGACATGGCCGGCATGACCACCGGCCACACGGCCAAGTTCGTCAAGCAGTACGTCGACCTGCGCGCGACGCTCGGCGACGCGGCGAAGGCGTTCGCGGGCGAAGTGGTGGGCGGCGTCTACCCGGGCCCGGAACACACCTTCCACTGAGTGTCCCGGCGGGCCGTACGATCGAACTCCCGGTCGTACGGCCCTTCCGCGCATCTGGAGCAGTTCGTGACGCACCCCTACGGAGATTACGGTCGCCGCCCGGCGGCCGGCTCGCTGCGCCACGTGCGGCCGAGCCCGATCTTCCTCGCGATAGTCGCGGTCTGCGCCGCCTCGACCTGGTACACGTGGCACGACGACGGCACCTCGGAGGCGGCCACCCGGACCGGGGTCTTCCTGCTGGTGATGTCCGGCTGGTTGGTGTCGTTGTGCCTGCACGAGTTCGCGCACGCGTTCGCCGCGTTGCGCTCGGGCGACCACAGCGTGGTGGGCAAGGGCTACCTGACCCTGGACCCGCTCAAGTACAGCGATCCGCTGTTGTCCTTCATCCTGCCGACGATCTTCGTGCTGCTCGGCGGCATCCCGCTCAGCGGCGGCGCGGTCTACCTGGATCGTTCGGCGATCCGGGGTCGGGCGCGCAACAGCCTGGTGTCGGCGGTCGGACCGCTGACCAACGCGGTGCTGGCGATCGTCCTCGCACTGCTGCTGTCCTCCGGCGCGGTGGACGGCGCGAGCCCGACCTTCACCGCCGCGTTCTCGTTCCTGATCCAGCTCCAGGTGATCGCGGCGGTGCTCAACCTGCTGCCGGTGCCCGGCCTGGACGGCTACGGGGTGATCGAGCCCTGGTTGCCGTACGACTTCCGCCGGGCGATCGCGCCGTACGCGCCCTACGCGATCCTGTTCCTGTTCGCGCTGTTGTGGTCGCCGTCGGTCAACGGCTGGTTCTACGACGTGATCGACCACGTCACCGACGCGCTGGACGTGTCGCCGTTCCTGGCGAGCGACGGCTACCGGTTGTTCCGCTTCTGGTCCTGACGGTCCGCGCGACCGTGCTCGTCCCGCACGCGCCGCCACATCCGGGTGAGCGGCCCCGGGCCGCGCGGGGGCCGACTCTCGTCCGGCGTCAGTCGATGCTCGGGGATCTCGTAGCGGTGCAGATAGCTGCCCACGAAGGTCTGTCCGGTGGCCGCGAGCGGGATCGCGATCAACGCGCCCACCGCGCCCAACAGCGCGGCGCCGCCGATCACCGCGCCGAACGCGAGCGCCGGGTGGATCTCCACCGTGCGGGCGGTGATCCGCGGATGCAGCAGGTAGTTCTCGAACTGCTGGTAGGCGGTCGCGAACAACACCACCCACAGCGAGGTCAACGGGCTCACCGTCAACGCGATCAACGCGGGCAACACGATCGCGATATAGGTGCCCACGGTCGGCACGAACTGCGAGATCAGCCCGACCCACAACGCCAGCGGGACCGCGTACGGCACCTCGAGCACCAGGAAGGCGATGTAGTGCGCGAACGCCGAGATCAGCGCGAGCGCGGCACGCGAATACAGGTACCCGCCGGTCTTGTCGATCGCGATCTCCCACCCGCGCAGCACCTCGGCCTGCCGCTCCGGCGGCAGCAGCGAGCACACCGCCCGGCGCATCCGCGGGCCCTCGGCGGTGAAGTAGAAGGTGAACAGCGCGATGGTGAACATCTCGAACAAACCGGCCACGATCTTCGCGGACAGGCCGAGCGCGTTGTTCGCCACCCGCTCGGCGTAGCCCTGGACGGTGCCGGAGTCCTTGAAGATGTCGCCCTGGATCTTCTCCACCGTCAGGTCGGTGCCGAACGTGCGATTCACCCAGGCGACCAGGTCGTCGAGGTAGTCGGGCAGATTCCGGGCGAACGCCACCACCTGGTCCACCAGCAGCGAGCCCACCACCGCCAGGAACCCGGCGCAGGCCAGGAAGACCACCACGAAGGCGATGGCGGTGGCCACGCCCCGGCGCATCCCGCGCCGGGCCAACCGGTCCACGGCCGGCTCGAAGGCCAGGGCGAGGAAGAACGCCAGCAACAGGTCGATCAGCAGCGAGCGCAGGTGTGCCAGCGTCCAGCCGAGCAGCCGAAAGCCCGCGATCATCGCCAGGATCATGAACACGGCCCGCGGCAACCACGACGGCATGCGATCGCGCGAGGTGAGCCGCGTCGCAGGTGTGTCGGGTGGGGTCACATGGGCTCCCTGTACTCTCCCGCACCACTGTGTCGCGATGCATGTCGAATGACAGGAAGAGCCTAGAGCGTCACGCTATGTCCGCTTGGGTGCGCCGCCGCGTGTGCCCGAGCCGCCCGGCCCCCGGGCCGGCCGGATCAGGCCCGCTTGGTCGTCGGCAGGTCCATCGAGACACACACGCCGCGCCAGACGTCCTTGGCCTCGATGCCCGCGGCCAACGCCTCGTGCACGGTCCGGCCACCCAGCTCGGACATCACGTGGTCGCGGGCGAAGGACTCGGCGTACGAGTCGCCGAAGTGGGCGCGCATGCGTCGCCAGAAGTCGGTGAGTCCCATGCGACCAGTATCCCGGTAGCGGCGACTCGCGCGGTCGCCCCGCCCGGCGCCCGAATGTCCCCGACGCGAATGTCCGAGCCACCCGGCACCATGGGGAGTTATGCCACATGACGACCCCGCTTCGGTCCTGGCCGGCTTCTCCCCCGCCACCCGGGAATGGTTCACCGGCGCCTTCCACGCGCCGACCCGGGCCCAGGAGGGCGCCTGGCGCGCCATCGCCGAGGGCAAGGACGCGCTCGTGGTCGCGCCGACCGGGTCCGGCAAGACGCTCGCGGCGTTCCTGTCCGCGCTGGACCGGCTCGCCGCCGAACCGGTGCCGGCCGATCCGCGCCGGCGCTGTCGGGTGTTGTACATCTCGCCGCTCAAGGCGCTCGCGGTCGACGTCGAGCGCAACCTGCGCAGCCCGCTCACCGGCATCCGGCAGGCGTCCGTGCGGCTGGGCCTGCCCGAGCCCGAGGTCACCGTGGGCGTGCGCTCCGGCGACACCCCGGCGGCCGATCGACGTCGCTTCGCCACGAAGCCGCCGGACATCCTGATCACCACGCCCGAGTCGCTGTTCCTGATCCTCACCTCGCAGGCCCGCGAGGCGCTGCGCGGGGTGGACACGGTGATCGTGGACGAGGTGCACGCGGTCGCCGGCACCAAGCGCGGCGCGCACCTGGCGCTGACCCTGGAGCGGCTGGACGAACTCCTCGATCGCCCGGCGCGCCGGATCGGCCTGTCCGCGACCGTGCGCCCGGTCGAGGAGGTGGCCCGCTGGATGCGTTCGACCGGCGACGTGCACGTGGTCCAGCCGCCGGCCACCAAGACGTTCGAGCTCTCGGTCGTGGTCCCGGTCGAGGACATGGGCGAACTCGGCGCCGGCAGCGGCGACTTCGACGAGGCCGGCAACGAGCGCAGGACCTCGGTGTGGCCGCACGTCGAGGAACGCATCGTCGACCTGATCCAGGCCCACCGCTCGACCATCGTGTTCGCCAATTCACGCCGCCTGGCCGAGCGGTTGTGCGGCCGGCTGAACGAGATCGCCTACGAGCGGGCCACCGGCGAGGAACTGCCGAAGGACTCGTCGCCGGCCGAGCTGATGGCCCAGGCGGGCAGCAGTCGGGGCGCCCCCGCGCTGCTCGCGCGCGCCCACCACGGCTCGGTGTCCAAGGAGCAGCGGGCCCAGGTGGAAGAAGACCTCAAGGCCGGTCGCCTGCCCGCCGTGGTGGCCACCTCCAGCCTGGAGTTGGGCATCGACATGGGCGCGGTGGACCTGGTCGTCCAGGTCGAGTCGCCGCCCTCGGTGGCCTCGGGCCTCCAGCGGGTGGGCCGGGCCGGGCACCAGGTCGGGGCGATCTCGCGCGGGGTGATCTTCCCCAAGTTCCGCGGCGACCTGGTGCAGACCGCGGTGGTCACCGAGCGCATGCGCGAGGGGGCGATCGAGTCGGTGCGCGGGCCGCGCAACCCGCTGGACGTGCTGGCCCAGCAGATCGTCTCGATGGTGTCGATCGAGGACCGCGACGTGGACGCGCTGCTCGCGCTGATCCGCCGGGCCGCGCCGTTCGCCGCGCTGCCCGCGTCGGCCTACGAGGCGACCCTGGACATGCTCGCCGGCCGCTACCCCTCGGACGCGTTCGCCGAACTGCGCCCGCGCATCGTGTGGGACCGGGTCGGCGGCGTGCTCTCCGCCCGCCCCGGCGCCCAGCGGCTCGCGGTCACCTCCGGCGGCACCATCCCCGACCGCGGCCTGTTCGGCGTGTTCCTGGTCGCCGGCGACGCGAAGTCGCGGGTCGGCGAGCTGGACGAGGAGATGGTCTACGAGTCGCGCGTGGGCGACGTGTTCACGCTGGGCACCTCGTCGTGGCGGATCGAGGACATCACCCACGACAAGGTGCTGGTCTCGCCCGCCCCCGGGGTGCCGGGCAAGCTGCCGTTCTGGCACGGCGACGCGCTGGGGCGGCCGGTGGAACTGGGCCGCGCGCTCGGCGCCTTCGTGCGCGAGGTGGGCGCGTTGCCGGCCGAGCGGGCCCGCGAGCGGGTGGCCGCCGCGGGCCTGGACCCGTGGGCGGTGGACAACCTGCTCGGCTACCTGGGCGAGCAGCGCGAGGCGTGCGGCCACATCCCGGACGACCGCACGATCGTGGTCGAGCGCTTCCGCGACGAACTGGGCGACTGGCGGGTCGTGGTGCACTCGCCGTTCGGCGCCCAGGTGCACGCGCCGTGGGCGCTGGCCATCTCGGCCCGACTGCGCGAGCGCACCGGGCTCGACGTGCAGACCATGCACGGTGACGACGGGATCGTGCTGCGGCTGCCGGACAGCGGGCTGCCCTTCGGTGACCAGTCCTTCGGGGAGTCCTCCGACGACCTCGCGGCGGGGGCGCTGCCACCGGACTTCGCGGTGTTCGAGGAGGCCGAGGTGGAACCCCTGGTGACCGCCGAGGTGGGTGGTTCGGCGCTGTTCGCGTCCCGCTTCCGCGAGTGCGCGGCCCGCGCGCTGCTGCTGCCGCGCCGGATGCCGGGCCGCCGTACCCCGCTGTGGCAACAGCGCCGGCGCTCGGCCCAACTGCTCGCGGTGGCCAGTGAGTACGGCTCGTTCCCGATCGTGCTGGAGACGATGCGCGAGTGCCTCCAGGACGTGTTCGACGTGCCCGGTCTGACCGGCCTGATGCGCGACATCGCCACCCGCGCGGTGCGCATCGTCGAGGTCACCACGACCGAACCCTCGCCGTTCGCCCGCTCGCTGCTGTTCGGCTACGTCGCGCAGTTCATGTACGAGGGCGACTCGCCGCTCGCGGAACGTCGGGCGGCGGCGCTCGCGCTGGACTCGCGGCTGTTGGCCGAGCTGCTCGGCCAGGCCGAGTTGCGCGAACTGCTCGACCCGGAGGTGCTGGCCCGCACCGAGGCCGAGTTGCAGCGGCTCGCCGAGGACCGCCGGGTGCGTGACGCGGAGGGGGTCGCCGACCTGTTGCGGCTGCTCGGACCGCTGACCACGGCCGAGGTCGCGGCACGCGGCACGGACGCGTTCGAGCTCGATTGGCTGACCGGCCTGGCGGACGCGCGTCGGGCGATCCGGGTGCGGATCGCGGGTGAGGAGCATTGGGCGGGCATCGAGGACGCCGGCCGGCTGCGCGACGCGCTGGGCACTCCGCTGCCGGTCGGCGTGCCCGAGGCGTTCACCGAGCCGGTCAAGGATCCGCTGGGCGATCTGCTGGCCCGCTACGCCCGCACGCACGGGCCGTTCCGGGCCGGCGATGCAGCCGCCCGCTTCGGCCTGGGGGTCGCGGTGACCACGGGCACGCTGGAGCGGCTGGCCGCGAGCGGGCAGGTGGTCTCGGGCGAGTTCCGCCCGGGCGGCTCCGGCCTGGAGTGGTGCGGCGCGGAGGTGTTGCGGATGTTGCGCCGGCGCTCGCTGGCGGCGCTGCGGCACGAGGTCGAGCCGGTGCCGCCGGTCGCGCTGGCCCGGTTCCTGACCGTGTGGCAGGGCGTGGGCGCGAGCGGGGTGCGCGGCCCGGACGGTCTGCTTCGGGTGGTCGAGCAACTCCAGGGGGCGAGCGTGCCGGCCTCCGCGCTGGAGAAGCTGGTGTTGCCCACGCGGGTGGTCGACTACCACCCCGCGATGCTGGACGAGCTGTGTGCGGCCGGCGAGGTGCTGTGGGCCGGACACGGCGCGCTGCCGGGCAAGGACGGTTGGCTCTCGCTCTATCTCGCGGACGCCGCGCCGTATCTGCTCCCGCCGCCGGTGCCGCTGGAGACGACGCCGCTGCACACCGCGATCCTGGCCGCGCTGGCCGGTGGCTACGCGCTGTTCTTCCGGCAGCTCGCCGAGCGGCTGGAACTGCCGACCCCGGCGTCGGAGGCGGCGATCGCCGAGGCGCTGTGGGACCTGGTGTGGTCCGGGCAGGTCACCGGCGACACGCTCACCCCGCTGCGCGCGCTGCTCGGCTCGGGACGCACGTCCGGCTCGACCGCGCACCGGGCCCGGCGGGCGACCCCGCGCGGGCGGTACGCGGGCCTGAGTCGAGGGCGGCCGGTGGCGGCCGTTCGCGGTGGGCCACCGACGGTGGCCGGCCGCTGGTCGCTGGCCCCGGTGGTCGAGCCCGACCCCACCCGGCGGGCGCACGCGTTGGCCGAGACGCTCCTGGACCGGCACGGCGTGGTCACCCGCGGCGCGGTGGTCGCCGAGGGCAGCCCGGGCGGCTTCGCCGCGGCCTACAAGGTGCTGAGCGTGTTCGAGGACGGCGGTCGGGTCCGCCGGGGCTACTTCGTGGAGGGTCTGGGCGCCGCCCAGTTCGCCGCCGACGGCGCGGTGGACCGGCTGCGCGCGTTGCAGGGCGCGAGCGAGCGCCGTGAGCCGCACGAGTTGCCCGGCGCGGTGGTGCTGGCCGCCGCCGACCCGGCCAACCCGTACGGCGCCGCGCTGGCCTGGCCGGACCGGCCCGGGGAGAGCGCGGGCGGGCACCGGCCGGGCCGCAAGGCCGGTGCGCTGGTGATCCTGCTCGACGGCGAGCCGATCCTGTACATCGAGCGCGGCGGACGCACGTTGTTGTCCTGGACCGACGACCCGGACCGAGTGGGCCCGGCGGCCGAGGCGCTGGCCGCCGCGGTGCGCGCCGGCGCGCTGGGCAAACTGACGGTGGAGAAGGCGGACGGCGCCGAGGTGCTGACCTCCTCGCTGGGCAAGGCGCTGGAGGCGGCCGGGTTCCACGCCACCCCCAGGGGGCTGCGCCTGCGAGGGTGACACCGTTTCGTTACACGAGCGCCCGGTCCGCGAAACACCCCGGTCATGTACATCGAGCAGGATCGTGGTCACGGAAGGCGACGCCGGGAGGGATCCCGACGGAGTCGACCGGCACCATCCGCCCGTGGCGACCCTGCACGCGTCACGGTCGGACGTACTCGGATCCGGCGTCGCGGGCGTGTTCCTGGCCGCGCGCTCGCGACGTCGGTTCCCGGGCCGCCACACCTGCGGCGCCGCGACCCCCGGGGTTCGGCCGCACCGACGGGTCCGGGGGGACTCGGAGGGCCGGCCCCGGGCTCGGCCCCGTCTCCCGGGGACGACGACACCCGGGACAATGGTGGAATGCCCGAAGGCGACAGCGTGTATCAGGCGGCGCGGCGGCTGCGTGCGGCCCTGGTGGACCGCCCGCTGACCGTGACCGACTTCCGGGTGCCCCGGCTGGCGACCGTGGATCTGACCGGGCGTTCGGTACTGGCGGTGGTCCCGCGCGGCAAACACCTGCTGACCCGGATCGAGGGCGACCTCACGCTGCACACCCACCTGCGGATGGACGGCACCTGGGAGATCCAGCCCACCGGCCCGCGCCCGCTCCCGCGTCCCTGGCACGCGATCCGGCTGGTGCTGGCCAACGCGGCGCAGACCGTGGTCGGGATGCGGATGCCCGTGGTCGAGTTGGTGCGCACCGCCGAGGAGTCGACCGTGGTCGGCCACCTGGGGCCGGATCCACTCGGCCCGGACTGGGATCCGGACGAGGCCGCCCGCCGGCTGGCCGCCCGGCCGGGCCGGCCGATCGGTGACGCGCTCCTGGACCAGCGCAACCTGGCCGGCCTCGGCAATGTGTACCGGGTGGAGTTGTGCTTCCTGCGCGGCGTCGCCCCCTGGACCCCGGTGGCCGCGGCGGGCGATCCGCACGCGTGGGCGACCCTGGCGCATCGTGCGTTGAACGCCAACCGCGACCGGGTCGGGCACGTCACCACGGGCGACACCCGGCCGGGTCGCCGGCACTGGGTCTACGGGCGCGGCGGACGCCCGTGCGCGCGCTGCGGCGGTTCGATCCGGCGCGCCGACCTGGGGGATCCGCCGCGGGTGACGTACTGGTGCCCGCGCTGCCAGCCGTCACCCGATGGAGGTACACCCGGTGACCGATACCCGGGCGGTTCGTCGTACAGGGCATGACCGCGTCCCGGATCGTGCCCGCCCTGGTGTTGCCCATCCTGCTGTCGGCCTCGGTCGGTTGTACCCGAGTGGCCGCGCCGGACCCGACGCCGCGCCCGGCAGCACCGGTGGCGGCTCCGGCCCCACCGGTCGCACCCGCCCCCGCCGCCGCGCTCCCGGCGGAGCCCGCGCCGGCGATCACCGAGATGGCGGGCGGCTCGACCGAAGCCGAAGCCAACGCCGAAACCGACGCCGAGGACGGGACCGGGACGCCCACGGCCGACCCCGCCGCGGACCCGGATCCGCCGCGCACCACCCGCCCGCGCCCCCGGGCCGAATCCGGCGCGGCCCGCCCGCCCCGTTCCGGCAGGACCGGATCCCAGCGGGGGTCGAATCCGGTGCGGACCGACCCGTGTGACGCCCTCGCGGCGAATGGGATCTTCCCCTTCGGCGGCGCCACACACCGCTGGTGCCATCGAAAGGAGGGCCTGCGGTGACACCGATCTCCTTGCCGCGCACCTTTATTGACTGTTCGTCAGATGGCTCGTACGGTCGGCGCGCTGTGCACGCCTAGCGCCGGGAGGCCAACCGTGTTTCGTGAAGCCCTCGATCTGACCGGCCGAGTCGCCGTCGTCACCGGCGCGGCCTCCGGCATCGGCCGCTCCAGCGCCGAGGTGCTGGCCGACCTGGGCGCGACCGTGGTCTGCGCGGACATCCACGAAGCGGGGGCCCGGGAGACCGCGAAGGCGATCGTGGCCGCCGGCGGCGCCGCGACCGCCGCGGGCGTCGACACCTCCAAGGCGGCCCAGGTGGACGCGCTGATCAACGACGCGGTCACCGCGCACGGCCGACTCGACGTGCTCGCCAACATCGCCGGGGTGATGCATTCGAGCACGGTGATCGAGACCGAGGAGGCCGACCTCGACCGGGTCCTGGCGATCAACTTCAAGGGCGTCTTCTTCGGCTGCCGGGCCGCCGCGCGCGTGATGTCCGCGCAGGGCTTCGGCAGCATCGTCAACATGGCCTCCGGCGCCGTGGACACCGCGACCTCGGGCCTGCTGTGCTACGGCGCGGCCAAGGCCGCGGTGGTGCAGTTGACCAAGACCCTGGCCACCGAGGTCGGCCCCAGCGGCGTGCGGGTCAACGCGGTCGCGCCGGGCTGGATCGTCACCGGGATGACCGGCCGGCACTGGACCGACGCGGACGGCAACGAGGATCTGGAGCGCAAGGCCGCCGTGGCCGCGCCGATGGCCCGGATGACCCCGCTGCGCGCCGTCGGCGAGCCCACCGACATCTCCTACGCGGTCGCCTACCTCGCCTCGGACGCCGCCAAGTTCGTCACCGGCCAGATCCTGCGTCCCAACGGCGGCGTCGCGATGCCCTGGTAGCCCACCCACGCCGAAGCCCCGCCTCCGAGACGGGAGACGGGGCTCGGGCGAACCGGCAGACCGGGAATCGGCTCAGCTCTGGTTCTCGGCCTGGAACATCCAGCTCATCTTCTCCAGGTCCGCGGCGATGGTGATGAACAGGTCCTGGCTGACCGGGTCCGGTTCCTCGGTGGCCGCGATCCGCTCGCGCATGCGCTCGATCACGGCGCCGTAGACGCCGACGAAGTAGCCGACCACGTCGCCGTCCTTGATCCAGCCGGATTCCGGCTGCGGGACGCCGCTGCCCGCCGTGATGGTCGCGGCCCGGCCGTCGGGGTTGTACCCGATCGCCGAAGCACGTTCGGCGACGGTGTCCGCGAAGGTACGCGCCGAGGCGACCACCTCGTCCAACTGCAGGTGGATCGAGCGGAAGCGTGGGCCGACCACATTCCAGTGGGTCTGCTTGGCGACCAACGAGAGATCTATCAGGTCGACGAGGGCGCCCTGCAGCGCCTCGCCGGTGATCTTGCGCGCCTCGTCGGACAGGGGGCTCTTGACGACGACCATGGTGCTACGACTCCTCGGGATCCGTGTCGATCGGTTGCCGGGTCGGGGAACCCGGTCCACCTGGCACCGGATGCCCCGAATCGGCCGATCGATGCTCCCGAGTGGGAAAGAGCACACCCTCGGTCGTCGTCCTCAGGCCGCCACCACCACGCTCACCGCGGTGTCGGCGGAGATCGGGCCCGTGCCCGACGACCGGTCGTTGTTCTGACGTTCGGCGGCGGCGCGCTCGTTCGGCGTGAAACCGGCACCGACCGGCTCCAGGACCGGTCGCATCGCCTCGGCCGAGGCCAGCTCGGCGAGGGCCAGCTCGTCGCTGACCTCCCGCATGAGCACGGACATGCGCACGTCCAGCGCGTCGCAGATCGCGGCGAGCAGTTCGGACGAGGCTTCCTTCTGGCCGCGCTCGACCTCGGACAGGTAGCCAAGGGATACCCGGGCTGAGGACGAAACCTCGCGCAGGGTGCGACCCTGACGCTGGCGCTGGCGCCGCAGCACGTCACCCAGCAGGCGACGGAGCAGGATCATCGGTCGCTCCCTCCTAGGGCGGCTCGGGGGGTCACAGCCCCACCGTACCTGCCCGACCGCGCGGGTGTGCCCGCCTTGCGGTCCTGTTCACTCAGGGCGTGGAACCTTGACGGCGAGGGTGTCCAGGGTCCATAGGGCTCGCGGGGCACTCCCGCCTCGATTCGCAGCACGTCCTCGCCCGCCCTTCCGCGTGTCCCCCACGTTCCCGACCGAAGTGCTCCCACCGGCCGGCCGGCGCGCCCGGTCACCCCGTACACGCCGGATCCTGCTCGGCCGGCAACCCCGCCACCACACACCGGAGCAGGTCCAGTACGCGGACCGTCGTCATCTCCCGAATCCTGCTCCGACTGCCCGAGAACAGCAGCGACAGCACGGTTGTTCCCTCGGGACCGGCCACCGCGATGTATACCGTGCCCACGGGCTTGCCGTCCTGGGGATCCGGACCGGCGACCCCCGTCGTGGCCACCCCGTAGGTACCCGACATGATCCGCCGCACACCCTCGGCCATCCGCGCCGCCACGTCCGGGTGAACCGCGCCCTCGGCGGCGAGCAGGTCGGCGTCCACCCCGAGCACCGAGTCCTTGAGGTCGGTGGCGTACGCGGTGACCGAGCCGCGCACGCTCGCGGACGCGCCGGGCACCGAGGTCAGTTCGGCGGCGACCAGGCCGCCGGTGAGCGATTCGGCCACCGCGACGGTGGCGTCGTGCTCGCGCAACAGGGCCAGCACGACACCGGCCAGCGTGTCGCCGGCCTCGCCGTAGACACAGCCGCCGAGCAGTTCGCGGGCCCGCAACGCGGCGGCGTCGACCGCCTCGACCCCGCCGGGGGCGGTCGCGGTGAGTTTGACCCTGGTCCGTCCGGCGGTGGCGAGGTAGGCCACCTCGACCGCGCCCGCGATCGCGAGTTCCTTCTCCAGCGGTTCCAGCATCGCGGCGATCACGCCCTCGCCGATCGACGCGGTGAGCAATTGCCGCTGGGCCCGGATCGGTGCGCCGCCCGCGCGCCGCAGCAGGTCGGGCAGCACCTGCTCCTCGACCATCGCGATCATCTCGTGCGGCGGGCCGGGCACCGCGTACACCGGTACGTCGCCGATCGAGATCGCCACGCCCGGGGCGCTGCCGTTCGGGTTGGGCAACGAGCGGCCGCCCTCGGGCACGTCGGCCTGCTGGAGGCCGAGCGCGGTCAAGGTGCGGTTCAGGCCCTGATAGCGCCGGCGCAGCCAATCCTCGATCGCCGGGTCCCGGCGCAGCGCCGCGCCCGCGACGGCGGCGATCGCCTCGCGGGTGCGGTCGTCGGAGGTGGGGCCCAGGCCGCCGGAGACGAGCACCGCGTCGGCACGCCGCACGGCCTGGGTGAGCACGTCGATCATCTCGTCGAGGCCGTCGCCCACGGTGGACACGCCGGTGACCCGCAGTCCGGCCGCGGTGAGCCGGCGGCCGAGGGTGACCGCGTTCGTGTTCACCACGTCGCCGACGAGCAACTCGTCCCCCACCGCGACCAGTTCGATCCTCAATTCGCGCATGGTCCTGCTCCCCCCCGTGGTCGGGATCCGTCCCGACGTCAGACCTGTCCGGCGGGCACCGGCGTGCCGCGTCGCAGTCGTATGGCCTTGACGATGTAGTCCAGGCCGGTCACCACGGTGACGATCACCGCGGCCGCCATGACCCAGGCCCGCGTGCTGGCCAGCGGGCCGGTCATGACCAGTGTGTACATGCCGATCGCGACGCCCTGGAGCATGGTCTTCGCCTTGCCGCCCCGGCTGGCCGGGATCACGCCGTGCCGGATCACCCAAAAGCGCAGCAGGGTGATGCCGATCTCCCGGGCGAGCACCACGAGGGTGACCCACCAGGGCAGGTCGCCGAGCGCGGACAGGCTGATCAGCGCGGCACCCATCAGTGCCTTGTCGGCGATCGGATCGACGAGTTTGCCGAAGTCGGTGACCAGGTTGTGCATCCGGGCCAGCTTGCCGTCGAAGAGGTCGCTGATGCTGGCGACGGTGAACGCGGCCCAGGCCCAGGCCCGCCAGGCGGGATCGTGGCCGCCGTCCTGCAGCAGCAGGACGACGAAGACCGGCACCAGGGCCACCCGCATCATGGTCAGCGCGTTGGCCGCGTTCCAGGCGCTCACCGAGGTGGTGGGGTCGCCGAGGCGGTCCGGCTTCGGCGGGTGGTTGGCCGCGGCGGCGCGGACGGCCTCGGCCGGACGCCGACGCTGCGGTGCCGGTTCGGCCGTCACCGATCGCCCCCGGGCACGATCACGTCGATCGCCTCTCCGTGCAGGTCGGCACCCTCGCTGTCGGTGACCCGGACCCGGACCAGATCGCCGACCCGCAGGCCCTCGCCGACCACCGTCGTCGATCCGTCGGTCTCGGGCGCCTGGTGGTGTGCGTGGCCCTCGGCGGTGCCGTCCTCGCCGACTTCCTCGATCAGCACGATCACCTCGGTGCCGATCCGGTCCTCGGCGCGCTGGGCGACCAGTTCCTCGGCGAGTCGGGAGATCCGCTCCACGCGGGCGGCCACCACGTCGGGTTCGAGCTTGTCGGCGTAGCCGGCGGCCTCGGTGCCGTCCTCGTCCGAGTAGCCGAACACGCCGATGGCGTCCAGCCGGGCGGCGATCAGGAAGCGCTCCAGCTCGTCGACGTCCTCCTCGGTCTCGCCGGGGAAGCCGACGATGAAGTTCGACCGGGCGCCCGCCTCGGGGGCCTTGGCCCGGGCCTGGTCCAGGAGCGCGGTGAACGCCTCGCGCGAACCGAACCGGCGCATCCGGCGCAGCACCGGCTCGGAGGCGTGCTGGAAGGACAGGTCGAAGTAGGGCGCGACGCCGGGGGTGCCGGTGAGCACGTCGAGCAGCGTCGGCCGCATCTCGGCGGGCTGGAGGTAGTTGACCCGGACCCGCTCGATGCCCTCGACGGCGGCCAGCTCCGGCAGCAGCGTCTCCAGCAGGCGCAGGTCGCCCAGGTCCTTGCCGTACGACGTGGAGTTCTCGCTGACCAGGACGATCTCGCGGACACCCTGCTCGGCCAGCCAGCGGGCCTCGGCGATCACGTCCGAGGGGCGGCGGGAGAGGAAGGAGCCGCGGAAGGAGGGGATCGCGCAGAACGAGCAGCGGCGATCGCAGCCGGAGGCGAGCTTGAGCGAGGCGACCGGGCCCGAGCCCAGCCGGCGGCGCAGCGCGCGCGGCCCGGAGGCGGGGGCGATGCCCTCCGGGAGGTCCTCGGGGGCGCCGTGACCGGGCACCGCGACGGCGGCGGCCTGGCGCTCGACCGGGGTGATCGGCAGCAACGCCCGGCGGTCGCGCGGGACGTGCGAGGTGTGCTCGTCGCCGGCGAGGATCGAGCGCAGCCGGGTGGAGATGTCGCTGTAGTCGTCGAAGCCGAGCACCGCGTCCGCCTCGGGCAGCGCGCCCGCGAGCTGGTCGCCGTAGCGTTCGGCCAGACATCCGACCGCGACGACGGCCTGGGTACGGCCCTCGCCCTTGAGGTCGGCGGCCTCCAAAACGGTGTCGATCGAGTCCTTCTTGGCGGACTCGACGAAACCGCAGGTGTTGACCATGACGACGGAGGCGTCCGCGGCGTCCTCGACGAGGGACCAGCCGTCCGCCTCGAGCCGGCCGGCGAGTTCCTCGGAGTCCACCTCGTTGCGGGCGCAGCCGAGGGTGACCAGGGCGACGGTGCGCAGGGCGGAGGGGCTCTCGGCCGGGGCGGCGGGGCTGGTGGTATCGCGGGCGGACATGCCGGAAAGCCTACGTCAGACATGGGCGTGGACCGGACGCAGGGAAGCGTCCGATGGTTCCGGGGAGGTCACGATGGCCCGTCACCGGGCGGAAGGGGTGGGCGACGGGGTCGCCCGCATCTGCGGGACCGGGTCGCCGGGCACGAAAGTGTGCTTGACGACGGCGCCCTCCTCGCCCGCCGGGCCCACGTCCTTGCCGTTGACCTTCAGGCGCGCGGCGCCGGAATTGCCGATCTGGAGTTTGAGCTGCTCGGGGTCGGTGAGCGTCTTGGCCTCGCCCTTGTCCAGGATCGTCTCGAAGATCTGCTTGTTGTCGGCGTCGAACGCGCGCACCCAGCTACGGCCGTCCACCGCGGTGATCGTGACCACCACCTCGGCCGGGAATTCGGGGGTCTTGGCCACCGGCGCGACCGGGGACGGCGGCGGGGGCGGCGGCGGAACCACGGGGGCGGCCGAGGTCGGCGTGACCCGCGACGCGGTCTCCTTCTCGTCGTCGTCGGCGCGCCCGCCAGCGAGTTGCACGAACGCGAAGATCAGCACGATGACCACGGCGACGCCCATGGCCAGCGTCCAGTTCGGCCGGCGGTACTCGATCGACTTGCGGGGGGAGTCGAAGATCTGGGTCGGGCGGGGGGTGCTGGTGCCGCCGACCGTGTGGTCGTACTCGGCGACCAGCGGCTCCGGATCCAGGCCCGTCGCGCGGGCCAGCGTGCGGATGTGACCGCGAGCGTAGAAGTCGCCGCCGCACGGTTCGAAGTCGTCGCATTCGACGCCCTCGATGATGACCTGTCGGATGCGGGTGACCTCACTGAGCCGTTCCACAGTGAGACCGGCCCGCACTCGCGCCTGGGCGAGACTCTGACCGATCGACACGATTCGCCCCTTATGCGTCATTCATCACGACTGACACCAATCATCACTTAAGTCGGATCATTCACCGCGCAACGTGGCCATAATCGACTCGATTTCATCCGGTTTGATCAAAACTTCGCGCGCCTTGGAACCTTCGCTCGGTCCCACGATGTCCCGGCTCTCCATCAGGTCCATCAGCCGACCCGCCTTGGCGAAGCCGACCCGCAGCTTGCGCTGGAGCATCGAGGTCGAGCCGAACTGGGTGGACACGACCAGTTCGACCGCCTGGCAGAGCAGGTCGAGATCGTCGCCGACGTCCTCGTCCACCTGCTTCTTGCGATCCGGCGGGGCGGTGACCTCCTCGCGGTACTCCGGCCGCAGTTGCTCCTTGCAGTGCCGGGCGACCGCCTCGATCTCGTCCTCGGTGACGTAGGCGCCCTGCATCCGGATCGGCTTGCTCGCGCCCATCGGCAGGAACAACGCGTCGCCCTTGCCGATCAGCTTCTCCGCGCCGGGCTGGTCCAGGATGACCCGGCTGTCCGCGAGCGAGGAGGTGGCGAACGCGAGCCGGGAGGGCACGTTGGCCTTGATCAGTCCGGTCACCACGTCGACGCTGGGCCGCTGGGTGGCCAGCACCAGGTGGATGCCGGCGGCGCGGGCGAGCTGGGTGATCCGCACGATGGAGTCCTCGACGTCACGCGGGGCGACCATCATCAGGTCGGCCAACTCGTCGACGATCACCAGCAGATACGGGTAGGGCTGCGCCTCGCGCTCGCTGCCCGGCGGCATCTTGAGCTTGCCCGCCCGCACCGCGGCGTTGAAGTCGTCCACGTGCCGGAAACCGAAGTTGGCCAGGTCGTCGTAGCGCATGTCCATCTCGCGCACGACCCACTGAAGCGCCTCGGCCGCCTTCTTCGGGTTGGTGATGATCGGCGTGATCAGGTGCGGGATGCCCTCGTAGGTGGTCAGTTCGACCCGCTTGGGGTCGACCAGCACCATCCGCACCTCCTCGGGCGTGGCCCGCATCATGATCGAGGTGATCAGGCCGTTGATACAGCTCGACTTGCCCGCGCCGGTGGCGCCCGCGACCAGCAGGTGCGGCATCTTGGCCAGATTGGCCACCACGTCGTTGCCCTCGACGTCCTTGCCGAGCGCGGCGATCATCGGGTGCGCGTCGCCGGCCGCGGTCTCCGAGGCCAGGATGTCGCCGAGGCTGACCATCTCGCGGTCGGTGTTGGGGATCTCGATGCCGACCGCGGACTTGCCCGGGATCGGGCTGATGATCCGCACGTCCGGGCTGGCCACCGCGTACGCGATGTTCTTGGCGAGCGCGGTGATGCGTTCGACCTTGACCGCCGGACCCAGCTCGATCACGTACCGGGTCACCGTCGGGCCCCGGGAGAAGCCGGTGACCTGCGCGTCGACGTTGAACTGTTCGAACACCTTGGACAGCGCGGCGACCACGTCGTCGTTGGCCTTGCTGCGGGCCTTGGCCGGCGGACCCTTCTTGAGCAGCGTGGGGCCGGGCAGGTGGTAGGTGATGTCGCCGGACAGCTTCAACTGCTCGCTGCGCGGCGGCGCGGGGGTGTGCGCCGGCGCGTCGGCGGCGCGGGCCCGCAGGTCGGTCACCACCCGAGCGGCGGCGGCCTTGCGCGAGCGCGCCGGCGGTACGACCAGACCCGCGTCGTTCGCGTCCAGCGCCGCCGCGGCGGCCGCGGCCACGTCGACGGCGTCCGGATGGCCGCTCGCGGCGGGACTCGGCCGGCGGCGCGGCCGGGTCTTGCGGACCGGCGCGGGCGCGGGCGGTTCCTCGTCCTCGTCGTACCCGGCGAAGCCGCTCGGGTGCTCGTCCTCGTACTCGTCCGCGGGCGGCGGCCCCTCGACGAAGCCGAGGAAGACCGCGAGCCGCTCGGGCGCCGCGTTGATCGGCGTCGCGGTCACCACGAGCAGGCCGAACACGATCAGCAGCACCAGCAGCGGCACCGCGACCCAGCGGGTGACCAGATGCACGGGCGGGGTCGCGAAGGCCCAGCCGATCAGCCCGCCGGCGTCGCGCATCGCGGCCGCGCCGTCGCCGGGTTGCGGGGTGCCGCAGCCGACGTGGATCAGGCCGAGCACGCTGCACACCAGCGCGGTGCAGCCGATCATGATCCGACCGGTGGCGTCCTTCTGGTCCGGATGGCGCATCACCCGCACGCCCAGCGCGCCGACCAGGAAGGGCACGAACAGGTCGAGCCGGCCGACCAGGCCCGCGACCACCGCGTTGACCGCTTCGCCGACCGCGCCGTCGATGGTGCCCCACGCACCCGCGGCGATCACTATGGCCAGGCCGAGCAGGGCCAGACCCACCCCGTCCCGGCGATGGGCCGGATCGAGTCCGCGCGCACCGGAGCCGATGCCCCGCGCGGCCGAGCCGAACGCGTGGGCCAACCCCAGCCACAACCGCTTGAGGCCCCTCCCGAGCAGCGCGGGCAGACCCCCGAGCAGTTTCGGCGGGGGCGGCGGAGGTGGCGCGGGCTTCTTGGCGGGAGCCTTCTTCTTCGCGGCCGTGCGCGGTTGCGCTCCGCCGCCGGACGCACGTGTGGCCATGTTCCGAGGTTACCGGTGGACCCTTCCCACCTCGTGCGTCACAGGGCCCGGAATGCGCGTGTCGACCCCGAGGCGATCCGTCCGGGTGCCCGGGCGGTCGCGGGCGGCGCCGGGCGCACGTCGGCCGGGCCGCGGATGGGCCCGGCCGGCGTGCGACACCAAAGGGTCAGTCGTCGACCTCGCCGGTGTCCGGGGCGGGCACCAGCGGCGGACCGCCGTGGCCGGCCGCTGCGGGGGCGAGGGCGTCGAGGGCGGCGCGCATCCGGGCCACCCGGCGGCGCAACTGGTTCGCCGAGGCGGCCAGGATCGCGTCGTTCGCCGACTCGACCTGTTTGGCCATGCCGTCGGCCTGCTCCTCGACCGAGGCCAGCCGCGAGGACAGCTCGGCGATCACGTCCGCCCCGGCCCGGTCGCCGCCGGCGACCCCTTCGAGTCGCCCGCGCAGCAGCGTGGCCTGTTCGCGCAGTTGGCAGTTCTTCTTGTACAGGTCCACGAACACGGAGACCTTGGCCCGCAACACCCACGGGTCGAACGGCTTGGAGATGTAGTCGACGGCACCGGCCGCGTAGCCGCGGAAGGTGTGGTGCGGACCGTGGTTGATCGCGGTCAGGAAGATGATCGGGATGTCCCGGGTCTTCTCCCGGCGCTTGATGTGCGCGGCCGTCTCGAAACCGTCCATGCCGGGCATCTGGACGTCGAGCAGGATCACCGCGAACTCGTCCGTGAGCAGCGCCTTGAGGGCTTCCTCGCCCGAGTGCGCCCGAACCAGGGTCTGGTCCAGCGCGGACAGGATCGCCTCCAGGGCGAGCAGATTCTCCTGACGGTCATCGACCAGGAGGATCTTGGCCTTCTCCGTCATGGCCCACCCTCTTCGATCCGACACGGTGGGTGACCCCGCGTATCGGTCGGCTCCACTCGTCCTTGTGCATGTTCTCGGTATACGCGGCCCTGAATGACACAGCCTCGATCGACACGGTTGCGCTCGACACAGCCTCGGCCGAGATCGCCCCGGCGCACGCCACGCCGGTCGAGCACACGTTCCGGGTGGTGCTCGTCCCGGTCATGGTAGTGGCCAGGCGATCGGCTCGGCAGGTATTCCGAAACAGACGACCGCATGGTGTCACCACGTCCCGACCCACGGTCGCGACAACACCGCATCGACCCCTCCGCTCCTTCAACGTCACTCGACCCGTTCGGGTTCCATCATGGGCTGCGAGCCGCCCCGGAAGCGAACTAGTGGTCGAGCCAGGTTCGGATGAGTCCCAACAAGTGCCGCGTATCGACCGGCTTGGCGACGTAGTCGGACGCCCCGGAGTCGATGCTCTTCTCCTGATCCCCCTTCATGGCCTTCGCGGTCAACGCGATGATCGGCAGGCCCGCGTACTGCGGCATCCGGCGAATCGCCGAGGTCGTGGCGTAGCCGTCCATCTCGGGCATCATCACGTCCATCAGCACGATCGCGATGTCGTCGTGCGCCTGGAGCACCTCGATGCCCTCGCGGCCGTTCTCCGCGTACAACACGCTCAGCCCGTACTGCTCCAGCACGCTGGTCAGGGCGAACACGTTGCGCACGTCGTCGTCGACGATCAGCACCCGCTCGCCGTCGAAGGTGCCCTCGAACGGCTCGACCACCGGCTTGGCCGGGCTCGCGTGCTCGGTGCGGTCCGGGCCGGCGGCGCCCAGGACCGTCCGGGTCAGCGCGTCCGGGGTGGAGACCCGCTGGAGCAGCACGATCCGGCGCCGGTAGCCGCGCAGTCGGCCCGATTCGGAACGGGTGGGCCGCTCCGGGACGTGCACCACGACCGGCAGGTTCTGCAATTCCGTCCGGGAGGCGACCGCGTCCAGCACCTGCCAGGCGCCCTCGTCGGCCAGCCGCAGGTCCACCACCAGGCACGCGGGCGGCGCCTCGGCGAGCAGACGCACCGCCTCGCCCTCGTCGGGGGCCGTGCTCAACTCGATCGCGCCGTCCATCGCGGCCAGCACGGTGGCCAGCGGGGCGCCGTCGGTCTGCGGGTTCTCCACCACCAGCACCCGGCGCGGCACCCGCTTGCCGGTCTCCTCGACGATCGGCTCGCCGTCCGAGAGCAGCTCGGGGGCGTCGCTGAGCAGCGGGGTGGAGGGCGGCGCGGCGGGCAGCGCGCTCCGGTACGGCGTCGGGGCGAGTTCACCCTGCCGGTCGTGGCCGGCCTCGTCGCCCGGAACCAGGACGCTGTCCAGCGGGAGGTAGAGGGTGAACGTGCTGCCGCGGCCCGGCATGCTCTCGGCGTGGATCTCGCCGCCGAGCAACCAGGCGATCTCCCGGCTGATCGACAACCCCAGCCCGGTGCCGCCGTAGCGGCGACTGGTGGTGCCGTCGGCCTGCTGGAACGCCTCGAAGATCACCTTGAGCTTGTCCACCGCGATGCCGATGCCGGTGTCGATCACCGAGAAGGCCACCGCGTGCTCGGCGTTGTCCAACTCGGTGTTGGTCAGCGGGATGTCGTCGGTGAGCGTGATCAACACCTCGACCGAGCCGGAGTCGGTGAACTTGACCGCGTTCGAGAGCAGGTTGCGCAACACCTGCTGGAGGCGCTGCTCGTCGGTGAACAGGATGCCGGGCACCGCGGGCGAGACGTGCACGGTGAAGTCGAGGTTCTTCTCCGAGGTCAGCGGCCGGATGGTCGCCTCGACGTAGTCCATCAGTTGGGCCAGCGCGATCCGCGCGGGCCGTACGTCCATCTTTCCGGCCTGCACCTTGGACAGGTCCAGGATGTCGTTGATCAGTTGCAGCAGGTCGGATCCGGCGCCGTGGATGGTCTCGGCGAACTCCACCTGCTTGCGGGTCAGGTTGCCCTCGACGTTGTCCGCGAGCAGCTTGGCCAGGATCAGCAGGCTGTTCAGCGGGGTGCGCAGCTCGTGCGACATGTTGGCGAGGAACTCGGACTTGTACTTCGAGGACAGCGCGAGTTGTTCGGCGCGCTCCTCCAGCGCCTGGCGGGCCTGTTCGATCTCCCGGTTCTTGATCTCGATGTCCCGGTTCTGCCGGGCCAGCAGCGCCGCCTTGTCCTCCAACTCGGCGTTGGAGTGTCGCAGTTCGCCCTGTTGGCGCTGGAGCTCCTCGGAGCGTTCCTGGAGTTCCTCGGTCAGCCGCTGCGATTCGGCCAGCAACATCTCGGTGCGCGAGTTCGCCATGATCGTGTTGACCGTGACGCCGATCTGCTCGTTGAGCTGCTCCAGGAAGTTGCGGTGCACCTTGGTGAACGGGCGGAACGAGGCGAGTTCGAGCACGCCGAGCAACTGGTCCTCGAACAGCACGGGCAACACGATCACGTTCGCCGGCGCCGCCTCGCCCAGTCCGGAGGCGATCTTGATGTAGCCGGGCGGCGCGTCCAGGATCAGGATCGAGCGCTTCTCCAGCGCGGCCTGGCCGACCAGGGACTGCCCGAGCCGGAAGCGGGTGGGCACGCCGCCGCCGTCCTGGTAGCCGTAGGAGGCGATCAGCCGCAGCTCGACCACGTCCTCCTGGGTCAGCTCGGCCAGGAAGAACGCGCCGTGCTGGGCGTCCACGACCGGGGTGAGCTCGCTCATGATCAGCGCGGCGACCGCCATCAGGTCGCGGCGGCCCTGCATGAGACCGGAGATCCGGGCCAGGTTGGTCTTGAGCCAGTCCTGTTCGCGGTTGGCCCGGGTGGTCTCGCGCAGGTTGTAGATCATCTGGTTGATGTTGTCCTTGAGCTCGTCGAGCTCTCCGGACGCGTCGACCGCGATCTGCAGGGACAGGTCGCCGCGGGTCACCGCGGTGGCCACCTCGGCGATGGCCCGCACCTGGCGCGTCAGGTTGCCGGCCAACTCGTTGACGTTCTCGGTGAGTTGCTTCCAGGTACCGGAGACGCCCTCGACCTCGGCCTGACCGCCGAGCATGCCCTCGGTGCCCACCTCGCGGGCGACGCGGGTCACCTCGCCGGCGAACGCGGACAACTGGTCGACCATCGTGTTGATCGTGGTCTTGAGTTCGAGCATCTCGCCGCGGGCGTCCACGTCGATCTTCTGCGACAGGTCGCCGCCCGCGATCGCGGTGGTCACCTTGGCGATGTTGCGGACCTGGCCGGTGAGGTTGTCCGCCATCGAGTTGACGTTGTCGGTCAGGTCCTTCCAGGTGCCCGAGACGCCGGGCACGTGCGCCTGGCCGCCCAGGATGCCTTCGGTGCCCACCTCGCGGGCCACTCGGGTGACCTCGTCGGCGAACGCCCGGAGCGTGTCCACCATCGTGTTGATGGTGCCCGCGAGACCGGCCATCTCGCCCTTGGCCTCGACCGTGCTCTTCTGCGACAGGTCGCCGTCGGCCACGGCCGTGGCCACCTGGGCGATGTTGCGGACCTGGGACGTCAGGTTGTTGGCCATGACGTTGACGTTGTCGGTCAGGTCCTTCCAGATGCCGGACACCCCGCGCACCCGGGCCTGGCCGCCGAGGCGGCCCTCGGTGCCCACCTCGCGGGCCACCCGGGTCACCTCGTCGGCGAACGCCGAGAGCTGGTCGACCATCGTGTTGACGGTCTCCTTCAGCTCCAGGATCTCGCCGCGCGCGTCGACGGTGATCTTCTTGGACAGGTCGCCCGTGGCCACCGCCGTGGTCACGTCGGCGATGCTGCGCACCTGGCCGGTCAGGTTGCCGGCCATCACGTTGACCGACTCGGTCAGGTCCTTCCAGGTGCCCGAGACGCCCTTGACGTCGGCCTGGCCGCCGAGGCGGCCCTCGGTGCCCACCTCGCGGGCCACCCGGGTCACCTCGTCGGCGAAGCCGGAGAGCTGGTCGACCATGGTGTTCACGGTGTTCTTGAGTTCGAGGATCTCGCCGCGCGCGTCGACGGTGATCTTCTGCGACAGGTCGCCCCGGGCCACCGCCGTGGTGACCTGGCCCAGGCTGCGGACCTGTTCGGTGAGGTTTCCGGCCATCGAGTTCACCGAGTAGGTGAGGTCGCGCCAGACGCCGGCCACGCCGAGCACCTGGGCCTGGCCGCCGAGCCGACCCTCGGTGCCGACCTCGCGGGCCACCCGGGTGACCTCGTCGGCGAACGCGGAGAGCTGGTCGACCATCGTGTTGACGGTGTTCTTGACCTCCAGGATCTCGCCGCGCGCGTCCACGTCGATCTTCTTGGACAGGTCGCCGCGCGCGACCGCCGTGGTCACCTCGGCGATGTTGCGGACCTGGGCGGTCAGGTTGCCCGCCATGAAGTTCACCGAGTCGGTCAGGTCGAGCCAGACGCCGGCGACGCCCGGGACGACCCGGGCCTGACCGCCCAGACGTCCCTCACCGCCGACCTCGCGGGCGACGCGGGTGACCTCCGAGGCGAACGCGGACAGTTGGTCCACCATCGTGTTGACGGTGTTCTTGAGCTCCAGCATCTCGCCGGAGACGTCGACCGTGATCTTCTGCGACAGGTCGCCCCGGGCCACCGCGGTGGAGACCTGGGCGATGTTGCGGACCTGGCCGGTCAGGTTGCCGGCCATCACGTTGACCGAGTCGGTCAGGTCCTTCCAGGTGCCGGCCACCCCGGATACCTGCGCCTGACCGCCGAGGATGCCCTCGCTGCCCACCTCGCGGGCCACCCGGGTCACCTCCGAGGCGAACGCGGACAGTTGGCCGACCATGGTGTTGACGGTGTTCTTGAGCTCCAGCATCTCGCCGGAGACGTCCACGGTGATCTTCTGCGACAGGTCGCCCTGGGCCACCGCCGTGGTCACCCCGGCGATGTCGCGCACCTGCGCGGTGAGGTTGAAGAAGGCGGTGTTGACCGAGTCGGTCAGGTCCTTCCAGATGCCCGCGCCACCGGGTACCTGGGCCTGGCCGCCGAGCCGACCCTCGAAGCCGACCTCGCGGGCGACCCGGGTCACCTCGGAGGCGAACGTACGCAGCGTGCCGGTCATCGCGTTGATCGTCTCGGCGAGCTGGGCCATCTCGCCGCGCGCGGACACCGTGATGGTCTGCGACAGGTCGCCGTACGCGACCGCCTTGGTCACCTGCGCGATGTCGCGCACCTGGGCGGTCAGGTTGCCCGCCATGATGTTGACCGAGTCGGTGAGGTCCTTCCAGGTGCCCGAGACACCCTCGACCCGGGCCTGCCCGCCGAGGCGGCCCTCGGTGCCGACCTCGCGGGCCACCCGGGTGACCTCCTGGGCGAAGCCGGAGAGCTGGTCGACCATCGTGTTGACGGTCTCCTTCAGCTCCAGCATCTCGCCGGCCACCTCGACGGTGACCGTGCGGGAGAGGTCGCCCTTGGCCACGGCGGTGGTCACCAGCGCGATGTCGCGCACCTGGAGGGTCAACCGGCTGGCCATCGTGTTGACCGAGTCGGTGAGGTCCTTCCAACTGCCGGACACCCCGCGCACCCGGGCCTGGCCGCCCAGCTTGCCCTCGGTGCCCACCTCGCGGGCCACCCGGGTCACCTCGTCGGCGAACGCGCTGAGCTGATCCACCAGGCCGTTGGCGGTACGGCCCATCCGCAGGAACTCGCCGCGCAACGGCTGCTCGGCGATCCGCAGGTCCATCCGCTGGGACAGATCGCCCTCGGCGACCGCGGCCAGCACCCGGCCGACCTCGACGGTCGGGCGGACCAGGTCCTCCACGAGCGCGTTGGCCGCGTCGATGCTGGTCGCCCAGGCGCCCTCGCCCGGTCCGGGGTCGAGCCGCTCGGTGAGTTTGCCCTCACGACCGACCACCCGGCGCACTCGGGCCAACTCGCCGGAGAGATGCTGGTTGCGCTCGACCATGTCGTTGAACACGACGGCGATCTCGGACATGATCCCGTCGCCGGAGACCGTGAGGCGCTTGCGGAAGTTGCCGTCACGGACGCCGGTCAGCGCGGCCAACAGCCGACGCAGATCCTGCTCGTCGTGCCGGCTCCGGGCGGCCGTCGTCCGTGCCTGCCCTGGGGAAGCCTTCGCCATCTCGCATTTCCTCCGCCGGACCGATTCGCCGCGACCGCTCGTGCACCCGGTCGCTTGCCATCGACAGTCTTTCACTCACAGGGTTGAGAGCAGAGGCGGTCCGGGAGGATGGTGCTTGTCAACCGGAAAGTGTGGGCGCGAAAGGCCCGCTCGCCCGGAAGTTCTGTCGGAATCGTGACGGATCCGTCACTGTTTGGAAGGGGTCCGCCCGATCGTCCTGAACCGATAGGGTGCGAATCTGCCGGACTGTGGAGCCGGATTCGTCACCGCAGCCGCCGTTCGTCGCAGATGCGGGAGTGTATGGATCAGGGAACGAGCATGCTCATCACTGCCCGGATGAGCGCTGCCTTCGCACCCGAGGGCAGGTCCGTGGCGGCCGCACGCTCGTTCGTCCGCAAGACGCTCAGCGACTGGGACGCCGGCGAGGTCGTGGACGACGCCGTGTTGTTGACCAGTGAGTTGGTCACCAACGCGATCGTGCACGCAGGCACCTCGGCCGAGGTCTCCTGTGTGCGCTACGACGGCGGCGTGCAGATCGAGGTCACCGACCACTACCCCAGCCGCGAGTTGCCCGAGCCCGTCACCGGGTTCGACGACGGCGACGAGAGCGGGCGCGGCCTGTTCCTGTCCGCGTCGCTGGCCTCCGGGTGGGGCGTGGAGTACGCCAAGAACGTCAAGCGGGTGTGGTTCCGGCTGGAACTGCCCGATCCGGTCTCGGCGACCAGCTCGGCGGGACCGCTGCTGCCGGCCAACGCGCTGCCCGACGCCTCGGTGCCGATCGGCGTCGCGGTGCTGCACGCGGACGCCTCGCGCAAGGTGACGCACTGGAGCCCCGAGGCGGCCCGGCTGTTCGGCCTGGGCGACGACGAGGCGGTCGGCATGTCGCTGAACGACCTGGTCGCGTGGCCGCAGACGCCCGGCACCGAACTGACCCTGGACGAGATGCTGGAGCTGTCCCGCTGGCAGGGCGGCTACGACATCCGCGCCGCCGACGGCATCGCCTCGCGCGTGTTCGCCTCGCATGTGCGGCTGCGCGATGCCGGCGGTGATCCGGCCCTGGTGGCGCTGCTGGTGCCCGCGCAGGCCCGCGCGGTGCTGGAGAACCGGGACGCGGCTCGCGCCAGGGCCGGTACCGCGACGCCCGCGGACAACGAGTGGGACGGCATCGACGGGCTGAGCCGGCTGGGCCTGGAGGACCTGTTGCAGCGCGCGGTCGAACGCGCCCGCGACCTGCTCGACGCGGACGCCGCGTTCGTCCTGCTGGCCACCGACGACGAGAGCGAGATGGAGGTGCGCGCCACCACCGGCCTGGCCGGCGCCGCGCACCGGTTGTCCCGGGTGCCGGTGGAGACCTCGGTGGGCCGCTACGGCTCGGCCCGGATGCCCGCGGTATACGAGGACCTGGACACCGGCCCCGGCGCGGTGCCGATCCTGCGGGAGACCCGGATGCGCTCGGCGGTGACCGTCCCGCTCAAGGTCGAGGGGCGGCTGACCGGCACGCTCGGCGTCGCCTCGGAATCCGCGACGCGCTTCGACAACGACGACGCGGCCCGACTCCAGCGCGCCGCCGACCGGGTCTCGTTGACCGTGGAGAGCGCGCGGCTGTCCGAGCTGGAACGGGTCCGCCGGGGCTCGCTGTCCTTCCTCGCCGAGGCGTCCGACCTGCTCGCGGGCACCCTGGACCCGGAAATGACGCTGGCCATGATCGCCCAGATCGTGGTGCCTCGGCTCGGCACGTGGTGCGCGGTGCACACCGGCGAGTCGCACGCGCCGGTGCTGAGCGTGGTGTGGCACGCCGACGAGATGCGGATCGACGACCTGCGGGCACTGCTGGACCGGGCCGAGCCGCCGCGCGCCCAGCCCACGCCCGGCGCCCGTCGCTGGCTGGGCCTGCGGCATCTGGACCCGGAGGTGGTCCGCGAGCACGCCGACCTGGTCACCGGCGAGGCGGTCACCCTGCCGCTGGTCGCCCGAGGCCGCGGGATCGGCATGCTGACCTTCGGCATCCTGGCCGGCGACCGCTTCCGCCGGGACACCCTGGAGCTGGCCGAGGACCTGTCCCGGCGCGCCGCGCTGGCGATGGACAACGCCCGGCTGTACTCCGAGCGCAACTCGACCAGCCAGGCCCTCCAGCGCAGCCTGCTGCCGCCCGAGCTGCCCAAGATCCCGGGGGTCGACGTCGAGGTGGTCTACCAGGCGTCCGGCGAGGGCAACGAGGTCGGCGGCGACTTCTACGACCTGTTCACCATCGGCGACGACAAGTGGGGCTTCGCGATCGGTGACGTGTGCGGCACCGGCCCCGAGGCCGCCGCGGTCACCGGGCTGGCCCGGCAGGCCCTGCGGCTGCTGACCCGCGAGGGGTTGTCGGTACCGGCCGTTCTGCAACGGCTGAACACCGCGATCCTGGAGGAGGGACCGCGCAGCCGGTTCCTCACCCTGTTGCACGGCCACATCACCCACCGCGAGGGCGGCGGTGTGCGGCTCAGTCTGGTCTCCGCCGGGCACCCGCTCCCGTTGCGGCTGCGTCCCGACGGCACGGTCACCTCGGTGGCCACGCCACAGCCGCTGCTGGGCGTGCTGGACGAGGTCGACCTGGTCCTGGAGACGGTGGATCTGGACCCGGGCGACGTCCTGGTCTGCGTCACCGACGGAGTCACCGAACGCCGCGAGGGCACCCGCATGCTCGGCGACGACGGTCTGGCCGACGTGCTCTCCGGATGCACGGGCCTGACCGCGGGCGCGGTCGCCACCCGAATCCACCGCGCGGTCGAACAGTTCGCCGAGGAACAGGCCCGCGACGACATGGCCATCCTGGTCATGCGCGTCTCCGCCGAGGACTGACCAAGGACGACCCGCCGGCCACCGTCCGGGCCCGGCTACCCGGGTCCGGTCCGCCGGCCCCGACGTCGCCGGGCTCAGTCGGTGGGTGTGTCCGGGCCGGGCGTCGACCAGCGTTGTTCGTCCTCTTGCCAGTGGTCGGTGGGGCGTAGACCCGCGGCCCTGGCGACGCCCGTCGAGGCGAGGTTGGCCGGGTGGATGTGCGCGTGGATCTCCTCGACACCGTGCGCGCGCAGCCAGGCCACCCAGCCGATCGCCGCCTCCTTCGCGATGCCCAGGCCCTGCCAGGCGCCGCCCACGACCCACGCCACCTCGGCGACCGGACCGGGGCCGACCGTGGCCTGCACCGTGCCCACCAACCGCTCCTGCGCACGCAGCCGGATCACCCGGTTCAGCCAGGTCACCTGCGGGTCCGGCGACCCCGCGGCCCACCGCGTGTACCGGGCCCGCAGAGCCGTCAGGTCCTCCGGTTCACCACCGATGAAGGTGTGCAGCGCCGGATCGCCGAGCACCTCGACCATCTCCTCGGCGTGCTCCGCCTCGACCGGGATCAGGTCGAGGCGATCGGTGCGCACCCACGTGGGCTCGTTCACGTTCATCGCGGCAGCATGCCGGCCCTCACGCGGCGATGTCGCCGGCATATCGACGCTCGCGCAGCCGCAGCTCGGACCCGATCCGGGCGACCGTGGCCGGCGCGTTCACGCGTACCTGGTCCGTCGGGCAGTCCAACACCCACCAGCCCTGTCCGCCGATGCTCCGCGACCGCGCCCGCACCCATTGCCGGTCCGCCGTCAGCCCCACCCCGACCCGCCACCGCGGCCAGGCCAGGGCGAAGCGGTGCAGGGTCCGGCCGAACGCCGAGCGAATCTCCCAGCCGACCTCGGCCGGCGGCAACCCGGCGCCGAGCAGCGCCAGCCGCAGTCGGGTCTCGTCCTCGCTCGCGCTGCGCCCGTCGGCCAGCCGCCCCGCCTCGGCGAGCCGCTGCCGACCCGGATGCCCGGCATAACGCCGCACCGCCGCGGCCCACCCCCCGGCCGGAACCAGGCCGGCCCGCAGGAACCCGTCCAGCACCACCACGCCGGTGTCCCGATCCGAGGTACGCACCAGGTCCGCCGCCGTCCGGAGCGGCGAGGTGACCGGAATCCCGCCCGGCCACACCACCTCCCCCGGCGCCAGCGCCATGACCCGGGCCCGGCAGCCGTGCCGGCGGGGCAGTACCGCCCCCACCGGCACGACCACCTCGACCGGTGCCGTCCGCCGAGCCCCGTCCCGGGGATCCGCCGGCACCCGCACGCCGTGCAACTCCGCCGCGGTGCGCCCACAGACCACGGTCCCGCGGGGCAGCACCACGACCGCGGCCCGGGCCCGCACCGCAGGCGTGTCCACGACATGCGCGCCGACGTAGACCCCGTGTATGACCCGACGCACGTCGCCGTCCCGCACCAGGCGTCGGACGACCGACCGGCCGACCCCGTGGCGGGCGGCGACGGCGAGGGTGAAGGGCCGGGACAGCAGGGCGCAAAGGTCGGTCGACGTCATGCGGGTCAGTGTGCGCGCGTCCCCTCCGCGCGTGCCGCCGGTTGTCCACAGCCCCCGGGATGGGTGTGACCATCACACCCGGCCTGTGCACACCGCGTGGCCGAACCGCCCCCTCGGTCCGATCCCCGGCCGACCCGCCGACGCCCTTCGTCCCCACCGCCCGGCCCTTCCGCCCCGCTCAGCCGGTGTCGACCGCCTGCTCCGCCTTCTTCCCGCATCCCTTCTTCGCGCGGTAGAGGACCTTCCAGGTGGCCGCGTCCGTGACCCCCGACGGTTCGAGGGTGTTGCACTTCTGGACCCACCGAACCGCGTCCGCGGTGGCCGCGTCGAAGACTCCGTTGTCCGGCAGCTCCCCGGGGGCACCGGACCGCGTGTCGATCAGGCACTGCACCTGGGCGACCGCGTCGTCCCGATCCCCCTCACGCAGCTCCGGCCGGTTGTCCTTGGCCACGTGATCACAGCGCGAGGCGGCCGCCGCCGGCGACCCGGGGGCCATCATCCCCGTGCCCAATCCCAGCGCAGCACACGAGGCCAGCGCGATCACCGCGGCCCGACCCCGACCCCGCTGCCGCTGCCCGGGCCGGACCGCGGGCGGCCGAGGCGCCGGAATCGGCGGGGCCGGCGGCGGCGCACCGCGCCGTGCCCCACCGCAGCGCCGGTCCCGCCGTACCGCGTCCAGCCCCGCGCACGATCCCGCGTGCGCTCCCACGCCGGGTCCCACCTTCGGTCCCGCGTTCAGTCCCGTATCCATCTCTGCTCCCGACTGCCGATCCTGTCGACGGTGTCGACCCGTCCTGCCCGAAGGGCCGAATGCCCTCCGAACACGACCGACGTTAGGAGCCGGCGAGCACGGCACCGAGAGGTACGAAAACCCGAATTACACACCGCTAAATCACCCGGAAACCCCCGATTCACACCCGCCGCACCCCGCTCCCCGCGGCCCTCCACCCACCCGCGCACCCGTCGGCCCGCACCCCGCGTCCGGACCGGCTCGCACAATCGGTCGAGAACACGCCGCCGCGCCCGACCACGAACGACGACAACCGGCGCCCCGACCACACCGACGACGACACAGGGCCCGCTACGAAGAATTCGTAGCGGGCCCGGGCAGGACGACGAGGAGGCGAGGATCAGACCTCCACGACCACCGGCAGAATCATCGGCCGGCGCCGATAGGTGTCCGACACCCACTTGCCGACGATCCGGCGCACCTGCTGCTGGAGCTGATACGGCTCCGCCACCCCGTCGGCGGCCGCCTTCTGCAACATCTCCTCGATCTTGGGGATCACCGCGTCGAACCGGGCGTCGTCGATGCCCGAGCCGCGTGCCGTGATGGTCGGCCCGCCGACCACCTTGCCGGAGGAGGAGTCCACGGCGAGGAACACGGACACGAAGCCCTCCTCGCCCAGAATCCGGCGATCCTTGAGCGAGGACTCGGTCACGTCGCCCACGGACAAACCGTCCACGTAGACGTAGCCGGCCTGCACCTTGCCGGTGATCTTGGCCACACCGTTGACCAGGTCGACGGTGAGACCGTCCTCGGCGAGCACCACCCGGTCCTTGCGCACCCCGGTCTTGATGCCCAGGTCGGCGGCGGCCCGCAGGTGGCGCCACTCGCCGTGCACCGGCATCAGGTTGCGCGGCCGGGTGAGGTTGAAGAAGTACAACAGTTCACCGGCCGAGGCGTGTCCGGAGACGTGCACCTTGGCGTTTCCCTTGTGCACGACCTTGGCGCCCCAACGGGTCAGCCCGTTGATCACCCGGTAGACCGAGGTCTCGTTGCCCGGGATCAACGAGGACGCGAGCACCACCGTGTCGCCCTCGACGATCCGGATCTGCTGGTGCGAGCGGTTGGCCATCCGCGACAGCGCCGCCATCGGCTCGCCCTGCGAGCCGGTGCACACGAGCACCACCTCGTCCGGCGGCAGGTCGTCCAGCGTCTTGACGTCCACGACCAGTCCGGCCGGAATCTTCAGATAGCCCAGCTCACCGGCGATCTTCATGTTGCGCACCATCGAGCGGCCGACGAAGGCGACCTTGCGCTCGTAGGCGTACGCGGTGTCCAGCACCTGCTGGATGCGGTGCACGTGGCTGGCGAAGCTGGCCACGATGATCCGCTGGTCGGCGTCCGCGAAGACCCGGTCGAGCACGCCGGCGATGTCGCGTTCGGCCGGGATGAAGCCGGGCACCTCGGCGTTCGTGGAGTCCACGAGCAGCAGGTCGATGCCCTCGGTGCCCAGGCGCGCGAACGCCGGCAGGTCGGTCAGCCGGTTGTCCAGCGGCAACTGGTCCATCTTGAAGTCGCCGGTGTGCACGACGGTGCCGGCCTCGGTGCGGATGGCCAGTGCGAGCGCGTCCGGGATCGAGTGGTTCACCGAGATGAACTCGCACTCGAACGGACCGAGCCGCTCGATGTCGCCTTCCTTGACCTCCAGCGTGTACGGCCGGATGCGGTGCTCGGTGAGCTTGGCCTCGATGAACGCCAGGGTCAGCTTCGACCCGATCAGCGGAATGTCGGCCTTCTCGCGGAGCAGATACGGGACCGCACCGATGTGGTCCTCGTGCCCGTGCGTCAGGATGATCGCCTCGATGTCGTCGAGGCGATCCCGAATCGAGCTGAAGTCCGGCAGGATGAGGTCGACTCCGGGCTGCTCCTCCTCGGGGAACAGCACCCCGCAGTCGACGATCAGCAGCCGGCCGTCGAACTCGAAGACGGTCATGTTTCGGCCGATCTCGCCGAGACCACCCAACGGAGTGATCCGAAGGCCGCCCTTGGGCAGCACCGGCGGCGGGCCGAATTCGGGATGGGGATGGCTCAAGTTCTCTCCTCGCCACGTGCCGCCGCCCGGCCGTCTCGAACGGTCGTACGGGGACGCGCAAAAGCTCGTGTTCGGCCCGGGCGGGTTGTGGTACCCGCCCGGGGCACTACTTACAGATATTCCTGCTTACAGCTCTACCCCACCCGCCGAAAGATCCTGCCTAAGCTGCGCGATCTGAGCCTTGGTGGCCTCGATCAGCGGCAGCCGCAGCGGCCCGGCGGGCAGGCCCTGCAATCCCAGAGCGGCCTTGGTGAGGATCACGCCCTGGGTACGAAAAATGCCGGTGTACACCGGAAGGAGGCGCTGGTGGATCTCGCGCGCCTTGGCGACGTCGCCACCCACGTGGGCGTCGATCATCGCGCGGAGCTCCGCCGACACGAGGTGCCCGACCACGCTCACCACACCGACCGCGCCGATGGACAGGAGCGGCAGGTTCAGCACGTCCTCACCGCTGTAGTACACCATGTCGGTGCGCGCCATGACCCAACTCGCGGAGGCGAGGTCGCCCTTGGCGTCCTTGTTCGCGACGATCCTGGGGTGCTCGGCGAGCCGGACCAGGGTCTCGGTCTCGACCGGTACGGCGCTGCGACCGGGGATGTCGTACAACATCACCGGCAGCTCGGTGGCGTCGGCGATGGTGGTGAAGTGCCGGTACAGGCCCTCCTGCGGGGGCTTGTTGTAGTACGGGGTGACCACGAGCAGACCGTGGGCGCCGGCGGCCTGTGCCTGCCGGGCCAACTCGACCGAGTGTCGGGTGTCGTTGGTGCCGACCCCCGTGACCACGAACGCGCGATCGCCCACGGCCTCCAGCACCGCCCGGACCAACTGCTCTTTCTCCGCGTCGCTCGTGGTGGGCGACTCGCCGGTGGTGCCGTTGACGACGAGTCCGTCGTTGCCGGCGTCGACGAGATGGGAGGCCAGGCGCTGGGCGCCGGGAAGGTCGAGCGCACCATCGGCCGTGAAGGGGGTCACCATCGCGGTGAGGACCCGGCCGAAGGGGGTCTGGGGGGTAGACGTCGGAGCCATGGCCCAAACGGTACCGGGCGCACACCTGACCTGCGGGTAGCACCCGCCTTATGAGACCTGGACCGCGGTTTCGCCGCCGATCCCGGCCGCTGTCTCGACGGCAACCCCGGGCGTTCGGCCGAGACTTCGGGCACCCGCGCACATGGTCCGGCGACCGGACGAAAAGAAAGGACCAGGCGCTGCCCGCTCGGGGGTTCGAGCAGCGCCTGATCTCTTTCAGTATCGACCCACAGCGAGCGAAACCTTAGGGATTCGGACGAAAAAGTTCTGATGTCACCCTATGTGCCGATTTGACCACTCGGACGGCTCAACACCTACGGCGCGACTCGTCCGTTCGCGTTGAACGCCGCGTACGTGAGCGGCATCAGCTCGGCCCACGCGGCCTCCATGCCCTCCGCGACCATCTCGATCTCGCGCTGCGGGAAGGACGGGAAGGTCGCGTCCTCACGCTTGGTGCGCAGGCCGAGGAAGTGCATCAGCGAACGCGCGTTGCAGGTCGCGTACATCGACGAGTAGAGGCCCACCGGCAGCGTGGTGCGCGCCACCTCGCGCGCGACGCCCGCCGCCAACATGCGCTGGTAGCCCGCGTAGGCGGCCTCGTAGGACTCGCGCGTGGCGCTGTCCACCGTCTTGTACTGCTCGGGGGTGCCGTCGACGAAGACATAGGCACCGGGCTTGCCCTGCTGGACCAGCTTGCGGTCCTCGGCGGGCACGTAGAACACCGGCTGCAGC
Organism: Embleya sp. NPDC020886; assembly: GCF_044333915.1. Lineage (NCBI taxonomy): Bacteria > Bacillati > Actinomycetota > Actinomycetes > Kitasatosporales > Streptomycetaceae > Embleya > Embleya sp. NPDC020886. Next base: position 539,991 of record NZ_JBIRRX010000004.1, on the reverse strand, counting down.
TCGCGGTAGCGGCCGCTTTCCTCGTTGTACGACCAGCCGACGCGGTGCCGGTGGAACTCGCGGAAGACGAAGATCGGCGCGCTCACGAAGAACGTCATCGAGTTGTGCTCGAAGGGACTGCCGTGCTTGTCCCGCATCAGGAAGTTGATCAGCCCCCTGGACCGCGAGGCATCCTTTTCGAGCTCGTCGAGGGACTTCTCCCCCGCCGTGGAGACCCGAGCCGCCCACAACACGTCCTGGTCGGCGGCGCTGTGCTTGATCAGCTCGACCGTGACGTCGCTGCGGAAGCGGATGGCGGACGGATTCTCCTGGGGTGTTTCGGTCACGCGGAGTTGCTCCTCGTCGATGAGGTCGGGGTGGACGGGCGCTCCAGCCTAACCACGCCCACCGACATCCCTCGACGCCGTGGCCGAGCCGGCGGACGCGGTGGCCGAGGCGCCCGCCGTCGGTGTGGATCTGGGCACCACCACCGTGCCGGGTTGCGTCGCCGGACCCTCGGCGGGCCGGGTGGCGGCACTCGCGGGCAGCGCCACGGACGTCTCGAAGGTTGCCTTGTCCAGCCGGGACATGAACGGCTGCACCTGGATCACCAGCCTGCCGACCAGCTCGCGGGGCACCGCGAAGTTGTAGGTGAACACCGTGTCGGCGTTGCGCGCCGCCTGATCCGGGCCGCTGCGCAGGGGCCCGGTCTTCGCGGGCCCGCACGGCCACCCGTCGGGCCCGGCGTACAGCGTCACGCCGAACAGGTCGGCCACCAGGTTGGAGCCGGTCCGGTTGGTGTATCGGATCGGGATCGCGACGTCGACCGTCTCGCGTTTCTCGTTCGGCACGCCCACCGAGCGGGTCACCGCGAGCGGCAGCGTGGCCACCGTCAACCCGTTCGAATACGTGTGCGAGCCCTGTTTCGGCGGGACCTGGCCGGGTGGGACCGCCGCGCCGGGGGGCGCCGCGCTCGGCGCCGAACCACCCGTCGGGTTCTTGTCCGGCAGGTCCGGCGGATTGCCGGTCGCGCCCGCGCCCGCCGCCTTCGGCTTCTCGTCGTCGATCGTCGGACCGACCATGCAGCCGCTCGCGAGCAGCACGACCACCGCACACGCCGGGGCGATTCGTCGGATCCGGACCCCCATGACCATCCTCCGCTGCCGCGCCCACCAATCCTTGGCGGACAGCGTCGCACGCCGCGCGCGAGGTCGGGAGCGCCTGTCCCGCGTGTCGCCCACCCGTGTGCGCGTTCGGCGAGCGGGGGACACGGGCCGCCGGGGCGCGCGAGAATCGGCCGTACTCGACGATGGGGGCGCCACATGACCGATCCGTACGTACGCCCGGCCCACGCCGGCGACGGTGCCGCCCTGGGCGCCGCGCACGCCCGGGCCTGGCACGACGCGTATACCGGAGTGTTGCCGGCCGCCGCGCTGGAGGCGGCGACGCCCCGGGCGCTGGCCGCCGAGTGGGAGGACGCGGCGATCGCGCCACCCTCGCCCCGCCACCGCCTGCTGGTGGCCTGTGCGGGGCCGACCGTGGCCGGTTTCGCGGCCCTGGTGCCCGGCTCGGACGAGGATCTCGACCCGGCCCGCTCCGGCGAGTTGGCGATCCTGGTGATCGACCCGCCACGACAGCGCGAGGGGCACGCCTCACGGCTGCTGACGGCGGTCGTCGCGGACGCCGCGACGGACGAGGTGGAAACGCTGGTGACCTGGGTTTTGGAGAGCGACAAGCCGTTGTACGACTTCCTGGTCGGCACCGGTTGGGCACCCGACGGCGCGACCCGCGAACTGTGGGTGGACGAGGCGGGCGGCTCGGTGATCCGACAGGTGCGATTGCACACGGCGGTGGCCATCGGCGAGTGAGCGCGGATCGGCGGACGAAACGGCCGACGAACACGGTGAACACCACACCGATGTGCCATTGAACAAGGTAAGTCAGCCGTCTTAACGTGGGCGCCGTGAGCCGAACTCCGACCCGCGAGCGCCTTCTGCTCACCGCCGAGCGGCTCTTCGCCGTGCACGGAATCGACGCGGTCTCGCTGCGACAGATCAGTGTCGCGGCGAGTCAGCGCAACAATTCGGCCGCGCAATACCACTTCGGCAACAAAGAGGAGTTGATCCGGGCAATCTTCGGATTCCGACTCGTGGCGATCAACGCGCGCCGTGAGGCTCTGGTCCGGGAGTCGGTGCGCACCGGACTGGACGCACAGCCGAGGACGCTGGCCGAGGCCATGGTGCGACCGCTCGCCGAACAGATCGATGTCGGCGGCAGTTTCTATCTGCGCTTTCTGGCCCGCGTGCACCAGCACATGGGCGCGAGCACGTACGCGCTGCCGGCGATGGGCCTGGAGGGCAGCTCACCGGAGTTCGGCGCCTTGATCGACCTCGCGCTGGGTCATCTGCCGACCGCCGTGCGGCGCAACCGGCTGCGGCTGGGCGGGAGTCTGGCGGTGCACGCCACGGCCGACCGGGAACAGCGGGTGTACGAGGGGCAGGCGCACGACGTGTTGCCGCCGGCGGCCTTCGTGGCGGACCTGGTGGACGCGGTGGTCGGCATTCTGGCCGCGCCGGTGTCCGCCCAGGTGCTGGCCGCGCTGGAACCGCCGACGGGCCGGCCGGCCCTGCGAACCTAGGGCGAAGACGCGCCCTGGGCCCTCGCCGCGGGTCGGCCGGCGTGCAGGCGGATCGCGGTGAGCATGGCCCGGCGCCCGCGCGCGTTGTCGCGCGCGTCGCCGTACGCGACGGCCAGCCGGTACCAGACCCGCCAGTCCTCGGGGGCGGCCTCGACCTCCGCCTTGCGTCGTTCGAACGCCGCGTCCGCGCTGTCCCGGTCGACCCGGCCGCCCGGCGTGCGCCGCAACTCGTCCGGCGGCAGGGCGCCCTCGGCCGCCAACTCGCGGGCCAGGCGCTGCATCGCGAAGCCGAAACGCGCCTCGCGCCAGATGTACCAGGCGCCGACGATCGGCACGAGCAGGATCGCCAGACCCAGCACGATGGTGACCGGCTCCCCGTCGCGAATCGCGATCAGGCCACGACTGCCGACCAGGAAGACGTAGAACACCAGAACCGCGATCAGCACGAGCGCGGTGACACGTTGCTTCACGATGCTCAGTCCAGATCGAGGAAGTGTTCCAGGCCCACGGTCAGGCCGGGCACGGAAACCACACGACGCACCCCGAGCAGTACGCCCGGCATGAACGACGTGCGCTGGAACGAGTCGTGCCGGATGGTCAACATCTCGCCCTCGTCGCCGAGCAGGACCTCCTGGTGGGCGACCAGACCGCGCAGGCGCACCGCGTGCACCGGGACGCCGTCGACCTTGCCGCCGCGGGCGCCGTCCGGGTCGTCCACCGTCGCGTCGGGCATGTCCGCCAGGCCCGCCCGCTCGCGTGCCTCGGCGATCAACTCGGCGGTCCGGCGGGCGGTGCCGCTGGGCGCGTCCAGCTTGTTCGGGTGATGCAGTTCGACGATCTCGGCCGACTCGTAGAACCGGGCCGCCTTCGCCGCGAACTGCATCATCAGCACCGCGCCGATGCCGAAGTTCGGCGCGATCAGGATGCCGGTCCGCGGGCTCTTCGCCAGCCACTCGCGCAGCAGCGCCAGGCGGTCGGGGGTGAAACCGCTGGTGCCCACGACGGCGTGGATGCCGGCGCCGGCGCAATATTCGAGATTGCCCATGACCACACCCGGGTGGGTGAAGTCGACGGCGACCTGCGCGCCCGCCTTCGCGAGTTCGGCGAGGTCGTCGCCTTCGTCGACGCGCGCCACCAGTTCGAGGTCGGCCGCGGCCTCGACGGCCCGGCACGCCTCGGAACCCATGCGGCCGGCCGCACCGATCACACCCACCCGGATTGCAGTCATGTCGTGCACTCTCCAGTCAGAACGTGTTTCGACTTCGATCGCGCCGCGATCAGGCCGACGCGGCGACGAAGTCCCCGTCGTCGGCGAACGGTCCGACCACGGCCAGGGTGGGCCGCGCGGCGAGCAGGTGTTTCGCCACGTCGTGGACCTCGGCGGCGGTGACCGCCGCGATCCGGGCGAGTACCTCGTCGACGGACAGGTGCTCGCCGTAGACGAGTTCGCTCTTGCCGATCCGGCTCATCCGGGACCCGGTGTCCTCCAGGCCCAGCACGGTCGAGCCGCGCAGTTGCCCGATGGCCCGATCGATCTCGTCCTGCGGCAGGCCCTCGCGGACCACCCGGTCCAGCTCGGTCCGGCAGATCTCGATCACCTGGCGGGCCTTCTTGGGCTGGCAACCGGCATAGATGCCGAACACGCCCAGGTCGGCATAGCCGGAGTGGAAGGAGTAGACCGAGTAGGCCAGGCCGCGCTTCTCCCGGATCTCCTGGAAGAGCCGCGAACTCATCCCGCCGCCCAGCGCGGTGTTGAGCACGCTGAGCGCGAATCGCCGATCGTCGTCCCGGGCCAACCCCGGCATGCCCAGCACCAGATGGGCCTGCTCGGTCGGCCGGTTCAGCACCCGTACGCTGCCGGTCGCCCGGGCCCCGCGCCCACCGGCGCGCGGCGCGGCGGGCACCGCCTGCTCGTCCACGCGCACCTGCGCGAACGCCTTCTTGACCAGGCGGACCACCTTGGCGTGGTCGACGTTGCCGGCCGCGGTCACCACCATGTTCGGCGCCTTGTAGCGACGCTTGTAGTAGCCGCTGATCTGGGTCCGGGTGAGCGCGTTGATCGACTCGACCGTGCCCAGCACCGGACGACCGAGCGGGGCGTCGCCGAGCATCGCGTCGTAGAACAGCTCGTGCACGAGGTCGCCGGGCTCGTCCTCGTTCATCGCGATCTCCTCGAGGATCACGCCGCGTTCGGCGTCCACGTCCTCGGCGTCGATCAGCGAGCCGGTCACCATGTCGCAGATCACGTCGATCGCGAGCGGGAGATCGGTGTCGAGCACACGTGCGTAGTAGCACGTGTACTCCTTGGTGGTGAACGCGTTCATCTCGCCGCCGACCGCGTCCAGCTCGGCCGAGATCTCCAGCGCGTCGCGCTTTTCGGTGCCCTTGAACAGCAGGTGTTCGAGGTAGTGCGAGGTGCCGGCCAACGCGGGTGTCTCGTCCCGCGAGCCGACCCCGACCCAGATCCCGAACGTGGCGGAGCGCACGGAGGGCATGTTCTCGGTGATCACCCGAAGGCCGCCGGGCAGGACGGTGCGGCGGACGGCACCGGTGCCGTCCGCGTCACGCAGCAGGGTCTTCGTGGAACCAGGCCGCTGCGCGGACGCAGCGACCTGGTTCTTCGACGAGGAGGACGTCACTTGGCGGCAGCGTCCTCGGCGGTCTCGGCGTTGTCTTCGCCCTCGATGACCGGGACGAGCGACAGCTTGCCGCGCTGGTCGATCTCGGCGATCTCGACCTGCACCTTGTCGCCGACCTTGATCACGTCGTCGACGTTCTCGACCCGCTTGCCGCCGGCGATCTTGCGCAGCTGCGAGATGTGCAGCAGGCCGTCCTTGCCGGGCATCAGCGACACGAACGCGCCGAACGTGGTGGTCTTGACAACCGTACCCAGGTACCGCTCGCCGACCTCGGGCATCGTCGGGTTGGCGATCGCGTTGATCGTCGCCCGCGCGGCCTCGGCCGAGGTGCCGTCCGAGGCACCGATGTAGATCGTGCCATCGTCCTCGATGGTGATCTCGGCACCGGTGTCGTCCTGGATCTGGTTGATCATCTTGCCCTTCGGGCCGATGACCTCGCCGATCTTGTCCACCGGGATCTTGACGGTGATGATGCGCGGCGCGAACTGCGACATCTCGTCCGGCGTGTCGATGGCTTCCATCATCACGTCGAGGATGTGCAGGCGGGCGTCCTTGGCCTGCTTGAGCGCACCGGCGAGCACCGACGCCGGGATGCCGTCGAGCTTGGTGTCGAGCTGGAGCGCGGTGACGAACTCCTTGGTGCCGGCGACCTTGAAGTCCATGTCGCCGTACGCGTCCTCGGCACCGAGGATGTCGGTCAGGCAGACGTACTCGGTCTTGCCGTCGACCTCGTCCGAGATCAGCCCCATCGCGATGCCCGCGACCGGCGCCCGGAGCGGCACACCGGCGTTGAGCAGCGACATCGTGGACGCGCAGACCGAGCCCATCGAGGTCGAACCGTTGGAGCCGAGCGCCTCGGACACCTGACGGATCGCGTACGGGAAGTCCTCGCGGGCCGGCAGGACCGGGAGGATGGCGCGCTCGGCGAGCGCGCCGTGGCCGATCTCGCGGCGCTTGGGCGAGCCCACCCGGCCGGTCTCGCCGACCGAGTACGGCGGGAAGTTGTAGTTGTGCATGTAGCGCTTGCGCGTCTCGGGCGAGAGCGTGTCGAGCATCTGCTCCATGCGCAGCATGTTCAGCGTGGTGATGCCCAGGATCTGGGTCTCGCCGCGCTCGAACAGGGCCGAGCCGTGCACGCGCGGGATGACCTCGACCTCGGCCGACAGGGTGCGGATGTCGGTCAGGCCGCGACCGTCGATGCGCACCTTGTCGCGCAGCACGCGCTGACGCACGAGCTTCTTGGTGAGCGAGCGGAACGCGCCGCCGATCTCCTTCTCGCGACCCTCGAACGCCGGGAGCAGCTTCTCCGCGGCCAGGTCCTTGACCCGGTCGAGCTCGCTCTCGCGGGCCTGCTTGCCGGCGATGGTCAGCGCGGCCGACAGCTCGTCGGTCACCGCGGCGGCCAGCGCCTCGAAGACGTCGTCCTGGTAGTCCAGGAAGACCGGGAACTCGCCGGTCTCCTTGGCCGCCTTCTCGGCGACCTGGACCTGCGCGGCGCACAGCGCCTTGATGAACTTCTTGGAGGCTTCGAGGCCGTCCGCCACGACCTCCTCGGTCGGCGCCTCCGCGCCGCCCTTGACCAGCTCGATCGTGCCGGTCGTGGCCTCGGCCTCGACCATCATGATCGCCACGTCGCCGTCCTCGAGCACGCGGCCCGCGACGACCATGTCGAACACGGCGCGCTCGAGCTCGGTGTGCGTGGGGAAGCCGACCCAGGTGCCGTCGATGAGCGCCACCCGGACGCCACCGATCGGGCCGGAGAACGGCAGGCCGGCGAGCTGGGTGGACATCGAGGCCGCGTTGATCGCCACGACGTCGTACAGGTGGTCCGGGTTGAGCGCCATGATCGTCTCGACGATCTGGATCTCGTTGCGCAGGCCCTTCTTGAAGGACGGGCGCAGCGGACGGTCGATCAGGCGGCAGGTGAGGACGGCGTCCTCGGACGGGCGGCCCTCGCGACGGAAGAAGGAGCCGGGGATCTTGCCCGCGGCGTACATGCGCTCTTCGACGTCCACCGTCAGGGGGAAGAAGTCGAGCTGGTCCTTCGGGCGCTTCGAGGCGGTCGTGGCCGAGAGCACCATGGTGTCGTCGTCCAGATAGACCACGGCGGAGCCGGCGGCCTGCCGGGCGAGCCGGCCGGTCTCGAAGCGGATGGTGCGGTTGCCGAACGTGCCGTTCTCGATGACTGCTTCGGCGAAGCTGATGTCGGGACCCTCCACGGGTGCCCTCCTCGTTCGTTTCGAGGGAGGTCCGCGGCGCATGACGCCACAGGGCCGGCCGAGCCGGTCTTCGATCGAAGCACCCGGGTGCGTTACCCGGGGGCCACTACCGAGGACCGGCGCTGTAGGTCGGCGCCTTGGTCGCGACGCGGCGCTCCCAGTCTTTGTTCGTCTCCCTCGTGCCGATGCACGGGAAGGGGGTTCGTGCTGTCTTGTTCTATCGCAGCGCGGGATGCCCGCGCGCGGGACACAGCCTACAAAGACCGTGTCCGGATACGGCGAAGGAGCGGCTCGTGAAAGCCGCTCCCCCGTCGTGCGTTACTAGCGGATGCCGACGCCGCTGCGGCGGATGCTCAGGCGGTCCGTCAGCGTGCGGTAGCGCTCGATGTCCTTCTTGGCCAGGTAGCCGAGCAGGCGACGACGCTGGCCGACCAGGAGCAGCAGGCCCCGGCGGCTGTGGTGGTCGTGCTTGTGCTCCTTGAGGTGGGCGGTGAGCTCGTTGATGCGGAAGCTCAGGATCGCGACCTGCACCTCGGGGGAGCCGGTGTCGCCTTCCTTGGTGGCGTAGTCGGCCATGATCTGCTTCTTCGTTGCGGTGTCGAGCGACACGTGTTCTCCCTCTGCAAGGTGGTGAGCGCCCCCGGTCTGACTCACGGAGGCAACTTGGCTCACATGGTGCGGGCGCGCGGCCCGTGGACAGCGCGCATCCCGGGCACGAGGCTCCGGGATACGGACAACCCTAGCAGGAGCGCATCAGGCCGTGATGTTCCGCAGCTTGTCGTACAGATCCAGCACGGCCAGGCACAGCGGGACGACGGACACCATCAACATGCCTTCGAGCACGTCCATCGCGCGTCCCCAGAACGGGGACAGGCCGCGCGTGGGCACGGTGGTGGCGACGATCGCGAGGAGCGCGCCGACCGCGCAGACCAGCGCGAAGATCCAGCCCTGCCGCTCCTTGTCCAGGAATCCGGTGTCCAGGGTCAGGCCGATGAAGAGCATCGCCAGGCCCAGCAGGCCGGCCGTGTACAACACGGTGACCTGCGTGGTGTGCCGGAACAGGCGGGCGCGGCCGAGGGTGACCAGGGCCAGCACGGCGGTCAGGACCCGGGTCCACATGGTGTCGACGTTGCCCAGCACGACGCACGAGGCGACGATCACGGCGGCGCACGCGCCGGTGAGGCCGCTGAGCAGTTCGTGTCCGTTGCGGGCGCGCGCGGCGACGTCGGCGTGGTCGAGGGTGTCGCTCTGCCGGGCGGTGGGCGCGTCCGAGGGCAGGAAGCCGATCGGCAGGCGGGCCAGGCGGGCGGCCCAGGAGGGCAGGAAGGCGATCATCGCGAGCGCGACGGTGCCCGCGACGGCCGCCGCCTCGCGCGGGCCGCTCTCGAAGGTGATCAGGCCGAAGGTGGCCAGGGTTCCCAGCGCACCGGCGCCGGCGCCCGCGATGTAGACGGCGCCGCGTTCCGGCAGCAGCGCGGCGATCAGCGTGGACACCACCAGGACCGCGACGCAGGCGGTCAGGAACTGCACCCGGCCCGGGCCCTCGCGCACCGGCGGCTCGATCGCGCCCAGGCCGGCCAGGAAGGCGTTCGGCAGCGCGCCGAGGCCGAGCACGGCGCCACCCACGTGGTCGCCGTAGACCCGCGAGCGAACGCCGGCGACCACGGTGAGCACCAGGGCCAGCGAGCCGCCGACGATGGCGGGCAGGCCGTGCGGCAGGGGGGTCATCCGCCAGAGCACGATGGCGCCCAGGGTGAAGAAGGCGGCGGCACCGGACAGGCCGGCGATCCGCAACATCTCCGGCGTCCACAACCGGTTGTCGCCGGTGACCGAGGTGGCCACCGAGTCGGCCACGTCGTCGTAGACCGGCGGCGGCGGTGCGTCGGCGAGGGCGGTGAAGCGCAGCAGTTCCCCGTCGCGCACGTGCTGCCCCGCGAGGGTGAGCGCGCTGTCCAGGGCCTCGCCGTCGAGCCGGGTGAGCTGGAAGCCGGTCACCGCGCCGTTGCGCTGGGTCTGCCCGGACAGCCGGAGTATCTCCGGGTACAGCTCGGCGAGCGGGACCTCTTCCGGCAGCGCGAGGTCGACTCGGCAGTCCGGCGCGATGACGGTGATCCGGGCGAACCCGGTGGTGACCGTCGTGGTCGTGGAGTTCACCTGTGCAGATCCCCCTGCTTGTAGCTGCCCCGTGTCCCGCGGCCCCGAGGGGCCGGGATGACGACGCACTCTATACGCCGCGACCCGGCTCGCCACTGGCGCCGACGCGGTCGGCCAGTAGTATGCGGCGCACACACGAACGGCTCAACCGCCCTCACGTGTGCATGGAGACGACCCTGACGGGGTGGGTTGACTCACATCACCTGCTCCTTTTCCGTGTTCTGCGGCGGGCTCGATCCGTGTCCAGGATCCTCGCGACGGATGAGGCTGATTCACCTTGACCGTGGTCATCGTCAAGCGCCCGCCCAGGGTGCTGCCCTCGCCTGTGCCGGCGGAGGAGATCCAGCTCCAGGCACCCCCCGAACTGGAGCGCCCGACCGACCAGAACTGGATCATGAGCGTGCTCCCGATGATGGGCATGCTCGGCTCGGCCGGCTTCTTCTTCATGCCTGGTGCACCGAAGATGATGATGGTCATGGGCGGCATGATGATGATCTCGTCGCTGGTCATGGTGGTCGCCAACATCATCAAGTCGCGCGGTGGCAACCGGGTCCAGATGCTCGACGCCCGACGCGACTACCTCAAGTACCTGGCCCAGCAGCGCAAGGAGGTCCGCCGGACCGCCCGCAAGCAGCGCGACGCGCAGTTGTGGACGCACCCGGACCCGGCGCAGTTGTGGTCGGTGGCGGCGGGCGAGCGACGGATCTGGGAACGCCGGGCCGGTGACGCCGACTTCGGACAGGTCCGGGTCGGCGTGGGCCAGCAGCAGTTGTCCACTGCGCTGGTGGCGCCGAGTACCGCGCCGCTGGAGGAGTTGGAGCCGCTGTGCGCGGATGCCATGCGGCGCTTCCTGCGCACCCAGGCGACGCTGGACGACCTGCCGATGGCGGTGTCGCTGCGCTCCTTCTACCACCTGACCGTCTCCGGCGAGCCGGAGCGGGTGTACGGGCTGACCCGGGCGATGTTGGGCCAACTCGCGGTGCTGCACTCGCCGGACGACGTGCGCATCGTGGTGGCCACGGACGCGAACTCGCTGCCGCACTGGGAATGGCTGAAGTGGCTCCCGCACGTGCAGCACCCGTCCCAGTCGGACGGCGCCGGTTCGATCCGGATGATCGCGGGCGACCTCGGCGAGATCGAGGAGTGGCTGGCGGAGGACCTGGCCGGGCGTTCGCGCTTCGCGGCCGGCGCGCAGCCGGTACTGGACCAGCCGCATCTGGTGGTGGTCCTGGACGGCGGCGGCGTGCCCGCCAACTCGCTGCTCGCGGGGGCGGACGGGCTGCAGGGTGTGACCATCGTCGAGGTGGTGCCCGGCCCGCTGGACGAACTGCGCGGCGGCCTGGCGATCATCGCCGAGGAGGACCGGCTGACGCTGGAGTCCACGGCGGGCGCGTACGAGGGGGTGCCGGACTTCCTGTCGGCGGGCGACGCGGAGGCGCTCGCCCGGAAGTTGGCCCCGTTGCGGTTGTCGGCCAACGACGACGACGAGCCGCTGCTGGCCAACCTGGACTTCACCGACCTGATGGGCATCGGTGACGCCGCGCAGGTGGACGTGTCGCAGACCTGGCGGCCCAGGCCGCCGAACGACCGGCTGCGGGTGCCGATCGGGATCGGCCAGAACGGCGAGCCGATCATGCTGGACATCAAGGAAGCGGCGATGGAGGGCATGGGCCCGCACGGCCTGTGCGTCGGCGCCACCGGTTCCGGCAAGTCCGAACTGCTGCGCACCCTGGTGCTGGGCCTGGCCACCACGCACAGCTCGGAGATCCTCAACTTCGTGCTCGCCGACTTCAAGGGCGGCGCGACCTTCTCCGGGATGTCGGACATGCCGCACGTCGCGGCGGTGATCACCAACCTGTCCGACGACCTGACCCTGGTCGACCGCATGCGCGACTCGATCACCGGCGAGCTGAACCGGCGGCAGGAGCTTCTGCGTTCGGCGGGCAACTACGCCAACATGCACGACTACGAGCGGGCCCGGGTCGCGGGCGCCGCGCTGGAGCCGCTGCCCTCGCTGGTGATCATCATCGACGAGTTCAGCGAACTGCTGACCGCCAAGCCGGACTTCATCGACATGTTCATCCAGATCGGCCGCATCGGCCGATCGCTGGGCGTACACCTGCTGCTCGCGTCGCAGCGTCTGGAGGAGGGCCGGCTGCGCGGTCTGGACACGTACCTGTCCTACCGGATCGGTCTGCGTACCTTCTCCGCCGCCGAGTCGCGCGCGGCGATCGGCGTCCCGGACGCGTATCACCTGCCGTCGGTGCCCGGCGCGGGCTATCTCAAGTTCGACACCGAGTCGATGGTGCAGTTCAAGGCCGCGTACGTGTCGGGTACCTACCGGGCCTCCGACCGGATTCGACGCAACCGGTCGGGCGCCCCGATGCCGGTGCTGTTCGGGAGTCGGTGGACGGCCGCGAACATGTGGAACCGGCAGCCCGATCTGCCGCCGGAGCCCGAGCCCGAGCCGGACATCGACAGCGCGCTCGCGGACACCGTGCTGGACGTGATCGTGCGCCGGATGGTCAACCAGGGTCCGCCCGCGCACCAGGTGTGGCTGCCGCCGCTGTCCGAGTCGAACTCGGTCGACCAGATGTTGCCGCCGCTGCAGGTCACCGCGGACCGCGGGCTGTGCTCGCCGGACTGGGGCGCGAACGGCCGTCTGGTGGTGCCGCTGGGCCTGGTGGACAAGCCGTTCGAGCAGCGCCGCGACGTGATGTACGCGGACCTGTCCGGCGCGGCCGGTCACGCGCTGGTGGTGGGTGGTCCGCGAAGCGGCAAGAGCACCTTGCTGCGCACCATGATCACCTCCTTCGCACTGACCCACACGCCGGCCGAAGTGCAGTTCTACGTCCTGGACTTCGGCGGCGGCGGCATGGTCGCGCTGAGCGACCTGCCGCACGTCGGCGGGGTGGCGGGCAGGCTCGACGCCGAGCGGGTGCGCCGGATCGTCAGCGAGGTCAAGGGCATCCTGGACCGCCGCGAGGAGATGTTCCGGGTCAACAACATCGACTCGATCGACACGTTCCGCAGGCGCCGGGCCGCCGGGACGCTGCCGGACGAGGCGTGGGGCGACGTCTTCCTGTTCGTCGACGGCTGGTTGACCCTCAAGAACGACTTCGACGCGCTGGAGGCCGAGGTCACCGACATCGCCACGCGCGGTCTGGGCTTCGGCGTGCACGTGGTGCTCACCGCGTCCCGGCATCCGGAGATCCGGCCCGCGCTCAAGGACCAGATCCAGACCCGGTTGGAGCTGCGGCTCGGCGAGACGATGGAGTCCGAGGTCGACCGGCGGCTCGCGGCGAACGTGCCCACGGGTGCGCCGGGCCGCGGCCTGTCCCCGGACAAGCTGCACTTCCTGGCCGCGCTGCCGCGGATCGACGGGGCCTCCACGGCGGAGGACCTGGGCGAGGGCATGGCGGCCATGGTGGGCGCGATCAAGGCCGCTTGGGCGGGGCCGCCCGCTCCGCCGGTGCGGGTGTTGCCGATGTTGCTGCCCTACGAGCAGTTGCCGACGCCGGCGCAGGTGCCCGGTCGGGCGATCCCGATCGGGGTGGACGAGGCGACGCTCAGCCCGGTCTACCTGGACTTCAACGTCGACACGAACTTCGTGCTGTTCGGCGAGAGCGAGTCCGGCAAGACCAACTTCCTGCGGTTGCTGGCCCGCGGCATCTCCGAGCGCTACACGCCGGCCGAGGCGCGGATCATCGTGTCCGACTACCGGCGCACGCTCCTGGACGTGGTCCCGGAGTCGCACCTGCTGGAGTACGCGGCGGCGGCGCCGGCCCTGACCTCGTTCATGAACGAGATCCGCGGCGGCATCGAACGCCGCCTGCCCGGACCGGAGGTGACCCAGGACCAGCTCCGCAACCGGAGTTGGTGGAGCGGCCCCGAGCTGTTCCTGCTGGTCGACGACTACGACCTGGTGGCCTCCTCCAGCGGCAACCCGGTCGGCAGCATCGCCGAGTTCCTGCCGCTGGCCCGCGACGTCGGCCTGCACCTGATCATCGCCCGCAGCAGCGGCGGCGCGGGCCGCGCCCTGTACGAGCCGGTCCTGCAAAAGCTCCTCGACCTGGGCACGTCCGGCCTGATCCTGTCCGGCAACCGCGACGAGGGCGCCCTGATGGCCAACGTGAAACCGGCTCAACTGCCGCCGGGACGCGGCCAGTTCATCACCCGTCGACGCGGCGTCGAACTGATCCAGACGGCCTGGCTCGCGGAGAGCTGACGTCGAGAACCCGCAAGCGGGGCTCGGTCGCCACAGCGACCGGGCCCCGCTTTACGTCGGTATGCCACCCCGACCATCCGAATAGTTATAACGGAACGTCAGCCTCCTCTTGCGATCCGCTGACGATCCATGGATCAATAGTCGACGCTGCGACACGCAGGCGTGTCCGACGTGCGCCGGGGAGGCTGTCGCGGCCGAAGGTCATCAAGCGCGGGGGAAGCGTTGGCTATGGCGGGATCCGGTTTTCAGATCAGCCTGGAGATGCTCGAAAAGTTCCAGAGCGCGCTGGAGGGCGTACTGGCCGACTTGGTCGGCCCGGACGCGGGGGCCAACCCGGGGGAACACGGAATCGGTGCGGGCGACTTCGGGGTGTCGTTCGCCGAGGCCCCGATGATGGGCGCGGTCGTCACCGCGACGGCGACGCAATTGCGGCAACTGATCGACAAGTTGCAGGACCAGATCACGGCGATGAAGTTGGCGATCAAGGTCACGGGCGTGAACACTGCCGACGTGGACGACGACACGCGCCGGTCGCTGCAACAAGTGATGCAGCGGATCACCACCGGTGGACAGGCGCCCGTGGTGGCGGGCTCGGCGCCGGGCACGCCGCCGGTGCGCAAGGGGGCCGTGGAATGACGCGACTACGCGATCCGGGCGGCGTGGGGGGAATCTGATGGTGCATGCAGAAGGAGCGCCGACCAACGGACCGGGCGGCGGGGAAACCGACTTCGACAGTTTCTCGCTGGAACAACTGCAGGCGATGATCGCGCAGGCGAATCCTTCGACACTGGGCAAGTACGCCGAGAAGTTGAACGGCACGGCACGGCGGATCCAGACCGCGACGGAGGGCCTCAGCCAGTGCATCAAGGCTCTCGACGGTGTCTGGGAGGGCCCCAGCGCGGACAGCTTCCGCGCTTGGGCGGGCGGTCTCACCGCTGCCGCATCAGGACTCGGCGACTACGTCGCGGCGGCCGGCAACCACGTCAATCACGTGGGCCAACAGATCTTCGTGGCCAAGGCCCGGATGCCGGCCCGCATGGACCCCGCGATCGTGGCCAAGGCGAACCAGGGCCCGGTGGCCACGGTCTCCCTGGCCGTGACGACCCAGGCCGCCGGTGGCCCACCTCCCGGCGGCGTGGACCCGGTCAAGGCCCAACAGGAAGCCAAGGCCCAGGTCGACGCGGCCCACCGCGAGGCGGTGGCACAGATGCGGATGCTTGCTTCGACGTATCGGGTGACGGCACAGGACTTGAAGGCCCTACCGCCCCCGGCGTTTCCGGATCCGCCGGGTGACTTTCAACATGACGTCAGGTCTCTTGGTGGCCCAACCGGTAGCTCCGGTGGCCAAGCTGGTGGTGGAAGAGGCACGTCACAGTCACGTGCAGGAACAGGCCACCCTAGCTCGGGAATCTACTCCGCCCCACGAGGCTCTGCACCCAACGGCGGAGGTCCTGGCGGCGGAGGTCCCGGCGGCGGAGCAACGACGGGGCTCAATACCCCTTACGCGCCCCAACCCACCTACGTGCCACAGTCAACCAATCTGCAAGGCAACGGTTCACTCACGGCCCCCGACACCACGGCAAACGCTCCGTGGATGCCGCAGGTCTCCGGCGGTGGCCCGGGATCGGTAAATGCCCCCAACGTCAATGGTCCCGGTGTAGTGCCCTCGGGCGGTTCGAACCCGTTCTCGGGGACCTACCCCAGCACAAACGTCAGTGGCGGTCCCGGTCTGCGAGGCGGAGGCGGGAGTACCGGCAGCACACCTCTACGCGGAGGCGTCCCCGGAACGGTGCCGGGTGGCAGCGGGGTCTCGCCTCGTGGCAGCAACTCTCCGGGAACCGGCGGTGGACGAGGGTCGTTCAGCGCGCATCCGGAGGGACGCAACCCGAACACACCGGGGACCAATAGTCCGTCCGGCGCCAACTCCTCCATGCGCCCCGGAGGGATGCCAGGCTCCCCGGGTTCGGCTGGAGCCCCCGGTAGCCCGTCCTCGAACGGTGGTGCGAGCCGCAGGCTTGCCGCGTCCCGAGGCGGCTCCGTTGGAAACGCCTCGGGAACCGCGTCCAACCGGAATTCGCCCAGACTGCGAGCGCTGCCGGTCGAGGGCAGCAACCCGGCATCGGAGGCTACCGGCAGCCAGTCCTCAAGGCGATCGCCCGGACAGCGGACGCCTTTCACAGGCGGTGCCCGCTCGGAGCAGGTCCGACGTCGCACTCCGCGCGCCGAAGAAGATGACGACAATGTCTGGGACGGCCCACGCCGCCCGGGTGTCGTCCCACCGGTCATCGACTGACACCCCTCATCTCAGAAAGGACACCTTCGCCACATGAGCGGACGCCCCACCCGAACCTCCCGGATGTCCGTCACGCTCGGCATGCTTGTGATCTTCCTGATCGGCGCGGGCCAATTTGCTACGCCCGCTCTGGCCGATTCCATCCGGGCACAACAGTGGTACTTGGACGCTTGGAAGATCGATGACGTGTGGAAAACCACGCGCGGCGCAGGAGTCACAGTTGCCGTGGTCGACTCGGGCGTGGACACCACTCACTTGGACCTCGTCGGACAGATTCTCCCGAGCCTGAACACTTCGGGAGATCAAGACGGGCACGGGACTTCCATGGCCAGTCTCATTGTGGGGCAGGGCCAAACAGGTGGCGGCCAAGGTGTCTTCGGCGTTGCCCCAAAGGCTAAAGTCCTACCCTTCCGTACCAACCCTGCTCCGGTTGGAGGGGTCGATCAAACATCTTTGGCCGAGGGCGTTCGTCTCGCCGCCGACTCGCAGGCCCGAATCATCAACCTCTCAGTCGGCTCGAAAATAAATACTCCAGCATTGGGCGATGCCGTCGCATACGCGCTGAGTAAGGGAAAACTGCTGATTGCGGCCGGCGGAAACACACCACTGGACCGAAACGGCGCACCGGTGTATCCCGCCGCCTATCCGGGTGTTCTGTCGGTGAGCGCAGTCGATCGCAACGGAACGCCGGCCAAGAACAGCGTTCAGGGGTCGTGGATCTCACTGGCAGCGCCCGGAGAAGACATCCCAAGTGCCTGCGTCACGCAGACCCACTATTGTCTCGGCACCGGCTCCAGCGACGCCACCGCCCTAACCTCCGGCGTCGCCGCGCTCGTCTGGTCGGTTCACCCCGACTGGACCGCCAACCAGGTCATCCGGCGGCTGCTCGACACCGCGAACCGGCCCAATGAGCCCATCCCCTCGGACGCCTTCGGCTACGGCATCGTCAGCCCCCGCAAGGCCCTCGCCGCCACCGACACACCCGGTCCCGCCGACGTCAATCCGCTCGTCGGCGTGCGCGGCGACAAACCCGCGCCGAGTGCTCCCGCCGGCACCGCACCAAGCACCCCCTCGGCCGCCGCGTCCGCGCCGCCGAGCGCCACCGCTCCCCCGGCCGCAGCCACCGCCCCCAAGTCCGACGACAACGACAGCCTCCTCGTGCCCGTCCTCGTCGGCACCATCGCCGCGGTCGCCCTCGTCGCCGGCGCCGCCGTCATCGCCACCCGCCGTCGCCGCGCCCGCGAGGTCGCCCGCCGGCAAGCCGTCGCCGCGCCTTCCTGGCCCCCGGCACCACCGCCGACCTACTACCACCCGGGCCCCGGCCCCTACGACCGCCGCTGAGCCCGTCTCCGCAGGCGACCCCACCTACTTCGCCGCCACCGCGCAGGCCGCCGGTTCGGGGGCGGCCGCCACGATGGCCGCCTTCAGCTCACCCACCGGGCGCAGTCGGTCATCCAAGCGTTCGAGCACGCGGACGGGGGCATCGTAATCGGGGTAGGAGCGTGGTTCGCAGCCCCACTGCAAAGCCTTTCCGCCGGATAGTTCGCTGTTCACCGGGCTCTCCGGACCACGGAGAAGAGAGTGCATCTTCGTGAATCGAAGGGCCCGTTCGCCCTTCTCGTTGAAAACGTCACACCACGACACGATGTCGGGGTCGGTGCGGAAGCTTTCTCGGGTCCAGCCGGCGGTGTTCGGGATGCCGAGATCCGCCGCTGCGATCGGCAGACACGTTCGGTCGTCTCCGAGCGGCGTTCGTCGGACCGGCCCGGCGGAGATATTCGGCTCCTGTATCCGCTCGTCACAACCGATGAGTTCAAGCGAGCGATTCGTCAACCGAGTCAGCATCGATGTCAAGATCGGCCGCACGTTCTCCAACGGGGCGTTGTCGGACCGGATGATGCCGACCTTGGCGAACTGCGGCGTACCCCGAAATCTCTGTGGCGCCTTGGCGCATTCGGGCATCCGAAGCCACGCCTCACTGTCGGTGACCGCTCCGCTGAGGCCGCCGCCGAACGGGGTTGCGCCACTTGGGAAATCTCGCCGGATCGCTCCTTCGACGTTCGCATTGCCCAGCGACATCGCGAAATCGAACGTCGCCCTGGCATCACCGTCAGGATGGCTGATCAGGGTTGATTGCGCACGGACGGTACCGGGCGTCACAGGCACCTTGACCTGGCAGATCGCCAGTCCGTTGGATTTCTCGGACACCGATTCGACGGTATCGAAGGCGCGTACGTCACCGTGCTTGCCCCCCGCCGAACCACTGACCAGACGAACAACCTCTGCCCCGGACAGTACGTCAAGGCAAACGCGCTTCGGTGCGGAATAGACTTTTTTCTGCCACGGCAGTTCATGGTTGCGCCACAAAACAAGGCCGCCGGCAACCAGTGAGATGCAGACTGCAAGTATTATGATCAGCCCACGCTTTTTGCGGAACGAAATCGTCGGACCGGCGGCCATTCGTAAAACCTTTCGCAGTCGAGCACCATGGGCGAATCACTGGCCAAGATTTGACTTTGCGGTCGCACTTCCGGTCACATAACTGTCGTGGGAATTGTGGATCCAATTCTCAAGCTGCTCCCTGAAATACGGGGTGCCCGATTGGGGGTTATTGGTCGCCCACGATCGCAAAGCCGCGTCCAGACGATCCTTGTTCTCTCGGCGAAGCGCCTCCACATCCAGGGCGGTTCGCTCGGCGATCTGAGCACTCTGGTCACCGTACCAACCGTCGGTGAACAAGTTGACCGACCGCTGCGCCACGTCGCCCAGAAATGCAAATTGCGGCGGGAGAACGTATCCCGCCAGCGCGTTCGAGCCGCCACCCACTCCGTGATACCAGTATTTGCTTTCCCAGTTCTTCGCGCTGTCCTGATCACCGCCCTGATCCTTGATCACCTGTGCGCGGATTTCATCCAACGCCCCCAACGCCTCGGAACCGCTTTTGATCTCATTCTCGATCCGCAGCGGATCCCCCGCCGGGGTGACCGACAACGTGGCACCCGTATAGGCCAGTTCCTGATCGTAAATAGACCGGAAAGCCTCAGGGTTCTCGGCAGTCCCCTTGATCACCCGGACCAGGTCGCCGACATCGAAAAAGGCGTTTCCGCCTTCATTCTGAGCGAGGCTGCGGTGGGTATCCTCCACGTACTCCGAGAGGATGTTCGCGACGCTGTCACTCATGCTTCCCGGGACTGCTCCGCCCAAGGAGGCGTGGCTCCCGAGGTAGGCGACGGAGTCCTTCGCGATGCGTCGCATCACATCGTCGTGCGGCAACATCGGAGAGTCCGGCAGCCCCACACCGCCCGTCGGGATTCGGCCGGTCGTGGCGGCCTGTAGCGCGTTCCCCAAGGCGTCGAAACTCGTCGGCTCACCGCCGCCGCCGACATGGTCCGGGATCGGGTCGCGGCCCTTGAACAGGTAGTCGAGTCGGGCCGGGCCGCCGTCACCGAAGAAGCCCTTCGCCGCTTCGGGGTTCCAACTCATCGCGGTCAGTACGCCGGTCACCGGGTCGTAGCCGCTGCCGGGGCGGGAGAGGTCCAGGCCGAAGCGGGGCGGCGGGATGAGGGTCGTGCTCCAGATCGACGGCTTGCCGGCGGCCTTTTCGAACGCGATCACCTCGTCGGCGGTCTGCCGAAGGAAGCCGGTGTCGTACGTGCCATGGCTCAGCAGCGTGCCCAGCAACTGGTAGCCGTAGACCGTGGCCCGGCCCGGGTAGGCGTCACCGTCGCCGACCCGGACGAACCGGCGGCCCGCCTCCGTCATCGAGGCCATCCACGCCGGGTCCTTGGCCAGGCGCGGACTGGCCGCGGCCAGCGAGTTGCCCAGGTCGGTCTGGAGTTGCTTCAGGTCCGCGAGCCTGGGGTCGTTCCTGTCTCCGGCGGCTATCCGCGCGTTCATCTGGGCGATCAGGCCGGTGGCGTCGTAGAGACCCGTCGGCTTCATGCTCCGGGTCAGCGCCTCGGCGAAGTTCGGGTTGCCCGAGTTCGCCTGCATGATGTTGCGCAACAGGTCCAGATCGCCCGCGTCCAGCGAGGACAGGCGGGTGAACAGGTCGGACGCACGCTTGGCATCGGCCTCGGCGCCACCGCCGAGCGCCTCGGGTGAGTCGAAGGTGCTCGCGTCCTTGCCCCGCGTGGCCCGCAAGGCCGCCGCTCCCCGCTCGTCGGCGTCGCCCGCTCGACGCAGCAGGTCGGTGATCCGACGACCGATCTCCTCGGCGTGCGAGCGCTGTTCCGCCGTGTAACGATCACCGGCCTCCTTGCTCACCTCCTGCCCGGGAGCGACCTGCATCGGCGGCCAGTTGACCGAGCCGTCCGCCGCGATCACCAGCTTCTTGGCCGCCGCCTCCGCCTCGATGCTCCGCAACTCCTCACGCAGCTTGCGAAGATCACCGTTGACGTCACTGAGCACCGAGGCGACCGCCCGACTTTCCAGCGTGGCGTTCTCCAACTGCTTGTGCACCGTGTCGATGCGCAGGCCGGCGAACGTGGCGGAGAGTCCCAGCCATGTGCCGCTCTTGATCGGCCCCGACAACTCGGTTCCCAGGCGGAGTTCGACGCCCTGCATCTGTCCGGCCAGGGTGTCCCAGTACGCCACGGCCGCCGACAGGCCGTCGAGGTTGGCCTGTCGAAACTGTGCGAGGTTCATCGCTTCTCCTCAGGAGCCGAACAGGTTGGTGTTGACGTGCTCCGTGTGCCGGTACCGGTCGGCATTGGCGCGCAGGGCTTCCGCCGCCAGGGTGAACTGGGCCGCGGCGGAGGCTGCCTGCAAAGGCCAGTCGTGGGCCAACTCGCGCAGCGCCGCCTGCATCGTGAAACCCTCCAGCCCGCCGGCTGCCGTTTGCGCGGTGGCGTCGGCGTCCCGGTTGATCTTGAGGATCTCGCCCTGGAAACCGTCGGCCGTGCCGGCCAGGCGGGTCAATGCGTCCGCTTCCACATACGTCCGGCCGGGCACGTCGAACGAGCCGGGATCCTGGATCGGCGGAACACCCGGA
Source organism: Embleya sp. NPDC020886 (assembly GCF_044333915.1). Classification (NCBI taxonomy): domain Bacteria; kingdom Bacillati; phylum Actinomycetota; class Actinomycetes; order Kitasatosporales; family Streptomycetaceae; genus Embleya; species Embleya sp. NPDC020886. The sequence goes on along the minus strand of NZ_JBIRRX010000004.1, from coordinate 518,848 downwards.
GGCGGGTTCGGTGGGCCGGCCGCGGGCTGCCGGGAACCGGGCGGTGCCACGGGCGGGTCGCTCTTCGGCGACTGATCGGGAAAGGCGATACGACTCAGGTTGGTATCGGGTACGCCCTCTGACACGTTTCCCCCAGCTGCTCTGGCGAGATCCTCGACGAAGCCTCACCGGCCTCGCCGAAACGACGAATCGTCGACGCGCCGTCGCGGTGACCGACCTGCCGCCGAACGGTTGCGTCGGGGTGCGGTGGTGCTTCAGCCGGACGCGCGGCGCCTGCGGGCGTCGCGGATGACGGTGGCGGTGCAGGTGACGACGATGGTGAGGCCGATGGCCAGGAACAGGACGACCGAGGCTTGGCGGCGGTCGCGGTCGGCGCGGGTGGGGCCGTGGGCCAGCGGGGCGACGTTGACGAGTTCGGTGCTGCGGTCGACCTGGGGGTCCGGGACCGGGGCGAACGCGGGGACCACCGTGGAGTTGAGGGCCCGCAGCGGGTCGACCACCCCCCAGCCGACGCCGACCGTGTGGCCCGGGGCGCCGCGCTGCGCGGTCTGCTCGATCAGCGTGATCACCTGGGCCGCGGTGTAGTTCGGGTGTGCCGAGCGGATCAGCGCCGCGACCGCGGCCACGTACGGGGTCGCGAAGGAGGTGCCGTCACCGCGGCAGTGGCCGCCCTTGGGCACCGTCGACCACATGTCCACGCCGGGGGCCAACACGCCCACGTACGGCTTGTTCTGCGAGAACGGCGCCCGCTCGTTGTTGCGGTCGGAGGCGCCGACGCCCAGGACGCCGGGATACTTCGCCGGCCACGAGTCGAGGTTGTCCTTGTCGCCGGAGTTGCCCGCGGCGGCGACCACGACCACCTGCTTGGCGATCGCGCGCTGCACCGCGTCGCGCAGCTTGACGCCCGGCTCCTGGCCGCCCACGGTGTCCTGCGAAATGTTGATCACCGTGGCGCCGCCCGCCACCGCGTAGTCGATCGCCGCGGCCAGGCTGTCCTCGTTGCCCTTCGTCGCGTCGTCGCCGCCGTTCTGCCGGATCGGCAACAACATCGCCTCCGGCGCCAGACCCACGAAGCCGGTGTCGATCGCCGGGGTCAGTCGGCTGCCCGGGCGGGCCGCGATGATGCCCGCGGCCATCGTGCCGTGGCCGTTGGTGTCGTCGGTGCCGTTGGCCTTGTCGTTGAAGAAGTCCTTGCCGGGCACGATCGCCGGACCCAACTGCGGGTTGTCGTCGTCGATCCCGCTGTCGATCACCGCGACCGTGACGCCCTTGCCGGTGGACTTCTGCCACAGCTCGTCGAGCAGGACGCGTTGCAGCGACCACGGCTTGCCGGGCATCGGCTTGGACGGATATTGGCAATCACTGCCCGCGAGCAGGCCGGTGTCCGCCGGCCCTGCACCGACCACCGCCGACCCCGCCGGCAGCAGCAGGCCGAACGCGAGAAGAGGTGCCGCCCACCGTCGCCGCACGGGTCGCATCGGTTCGTTCGCCTTCCGGATCACCACCGGGCCGGGCCCGGACTCCCGGGCCGGCCAGGTCTGTCGTGTAGGTGTCCCGGCCCCCGTGAGACCGATGACGGACGCGGGAGGAGGCGGGCACCGGCCCGCCTCCTCTCACCGCGTCACAACGATGGCACCGGCCGCCGACCCGGCGACTGCCCCCGGACCGATACCGCTGTCGCCGATACCGAAACCACGTCGGTGGCGCTGTCGAACGAGCGCCACCACGCCGGGACGGATCGCCGGTGCCCCCGGAATTCCCGGTGTCAGTGCCACATCTTGGCGTTGGACGCCTCGGTCTGGCGGTACGCGTCGGCCGCACGCATCAGGCCGTCGGCGATGCCGTTGAGCGCGTCCTGCAGACCCTGCGCGTTCTGGTCCCAGCTCGCCTGCTGCACGAGGTAACCCTCGCGAGCGTCACCGGACCACGACTCGGTGACCGGCGCGATGTCCCGCTTCAGGCCCGACTGCATGTCGGCGAGACGAGCGTTGAGGGCACGAATATCGGCTGCGGCCTGTTCGAGCGCAGCAAAAGTGACAACTACCTGCGACATGCTTTCTCCCCAGTGTCGGATGACCGGCTTGCGACCGGGGCATCGCCCCGAGCAGTACGAGAGCGAGTACGACCGCCTGCGACCGAGAGGCGAACCTCGGTCAGAACATCAACTTCGAGATGTTGCCGGACACGGTCGTCTCGGTCTGGTCGTACGAGTTGGCGTTGTGGCCCATGGCCCCGGAAATGGCATCAAGAGCGCGCTTGACGCCGAGCGCCTTCTGCACGGCCTGCTCCTGCAGCGGGTCGAACTGGGTCCGGGCAGCGCCCTGCCACTGACCCTCGATCGCGTCGACCTTGCGGTTCATCTCCTGGATGGCCGCTTCGAGGTCGGTCGCCACGCCCTGAACCTTCTTCGACAACTCCGCCAACATCTGCGGAGTGATCTTGAACGCTTCACCTGCCATGTTTCACCATCCCCCATGAGACAGACGTGCGCGAGGGAAGGCTCGTGTCACCCGTGTCGGGTGCCCCCGCACCAACGTCACCGTTGCGACGTCGTGGGAACTCTAACCGCAACCCGGGACGCCACCCAAGCGACGCCCTACGCATGGTTACGGAACCTTGACCCGGTCGATACCACTGCGGCCTTGTGCAATGCGCCGGTCTGCACTGGTGCCTTCCGGTGTCTCGGGGTCGAAAGTCGTCACCACTCACGACCCACCCGACGCTACCCCAACTCCCGCACCCCGGCTCAGGAACCCTGGGGCTTCTTCGCATCGGCCGTACTCAATTGCGGGCCCCGCGAGACCAGTTCGGACCACGCCCGGGGCAACGCCCGCACTTCCACGCCCTTGTAGCCCAGGCGCTGCTTCGCTTCGCTCTCCTGGTTCGAACCGGCCGGCGCGCCGCCGGCCTGCGCCTCCTCGGGCACCCGGTAGCGCAGCCCGGAGTCGGCCACCAGGTAGGTCGGACCACCCTCGTCGGGCGTGCCGGTCACCTCGCGATACAGCGCCCCCGCACCGGGCTTGACCCACACGCCGCCCATGCCGTCGACCAGTTGCTCCGGCGGCCGGATCCCGGCGGACTGGCTGGTCACCGGCTGATTGCCGCGCCACTCGCCGGAGAACGTGTTGCACACCACGTTGCGCGGCAACTCCAGGTCGTTGCGCTCCACCCGGTTCATCGGCGTCGGCGGGATCTCCGGCCAGCCCTTGTCCGCGGCGAACGTGCGGTCCTGCACCACGGCGCCGCCGAGCGTGCCGATGTTGACCGGGAACGCGACGGGCTGGATGTTCCCGTACGCCTCCCGCGCCCGGGGGTTCGTGGTCAACAGCACGGCGGTCAGCTCGCTGACCGGCATCACGCCCTCCTTGGTGACCACGTAGTTCTGCCGCTGGGCACTGCCCTCGGCGCGCAGCACGATGCCGACCTTGTTGTACTGCCGATCCAGCGGCAGTTGGGTCGCCTTGCCGTAGTCGGCCGGCATCGGGTGGTCGATGGTGCCGCCGTCGATCAGCGTCGCCAGCCACGCGTCGCCGACCGATTGCGCGGGTATCCCGATCAGGTTCAGCGCGACGATCACCGTCGGCGCGTCCACCCGGTAGCGCTTGCCCTGGTAGACCAGGTACTTGTGCTGGGTCCGGTCCTGGACGAACAGCGCCTCGCCCGGCCGCAGCCCCCCGTCCGCCGCGGACGCGCCGATGAACACGCTGCGCTGCGGCTCGCCGGCCGGGTCGGGCCTGCCGTCCTTGCCGACGGCCGGCCGCTCGCACACGGTCCAGGACTTGCGCTCCTTGACCTCCTTGGCCGTGGGCAGCCGGTCCGGCGCGTTCGGAATGCCCAGCGGCGCACCGTGACTCACGCTGTTGAGCTGCTTCTCCGGGACCATGTTGACCTTGAACTTGCCCGGGTCGAGCAGCAGTCGCCCGGAGGCGATGTTGAGCACCGGGTGCAGCTTGCCGTCGAGGAAGACGTACCGGCTCGCCGAGTCGCGGCCCACGATCAGGCTGCTCTTGTCCTTCCAACCCGGCGGCGTCCCGGGCTTGATCAGCCCGACCACCCCGAACCCGACCAGCACCAGCATCGCGACCACGATGCTCGGCGTGACCATGCGCATCGGTTTGGGCGCGTTCTCCTCGGTGCCACCACCCGGCGCCGGTTGCAGGAACGCCGCCACCATGCGGCGGCGCGCGAAGATGTACGCCTCAAGTTGCTCGCGGCGCGATGCCATCGTTCTCCCCGTGATCGACCGTGCGCTCCGGCTGAAGGTTCTATCACCGACGCGGCCACAGGGTCGCGGGCAAACCCCCGGGCCCGTACCGTACGGTGTGCCGCACCCGCCGTGACAGCCGGGCGACGGCATACGGGGACAAGTCGTGAGCATGGGGGATCTACAAACGTGGCCGCACCCGCGCCGGTAGGGACGCATCGGCAGACCCGCCCACCCACACCCGACGGGACGTCACCACCGCCGCAGCGTGCCGTGCTGCGCGTGCACCCGCGCGCCGGCCGGATCGGCGGCGTCCTGGTCCAGCAGATCGTGTTGATCCAACTCGGTGTACTGCTGGTCGCGATCGGACTGGCCACCAATCCGGCGGTGTTGATCGGCCTGGGCGCCCTCGCGGTCCTGCTCGTGGCGCCCGCCCTGGTGCGGCTGCGCGGGCGCTGGCTCGTGCAGTGGTTGCCGATCGTGTTCGACTTCCGCCGCCGGCACCGGATGCCGGCCGTCCCGGACGACGCGGATCCGGTCCTGGTCCCGGTGCTGGAGTGCGCACCGCAGCTGGCGACGAGTTCGGTCACCGACCGCGACCGCCGCTCGATCGGCCTGATCGGCGACGGCACCTTCCTCACCGCCGTGCTGTTGGTCACCTCGCGCGACGAACCGCTGCGCCCCACCCGGGCGCAACGACCGCTGCCACTGCCCACGATCGTGAGCACGCTCGACGTCGACGACGTGACGCTGGCCTCGGTCCAGGTGGTCCAGCACACCCAGCCCGCGCCGGCCACCCACCTGCCCGAGGAGGCGCTGGCCACCCGGTCGTATCGCCAACTCGTCGAGCAGGGGCTGCACGACGTGCCGGCGCTGCGGCTGACCTGGATCGCGCTGCGCTTCGAGCCCGAGCTGTGTGCCGGAGCGGTCGCCGCCCGCGGTGGCGGCGAGGAGGGGGCCCAGCGGGCGTTGCTGCGCGCGGTCAACCAACTCGCCGGCAACCTGACCGGTGCGGGCTTCGACGCCCGTGCCCTGGAGGAAGCCGAGCTGATCCAGGCGCTGGCCACCTCGTGCAGCGTGAACCGCACCACCCGCCAGTACGGGCGCGGCGGCCGGCGCACCACCGAGTCCAAGCGGGCCTGGCGCTGCGACGACCGGTGGCACACCACCTACTGGGCCAACCGCTGGCCGCAACTGACCCAGGGCCGCACCTCCGACCTGGTGGGCGCGCTGACCGCGACACCGGCGATCGCCACCACCTTCGCGTTGACCGCCACGCACGGCGTGGGCGGCACCACCGCGCTCACCACACACGTCCGGATCGCCGCCCGCTCGGGCAGCGAACTCGCGGACGTGACAAGGCAGTTGGAACGCCGGGCCCGAGCCGAGAAGATCGGCCTGACCCGACTCGACTGGGAGCAGCAACCGGCCCTGCTGGCCACCCTGCCGCTCGGTGGCCTGTCGTGACGAACCGGCACAGGTGCCTACGTACGGGGAGGATCGACCAGTGAGCACCACCAACACCGGCCGGGGCCGACGCCGGGCCCCGAACGGGCGTGGCAACAACCGCAACCCGAACCCGCCGCCCGCCCCCACGCCGAACCCGACCCCCGGTTCGGGCACTCCCGTGCCGCCGCCCTCGCGGCGCAAGGGCCTGGCCCGACTGGTCGGGCCCCGGCACGAACGGCACCTGCTGACCGCCGCCCAGTTGCCCGCCCTGGGTCTGCCGGTGGGCGACGACGGCGTGGTGATCGGGGTCGACCCCGAGCGCAATCCGGCGGTGCTCGGCCTGTTCCGGCCCGAGGCGTTGGACGTCGCGTTCGTCGGCGGTGCCTACGTGGTGCAGATCATCGCGCTGCGGGCGGCGGCGATCGGCGCGCGGGTCGCGATCGAGTCCGGTCGTCCGCAGTTGTGGTCCGCGATGGCCCAGGCCGCGGGCGGCGCCCAGCCGTGCGTGACGGTGCATCAGGTGGGCCGGCTCGGCCCGCAGGGCCCCACCGCCGGCAGCCCGGTCCTGGTCATCCGCGACTGCGGCGCCCGCCCGCCGCGCAATCGGCTCGCGCCGGCGGCGTGGCAGACCACGCTGACCCTGCTGCCGTTCCTGGACCCGGCGCAGGCCCGGCAGCGGATCGGCGTGGGCGCGGGCCTGGTCGGCATCCAGCGGGTCTCCCCGATCGAGGCGCAGGCCGCCTCGTCGGTGTTGTCCCTGCCCGGCGAGGACGAGGCCGCGCTGCCCACCCTCGCCGACGAACTGACCCTGTGGAGTACCAGGAAGGCCCGGAAGTACGTATTGCTGACGCCCACTCAGGCCGAGGTCGGCCTGCTCGGCCCGCCGCGGCGGATGGACTGACCGAGCGCGGTCGCGACACCGGCTCCGCGCGAACAGGCGGACGGACCGGCGACGGTTGCCGACACCGCTGACTACGCTGTGAGACTCGTGTAGGGGGCAGCCTCGACTCCGGTCGAGGTACGGCGGACGGCGCGGCGCCGTGTGATCCGAGCCGAGCCGCCTCCGGACGATCGGAAGGACCACACCGTGAGCAGCGAGCAGGACGGCGCACCCATCGAGCCGGGGACCGACGAGGAAGAGGAGTGGTCGGGACCCGACTTCACCATGCCCTCGTGGTACACGCACCAGGACGGCGGCGCGCCCGCGCCACCACCGTCCGGAGTGGGCGCGCCCGCACCCCCTCGGCAGGGTGCCCAGGTGCCGGCGGCGCCCCGCTACGGCAGCGACGACGCGACGCTGGTGCCTCCCGCGCGGACGCCCGAGCCGCCCGCACCGCTGCCGTACGGGACCGGGCCCGGCCCCGGTGGGCCGACCGGCGCCGCCCCGGGTCCGTACGGCTCCGGCCCGGGAGAGCCCGGCCGGGCGTCGGTGCCGCCGGCCCGCCCGGCGCAGGCCCCGCCCGGTTACGGCACGCCGCCGGCCGAGCCGCCCGCGACGCACCGACCCGCGGCCGAGCCCTACGGGGTCGATCACGCCGCATCGCGCCCGGGCGACGCGCAGTCTCCGTACGGCCCCGGGCAGCCGGGTACCGCGCCCGACGGCGCGCCGAGCGGATTCGGCCCGCCCCCGGGTGACCCGACCACCGTGGTGCCGCCGCAGTTCACCCCGCCCGAGCCCTCGGCGCCGCTGCCGTACGGCACGCCGTCGGCCGAACAGCCCCCCGCCGGCCCGCCGACCGCCGCGGACCCGGCGTTCACCCCCGGCGAGCCGACCGTGGTCGCGCCGCCTTCCGTCGATCAGGGCCGCCCCACCGACGACCCGGCCGGTCCGCCGCCGTTCACGCCGGGCGAGCCGACGATGGTCGTGCCGCCCTCGTTCGAGCCGAACCGGGGGACCGACGCCGAGCCGCCCTTCACCCCGGGCGAGCCGACCATGGTCGTGCCGCCCTCGTTCGACCAGGGTCGCCCCGCCGCCGATCCACGCGAGGTCGGCGAACCGACCGCGCCGACCGCCGAGTCGGACCACCGCGGCCCGGATCACGCCGAGCAGGCCGAGCAGACCCCGCCCGCCTCCCGGCCGCACGACGCCGCGCCCGCCGAGCAGCCGCCGCACGACGCCGGCCCCGGGCCCGACTCCGAGCCCGCCGCGCCCACCGACCGGGCCGACGCGCCCCAGGACGCGCCGTTCGACCCGCACGACGTGCCCACCACCCCCGCCGGCGGCACCCCGATCCCCGGCCTGTCCGCCGCCGGACCGGCCCCCGAGGCACCCGGTACCCCGCCCGTCGAGGCGGCCGGCGGCCCCGCGCCACAGCAGCGGCCCGCCCCCGAGCCGCCGGGGTACGACCAGTACGCGCCGGCGGCCGACGCACCACCGGCGCCCGCGCCGTACGACCCCACCCACCACCCGACCGGCGACCCGTCCGGCCCGCCCGAGATCCGCACCGCCGAGCCGCAGCCCGCCGCGCAGGCCCCCTCGGCCGCCGCCCCGCAGCCGGCCGACGACCGGCCGTACCCGCCTCCGGGCCAGGCCCCCGCGGACCGGCAACCGCCGCCCCCCGTCGGCCAACCGCCGTACGGACAGCAGCCCGCGCCGCCGCAGACCGGCCAACCGCCGTACCAGGGCGGCCCACCCCCGGGCCCGGACCGGCAGCAACCGCAGCCCTACCCCGGCCAGGCCCAGGGCGCCCCGCTGCCCGACCCGGCCACTCGGCTGATGGCGCCGATCACCGACGACATGGCCCCGCCGCCCGGCGTCCCGCAGCAGGCGCCGCCCCCCGGCCCCGGCCAATACCCCATGCCGACCGGCGCCCCGCCGCGCCCGACGACCCCGCCGCAGGGCTCGCCCATGCCGCCCCCGGGCTGGTCCGGCACGGCCCCCGCGCACGGCGAGGCCTGGGGCACCGGCGCCCCGCCGCCGGCCGGAGCACCACTGCCGCCGCCCAGCGGCGAGCCGCTCGCGCCTCCGCAGCAGCAGTCGCCCGCGCCGCCCCCGCAGGACGAACGCTCGTGGATGCGGCGCGCGTTCGGCGGCAACAACGCCCCCGCCGGCCCGCCCGAGCAGCAGGGCGGCCAACCGCCGTACGCCCAGGCCCCCGGCCCGTACCAGCAGGCCCCGGACCCGTACCGGCCGGGCACCCCGCCGCACGGCGCCCCCGGCCCGCAGGCCCCCGCGCCCTACCCGCAGCCCGACCCCAACCAGGCGCACCACCCGTACGCCCAGGCCCCGCCCGCCGACGGCCGCCCGGGCCAGGCGCCGTACGGCCGACCCGGCCCCCAGGGCCAGGAACCGCCGCACGCCCAGGGCGCCCCCTACGGCCGCCCCGAGCAGTACGCCCAGGGCACCCCGCCGCAGGGCGCACCGGCCCCGCAGCACAACCCGTACGGCCAACCGCCCGCCGGCCCCGACCCGCAGTCGCCGTACCAGCCGGGCACGCCCCCACACGGCGCCCCCGGCCCGCACGCGCAGCCGGCCCCGCCCCACCAGGCCCAGGCCCCGCGGCCGGGAGCCCCGCAACACCAGCCCCCGCAACACCAGACCCGGCAGCCCGGGCCGCCCACACCGGCCGACCGCGCCCCCGAGCAGCCCAACCCGTACGACCCCGCGCAGCCGTACGCCCCGGGCACCCCGCCCCAGGGCAGCCAACAACCGCAGTCCTGGTCCCCCGACGGCGGCGGCGCCCCCGCCCGAACCGTCGGTGGCGCGCCGCTCGGCTACACCGCCGCCGTCGAGCTGACCAGCGACCGACTGCTGCGCAAGCAACCGCAACCCCGCCGGCAGACCCCGCGCTTCCGACTCGGCGGCAAGTCCGCCGACGCGCGCCGGGCCGAACGCCTGGAGCGGATCCGCACGCCCGTCCTGGGCTGCTACCGGATCGCGGTGATCAGCCTCAAGGGCGGCGTGGGCAAGACCACGACGACCACCGCGCTCGGCTCGACGCTGGCCACCGAGCGGCAGGACCGGGTGATCGCGATCGACGCCAACCCGGACGCCGGCACGCTCGGTCGCCGGGTCCGCCGGGAGACCGGCGCGACCATCCGCGACCTGGTCAACTCGATGGCCCACGTGCACAGTTACATGGACATCCGGCGGTTCACCTCACAGTCCTCCAGCGGCCTGGAGATCCTGGCCAACGACGTGGACCCGGCGGTGTCGACGACGTTCAACGACGAGGACTACCGCTCGGTGATCGATCTGCTGGGCAAGCAGTACCCGATCATCCTGACCGACTCGGGCACCGGACTGCTCTACAGCGCGATGCGCGGTGTGCTCGACCTGGCCCACCAGTTGATCGTGATCAGCACGCCCAGCGTGGACGGCGCGACCAGCGCGAGCACCACGCTCGACTGGCTGGTCGCGCACGGCTACGCCGACCTGGTCGCGAACAGCATCACGGTGATCTCGGGTGTCCGCGAGACCGGCAAGATGGTCAAGACCGAGGACATCGTGGCCCACTTCGAGACCCGCTGCCGTGCGGTCGTGGTCGTCCCGTTCGACGAACACCTGTCGGCGGGCGCGGAGTTGGACCTGGACATGATGCGGCCCAAGACCCGCGAGGCGTACTTCGAGCTGGCCGCGCTGGTCGCCGAGGACTTCCACCGCACCCAGCCGCCGGCCGACCAGCAGCAGTGGCAGCCCCAGTACCAGCAACCACAGCAGCAACCACCGCAACAACAGCCCTACTACGGCCAACCGCAGCAGGCCCAGCCATACCCGCAACAGCAGCCGTACCCCCAGCAGCAGCCGCAGCACCAGCCACAACAGCACCCCCACCAACAGCCCCACCCACAACAACCGCAGCCCCAGCAGCCGTACTACCAGCAGCCCCCGCCCGGCGACTGGCAACCACCGCGACAGGGCTGACACGCCGAAGGGCCGCCCCGGAGATTCCGGGGCGGCCCTTGGCACATCCGTCGCGAAGCGAAGGCGGCGCGGCGACCGGGCCGCGCGGCGCCGGTTCAGCCCGTCGGACCCAGGTCCGCCGCGTCGATCAGCTCACGCGCGCGCTTGACGTCGCGGGCCATGTGTTCCAGCAGGTCGTCGATCGAGTCGAAGCGCTCGGTCCCGCGCAGGTACTCCAGGAAGTCCACCGCGACGTGCATCCCGTACAGGTCGAGGTCGGTCCGGTCCAGCGCGTACGCCTCGACCCGCCGCTCGGTGCCGTCGAAGGTCGGGTTGGTACCGATCGAGATCGCCGCGGGCAAGCGCTCGCCCTCGATCACCAGCCAGCCCGCGTACACCCCGTCGGCCGGGATCGCCGTGTACGGGAGCACCTCCAGGTTGGCCGTCGGGTAGCCGAGTTCGCGGCCGCGCTGATCGCCGCGCACCACCACGCCCTCGACCCGATGCGGGCGACCGAGCAGCTCGGCCGCACCCGCGACGTCGCCCTCGGCGACCCGGGCCCGGACCACGGTGGACGAGAAGGTCACCTCGCCGGAGACGAACAGCTCCGGCTCGACGACGGTGAAGTCGTTCGCCACGCCCAACTCCTCCAAGAGCGCGACGTTGCCCGTCGCCTTGTGGCCGAATCGGAAATTGCGCCCCTCGACCACGACGGCCGCGTGCAGCGTGTCCAGCAGGACCTGCCGCACGAAGTCGACCGCGCTCTGCCGAGAGAATTCGAGCGTGAACGGGAGCACCAGCACCGCGTCCACACCCAGGTCCGCCATGAGCTGCGCGCGCCGGTGGTGCGGCGTGAGCAGCGGCGGGTGACTGCCCGGTCGGACCACCTCGCTGGGGTGCGGGTCGAACATGACCACGACCACCGGCAGCCCGCGCTCGCGACCGATCGCGACCGCCCGGCCGATCGTCCGTTGGTGTCCGCGATGCACACCGTCATAGGACCCGATCGTGACGACGGAGCGTCCCCAATCGCTGGGGACGTCCTCCAAGCCCCGCCAACGCTGCACCGTAACCGCTCCTCGTTCTTCGTGACGTGTCGCGGGTCCAGCTTCCCACGCAGGCGCCGTCGCTCGGTCCCACCCCCGCCGTGGCGACCGTCACCCCGGGCCCGGCAATGCCGTGCCCGGCCTCGGCCGCGAACGTCTCAGCCCACGAACACCGCGAGCGGTCGGGCCACGCCCTCCCGGTTCTCCACCAGCGCGAGGAAGGTGCCGTCGGGGCCGAACACACCCACCGGCCCCTCCCGGTCGTCGGCCGGCAGCCGGCCGCCGTGCGAGACGGCGCGCGCCTGGTCCTCGGTCACCTCGCGGCGCGGAAAGGCCGCCGTGGCCGCGTCGGCGATCGGCAACACGCCGAAGGACTCCTCCAGCTCCGCCAACGTGTGCGCCCGATCGATCGAGTACGGCCCCACCCGGGTGCGGCGCAGTGCGGTCAGATGGCCGCCGACCCCGAGCCCGGCGCCCAGGTCGCGGGCCAGCGCCCGGATGTAGGTGCCGGACGAGCAGGTCACCCGCACGTCCAGGTCGAGCGTCTCGCCCTCGCGCCGGGTGGCGAGCACCTCGAACGCGGACACCGTGACCGGGCGGGCGGCGAGTTCGAACTCCTCGCCGTCGCGCACCCGCGAGTACGAACGTTTGCCGTCGATCTTGATCGCCGACACCTTCGAGGGCACCTGCAGGATCGGGCCGGTCAGCTCGGCCACGCCCGCCGCGATCGAGGCGTCGTCCACGTGCGCGGCCGAGGTGGTCGAGGTGACCTCGCCCTCGGCGTCGTCGGTGACCGTGTTCTGCCCGAGCCGGATGGTGCCGGTGTACTCCTTCTCGGTGAGCGCGAGGTGGCCGAGCAGGCGGGTGGCCTTCTCGATGCCGATCACCAACACGCCGGTGGCCATCGGGTCCAGCGTGCCCGCGTGGCCCACCCGGCGGGTACCGGCGATCCGGCGCAGCCGGCCCACCACGTCGTGCGAGGTGAGTCCGGCCGGCTTGTCCACGATCACCAGACCGTCGGGCGGCGGGGGTCCTGCGTTGCGGCGCTTCACGCGTCGTCTCCCGGGGTTGCGTGCGCCGGAGCGACCGGCAGTAGTGCGTCGGCCAGGAGGTCCCGGAATCGGGCCACCACCTCGGCCGGTGGGTCGTATGCGGTGAAGCCGGCCGCGAACGCGTGCCCGCCGCCGCCGAAGGCCGCGCAGACGCGGCCCAGGTCCACCGCGCCCTTGGAGCGCGCCGAGGCGCGCAGCGCGCCGTCGTCGTCCTCCTTGAGCACCAGCGCGACCTCGGCCTCGCCGCTCTTGCGCACCACGTCGATCACGCCCTCGATCTCGTCCAGACGGATCCCGTGCGCGGCACGTTCGGCGCGGGTGATCACGGTGGACACCAGGCCCAGACCGCCCGCCGCGTCGGCGTCCAGTCGGGCGGCGGCCAGGGCGGTGGCGAGCACCTTGAGATAGCCGAACCGGCAGGTGTCCCAGATGGCCCGCTGGATCAGGTCGTGTCGTATCCCGGTGGCCATCAGCCGAGCCGCGAAGGTGTGCGTCTCGGGGGTGGTCCCCACGTACTTGAACGAGCCGGTGTCGGTGACCAGGCCGGTGTACAGCGCGGTCGCGATGTCGGCGGTCAGCGTCGCGCCGAGCCGGGTGATCAGCTCGTCGGCGAGCACCGCGGTCGCGGGCGCCTCGACGTCGATCAGGTGATGCGTGCCGAAGCGGGTGTTGGAGGCGTGGTGGTCGACCACCAGGAGCGTGCCGGCCGCCTTGGCCTTGGCCTCCAGCAGGCCCAGCCGCGCCGAGCCCGCCGCGTCGAAGACGGCGACCAGCTCCGGTTCCTCGGGCACCTCGGTGTGCGCCACGAGCAGGTCCTGACCGGGCAGGAACTCCAGCGAGGACGGCACCACCAGGGGGTCGTCGCCGTAGGAGACCCGGACGGTGCGGCCCAACTCGCGCAGCGCCAGCCCGACGGCGAGCGCCGAACCCAGCGCGTCGCCGTCGGGGCTGACGTGTGCCAGCAGGGTGATGTCGCCGGCCGTCAGGAGCAGGCGGACCGCCTCGTCCCACTCGGCCGCACCCGGCGCGGTCGGCGGCACCGTCCGCGCGTCGAAGTCGCCGGTCCGCGACTTCCCTCCCGCGGTCGGGCCGGGCTCCCGGTCCGCCGCCACGCCTGGTGTCAAGGTCGGTCGCCCTCCTGTGTTTCCGCCTTGGGCTCCGCCTCCGACTCGTCGTCGGAGTCGCCCACGGCCGGGGTCCGATAGGGGTCCGCGTCACCGGCATAGCCGGCCCCCGCGGCGGTTGAGCGTACCGCCGCATCGGCCTGCTGTGCCCGGGCGAGGAGATCGTCGATGAGTTTGGCGTTGTCCGGAAGGGCGTCGGCGATGAACGTCAACGACGGGGTGTGACGCACGCCGGTCTGGCGGCCCACCTCGCTGCGGAGCACGCCCTTGGCGCTCTCCAGCGCGGCGGCCGTCGCCGCCCGTTCGGTCTCGTCGCCGTAGACCGTGTAGAACACGGTCGCCTCACGGAGGTCACCGGTCACTCGTGCGGCGGTGATCGTCACGAACCCCAGACGCGGGTCCTTGATCCGGCGCTCCAAGGTCTCCGCGACCACAACCTGGATACGGTCCGCGAGTTTGCGCGCCCGCGCGGTGTCGGCCACTGATCCTCCTGCGATTGCTCGGCATTTCGGCGGGATCCCCGCGCCCGGGATCACCGGACGCGGGGCCGCTCTCGTTGCTTGTTCCGTTCGACTGCCCGCCCGACCGCTCGTTCGACGGCGGTCCGACGATCGTCAGTCGTCCTCCCCGTACACCCTGCGGCGTGCGGAGAGCAGTTCCAATTCGGGCCGGCCGGCGACCAGCCGTTCACAGTTGTCCAACACCTCGGCGCATCGCTCGACGCTCGCGGAGACCACCGCGATGCCGATCACGCTGCGCCGATGCAAATCCTGATGCTCCACCTCGGCGGCGGCAACGGCATTCTTGCGCTGAAGGTCCGCCAGGATGGGGCGGATCAAAGATCGTTTTTCCTTCAACGAGTGCACATCGCCGAACAGCACATCGAGGCTGATGGTTCCCACAAACATAGGCGACGGGCCTGGCCGGCCCGGGAGGCCTCGGGTCGGGGCCGCTGAGGCCACCGACGAAAGAACCGGGCACACACGTCGCGGCCCGGGATACCACTGGTCACGCTGATCACTCGTATCGCCGGCCCACGTACTGCCGGTGTGCCACCGCTCATCCTGCGACACGCCGGATCCGCCCGGTGGGTACCGGGCGGATCCGTCGCATCGATCAGCGGTTCGATCGGTTCGACCTACCGGGTCAGCCTCGCGGCTTCTCCCGCATCTCGAACGTCTCGATGGTGTCCTCGACCTTGATGTCGTTGAACGAACCGAGGTTGATACCGCACTCGAAGCCCTCGCGGACCTCGGTGACGTCGTCCTTCTCGCGGCGCAGGCCCTCGACGTTGAGGTTGTCGGCGACGACGGCCCCCTGCCGGATGATCCGCGCCTTGGTGTTGCGCTTGATCGTCCCGCCGGTGACCATGCAGCCCGCGATGTTGCCGAGCTTGGAGGACCGGAACACCGCGCGGATCTGCGCCGTGCCGAGCTGGACCTCTTCGTACTCGGGCTTGAGCATGCCCTTGAGCGCGGCTTCGATCTCCTCGATGGCCTGGTAGATCACCGAGTAGAAGCGAATGTCGACGCCCTCGCGGTCCGCCATCGTCCGCGCCCGGCCCTCCGGCCGGACGTTGAAGCCGATGATGATCGCGTCCGAGGCCATCGCCAGGTTGACGTTGGACTCGGTGATCGCACCGACGCCGCGGTCGATGATCCGCAGCTCGACCTCTTCGCCGACATCCAGGTTGAGCAGCGCGTCTTCCAACGCCTCCACCGAACCGGAGCCGTCACCCTTGAGGATGAGGTTGAGCTGCTGCATCTCGCCGGCCTTGAGGGCCTTGTCCAGGTCCTCGAGCGAGACGCGCTTCGAACGGCGGGCCAGGGTCGCGTTGCGCTCCCGGGCCGCCCGCTTCTCGGCGATCTGACGCGCGGTGCGCTCTTCCTCGACCACGAGGAAGTTGTCACCGGCACCCGGCACCGAGGTCAGACCCAGCACCATGACCGGACGGGACGGCGTGGCCTCGGTGAGGTTGTTGCCGTTCTCGTCGATCATCGCGCGGACCCGGCCGTACGCCTCGCCGACCACGATCGCGTCGCCGATGTGCAGCGTGCCGCGCTGGACCAGGACGGTCGCGACGGGGCCGCGGCCCTTGTCGAGGTGACCCTCGATCGCGATGCCCTGGGCTTCCTGGTGCGGGTTGGCGGTGAGCTCGAGAGCCGCGTCCGCGGTCAGCACGACCGCTTCCAGCAGCTCGTCGATGCCCAGGCCCTGCTTCGCCGAGATGTCGACGAACATCGTGTCGCCGCCGTACTCCTCGGCCACGAGCCCGTATTCGGTGAGCTGGCCACGAACCTTGGTCGGGTCCGCGCCTTCCTTGTCGATCTTGTTGACCGCGACGACGATCGGCACGCCGGCCGCCTGCGCGTGGTTGAGCGCCTCGATCGTCTGCGGCTTCACGCCGTCGTCCGCCGCGACCACGAGGATCGCGATGTCCGTCGACTTGGCACCGCGGGCACGCATGGCGGTGAACGCCTCGTGACCGGGGGTGTCGATCAGGGTGATCTTGCGGTCGACCTCGTTGACCGTGGTCGCGACCTGGTAGGCACCGATGTGCTGGGTGATGCCACCGGCCTCGCCCGCGATCACGTTCGTCTTGCGGATCGCGTCGAGCAGGCGGGTCTTGCCGTGGTCGACGTGACCCATGACCGTGACCACCGGCGGACGGGCCTCGAGGTCTTCCTCGTCGCCCTCGTCCTCGCCCCATTCGAGGTCGAAGGACTCGAGCAGCTCGCGGTCCTCCTCCTCCGGGGAGACGATCTGGATCACGAAGTCGAGCTCGGCCCCGAGGGTCTGCAGCTCGTCGTCGCTCACCGACTGGGTCGCGGTCAGCAGCGAGCCCAGGTTGAACATGATCTGGACCAGTGCCGCGGGGTTCGCGTTGATCTTCTCCGCGAAGTCGGTGAGCGAGGCACCGCGCGACATCCGGACGACGCGTCCGTTGCCGCGAGGAGCCATCACGCCACCGGCGGACGGAGCCTGCATGTTGTCGAACTCTTGACGACGCTGACGCTTCGACTTGCGCGCGCGGCCCGGACGCCCACCGGGACGACCGAACGCACCCTGCGTGCCGCCGCGACCACCGGGGCCACCACGACCGCCGCCGCCGGGACGACCGGCGAAGCCGCCGCCACCACCGGGACGACCCGGAGCGCCGCCGCCACCACCGGGACGGGGACCGCCGAAGCCGCCACCGCCGCCGCCGGGACGACCGCCACCGCCGCCGGCACCCGCCGGACGACCGCCGCCGCCACCGGGACCGCCGGGACGACCGGGCGCACCGCCGGGACGACCGGGACCACCCGGGCCACGAGCGGGCGCCGGACGGTTGGGCATCATGCCCGGGTTGGGACGCGGGCCGCCGGGGCCTGCGCTACCACCGGGACGGGGACCCGCGGGACCACCCGAACCACCCGGACGCGGGCCACCGGCCGCAGGACCCTGCGGACGCGGCGGCATGCCACCGGGGGTGGGTCGACCGGCGCCGCCGGCGGCCTGCGGCCGCGGCATGCCGGTGCTGCCCGAGGTGAAGGGGTTGTTGCCCGGACGCGGGCCGGCGGGACGGGTGCCACCCGGACGGGGTGCACCACCCTGACCGGGACCCGACGGACGCGCGCCACCGGCGGACGGAGCGCCACCGGTACGCGGACCGGAGGGACGCTCGCCACGCTCGGGACGATCGCCGCGCTCGGGACGGCCACCGGGGCCGCCCTGGCCGGCACCGGCCGGACGCGGGCCCGGACGGTTGCCCGCACCGGGACCCGAGGAGGCCGCCGCCGGACGGTCCGAACGCGGACCGCGCTCGGCCGGACCGCGGTCGCTCTGGCCACGCTCGGCCGGACCACGCTCGGCGGGACGCGCTGCCGGGCGCGGGCCCGGAGCCGGCGCACCGGCCGGACGCGGACCCGACTGGGCCGCGGGACGCTCCGCCTGACGCGGGGCGGCCGGAGCCGCCTCGGCGGCCGGGGCGGCCGGCACCACGGGCGGGGCGGTGCTGCCCTGGGGGGCCGGGCGCGGCGCCGGGCGCGGGCCCGGAGTCGGCGCACCCGCCGGGCGCGGGCCCGGAGCGGGGGCAGGACGCGCGGCGCCCTGCGCTGAACCTGGGGTGGCACCCTGCGGCGCGCCCGAGGGGGCGGGACGCTGGGGCCGGCGGGAGGGCCCGCCTTCCGTCTTGAGTGCTTCCGTCAGTTTGCGAACAACCGGCGCCTCGATCGTCGAGGACGCCGAACGAACGAACTCACCGAGTTCTTGGAGCTTGGCCATGACGACCTTGCTCTCGACTCCGAACTCCTTGGCGAGTTCGTATACCCGGACCTTTGCCACGTCGCTCCTTCTGGTCCGGGGTTGGTCGTCCGCCGGACCGTCACTACCGCATGTCTGTACTCATCGCGTACTCATCGAGTGCTCATCGCAATCTCGACCTACTTCCGACTCGCGAGGTACTGCTTCGCTGGACCTGTCCGACCGACCTCTGACAACCCATCACCGCTCAAAAAAGCACGCAGTGGTGCCGAGTCCAGCGGCCCCGGCACGCGCAAAGCCCGAACGAACGCCTTGCGACGTTCCGCCTGGGCCAGGCACTCCGGGTCGGGATGCAGATGCGCGCCCCGCCCGGGCTTTCGGCCGCGGGGGTCGGGGACACAACTGCCCTCCACCGCCACGACCCGCAATAGGTCGGCCTTGGCCGCACGCTGCCGACAACCTACGCATGTCCGGACCGGAAAGGCAGTGATTTCCTGCTTTTCCGACCGTGTACGAGGGCATGCTCGGCCACGCCTGCGACCAGACATGTTCAAGTCTACCGCTCCTCACCGCGACCTGGTTCGGCCGACCGTCCCCGGTCGTCCGAATCACCGGTCTCGGTGTCCGGCCGGATGTCGATGCGCCATCCGGTCAATCGCGCGGCAAGTCGGGCATTCTGCCCCTCCTTGCCGATCGCCAGCGAGAGCTGGTAGTCGGGCACCGTCACCCGGGCGGAACGCGCGGCGAGATCGACGATCTCCACCTTGCTCACCCGCGCCGGCGACAGCGCGTTGGCCACCATCCGCGCGGGGTCGTCCGACCAGTCGACGATGTCGATCTTCTCGCCGTTCAACTCGGCCATGACGGCACGCACGCGTGCCCCCATCGGCCCGATGCACGCGCCCTTGGGGTTGAGCCCGGCCCGCGTGGAGTAGACGGCGATCTTGGAGCGGTGGCCGGCCTCGCGGGCGATCGCGGCGATCTCGACGCTGCCGTCGGCGATCTCCGGGACCTCCAGCGCGAACAACTTCCGCACCAGGTTGGGGTGGGTGCGCGAGAGCGTGATGGACGGCCCCTTGGGCCCACGCCGCACCTGTACGACATAGCAACGCAGGCGCATGCCGTGCGCGTACCGCTCGCCCGGTACCTGCTCCTGGGGCGGCAGGATCGCCTCGATGCGACCCAGGTCCACCAGGACGTTGCGGTTGTCCTTGCCCTGCTGGACCACGCCCGCGACGATCTCGCCCTCACGGCCGGCGAACTCGCCGAACGTGATCTCCTCCTCGGCGTCGCGCAGCCGCTGCAGGATCACCTGCTTGGCGGTGGTCGCCGCGATCCGGCCGAAGTCGTCCGGGGTGTCGTCGAACTCGCGAACGCGCTGCCCGGCCTCGTCGGTCTCGGTCGCCCACACGGTGACGTGACCGGTGGAGCGGTCCAGTTCCACCCGCGCCTTGGGCAGGCTGCCCTCGGTGCGGTGGTAGGCGATCAACAGGGCCGATTCGATGGCCTCGACCAGGAGGTCGAACTTGATCTCTTTTTCGCGCTCAAGCCCGCGCAGGGCGCTCATGTCGATGTCCACGTCCTACGCCTCCTCGTCCTTGGTGTCGTCGTTGTCGGGGTCGATGTCCTCGACCTCGTCGTCCTCGTCGTCCTCGGCGTCGACCGCCGGGTCCGCGCTCTTGCGGTTGAACTCGACCTGCACGACCGCCTTGGCGATCTCGGCGTAGCCCAGCCGGCGCGGTTTGCCCTCGACGTCCAGATCCACGCCCTCGGCGTCGCTCGCGCCGATCCGGCCGGTCACGGCGTCGCCGTCGTGCAACTGGACCTGGACCAGCCGATCCGCCGCGCGGCGCCAGTGGCGCTCCAGCGTCAGCGGACGGTCCACGCCCGGGGTGGTGACTTCCAACTGATAGGGCAGGCTGCCCAGTACGTCGCTCGGGTCCAGCACGTCCGAGACGGCCCGGCTGACCTCGGCGACCTTGTCCAGATCCACGCCGCCGTCGGCGGCGACCATCACGCGCAGCACCCGGCGCTTGCCGGCGGGGGTGAGGGAGAGATCCTCCAGATCCACGCCCACCGTCGATACCACCGGCTCCAGCAACTCCCGCAGCCGGTCCAACGTGGTGGTGCTCATCCGGGTGACTCCTCGGCTGCGTGTGCTGTTGTCTCAGGTGCGTCGACCGCCGGGGCGGGTCGTGGAAGGACAACAGTATCCGGTCCGGAGCCCATCTCGCGCACGTCCGCCCGGCGTACGCCGGATGTCCACTGGGGTCCGCACGACCGCGGATGCGATAGCGTCCGACACGGCCGGAGGCCGGCAACGGACATCACGGACGAGGGTCAGGAGCGGGACGCATGCGCGACGCGGGGCCGACGCGACGGGCCGTCCTGGGCGCCGTGGCCGCAGCGACGATCGCCGCCGGCGTCGTGGGTTGCGACGACGGCGGCGGGGGTTCGGGCCAGGGACGACGCAAGGCGGACGACGCGGCGCGGCAGCGGGCCCACGCGGCGACCGGGGCGCTGCTCGCGCGCTACGACGCGGTCGCCGCGCGACACGCCACGCTGGCCGAACACATCCGGCCGCTCTCGGTCGAGCTGCGCCAGCACCTGACCGTCTTCGCGAAGGGCGCGGCGCACTCCGCGCCGCCCGCCGGCAACGCGCCGGAGGACGCCGCCGCGGCGGGCACCGCGATCGCCGACTGGGCCCGGCAGGCGTCCGACGAGCGGCTGAGCGGACTGGACGCGGTCTCCCCCGAACTGGCCCGCACCCTGGCCGCCACCGCCGCGTGCCTGGCCGGACACGCCCAATTGCTTCGGAGCACATCGTGAGCACGCCGCGGCCGACCCCGTCCGGGTCCGCCACCCCCGAGGTCAAGGCGCTGCGCGACGCGCTGGACGCGGAGCACGCGGCCGTCTACGGCTACGGCGTGGCCGGCGGCCGATTGACCGGTACCGAGCGCACCCAGGCCCGCAGCGCGCTGGACGCGCACCGGGCCCGCCGGGACACCATCGCGCGGCTGATCGGCGATCGGGGCGCGGTCGCGCAACCGGCGGCGGCCGCGTACACGATCCCGTTCACGGTGGCCACGCCCGCCGACGCGACCCGGCTCGCGATCCACCTGGAGGACGCGGTCGCCCTGCATCTGGGCGAGTTGGTGGCCGCGAGCGGGGCGCCGTTGCGCAACGAGGCGGCGGGCTGGTTGCGCGAGAGCGCCGTGTGGGCGGTGCGGTGGCGGGGCGCGAGCACCGCGTTCCCGGGGTTGCCCGCGCCGAGCGACCCGGCGGCACCGGCGGCCGGGAGCCGCACGTGAACGATCCGGTCGAGGTCCCGGAGCGGTTGACCCGGACCGCGCTGCGCTGGTGCGGCGAGGAGGTGGCCCGCCCTTGGCTGGCGGGACTGCCGGAGGCGGTCGCCGAATACGCGCGGCGCTGGGAACTGACCGTGGAACGGGCGATCATTCCCGGCGGCGCACTCAGCCTGACCTTCCTCGTCCGGCGCGCGGACGACACGCCGGCCACCCTCAAGCTCGGCCTGATCGACCGCTACACCGCGCACGAGGCGAGCGCGCTCGCGTTGTGGAACGGCGTCGGGGCGGTTCGCCTGCTCGACGCGGATCCCGAGCGCGGCGCGCTGTTGCTGGAGCGACTCCAGCCGGACGTGTCGCTGCGCTCCCTGGCCGAGGACCGGGCGATGCTGGAGGCCGCCGAGGTGGTGCGCAGGTTGTGGGTGACCCCGCCCGCGGACTGCGCGATCGAACCGGTCGCGGATCGGGCCGAGCACTGGGGCGAATCGATCCCGCGCCGCTACGCGGACCTGGCCGGCCCGTGTCCCCGGGCACTGGTCGACGAGGCGGTGTCGCTGTGCCGCGAGTTGGCCGCGTCGCAGCCGGAGGTGGTGGTCCTGCACACCGACTTCCACCACGGCAACGTGCTGGCCGCCGAGCGGACGAAGTGGCTGGCCATCGACCCGCGCCCGATGCTCGGCGAACGGGCCTTCGACCTGGGCGCACTGGTCCGGGACCGGATGGCCACGGTGGTCGCCGAGCCGCGTCCGCAGGCGCTGGTGCGGCGGCGGGTGACCTGGCTGGCGAACGCGTTGGACCTGGACGCCGAGCGGGTGCGTGGTTGGGCGTTGGTGCAGGCGCTGGCGCTCGGCCTGTGGTGCGTGTCGGTGGAGGATCCGGCGGGCGAGGACCTGCTGTCCGTCGCGGAGTGGTTGTCCTGATCCGCGCGGTGCGGACGCCTCACGTGAACGGCAGCACCGCGCCCATCACCGCGTAGGGGCGGTCGTTGCCCGGGAACAGGACCGGACGGGCCAGGTCCCGAAAACCCAGACCGCGGTACAACCGGCGGGCCGGCGTGTGTTCGTCGATCGCCGACAGCAGGATGTGCGACCGGTCCTGGCCCCGACACAGCAGGGTGATCAGGGTGCGTCCGATGCCGTGCCCCTGCCAGCGCGGCAACACGTGCAGTTCGCCGACCACGAACGACTCGTCCAGCCAGGCCCGGTATCCGGCCCGGGCCAGGTGCGGTTCGATCACCAGGCTCCACCACTGGTCGGTGAGATTGGGATAGCCGTAGCCGAAGCCGACCAGTCGACCGTCGTCGTCGAACGCGCCCAGGGAACGCACCCCGGCGAAGGTCGCGTGCCGGCGCATTATCCGCTGCCGCACCGCGATCTCGTCGTCGGCGAGACCGAACGCGCCGGCCTGGACGTCGACCGCCTCGTCCGCGTACTCGGCGAGATCGACGACCCGGCACGTCCACTCCATCAGCACACGCACTCCCTGGAATCGGGTCGCCGCCGCTGTCCGGACACCACGGGCCGGATCAGAACAGCACGCTCATGAAGGCCCCGGTCTCGGCGAAGCCGACCCGCCGGTAGGCCGCGCGCGCGGGGCCGTTGTAACTGTTGACGTAGAGACTGGCGATCGGGGCCACCTCGCTCAGCGCGTGCCGCAGGACGGCCGCCATGCCGATCTCGGACAGGCGCTCGCCGCGCCGCTCCGGCGCGACCCACACGCCCTGGATCTGGCACGCGTGTCGGGTGACCGCGCCGATCTCCGCCTTGAACACCACCCGGCCGTCCTCGATCCGGGCGAACGCCCGCCCGCCCGCGATGAGTTCGGCCACCCGGGCGCGGTACAGGGTGCCGCCGTCGCCGATCAGCGGCGAGATGCCGACCTCCTCGGTGAACATCGCCACGCACGCGGGCATCACCAGGTCCAGCTCGTCCGGACGCACCCGGCGCACGAGCGGATCCGGGGCGACCTCGCGCGAGGGTTCCTCGGCGACCATGAGCGGCTGCACCGGCCGCACGTCGCGAGCGGGTCCCCACACCGGTTCGAGCAGACGCCACAGGTCGCCGGCCGCCTCGGCCGGGCCGACGATCGACGAGCAGCGTCGGCCCTGGCGGCGGGCCCGCTCGGCGAACGAACGTATGGCGTCCGGGCCGGCCTCGACCGGGACCAGATTCGCCCCCGCGTAGCACAGCGACGTGAGCCGACCACCCTCGTAATAACCCCACAGCTCGCCGCCCAGTCGCCACGGGTCGACGCCGGCGAGTCGAACCCGGGACGCGACGAAGACGTTCGTGACGGGGTCACGGTCGAGCAGCGCCTGGACGGCGGACAGGTCGCTCCCGTCCAGGACTTTGGTGGAAACCGAGCTCAGCACGTGCCTCACCATGCCATCAGGCGGACCTTGGGGAAATGCCAGTCTTGCGGCACCACCCTATGCAGGTCCGGGCCGCCCGCGCCGCCCGGGAGGCGACGGGATCGGCGACCGGGGCCGGTGCGGCCTGTGGCCGGGTCAGCGGCGCGGGTGTGGGACCGGCGATCGGCGCGGGTCGGAATCGGCCGACGCGGGGCCGGTGCACTCGACGTCGGTCGCGGGCAGGGTGCCCTCGACCAGGTAGGCGGTGCCCCGGTCGTCGACGCACGAGCCCTCGACCAGGTAGTGCCCGTGGTTGCCGTTGCCGCGCACGGTGAGCAGCCGCGACGAGGGCAGCGCCGCGTGCATGCGCAGGGCCCCCTCGTAGGGCGTCGCCGGGTCGCCGACGGACTGGACGAGCAGGACACCGGGCAGACCGGCACCGTCGATCCGGGTCGGCGGGGCGGTGTTGCTCTGTAGGTACAGGCACGCGCCCGGAGCGGCGATGGCCGCGCCCAGCGCGCCGTGCCGGGCCCGGAACACGGCCATGTCCCGTTCCAGGACCGCCTCGTCGGCCGGGAAGGGCGCGTCCGCGCAGGCGACGGTCTGGAACACCGACTCGAAGTTGACCTCGTCCGCGGTGGCCGGTTTGCGCCCGGCGATCAGCGCGGTCGGATCGCCCGACGCGTAGTCCGCGAGTGCGCCGGACAGACTCGCCCAGTTCCGGTCGGTGTACAGCTTGCCGAGCGTGTACTGGTCGAGTTCGACGCCGCCGAACACGCCGCCGGCGGGGTGTTCGGCGAGTTGCCCGCGCAGCCGGTCCCAGCCGGCCAGTACGGCCGCGGTGGAGTCGCCCAGGTGGAAGCGGTCGGCGCGCTCGGCCGTCCACGCGGCCCAGTCGTGCCGACGCGCGTCGAACCCGCGGGCTTGCAGGAAGCCGGTCCCGTACCAGACCTCGGTCGGGTCGACCAGGCTGTCGAGCAACATCCGGTGTACCCGGTTCGGAAAGAGCTGCCCGTAGACCGCGCCCAGGTAGCTGCCGTAGGAGTAGCCCAGGATCGAGATCCGGTCGGCGCCGAACGCGGCCCGGACCAGGTCGAGGTCACGGGCGATGTCCCGGGTGGTCAGGTGCGGCAGCAGGTCGCCGGCGGACCTGCGGCAACCGTCGGCGAACGCGCGGGTCGCGGCCAGGTGCGCCGCTCGGCTGCCGGGCATCGCCGGGTCGGGCCGGGGGGAGCGGCCGAAGGTCTCCGGGTCGGTGCACTCCACGCGGGTACTCGTGCCGCGCCCGCGCAGGTCGAAGCCGATCAGGTCGTAGGCCCGGCGCAGCCGCTCGGGCAGACCGCCGGCGAGCGCTCCCATCGAGCCGACGCCGGCGGCGCCCGGGCCGCCGAAGTTGACCATCAGGATGCCCTGGTACTCCGCCTTCGTCCCGCTCGCCGCGACCTTGGAGACGCCGACCCGGATCCGCGGGCCGCCCGGACGGGCGTGGTCCAGCGGGGCGCCGATGGTGCCGCAGCGCTCCCCCGCCGCGGTGCCCGGTGGGCAGCCGCCCCACGTGATCGGCCCGGGGTCCGCCCCGGCGGGGCCGGCGACGGTCAGTACGGCGGCGGTCAGCACGCCCGCCAACAGGACGCGGACGGCGCGGATCACGATGCCTCACAGGTGGTGTCGCGGCCCGGCGGGAGCGTGCCGTCGGTCAGGTAGGCCGAGGCGGCCCGCAGGACGCATGGGGCGGGCTGGAACGCGAGGATCCCGTGGTCGCCCTCGTCGAGCACGGTGATCAGGTGCGAGGAAGGCAGTGCCTGGTGCAGCGCGCTCGCCCCGGCGGGCGGGGTGGCCGGATCCCGGGTGCCCTGGACCAGCAGCACCGGTGGCAGGTCGTGGCCGTCGATCGTCGGCGGTGTGCGGGCGGGCACCGGCCAGAACGCGCAGGGTGCGTTCAGCCAGGTGTTGGACCAGGTGGTCAGGGGCGCGGTGCGGTCCACGGCGCGGGCGTCGCGGTCCCACACCGACCAGTCGCGCGGCCAGGGCCCGTCGTGACATTCGACGGCGGTGTAGATCGCGGTGCCGTTGGCGTCCTGTGCGGTGGCCGGCGTGTACAGCGCGGCCAGCGGGCCCGGGTCGCCTCGATCGTGCGCGCGCAGTGCCGCGGCGAATTCCGGCCAGCTCCGCGAGTTGTACAGGGCGCGGGTGGCGAGGTCGCGCAGTTCGGCGGGGCCGACGAGGCCGCCGGCGGGCTCGGCTCGGACGCCGGCGAGCGTGCGGGCGAACAGGTCCTCCAGGTCGGCGCCCTCGGCCGCGACGAGGTCTCGCCAGCGGCCCTGGAAGGCGATGTCCTGACGCAGGTTGATCCGGTACCAGACCTGGTCCGGCCGCGGGTCGACGACGCTGTCCAGGATCATCCGGTCGACCCGCTCGGGGAACAGATGCCCGTAGACCGCGCCGAGGTAGGTGCCGTAGGACCAGCCGATGAAGGAGATCCGCGATTGGCCGAGCGCGGCGCGGACCAGGTCGAGGTCGCGCGCGTTCTCCAGGGTGCCCAGGTGCGGCAGCAGGTCGCCGGCCCGCTCGGCGCAGCCGCGTGCGTAGTCGCGGGCACGTTCGATCAGCCGCTGCTCGTCCTGCGCCGTGGCGGGCACCGGGTCCGGCTTCGGGGCCCGGTCGAAGCTCGCGTCGACGCAGGAGATCGGGTCGCTGTGGTGGTTGCCGCGCGGGTCGACGCCGACGATGTCGTAGCTCTGCCGCACCCGTTCCGGCATCGCGCGCCTGACCAGGTCGGCCAGCCACATGCCGCCGCCGCCCGGACCGCCGGGATTGACCACGATCGTGCCGCGCCGGGGCGCGCCGCCGCCGGCCGGTGCGAGCGAGACGCCCAGCGTCGTGGTGGGCCCGTCGGCGCGCGTGTGGTCGACCGGGACGGCCAGCGTTCCACAGCGCAGTCCGGGTGCGGCCACGTCGGCCGGACACGCACCCCAGGCGATCGCGGCCGGCACCCGGGCGGACGGTCGCCTCGCGCCCGGGTCGGGTCCGCTCGCGGGAACCGCCGCGGTGCCCACGACCATGCCGACGACGGCCAGTGCGGCCACGATGATGCGTCCCACGCGCGACGCCCCTCCCCCCGGGGCGGCGCCCCGATCACATCTCTCGATGATCGGGGCGCGATTACCGGGGGTAGGGGCGCATCAACGATATGTCACCCGGGTGGCCGAGTGGATTGATCCGGTCGAGCGGGCCGGAGCGGCCGCGGCGGGTCGGACTCGGCTCAGGCGATGTCGACGATCGGGTCGCCGCTGAGCACGCCGTCCGCCTGCATCTGCTCGGCGAGCTTGAGGGCTTCCTCGATCAGGGTCTCGACGATCTTCGACTCGGGCACGGTCTTGATCACCTCGCCCTTGACGAAGATCTGCCCCTTGCCGTTGCCGGAGGCCACACCCAGGTCCGCCTCGCGGGCCTCGCCGGGGCCGTTGACGACACAGCCCATGACGGCCACCCGCAGCGGCACCTTGAGCCCGTCCAGGCCGGCGGTGACCTGCTCGGCGAGCTTGTACACGTCGACCTGGGCGCGACCGCAGGACGGGCACGAGACGATCTCCAGGCCGCGCTGCCGCAGGCCCAGCGACTCCAGGATCTGGTTGCCGACCTTGATCTCCTCGACCGGCGGAGCGGAGAGCGAGACCCGGATGGTGTCGCCGATGCCCTGCGCGAGCAACGCGCCGAACGCGACCGCGGACTTGATCGTGCCCTGGAACGCGGGACCGGCCTCGGTGACGCCCAGGTGCAGCGGATAGTCGCAGCGCTCGGCGAGCAGCCGGTATGCCTCGATCATCACGACCGGGTCGTTGTGCTTGACCGAGATCTTGATGTCCCGGAAGTCGTGCTCCTCGAACAGCGAGCACTCCCACAGCGCGGACTCGACCAGTGCCTCGGGGGTGGCCTTGCCGTGCTTGGCGAGCAGCCGCTTGTCCAGCGACCCGGCGTTGACGCCGATCCGGATCGGGGTGCCGGCGGCGGACGCGGCCTTGGCGATCTCGGCGATCTTGTCGTCGAACTGCTTGATGTTGCCCGGGTTCACCCGCACCGCGGCGCAGCCGGCGTCGATCGCGGCGAACACGTACTTGGGCTGGAAGTGGATGTCCGCGATCACCGGGATCTGCGACTTGCGGGCGATCGCGGGCAGCGCGTCGGCGTCGTCCTGCGAGGGCACCGCGACGCGGACGATCTGGCAGCCGGAGGCGGTCAGCTCGGCGATCTGCTGAAGCGTGGCGTTGACGTCGGAGGTCAGGGTGGTGGTCATGGACTGCACCGACACCGGAGCGTCTCCACCGACGGCCACACTGCCGACCATGATCTGCCGTGACTTGCGGCGCGGCGTGAGGGGCCGGGCAGGTACGGACGGCATTCCGAGCTGGATCGCGGTCATTCTTTTCGGTCCCGTGGGTCGGCGCGGTAGGTCGTCCTCAAAGCTACGCCACCGCGACGAGGTGCGGACGCGCGTGTACCCCCATGCCGGCCCACCTGTTGCCTGATCGACACACGTGGGCCGGCGTGGGAGCCGGACGGGGTGGGGCGTACCGCGCTAAGTGAGCTTGACCGGGTTGATCAGGTCGGCGATCAACACCAGCACGGTGAAGGCGATGAAGATCGACGCCACCACGTAGGCCACCGGCATCAGCTTGGCCACGTCGAAGGGGCCCGGGTCGGGCCGCTTGCGCAGGCTCGCGATCCGCCGACGGATCGACTCCCACCACGCGCCGACCACGTGTCCGCCGTCGAGCGGGAGCAGCGGAAGCATGTTGAACAGGAACAGCGACAGGTTGAAGCCCGCGATGATGAAGATCATCAGACCCACCCGCTGGGAGGCGGGCACATCCAGCGCGGCGACCTCGCCGCCGACCCGGGCCGCGCCGACCACGCCCACCGGCGAGTCCTGGTCGCGGTCGTCGCCCTGGAAGGCCGCGCCCCACAGTGCGGGCACCTTCTGCGGGATGCGCAACATGCTGTGGAAGGCGTTGTCGACCATGTCCGTCATGTAGGTGACCGACTGCGACGCGCTCTGTCGCTGGATGCCGCTCGCCGGGCTGAAGCCGAGGAAGCCGGAGTTCTCCAGGAACTGCCCGGGGATCGGGGCGCCGTGGCTGTCGAGCTTGGCCACCTTGTTGCGGGCGATCGTCGGGGTCAGGGTGAGCTGTTCACCCTTGCGCTCGACCACGATGGTGGCCTGGCCCTCGGTCTTGCGGATCAGATCGCGCAGCGTGTCGTAACCGGTGATCTTCGTGCCGTTGTAGCTGACGATCTTGTCGCCCGCGCGCAGCCCGGCGGCCTTGCCCGGCGCGTCCGGCGCGTTCTCCGGGCACTTGTCGGTCTTGGCGTCGGCGCTGACCACACACTCGGAGACGCTGCTCACCGTGGTGCTGGGCTGGTTGATCCCGAAGCCCATCAGGAACACCGCGAACAGCGCGATGGCCAGGACCAGGTTCATGAACGGACCGGCCAGCATGATGATCGTGCGCTGCCACGGCTTGCGCTGGTAGAACATCCGGTCCTCGTCGCCGGGACCGACCTCCTCGTAGGACGCCTCGCGGGCGTCCTCGATCATGCTGCGCCAGGGTGAGGTGCTGCGGGCCTGGACCTTGCCCGACGCGTCGGGCGGGAACATGCCGATCAGCCGGCAGTAGCCGCCCGCCGGGATCGCCTTGAGCCCGTATTCGGTCTCACCGATCTTCCTCGACCACAACGTCTTGCCGAAGCCGACCATGTACTGCGGCACCCGCACACCGAACATCTTGCCGGTGATCAGGTGGCCCGCCTCGTGCCAGGCGATGGAGAACAGCAGGCCCACGACAAAGACGACGATGCCGAGGATCGTCATGAACAGGGTCAACGGGGTTCTCCTCCGTGGGCGATGATCTCGCGTGCCCGTCGGCGCGCCCAGTCCTCCGCGTCGAGGACGTCCTCCAGTGTCAGCCGGTTGCCGTCCCCACGTACATCATGCTCGCTCACGACGGCGGCGACGGTATCGGTGATGCCGTTGAACTTCAGGTGTCCCGCGATGAACGCGTCGACACACTCCTCGTTGGCCGCGTTGAACACGGCCGGCGCGGTGCCGCCCGCGCGGCCCGCGGCGCAGGCCAGTTCGACGGCCGGGAACGCCTCGTGGTCGAGCGGGAAGAACTCCCAGGTGGCCGCCTTGGTCCAGTCGCAGCCGGCCGCGACCTCGGGCACCCGGTCGGGCCAGGACAGGCCGAGCGCGATCGGCAGTCGCATGTCCGGCGGCGATGCCTGGGCCAGGGTCGAGCCGTCGACGAACTCGACCATCGAGTGCACGATCGACTGCGGGTGCACCACGACGTCGATGCGGTCGAACGGGATGTCGTAGAGCAGGTGCGCCTCGATCACCTCCAGCCCCTTGTTGACCAGGGTCGCCGAGTTGATCGTGATCACCGGGCCCATGTCCCAGGTGGGGTGGGCGGCGGCCTCCTTCGGCGTGACGTCGACCAGGTCGGCGCGGCTGCGACCGCGGAACGGGCCGCCGCTGGCGGTCACCACGAGCCGCTTGACCTGGTCCGCCCGGCCGCCGCGCAGCGCCTGGATCAGCGCCGAGTGCTCGGAGTCGACCGGGACGATCTGGCCGGGCTTGGCGATCGCCTTGACCAGCGGGCCGCCGACGATCAGCGACTCCTTGTTGGCCAGCGCGAGGGTGCGGCCCGCGGTCAGCGCGGCGAGGGTGGGGGCCAGGCCGATCGAGCCGGTGATGCCGTTGAGGACCACGTCGCACGGGTGTGCGGCCAGCTCGGTGGCGGCGGTGGGGCCGGCCAGGATGCGCGGCAGCTTGTACCGGCCCTTGGCGTAGCCGCGGCGTTGCGCCTCGGCGTAGAAGGCCAATTGCAGGTCCTGTGCGGCGGACGCCTTGGCCACCGCGACCACCTCGACCCCCAGTTCGAGTGCCTGCCGGGCCAGCTCGTCCACCCGGCCGCCGCCGGCGGACAGGCCGACGATCCGGAACAGCTCGGGGTGGGCGCGAACCACGTCGATGGTCTGGGTCCCGATCGACCCGGTGGAGCCGAGCAGGACGATGTCCCGTCGGCTGGTCGACTGGTCGGGGGCGGCGAAGGGCGCGTACGGATCGGCCAGGGAGTCCATCCGACCATTGTGGCCCGCGCCGGCGCGGCACCGAGCCCAGGTCGACGATTGCCCGCGGCGACCGCCCGCGGACCGTGCGGCGGCGGCCGGCGGGCGCTCCCGCCGGCCGCGCGCGGCTCAGCCGACGGGTCGGTGCACGTTGGCCACCTTGGCCGGGCCGGGCGTCGCGTCGGCGATCCACGGGCCCTCGGTGGACGGGTCGAGGACGCCCTCCTCCAACCACAGATACCGGCCCGCCAGCACACCCTCGGTCGCCTTGACGTCCAACACGTCGGTGTTGGTCCACAACCGGCCGAACAACTCGTCCACCCGGATCTGGGCCTGCCGGCAGAACAGGTCGGCGAGTTCGTACGCGGCCCCGCCCTGTTCGACGTCGCGGCGGCGCAGCATGTCGGCCCGTACGCACACCGCGCTCATCGCGAACAACTCGGCGCCGATGTCGACGATCCGGCCGAGGAAGCCCTGCTTGCGCTCCATCGCGCCCTGCCAGCGGGCCATCCCGTAGAAGGTGGAGCGGGCCAGCCGGCGCGAGGCGCGCTCGACGAAGCGCAGATGCGCGGCCAGGCTCGGTGCGCCGACCGGGGCGAACTCGCGGTAGGAGGTCGGCACCTGGCCCTTGCCGGCGACCAGCTTGGGCAGCCACTTGGCGTAGAAGACGCCCGCGTCGGCGGCGGCCTTGCCCTTGGCCTTCAGGTCGGCGTCGGGGTCGATGATGTCGCCGGCCACGGCCAGGTGCGCGTCCACCGCCTCCCGCGCGATCAGCAGGTGCATGATCTCGGTCGAGCCCTCGAAGATCCGGTTGATCCGCATGTCCCGCAACATCTGCTCGGCCGGCACCCCGCGTTCGCCCCGGGCGCGCAGCGAGGCGGCGGTCTCGTAGCCGCGCCCGCCGCGGATCTGGACGAGTTCGTCGCTGACCGTCCAGCCCACTTCGGACGCGTACAGCTTCGCCAGCGCGGCCTCGATCCGGATGTCGCGGCGATCCTCGTCGGCCATCCGGGCAGTCAGCTCCAGCACCGCCTCCAGCGCGAAGGCACTGGCCGCGATGTAGGCGATCTTGCCCGCGACCGCCTCGTGGCCGGCGATCGGGCGGCCCCACTGCTCGCGCTCGCCCGCCCACTCGCGGGCCACCTTGAGCGACCACTTGGCCGCGCCGGCGCACATCGCGGGCAGCGAGAGGCGGCCGGTGTTGAGCGTGGTCAGCGCGATCTTCAGGCCCGCACCCTCGGCGCCGATCCGGTTCGCCGCCGGCACCCGGACGTTGTGGAAGCGGGTCACCCCGTTCTCGATGCCGCGCAGGCCCATGAACGCGTTGCGGTTCTCCACGGTGATGCCGGGGCTGTCCGCGTCCACGACGAACGCGGTGATCCCGCCGCGCCGACCCTCCGCCTTGGGCACCCGGGCCATCACCACGAGCAGCCCGGCCACCACGCCGTTGGTGGTCCACAACTTCACGCCGTCCAGGACGTACGCCTCGCCGTCCTCGGTGGGCACCGCGGCGGTGGCCAGCCGGGCCGGGTCCGAGCCGACGTCGGGTTCGGTGAGCAGGAACGCGCTGACCTCGCGCACGCAACGCGGCAGGAACTCGCGCTTTTGCGCGTCGGTGCCGAACATCTTGACCGGTTGCGGCACCCCGATCGACTGGTGCGCGGACAGCAGCGCGCCCAGTGCCGCGTTGACCGAGCCGACCAGGACCAGCGCCTTGTTGTAGTAGAGCTGGCTCAGGCCGAGGCCGCCGTACTCGGTGTCGATCTTCATGCCCAGCGCGCCGATCTCGGCCAGGCCCTTGAGCACCTCGTCCGGGATCCGCGCGTCGCGCTCGATCACGGTGGGGTCCACCCGGGTGGTGAGGAACTCCCGCAGCACGCGGAGGAAGTCCTCCCCCCGACGGATCTCCTCCGCGTCCGCCTCGGGATGCGGGTGGACGAGGTCGAGCCGCAGCCGCCCGAGGAAGAGTTCCTTGGCAAAACTGGGCTTGTCCCAGTCCTGCTGCCGGGCTTCCTCGGCAACCTTGCGGGCTTCGCGTTCGCTGACAGGGGGCATGGCGGACTCCTCGCGGACTCGCAGCGGAACCGGCGTTGTTACCGACCGGTGTTACCTGCCCGTGCACGTCCACTGAATGCCGCGTGACGCCCATTTGTCCAGAGCTACGGCCACTTGGCGGATCACCGGCCCGCGAGGTCGCGCGGGGGGGGTCGCGGGCGCGCCGCCCCCGGAGAAATGCGAAAGGGCCCGGCGGCACCACCCCAGGTGGCCGGGCCCTTCGTCGGTGGGGTGTCTACAGGTCCAGGCCCGTGAGCACCATGACGCGCTCGTACGTGAAGTCGGTCATCGCGTAGGTGACCCCCTCACGGCCGACGCCGGAGTTCTTCGCGCCGCCGTAGGGCATCTGGTCGGCGCGGTAGGACGGGGCGTCGCCGATGATCACGCCGCCCACCTCCAGCTCGCGCTGGGCCCGGAAGGCGGTCTGGATGTCGTGCGTGAACACGCCGGCCTGGAGACCGAACTCGGAGTCGTTGACCGCGGCGAACGCGGCGTCCGTGCCGTCCACCCGGGTCAGCGTGAGCACCGGGCCGAAGACCTCCTCGCAGGCGATGGTGACGCCGGCCGGGACCTCGCTGAGCACCGTCGGCGCGTAGGCGGCACCGTCGCGGGTGCCGCCGGTGAGCACCTTGGCGCCGGCCTGCACGGCCTCGTCCACCCAGGACTGGACCCGCTCGGCGGCGGCGACGCTGACCAGCGGGCCGACGTCGACCGTGTCGTCCTCGGGGTCGCCGGTGACCTGCGCGGCCACCTTCGCCACGACCTTCTCGACCAGGCGGTCGTAGACGCTCGCGTCGGCGATCACCCGCTGCACCGAGATGCAGGACTGGCCGCCCTGGTAGTTGGAGAAGGTCGCGATCCGCTGTGCGGCCCACTCCAGGTCGGCCTCGGAGGACCAGTCGGCGAGCACGACGGCGGCGGCGTTGCCGCCCAGTTCCAGGGTGACGTGCTTGCGCGGCACCGAGTCCATGATGCTCCAGCCCACCGGGCCCGAGCCGGTGAACGAGATGACCGGCAGCCGCTCGTCCTTCACCAGCGCCGGCATCCGGTCGTTGGGGACGGGAAGCACGCTCCACGAGCCGTTCGGCAGGTCGGTCTCGGCCAGGATCTCGCCGAGCACGAGCGCGGACAGCGGGGTGGCCGGCGCGGGCTTGAGGATGATCGGGGCGCCGACCGCGATCGCCGGGGCGACCTTGTGCGCGACCAGGTTGAGCGGGAAGTTGAACGGCGCGATGCCCAGCACCACGCCCTTGGGGATCCGGCGGACCAGCGCGTAACGACCGGTGCCGCCCGCGTCGGTGTCCAGCCGCATGCCCTCGCCGTTGAACCGGCGGGCCTCCTCGGCCGCCCAGCGGAACACCGAGACCGCGCGGCCGACCTCGCCGCGCGCCCACTTGATCGGCTTGCCGTTCTCGGCGGTGATCAGCCGGGCGATCTCCTCGGTGCGCTCGCCGAGCCGCTTGGCCACGTGGTCCAGGGCCGCGGCGCGCCGGTAGGCGGGCAGTGCGGCGAACTCGTGGGCGACGGCGTGCGCCGCGGCGACGGCCTCCTCGATCTGCGCGTCGGTGGGCTCGGAGACGCGGCCGACGAGCCGGCCGTCGTACGAGTTCGTGACGTCGAAGGCCGTCTCGCCGGTGGCCTGTCGGCCTGCCAGCCAGAACGCGTGGGTGGTGGTCACTGCTGCTCCTTCTCCGTCAACGGGTGCCGATGATCCCGGTGACTCAACGGTAGGCCGATCGGGCGTCCGCGTTTTTGTCCATCCCGGCCAATCCCGCGTCTCCGGTGCTACGACTTGTCCTCACGGACCACGCTCGGGTCGCGCAGCGCGAACCACAGTTCCGCGCGGGTGTCCGGATCGTCCAGGGTACGGCCGAGGATCTCCTCGGCCCGCCGGATGCGGTAGCGCAACGTGTGCCGGTGCACGCCCAGCTCGCCGGCCGCCGCGTCCCACTGCCCGTGCCGGGCCAGCCACGCGCGCAGCGAGCCGATCAGGTCGCCCCGGCCGCCCGCGTCGTGCGCGCGCAACGGTGCGAGCAGTTGCTCGGCCCACGCGTGCACGGCGTCCCCGTCCAGCAGCGGCAACAACCCGCCGGCGTCGCGACCGTGCACGGTCAGCGCCTTCTCCGAGCGCAGGCCCACCGCGTGCGCCCCCAGCGCCTGCCGGTAGCCGTCGGCGGCGGCCGGCGGCTCCACCGGACCGGACACGCCCGCGATCAGGCCGGGCAGGTCCACCGGCTCGACCGGCTCGACCGATTCCGGCAACACCAGCACGCTCGCCCCGCCCAGCTCGCCGGTGAGCGCGGGGGTGCCGGCCCGGACCGCCCGCGCGCACAGTCGCTCCACGAACGCCGCCACCACCGGCTCCGGCCCGGTGGCCACCACCACCCGCCACGGCCCGGGCGGCAGGTCCGCCGCGATGTCGTGGGCCAGTTCGGCCGGCGTCGCCCGCTCGCCGGTGAGCAACAACCGCAGCAGCGCGGTGCGCATCCGGGCGCCCGCGTCGGCACTGACCCGGGACTGCTCCAGGGCCAGGGTGAGCAGCGAGGCGGCGGTGCCCAGCGTCTGCCGGTCGGCGGTGCGCGGCGGCCGGTCCGTGCCCACCGCCAGGAATCCGCTGATCCGCCGCTCGGCGCCCAGCGACTGGACCACCACCCGCCCGGTGTCCTCGATCCCGGGCAACGACGCGGACGACGGCGCGGGCATCCCGCGCAACTTCTCGATGTCGGCGCGCAACCCGTCGGTGCGCCCCCGGGCCGCGGCGGGCGCGACCTGGCGCAGCGTGCCGTCCGCGTCGTAGAGCGCGGCCCAGCCGTCCAGCCGAGCCGCGAGCCGGCGGATCAGCGTCGCGGGGCCCTCGCGCCCGGCGGCGGCCCGGGTCAACTCCTGCTGGACCGCGAAGCCGGTGGTGACGGTCTCGTACTGCTCGGCCGCCAGCGCCGACGAGACCACCTTGCTGATCGCGATGAACGGCGTCGGTCGCGGCACCTCGAACACCGGGAAGCCGTGCGCCTCGGCGACCTCGACGATCACCGCGGGCACCCGGTCCAGGGTCAGGCCCACCCCGATCCCGAGCCCGGCCACCTCGGCCGCCGCGAGCCGCTCGACGTAGGCGCGGCGCTCGGCGTTGTTGCGGCCGAGCTTCATCCCGGTGGTGAGCAGCAGTTCGCCGCCCTCCAGATAGGGCGTGGGATCGGCGAGTTCGCTCGTGTGCACCCACCGCACCTCGCGGTCGAGTCCGCCCTTGCCCGCGAGCACCCGCAGGTCGAGGGCGGGTGCGCGGACCAGGGACGCGAGGGTGGGCGGCATGTGGGTGTTGTCCAAACTGGAGTGGGAGAGGCTTCCAGTCTGACTCAGCGGCCGAGATCGATCAGCACGGGAGGGGTTCGCTCGCCTTTTCGGGTGGTCAGGCTGACGATGGCGTGCCGGGTGGGCAGATCGCCGGTGATCTCGGTCGGGGACCAGCGGAAGCGCTCGACGGTACGGGTGGTCACCCGCTCGGACCGCCCACTCGCCTTCTCGCCGAACAACGCGCCCAGCACCGAGTAGCGGATCCGCTTGACCAGGCCGCCCTCGGGCGTGCCCATGGTGATCGACTTCTCCTGTTCCTTGGTCATTCCCCAGTACTCGGCGAACAGTTCGGCATCGGCCCGGGAGGCACCCGGTACCACCGCCTTGCAGCCGGCCGCGGCGAACACGGTGTGCCGCAGTGCGGGGGCGAGTTCGTCGAGCGAGCGCACCGACAGCACCAGGCCGGCCCGACGGTTGCGGGCCCACTGCAAGCCCTTGGCCGCGTACTCGTCCACCAGCCGCCCGGCGTCGTCGGCGACCAGGCACGCGAACACCTTGCGCGGCCCGCGCTCGCGCCGGGGCGTGGCCATCGCCTGGACGAACTGCGACAACACGAGCCGGCCGATCAGCCGGGCCGCCTCGGGGTGCGCGGCCTCGTTCAGCGCGATCCGCACCCGCAGCGGCCGGTCGATGTCGCCGGCCGCGAAGCGTTGCCGATCGGGGCGGAACAGTTCGGCGACGCCGGGTCGTTCGAGCACCGCGAGGCGCTGCACCAGCAGCCGCGCGTCGTCGTCGCCACGCGCCATCGCGCGCAACGCCCGTTCGTGTTCGGCATACCGGTCGACCGCCCGCAGCGCGCGCTCCAGGGCGGCGAGCGCGGCCTCGGTGCCGTCCAGCAGGTCGAGCAGCGTGCCCACCTCGGGATAGCGGCCGTGCGCGGCCACGTACGCGCCGAGCACCTGGCGCAGCGCGTTGCTCACGGCGTCGCCGAGCCCGATCGCGTTCGGAGGCAGCGCCGCGGCGGCGAGCCGGTCGGCGGCGTCCTCGGGCGAGGCCGCGCCGCCGTACAGATCCAGGCCCGAGGGCGAGTCCGGGTCGCCGACGATCACTTCGAGGTCGTAGCCGCCCGGGCGTTCGAACTCGTCGCCCTTGGCGTCGATCACCACCAGCGACGCGGCGCCGGTGAGCGCGCGCAGCGCCATCGTCTCGACCACCGGTTCGAGCAGTCGGCCCGGCTCGCCCGCCCGAGCCGCCCCGACCACGAGCATCGAGGCGCCGAGCACGTCCGGATCCAGGGCGAAGGCGGTGTCCCGGTACAGCGGCGGGTTCTTCGGATGGTCGGTGCCCACGCCGACCCGCACCTGGCCGGCCAGCAGGTCGTGCTCGGCGCGCCGGGGCCGCAGGTCACGCTGCCCGGAGCCGTGCCGACAGGCCGCGGCACCGTTGTCGGTGATCTCCTCGGCCACGTCCGCGAGGTAGTCGAGGTCCGCCTCGCCGGCCTCCAGCACCCGGCGCAGCCGCAGATAGTCCACGTCCCGCAGCCGGCCCGCCGACACCTCGTGGTCGAGCACGTCGGCCGCCTCGTGTTGCGCCGCGTCGCGCAACTCGGGCCACAGCTCCGCGTCGGCGACCTGCGCCTCCTCGGTTTCCGGCACCACCTGCTCGCGCGGGGTGCGCGCGTACGGCCGGATCACCACGTCCCAGCGGCCGAGCACCGCGCCCGCGTACAGGAAACCGCCGTTGTAGAGGAGTCGCACCAGCCACTGCCCGTCGTGCAGCAGCCCACGCGGGAAGATCAGCAACAACAGCGCGACGAACGGCCGCATCAGCACGACCCAGGCGACGAAGCCCAGCACCAGGAACAGCGCGGCGCGCCGCCACTGTTCGGGGCGCGGGCGGCCGTTCAGCTCGGCCCGCCGGTCCAGCCGCTGCCACCACGGGCGCAAAAACGGCCAGGCGATCTCGTGCCAGCGACCGAGGTAGCCGAACAGCACGAACAGCAGCACGTAGAGCAGGTTGTTGAACAACAGCGGCCACATGAAGCTCGGGATGATCTTCCGGACCAGCCAGACGTAGGCGACCAGCACCCAGCTCAGGCTGAGTACCGCGATCACCAGCCACAACACCGCGCGGCGCACCAGCGCCGCCTCGGGCCGGGTGCGCGCGTCGCGCTCGGCGGCCCGCAGTCTGATCTCCCGCTCGTCCCGGCCGTAGCCGTACACGCCGGGGGCCTCCCGGTGCCGCGGTCCGCGCAACCACCCGCGCAGGTCGAACCCGTCGGGGTCGACGTCGCGTTCGGCCGCGGCCGGGGCCGGCACCCGGGCGCGGGCGGCTCGCGCGCGCCGGCGCGCGGGGTCGCCGCGGTCGCTCGGGTCGGCCCCGAAGACCTCGGCCTCGACCGCCGGTGACGCCGGGGAATCCGGCCGTTCCACGTCCACGTCTCGCCCTCCCGGAACCACGCCCTGAACCGGAACTCAATGTAGGCGCCACACCGCCTGTCGTGATGATCATTCCGGCGCGAGTCCGGGATGTGTTCGGAGTTGTTCTGCCCGATCGGCTTTTGTCCATCCCGGACACAAGCAACCGGGTGATTAACCGATGCGGCGCATGCGGCGAACGCGGCTCGGCGCCTAGCCTGCGGAGAGGACCGCGGAGCCACCGCGAACCCCCACCTCGACCCACAGGAGACCAGCATGGGCGCTTCGCAGCCCGGCGGGCCCTCGCTCCCGCAGGAGCGCCGGCTCGTCACCGCCATTCCCGGCCCGAAGTCGACCGAGCTGATGACGCGTCGCAACGCGGCGGTCGCGCGCGGCGTCAGCACCACCCTGCCGGTCTTCGTGACCCAGGCGGGCGGCGGCGTGGTCGTCGACGTGGACGGCAACTCCCTGATCGACTTCGGCTCCGGCATCGCGGTGACCAGCGTCGGCAACTCGGCCGAGGGTGTCGTGCGTCGCGCGTCCGAGCAATTGCAGCGGTTCACCCACACGTGCTTCATGGTGACCCCGTACGAGTCGTACGTGGCGGTCGCCGAGCAGCTCAACGAGCTGACCCCGGGTGACCACGACAAGCGCACCGCGCTGTTCAACTCGGGTGCCGAGGCGGTGGAGAACGCGGTCAAGATCGCGCGTGCCCACACCAAGCGCCCCGCGGTGGTCGTGTTCGACCACGGCTACCACGGTCGTACCAACCTGACCATGGCGCTGACCGCGAAGAACATGCCGTACAAGGAGTCGTTCGGCCCGTTCGCCCCCGAGGTCTACCGGGTCCCGGTCGCCTACCCCTACCGCTGGCTGACCGGCGCGGACAACTGCGCCGACGAGGCCGCCGAGCAGGCGATCGACATCGTCACCAAGCAGATCGGCGCGCACAACGTGGCCGCCGTGGTGATCGAGCCCATCCTGGGCGAGGGCGGCTTCATCGAGCCGGCCAAGGGCTTCCTGCCCAGGATCGTCGAGTTCTGCAAGGCGAACGGCATCGTGTTCGTCGCGGACGAGATCCAGACCGGCTTCTGCCGCACCGGCCAGTGGTTCGCGTGCGACGACGAGGGCATCGTGCCGGACCTGATCACCACGGCCAAGGGCATCGCCGGCGGCCTGCCGCTGGCCGCGGTGACCGGGCGCGCCGAGATCATGGACTCCGCCCACGCGGGTGGCCTCGGTGGCACCTACGGCGGCAACCCGGTCGCCTGCGCCGCGGCGCTCGGCGCGATCGAGACGATGCGCGGCCTCGACCTCAACGGCGCGGCCCGCCGGATCGGCGAGATCATGCTCGGCCGACTGGGCACGATGAGCGAGAAGTTCGCCGAGATCGGCGAGGTCCGCGGTCGGGGCGCGATGATCGCCATCGAGCTGGTCAAGCCCGGCTCCAAGGAGCCGAACCCGGAGCTGGCCGGCGCCCTCGCCAAGGCGTGCCACGCGCAGGGGCTGCTGGTGCTGACCGCCGGCACCTACGGCAACGTGCTGCGTTTCCTGCCGCCGCTGGTGATCCCCGAGCACCTGCTCGTCGAGGGCCTGGACGTGCTGGAGCAGGCGTTCGCCGCCTCGGTCTGAGCCGGACACGAACACCACGAACCCCCGTCCGTCGGAGCACGTACTCCGACGGACGGGGGTTCGGTGTGTCCGGAATGGGGGTTCGCGGGATGCGCCGCGGCCCGACCGCGTGCGGTCGGGGAATGCTCAGAGCCGCGGTCGGCGCGGCGCCGGGGCGATCCGCTCGACCATGCTCAGGCCCGGGACGGTGTCCCACCCGCACAGCGTGAGCACCCGCAACATCTGCCGGCTCGCGCCGATCAGGACCATGTGTCCGCCGCGCCGGGACAGCGCGCCGGCCTGGTCGACGAACACCCGCAGGCCCGCCACGTCGATGAAGGCGAGCTTGCTCACGTCCACCCGGACGTCACCGCCGTCGCGGGACGCGGCGGCCAGGACGCGGCGCACCACGTCCACGTTCGCGAGGTCGATCTCGCCTTCGAGTCGCAGGCCGCGCGGTCGGGTCGTGCGCACGACCCGAAGCTGACGGTCGCTGGTCAGGACCACACCCATCGCCCCCGCGCCCCGACCCCGTCGGGGTTCCACCGAGGAATCGAACACGGCACCGCCCGCCTTGACGCCCTTGTAAACCACCGGAACCTCGGTCCGGCGGACGCGCCCGCTCCCCGCAGGGGCCGGGATGCACGGCACGCGGTATGTCGAGTAATCGGACTCTTCAACCACCTGACCAACCCTACCTTTGCGTGCTGACAGCAGAGGGGCGATCGACGACATTGCGTCAATGCCACGTCACTCGAGCCACCGTCGGTTTGTCCTGCTTACGGATGTTCTCCGCGTACTTGGACTCTCCGGGGCGGCCGGACTCACGCGACACGCGCTGTGACGCCGCTCACACCCTTCAATGCTCCAACGTACAGCGTGTATGTCCCGCCTTCCAGACCGTGGAGAACGTGTGCAGGCTTTGTGTGGAGGCCGCGCGTCGGGAACCCGTCGACCTGTTCTCCGCGTATCTTCGAGTGAGATGCACAGACCTTCCACCGACGCCGGCCCTGAGCAAGCCGGCGGCCGCCCCGGGACAACGCCCCCCGTTCCGGGGCGGTGGTCTGTTCACTCACAGTACACGCGTGGCCTCGCAGTGCCGCTGATTCTCGCGCTCGTGCTCGTCGCGCTCACCGTCCAGGTAGTGGCCGAAAGCGGACCCTCGCTCACCCTGGACCGCACGGTCCGAAACGCGATGCGCGACCTCGCGGGCGCGCCCGGGACGGCCTGGCTGGACGGCCCGATGCACTTCCTGGCCGACCTGGGCGGGCCACTGCCCGCCGGGATCGCGCTCGCCGTCGCGGCGCTGTTCGCCGCCGTACGCACGCGCCGTGCCTCCCCGATCGCGATCGCTGCGGGCGGCGTGCTCGTGGTGACGATCGCGGTGATCGGCGGCAAGGATCTGATCGGCCGGCCCGGCCCGAGCGAATCGCCGGTGGCCGCGGACGCGTGGGGCTTCTTCCCGTCCGGCCATACCGCGACCTCGACGGTCTGTTACGGGATCGCCGCGCTGCT
This sequence comes from Embleya sp. NPDC020886, assembly GCF_044333915.1. Classification (NCBI taxonomy): domain Bacteria; kingdom Bacillati; phylum Actinomycetota; class Actinomycetes; order Kitasatosporales; family Streptomycetaceae; genus Embleya; species Embleya sp. NPDC020886. The sequence continues at coordinate 477,216 of NZ_JBIRRX010000004.1, read as the reverse complement.
GCTCGGGCGTGTCGGCTCGGCGCGGGCGGGCCGACGCTGGGCCGCGGGCGCGGCCGCCTCGTGTGCCCTGATCGGGTTCGCGCTGCTGTGGTGCGACTACCACTGGCTCGCGGACGTGCTGGCCTCGTGGGCGCTGTGCGCGATCGTGCTGTGGGCGGCGGCCCGGGTGGCCGACGCCGGCGGCCTCAGACGTCGCCGGCCCGGCGCACCGCCGTCGCCAGCGCCGCGTGAAAGCCCGCCATCGTCCGCTCGATGATCGCGGCCACCGACTCCACGTCGTGCACCAGGCCGACCGACTGGCCCGCGGAGGCGAGCGACGCCTCCATCTCGCCGTCGAAGTACAACCGCTTGATCGCGTCGAGCGAGCTGTGCGCCGGTCCGCCCGAGGCGGCGAGCGCGCGGGAGAACTCGGTGCCCAGGACTCGCATGGTCGGGCTGCCGGTGCGGTTGACCACCACGGTCCCGGTCTCGTCCGCGGCCAGCACCGCCTGCTTGTAGTGGCTGTGCACCGGGCTCTCGGCCGAGGCCAGGAACCGGGTGCCCATCTGGATCGCCTCGGCGCCGAGCGCGAACGCCGCCGCCATGCCGCGACCGTCCACGATGCCGCCGGCGGCGACCAGCGGCAGATCGGTGATCTCCCGGATGCCCTGAAGCAACACGAGCAGCGACACCTCGGCCGGATTCTTGAAACCGCCGCCCTCGGCGCCCTCGACCACGAGCCCGTCCACGCCGGCCTCGACCGCCTTGCGGGCCGCCCGGATCGAGGGCACCACGTGATACACGGTCAGGCCGTGCTCCCGGAGCAGGTCCACGAAGGTCGCCGGATTGCCCGCCGACGTGGTCACGAAGCGCACACCCGCGTCCGCCACGTGCCGCACGAGCCGATCGTCGCGCAGGAACATCAGCGGCAGATTGACCCCGAACGGCAGCCCCGAGGCGACCATCGTGTCGATCTCCCGACGGCACGCGTCGACCTCGCCGGAGGAGGTCTCCACCATCCCCAGCCCGCCGGCCGCGGACACCGCCGCGGCCAGTCGGGAGCGGGCTATCCAGCCCATCGGCGCCTGGATCACCGGATGCCGGGCCCCGGTGTGCGCGAGTACGCGGTTGACCATGGCCGGAGGCTATCTCGACAGGTGAACGGTGAGGAAACTTTTCCCGCAGCTTCATCTGCGGATTACGCACCATCAGATGCCAGCTTGGAGCGTTATTCAATGAAATCTGGGTGTACGACCTACGGAATCAGTTGCTAACGGGATCTTGACGCATGATCTAACGGGCGTTTGTATTACGCCGCACCGTTCGGCGGATCCGAACGGCTCACATCCGTCCCGGAGGCGATAACCGCACCCCGCTGTCCCGCAGAGGTAGCGACACATGGCTGTTGAAACAACCCCACCGCCGTCCGGGACCTTGACTCCAGTCACCCTCGACGCCGGTGGCACCCCCGCCCCGCTCAAGCGCTCCATCGGAGTCGTCGGCGGCACCCTGCTCACCCTCTCGTGCCTGACCCCCGCGTCCTCGCTCTTCGTGATCGTGCCGGGGATGTTCGCGGATCTGGGTTCCGGCACCGCGCTGGCCCTGGTCGTGGCCGCCGTCCTGTGCGTGGGCGTCGCGTTCTGCTACTCCGAATTGGGCACCCTGATCCCCAGCGCCGGCGGCGAGTACGCCATGGTCGGCACCCTCATGGGCCGCTTCATGGGCTGGCTGGTCTTCATCATCGCCACCATCGTGGTGATGATCGTGCCGCCGATCATCGCCCTGGGCACCGCCGAGTATCTGACCTCGATCGCGACGATCGACACGATGTGGGCCGGCGCCGCGGTGATGATCCTGGCCACCATCATGGGTCTGCTCGACCTGCGCGCGAACGCGTGGGTGACCGGCGTCTTCCTGGCCCTGGAAGTGGTCGCCGCGGCGATCGTGGCCTTCCTCGGCTTCGCCAACGTGCACCAGTCCACCTCGACGCTGATCAAGCCCGAGGTCGTCGTGGACGCGGCGAGCAACACGACGGATCCGCTGAAGATGGGCATCCTGATCGCGGGCATGGCCGGCGCGCTGTTCGCCCTGCAGGGCTTCTCCACCGCGGTCTACCTGGCCGAGGAGATGGAGAACCCGCGCCGTACGGTCTCGCGCACGGTGTTGTGGACCCTGGGTCTGGGCGGCGTGATCCTGATCGTGCCGACCATCGCGATCTCGCTCGGCGCGCCGGACCAGGCGACCCTGGCGGGCGGCGACATCCTCGGCCTGGTCGAGGGCTGGTCCAACCACGGCATGGCCACCTTCATCGGCCTGTGCATCGCGCTGGCGATCATCAACGCGGGCGTGGTCATGGTGATCCAGAACTCCCGCGTGGTCTACGCCTCGGCCCGCGACCGGGCCTGGCCCGAGCCGATCAACCGGGCCTTCGGCAAGGTGAACCGGTTCGGTTCGCCGTGGGTGTCCACGCTGGTCGTCGGCGTGCCCGGCGCGCTGCTGTGCTTCGTGAACCTGGACATCCTCGGTGAGGTCACCGGCGTCGCGGTCGCCGCGCTCTACCTGGTGGTGGCACTGGCCGCACTGGTCGCCCGCAAGGGTGTGCACCAGGAGACCCGGGCCTGGCGGATGCCGCTGTGGCCCGCGATCCCGGTGCTCCTGATCGCGTCGATGATCTACGTGCTGACCGAACAGCCGACCCGCGCGCTGCTGATCACCGGCGGGGTGCTGGTGGTGGCCGCGCTGTACTGGCTGGTCTACCTGCGTCCGCGCCAGGAGACCCGCTGGAACATCAAGCTGATGGCCGACGACTCCTGATTCCCGGCGGCCTTCGGCAATCGCCGGACGGCCTGCCGTCCCCGGGACGGTGCCTCCTCCTGTGGGCACCGTCCCGGGGCCGTCCGGGCCCGGCTCAGTCCTCCAGCAACAGCGCCCGCAGCCGGTCCAGCCGGTCCGCGTCCAGGCCCAGACCCTGCTCCAGGTAGGCGTCGAAGCCGCCCCAGTGGGTGTCCATCACCTCGAGCGCGCCACGCAGATATTCCTCGCGCACCTCCAGGAACGGCTGGAAGAGTTCCAGCAGCCCCGGTCGCATCGCGAGCTTGTCCGAGTTCGGCTCGTAGCGGTTGCCCGGCTCGTTGCTGACCAGGTAGTTCGCCACGGCGTCGTCGGCGGAGACGCCGACGATCCGTTGCACCAGGGCCGCCGCGATGCCCGCGCGGTCCTTGCCGGCCGAACAGTGCACCACGACCGGCAGGCCGTCCGCGTCGAGCATGGCGCGCAACATCCGCGCGTGCCGGTCGACCCGGGCCACCACCTGGTCGCGGTAGTCCGCCGCGATCGACTTCTGCGCCCGCCCGTCGCCCAGTCGCTCGCGCAACACGCTCAGGTCGGCGTTGCGCAGATCGCTCCAGAAGTCCGAGTGTCGGGCCGGGTCGGACATCGGCAGGTTCAACCACCGGGCGCCCTCGGGCAGCACGTCGGCGCCGTCCAGTTCGATGTCGGCCGGGCTGCGCAGGTCCACCACGAGCCGGATGCCCAGGTCGGCCAGGACCGCGCGGTCCGCGTCCGTGGGCTTGGCCAGGTGGCCGCTGCGGAAGTAGCGGCCGGCTCGCACCAGCCGGCCGTCGGCGGTGGGCAGTCCGCCGATGTCGCGGAAGTTGCGGACCCCTTCGAGGGTGAGTCCGGCGTCCGCCTGATGTTGTGTCACGGGTCTCCTCGTACTGGTCGGGTCGTGGGAATCGGGCTCAGGCGCCGCGCACCGGACGGGGCTCGCCGAACCGGGTTCGGAACTGCTCGTCGCTCATCTCGCGCATCTCCTCGATCGTCACCACGCCGAGCATGAGATCGGTGAGGAAGCGCGGTGCGGGCTTGGCCCGCATCTCGTCGGTGATCGGGCCGGGCGCGGTGTGCGCGGCGGATTCGACCCGGCCGTCCGGGTGCAGCGTGAAGGTGCGATAGCCGGGGCCGTCGAAGTGTTTGCCGGCGTAGTCGATGCTGTACGTGGTCGAGGGCGCCACGAACACCGGCACTCCGGCGAACTCGCCCTCCAGCGAGCCGTGCAGATGGCCGCCGGAGATGGCCCGGATCCGCCCGAAGTCGCGGAGCAGCGCGCCGAGTCGGCCGGACGGGTCCAGACTCGGGCAGATCTCCGCGAGCGGCGGTTGGTGGACGAACAACAGCACGTGCTCGGCGTCCGAGCCGGCCAGGATCTCCCGGATCCGGGCGGCCTCGGGCGCGCTCAGCTCCGGCCCGTCGGCCCGGGTCATCCGGTCGTCGAGGTCGCGGTAGACACCGTCGCCCACGTGTTCGCGGCCGAGCGCGTTGGTGTCCACCATGAGCAGCAGCCAGGGCCCGATCCGCACCGCGGGTTCCAGATGCACGCCGGTGCGCGGCAGGCCCGCGACGTAGGCGTCGTGGCGGTCGTGGTTGCCCGGCAGGCAGTACACCGGCACCGGGAGCTCCTGGAGCACGTCTGCCAGCCGCCGGTAGGCCCCCGGCTCGCCGGTGTCGGCCAGGTCGCCGGAGGCCACCAGCAGGTCGGCCTCGGCGAGCGCGTCGGCGGCGTCGGCGAGGGCCGCGGCCAGCCCGGCGTCCGGGTCGTGTTGCACGAACCCGTGGGTGCCCGGAGCGTCCCGGTAGTGCACGTCGGATATCTGGATCAACCGGATGGCGGTATCGCCGGCCGGGTCGTCTTCGATGGGCATGCGCCGTTCCCCTGTCACGTCCGTAACGGCCGTCGACTGATCATCTGACGACCCGTCACGCATGCTGCCAGGGAAGGCGTGCGGAGGAAATGGCGAAGCGACCCGGGTCGGTGCCCGGGCCGCGCACGACGAAGCCCGCCCGACCACGTCATTGGGGTCGGGCGGGCTCGGTGGGCAGGCTCGCCGAGGCGAGCGAACGTCAGTCGTTGGTCGGGAAGCCCAGGTTGATGCCGCCGTGGCTCGGGTCGAGCCAGCGCTGGGTGACGACCTTGCCGCGGGTGAAGAACTGCACGCCGTCGGCGCCGTACGCGTGCAGGTCGCCGAAGAGCGAGTTCTTCCAGCCGCCGAACGAGTAGTAGGCCACCGGGACCGGGATCGGCACGTTGATGCCGATCATGCCCACCTCGACCTCGTTCTGGAACTTGCGGGCGGCGCCACCGTCGTTGGTGAAGATCGCGGTGCCGTTGCCGTACGGGTTGGCGTTGATCAGCGCCAGGCCCTCGTCGTAGGACGCGACCCGGACGACCGACAACACCGGGCCGAAGATCTCGTCGGTGTAGATCGACATCTCGGGGGTGACGTTGTCGAACAGGGTCGGACCGACCCAGTAGCCGTCGGCGGTGTCGTCCCCGTTGATCGGGTGTTCGCGGCCGTCCACCACGAGCGTCGCGCCCTGGTCCTCGCCCGCCCGGACGTAGGACAGCACCTTGTCCGCGTGCTGGCGGGTGACCAGCGGGCCCATCTCGGACGCGGCGTCGTTGCCCGCGCCGACCCGGAGCTTGGCCATCCGCTCCTTGATCCGGGCGATCAGCTCGTCGGCGATCGGCTCGACCGCGACCAGGGCGGAGATCGCCATGCAGCGCTCGCCGGCCGCGCCGAAGCCGGCGTTGACCGCGGCGTCGGCGACCAGGTCCAGGTCGGCGTCCGGGAGCACCAGCATGTGGTTCTTGGCGCCGCCGAGGGCCTGCACGCGCTTGCCGTAGCGGGTGCCGTTCTCGTAGACGTACCGGGCGATCGGGGTCGAGCCGACGAAGGAGACCGACTTGATGTCGGGGTGCTCCAGGATGCGGTCCACGGCGACCTTGTCACCGTGCACGACGTTGAACACGCCGTCGGGCAGACCGGCCTGCTTCCACAGGTCGGCGAGGAAGTTCGCGGTCGAGGGGTCCTTCTCGCTCGGCTTGAGGATCACCGTGTTGCCGGTGGCGATCGCGATCGGGAAGAACCACATCGGGACCATCGCCGGGAAGTTGAACGGCGAGATGATCGCGACCGGGCCCAGCGGCTGGCGGATCGAGTAGACGTCGATGCCCGTCGACGCCTGCTCGGAGTGGCCACCCTTCTGCAGGTGCGGGATGCCGCAGGCGAGTTCCACGACCTCCTGGCCGCGGGCGATCTCGCCCAGCGCGTCCGAGTGCACCTTGCCGTGCTCGGCCACGATGATCGCGGCGAGCTCGTCCTTCTTGGCGTTGAGCAGCTCACGGAAGTTGAAGAGCACCGTGGAGCGCTTCGCGAGCGAGGCGTTCTTCCAGGAGGCGAAGGCGCGGACGGCGACCGAGACGGCCTCGTCGACCTCGGCCACCGAGGCGTAGTCGACCGTGCCGGTGATCTTGCCGGTGGCGGGGTTGTGGATGTCGCCCCGACGCTCGGAGACGCCGGTCCACTCCGCGTTGGCAATCCAGTGGGTTACGTGGTTCGTCACGGTTCGACCTTCCGGGGGATGCGGGATTGGCGAGGGGCCGCACAAGCCCCGGGAGGCCAGTCTCACGGGCGGCGCGGGTCGGGCTCAAGCTCCAAGGTGTCGGCCCTTGCGGCATCCGCCTTACAGGTTGGGATCCCTATCGCATGGCGAAGGGGCGGACGGATCCGCCGCACGGCCGATCCGTCCGCCCCTTTCGGCGACTCAGCTGTCGAAGCCCATCCCGACCTTGTCGAGTGCCTTGAGCCACAGGTTGCGCTTGCCGGCGTTCTTGTCGGCGCGGTCCATCGACCACTTGGTCATCGTCACGCCCGCCCACTTGATCGGTTCCGGCGGGAACGGGAGCGGCTTGGTGCGAACCATCTCCAGCCGGGTGCGCTCGGTCGGGCGGCCGTCGAGCTTGTCCAGCATCACCTCGGCGCCGAACCGGGTCGCGCCCACGCCCAGGCCGGTGAAGCCCAGCGCGTAGGCGACCTTGCCCTTGTACGCCGTCCCGAAGAACGCCGAGAAGCGGCTGCAGGTGTCGATCGCGCCACCCCACGTGTGGGTGAAGCGCAGACCTTCGAGCTGCGGGAACGTCTCGAAGAAGTGCCCCGCGAGCTTCGCGAACGTCTCCGGACGCTGGTCCAGGTCCGAGGAGAGCTTGGCACCGTAGTGGTAGATGGCGTCGTAACCGCCCCACAGGATCCGGTTGTCCGCGCTGAGCCGGTAGTAGTGGAACTGGTTGTTCGTGTCGCCGATGCCCTGTCGGTTGTGCCAACCGATCGCCGCGAGCTGCTCGGCACTCAGCGGCTCGGTCATCATCGCGTAGTCGTAGACCGGGACCACGAACGGCCGCAGCCGCTTGACCAACGACGGGAACACGTTGGTACCCAGCGCCACGTTGCCCGCGAAGACCCGACCGTAGGCGGTCTTGAGCACCATGCCCGAGCCGTGCTCGCCCAGTTCGGTCACCTTGGTGCGCTCGTGGATCCGCACGCCCAGCGACTCGCACGCGGCCTTGAGGCCCCAGGCGAGTCGGGCCGGGTCGATGATCGCGCAGCCGGTCTTGTCCCAGACGCCGGCCAGGTAGGTGGGCGAGTCGACCTGCGCTCGCACCTCGTCCCGGTCCAGGAAGGTCAGCTCGGTGCCGTACTTCCGGGCGAGGTCGATCTCCTCGCGCAACTCCTCGACCTGGTGCGGCTGGGTCGCGACGTTGAGTTCACCGGTGCGACGGAAGTCGCAGTCGATGCCGTAGCGCTTGATCGCCGCCTCGATCTCGTCGAGGTTTTCCTCGCCGAGCCGCTCCAGTCGGGAGAGTTCGCTCTCCCAGCGGTCCAGCCCGTTGTAGAAGCCGTGGGTCAGGCTCGCGGCGCAGAATCCGCCGTTGCGGCCCGAGGCCGCCCAGCCGATCTCGTGCGCTTCCAGCAGCACCACGTCGCGCGAGGGGTTGCGTTCCTTCGCGATCAGCGCCGTCCACAGGCCCGAGTAGCCGCCGCCCACGATCGCCAGGTCGCAGTGGTCGTCGCCGACCAGGGCCGGGCGCGGTTCGGGGCGGTCGCTCCGGTCGAGCCAGAAGGGGGTCGGCGCGGCGTCGGCAAGCGAGCGGACGGCCTCGACCGAGGGAGCAGGATCCGACGTGTTCCGGGGACCCATGGGGTTTCACCACTCTCGCAGTGTCCGTCGGGGCCGCCTTGTCGGGCCCCGACGGTTTCACCGCATAGCTACAGATTTGGGGTCAATCATCGGCGCAGGCGCGCCTACGCCTGCTGTTTGGCTCGCCGCGAGGCTCGGATCTGCCCGATCATCACGATCAGCACCGCGATCACGAACATCGCCGAGCCGATCACGTTGATCTGCGGCGGGGTGCCGCGCTGGGCCGCGCCGTACACGAACATCGGGAAGGTGACCGTGTTGCCCGAGGTGAAGTTGGTGATCACGAAGTCGTCGAAGCTCAGCGCGAAGGCGAGCATCGCGCCCGCCCCGATGCCGGGCGCGGCCAGCGGCAGGGTCACCCGCAGGAACACCTGGGTGGGTGACGCGTACAGGTCCTGCGCGGCCTCTTCGAGCTTGGGGTCCATGCCCAACACCCGGGCCTTGACCGCGACCACGACGAAGCTCAGGCAGAACATGATGTGCGCGATCAGGATCGTCACGAAGCCCGTGTTGATCCGCATGTTCAGGAACAACGTGCCGAGCGAGGCGCCCATCACCACTTCGGGCATCGACATCGGCAGGAAGAGCAGGGTGTTGATCGCGCCGCGGGCGCGGAACCGGTAGCGACCGAGCGCGAACGCGATCGCGGTGCCGAGCACGGTGGCGATCAGGGTGGACAGGAGCGCGATCTTCATGCTGATCGCGACCGAGTCGCAGATGCCCGCGACCCCGCACGGCTCCTCCCACGCGTCCAGCGTGAAGCCGTTCCAGGTGTAGTTGAAGCGCCCGTTCGGGTCGTTGAACGAGAACATCAGCACGACGATGTTGGGCAGCGTCATGTAGCCGAGCGCGAGCAGCCCGAACAAGACGATGACGTTGCGCCGCAACCAGTTGACGACGGCCATCAGACCAGGTCCTCCGTCCCCGCCTTGCGGATGTACGCCGTCACCATGAGCACGATCAACAACATCAGGATGAACGACAGGGCGGCGGCGGTCGGGTAGTCCAGCACCCGCAGGAACTGGGTCTGGATCACGTTGCCCGCCATGCCGGTGTCCGGCGAGCCGAGCCACTGCGCGTTGACGTAGTCGCCGGACGCCGGGATGAAGGTGAGCAGCGTTCCGGAGACCACGCCCGGCAGCGACAGCGGGAAGGTGACCTTGGCGAAGGTCGTCCGCGGCGACGCGTACAGATCGCCGGCGGCCTCGTGCAGGCGCGGATCGATCCGCTCCAGGCACGCGTACAGCGGCAACACCATGAACGGCAGGAAGTTGTAGGTCAGACCGCAGATCACCGCGAGCGGCGTGGCCAGCACCCGGTCGTCCTGGGTCAGCCCGAGGAACGCGGTGACGTTGGTGAAGTGCAGCGTGTTGAGCACGTCCACGACGATCCCGTTGTCCGCGAGGATCGTCTTCCAGGCCAGCGTGCGCACCAGGAAGCTGGTGAAGAACGGCGCGATCACCAGGACCAGCCACATGCCGCGCCACTTGCCCGCCTTGAACGCGATCGCGTAGGCGAGCGGGTAGCCGATCACCAGGCACATCACGGTCGCCGCGGCCGCGTAGCCGAACGAGCGCAGGAATTGCGGGTAGTACTGGTCGATGGCGTCCCAGTAGGTGGCCCAGTGCCAGGTGAGGTCGTAGCCCTTGGTCAGGTTGCCGGTCTGCAGCGAGGTCGAGCCCTGGACCACCATCGGGATCGCGAAGAAGACCACCAGCCACAGCAGGCCGGGCGCGAGCAGGGCATAAGGCACCCATCTGCCGCGCCGCTTGAGCTCCGTGGTCTTGGTGTCCGCACCTCCCGTCGTGCCCGCGCCGAGGGTGCCGAGCGCGCTCACGCGGCGTCCTCGCTCGCCTCGGCGATGCCCGCGGTCAGGTCGCCCGACTCCAGGCCGAAGCCGTGCCCGGGGTTCCAGTGCAGGGTCACCGTCGCCCCCGGCACCAGGCGCGGGTCGCGCTCCATGTTCTGTTCGAACACGGTGAACTCCTGGTCCCACGGCATCCGCACGACGTACTGCGTGGAGACACCGATGAACGCCGCGTCCACGATCACGCCGCCGTCGAGGCGGTTGCGGTTGTCCGCGACCTTCGCGTCCGCCGCGAAGGCGATGGTGATCTTCTCCGGGCGGATGCCCATCACGATGCGGTCGCCCTCGGCGGCCGAGCGGGCGGCGGGCAGGGCCAGCCGGTTGCCGTGCGCCTCCAACAGCAGATCGCCGTCGGCGCGCCCGGTCACCTTGACGTCGAGCAGGTTGGACTGACCCAGGAAGTTGGCCACGAAGGTGGTGCGCGGGGCCTCGTACAACTCGACCGGGGAGCCGAGTTGCTCTATTCGGCCGCCGTTCATCACGGCGATCGTGTCGGCCATCGTCATGGCCTCTTCCTGGTCGTGCGTCACGTGCACGAAGGTGATGCCCACGTCGGTCTGGATGCGCTTGAGTTCGAGCTGCATCTGCCGGCGCAGCTTGAGGTCGAGCGCGCCCAGCGGCTCGTCCAGGAGCAGCACCTGCGGAGTGTTGATCAACGCGCGGGCCACCGCGACCCGCTGCTGCTGACCACCGGAGAGCTGGGTGGGCTTGCGCTTGGCCAGGTGTCCCAGCTCGACCAGGTCGAGCATCTCCCCGACCTGCTTCGAGGTGTCCTTGATACCGCGCCGCTTGAGGCCGAAGCCGACGTTGTCGGCCACGCTCAGGTGCGGGAACAGCGCGTAGTTCTGGAACACCGTGTTCACCGGGCGCTTGTACGGCGGCAGGGCCGTGACGTCGCGGTCACCGATGCTGACACTGCCGGTCGAGGGCTGCTCCAGTCCGGCGATCATCCGCAGCGTCGTGGTCTTGCCGCAGCCCGACGCGCCGAGGAGGGCGAAGAACGATCCCGCGGGGATCGTCAGGTCCATCGGTCGCACGGCCGTGAAGTCACCGTAGTGCTTGCTCAGACCCGCCAAGGAGACGTCGCCGGAGGCGCCGGCCCGCTGCTGCTCAGTCATGATTCCTCTCGCCGCGTCGCGGGCCCCCGCACCGCACGCCGGCCGCAGGGGCGGCCGAGAACTCGCGCTCTCGGCCGCCCGTTTCGATGGGGTGGTTACCGCGCTCCGAAGATCGTCCGGTGCCAGTCCTTGCGGGCGATTCCCGTGCCGTCGTACATCACGTGCTTGACCTGGGTGTACTCGTCGAAGGAGTACTGCGACATGTCCTTGCCGAAGCCGGACGCCTTGTAGCCGCCGTGCGGCATGTCGCTGATGATCGGGATGTGGTCGTTGACCCACACGCAGCCGGCCTGGATCTCCCGGGTCGCGCGCAGCGAGCGGAAGATGTCGCGCGTCCAGGCGGAGGCGGCCAGGCCGTACGGGGTGTCGTTGGCGAGCCGGATGCCCTCTTCGTCGCTGTCGAACGGCAGCACGACCAGGACCGGGCCGAAGATCTCGTCCTGCACGATCTCGCTGTCCTGGGCCACACCGGTGACCAGCGTCGGGCGGTAGAACGCGCCCTTGGCCAGCTCGCCGCCGGGGATCTCGCCACCGGTCACGATGGTCGCGCCGTAGCCGCGGGCGCGCTCGACGAAGCCGGCCACCGACTCCTGCTGGCGGCGCGAGACGAGCGGGCCGAGGTCGGTCGCGGGGTCCATCGTGTCGCCCAGGCGCACGCCCTCGTACAGTTCCGCGACGCCCGCGACGAACGCGTCGTAGAGCGGGCGCTGCACGTAGGCGCGGGTCGCGGCGGTGCAGTCCTGGCCCGAGTTGATCAGCGACGCGGCGACCGCGCCGTTGATCGCGGCATCCAGGTCGGCGTCGTCGAAGACCACGAACGGGGCCTTGCCACCGAGTTCGAGGTGCAGTCGCTTGACGGTCTGCAGGGCCACCTCGCCGACGCGCTTGCCGACGCCGGTGGAGCCGGTGAAGGAGACCATCGACACGTCCGCGTGGCCCATCAGGTACTCGCCGACGGTCCGCCCCTTGCCGGTGATCACGTTGACCACGCCGTCGGGGATGCCCGCGTCGGCGCACGCCTGGGCGAACATCAGCGAGGTCAGCGGGGTGATCTCGGCCGGCTTGAGCACGATGGTGTTGCCCGCGGCGATCGCCGGGAGGATCTTCCACGCGGCCATCTGGAGCGGGTAGTTCCACGGCGCGATCGAGCCGACCACGCCGATCGCCTCGCGGCGCACCATCGAGGTGGAGCCGGCCGAGTACTCGCCGGCCGCCTTGCCCTCCAGGTTGCGGGCCGCACCCGCGAAGAACGCGGTGTTGTCGATCGTGCCGGGCACGTCGAACTCGGTGCTGAGCCGGATCGGCTTGCCCGCCTGCGCGGTCTCGACCCGGGCGAACTCCTCGGCGCGCTCCTCCAGCAGTACCGACAACCGGTTCAGCGCGGTCGCCCGGTCGCCGGGGGTGGCCCCGGACCACTGCGGGAAGGCGTCCTTGGCGGCGGCTACCGCCGCGTCCACGTCCGCGGTGCCCGCGAGGGTGAGCGTCTCGACCGTCTCGCCGGTCGCCGGGTTGGTGACGTCGAAGGTTTCTCCGGACGAGCCCTGCCGCAGTTGTCCCCCGACGTACTGATGACCTTTGCCGAAGTCCTGCACAGGCATGGGAGCCCTCCAAGGGGGTTTTCGATGAGCCGACGGGCGCTGCGTGCGGTGGTTATGCGCGTGAGCCGCGTCAGCGTAGGACGATGCCGTTTCGACACGGGGTGCCGCAACAGGCACATCGACAGGGAGCGCGGCACCGGCTTTACAGGTCGCCAATCGCTCGGCCGAACCCCGGGGTCGGGGGTCGAACCGGGCGGCGACCTGTCACCATGAAAGCGTCGCCCGCCGAGCCGTTTACAGATTGCTCGCGAATTCCCGCTTCCTTCGGGAACCAACCGCCGTCGCGGTCGGGCCGTTGTCAGCTCGCGGAGGTTTTCGGATGTTCCCCACGGTCGCCGACGTACTGGCCCTCGACATCGTCCAGCGCGGTCGCCCACAGGTGGTCGCGGGTGAACGCGGCCTGGCCCGGCCGGTGCGCTGGGTGCACATCAGCGAGTTGCCGGACGTGACCCGGCTGCTCAAGGGCGGCGAACTGGTGATGGCCACCGGCATCGCGCTCCCCGAGGAGCGCGAGGGCCTGCAACGCTACATTCGCGATCTGGCCGACGTGGACGCGGCCGGACTCGTGGTCGAGCTGGGCCGGCGCTACACCGAGCAACTGCCGCGCGCGCTGGTCGCCGCGGCCGAGCAGGTCGGCCTGCCGGTGATCACCCTGCGCGACGAGACCCGGTTCATCGGCATCACCGAGGCCGTGCACGGGTTGATCATCGACGCCCAACTCGCCGAGTTGCAGGCTTCCGAGGCGGTGCATCAGGCGTTCAACGAACTCGCGGTCGAGGGTGCCGAACCCGCCGAGATCGTCCGGCAGGCGTCCCGGATGGCCGGGCGCCCGGTGATCCTGGAGAACCTCGCGCACCAGGTGCTCGCCTACGACGCGGCCGGGATAGTGGCGGAAACCCTGCTGGAGAACTGGGAGGACCGCTCCCGACAACTTCGGCTGTCCGCCCGGACCGCCTTCGACGAGCGCACCGGGTGGCTGGTGACCACGGTCGGCGCGCGCGGCCACGACTGGGGCCGACTGGTGCTGGTCGGCGACGGCGGCACTCCGCCCGCGCAGCAGACCATGCTCCTGGAGCGGGCCGCGTCCACCCTGGCGCTGAACCGGCTGGTGGTACGCGACCGGGAGAGCCTGGAACGGCAGACCCACCGCACGCTGCTGTCCGGGATCCTGACCCACTCCTACACCGTGGCCGAGGTGACCCTGCGGGCCCGGGCACTCGGTGTCCCGCTGGAGGGCCGGCGTCTGGTCGGCGTGGTGTTGCGGCTGCGCCGCAGCGTGACCCCGGCCGCGCTGGAATCGCAGGCCCGGCTGCGCGACTTCACCGAGATCGCCGCCGCGGCGGTCCGCGAGCGCCGGCTGGCCGCGCTGGTCGGCGGGCTCGACGACGAGAACGTCGGGCTGCTGGTCGCGCTCGCGTCGCAGGACACCGAGGACGGCGCGTTGGAGGGCTTCTCCGCCGCCATCCGCCGGCTCGCCCCGGACCTCGCGGACGACATCGTGGTCGCGGTCGGCTCCTCGGTGGGCGCGGTGCGCGACGCGCGCCGCTCGCTCCTGGAGGCCACCCAGGTCGCGGACGCCGCGCTGCACCAGGGCGGCAAGGCGGCCTTCTACCGGCTGCCCGACGTGCGACTGCGCGGGCTGCTGCACCTGTTGCGCGACGACGCGCGGTTGCAGACCTACGTCGAGCGCGAACTCGGGCCGCTGCTCGCCTACGACGCGCAGCAGGGCACCCAGTTGATCGCGATGCTCCAGGTCTACCTGGACCACGGCCGGAACAAGTCCGCGGCGGCCGACGCCGCGCACCTGTCCCGCCCGTCCTTCTACGAGCGACTGCACCGGATCGAGCGCATCCTGGGCGTCGACCTGGACCAGGTGGAGAGTTGTCTGTCGCTGCACGTGGCACTGCTCGGCCTGGAGGCGCTGCGTCGCTGACCGCGCGGCGCGCCGACGTCCGGGGCGGCTCAGACGCCGGAGCGGCTGCCCGCGAGGGCGAGGGCGCTCACCGCGAGCCCGTGCAGGGCCGCGTCGCGCGCCCATTGCCGCTCGACGCCGAACACGTCGACCTCGATGTAGATGCCGTTGACGATCACCGCGGCCAATACGGCGTGCCGGGCGGTGCCGGACTCGGTCCAGGTGTATTCCCAGACGACGCCCTTTCGGCCCTGGATGGCGCGTTCCTCGAAGATCACCTTTCGATAGTCGCGAAAAACCCTCCGCGCGTTCTGTTCGTCGTCGCGCCACTGCTCCAACAAATCCGTGGTCTGTTGGAACGCGGTACGCCCGGTCAATACGCTCGTGCCGGCCGGATCGGTGTAGACCACGCTCTGGTCCTGTTCCTTGCGGGTCCATTCCTGTGGGATCGGCCAGGTGAAGGTGCCCTCGTCGGCCGTGCGGACCGGGATCGGCGGGGTGCCCGGGGGCGTGCTCGGGTAGGGCGCGAGGCCCGCGATCGGGTTCGCCGCGGTGCCGCCGGTCGCGGAGCTCGTGGGCGGGATCGGGCCCGAGTCGCCGCCCTTCCCGTCGTCCCCGTCGCCGCCGGCGAGCAGTAGCGCCGCCACGACGGCGCCGGCCACCAGGAGGGTGACCAGCGGCATCAACACGGCCCACCGCCGGCGGCGCGAGCGGGGCGGCCGGCCGGTACGGGTCGGCATCGGGTAGGTCGGCGAGTGCGCCCGGTCGGCCGGTGTGCGCGGCCGATGCTCCGGCGCCGGCGCGGCGGGCACGCGCGGGAACGGGTCGAGCGGGGCGTCGTCGTCGGGGGCGATCCGGGCGGGCGGCATCAGGTCGCGCAGCGGCGGTTGCGGGTGCACGGTCGGCGCCGACGTCGCGTCGTCGTTCGCCGCGTCCGACTCGTGCTCGTCCGGCCCGCGCTCGATCACCCGGCCGAGTGTGGTGGGCGGGATCGGCCGGGTCACGTCGCCCGCGTGCCGGCGGCCCTCGGCCGCGAGCAGCGCGTCCAGCCGCGCCTCCACCTCGGCCGAGTCCGGGCGCCGCGCCGGGTCGCGCCGGAACAGGTCGCGGACGAGGGGCTCCAGCGGACCGATCTCCTGCGGCACCTCGGGTTCGGCGATCACGATCGCGTGCATCGTGGCCACCGGGGTGGATCGGCGGAACGGCGACGCGCCGGTGACCGCCGCGCACAGCGTGACGCCCAGCGACCACAGGTCCGACGCGGGCCCGGGATGCTCGCTCTCGATCCGCTCGGGGGCCATGAACTCGGGTGAGCCCAGGATCGCCCCGGTGCCGGTGAGCCCGCTCACCCCCTCCAGCGCGGCGATGCCGAAATCGGTCAGCACGGCGTGTCCGTCCCCGGCGATCAGCACGTTGCCCGGCTTGACGTCGCGGTGGATGACGCCCTGCGCGTGCACGACGGCGAGCGCGCGGGCGATCTGCACGGCCACCGCCGCGGCGGCGTGCGGGGTGAGCGGCCCGTCCTCCTCCAAAATGGTGTCCAGCGAGCGGGCGTCGAGCAGTTCCATCACGATCCACAGCCGGTCGTCGTCCTCGACGTAGTCGTAGACCCGGACGACGTTGGGGTGGTTGATCCGTGCGGTCGCCTGCGCCTCGCGCAGGCTGCGCTCGCGAAAGGACCGGGACGCGCTGCGCCCCCAGCCGGTGGTGATCACCTTCGCCGCCACGGGTCGATCCAGCAGCCGATCCCGGGCCCGCCACACGGTGCCCATGCCGCCGCTGCCGAGCACGCTCACCAACTCGTATCGGGCTCCGACCACGAAGCCCGCCCAATCCTCTCCAGGCCCGCCCGACATCGGCTTTCCCCCAGGTCCCGCCGCTTTTCAAGATCAGACCGTGCTTTTCAAGATCAGACCATTGCCACTTTCGTCGGATTACCTGTGAAAGGCCCTGCGAAAGCTTAGGACGGACATGGTAGAACGAATCGTCACACATAGCGGGAGGGGGATACCGCATGTTCACACCGAAAAAACTTCGATCAGAAAACGTCAAACGAGCAGCCTTGATAATTTCCGTTCCGGTCGGAATAGGAATGATTCTGAGCGCCGGCCTGGCGGTCGCGGACACCGAGGGAAACGGGCCCGCGCAGCGATCCGGCAGCGCACACACCCGGACCCACGGCCCGACCGGCGAGGTCACCACCAAGCCGCCGGTCGGCACCGAACCGCCGACCGGCACCAGGCCCCCGGTCACCACGAAGCCGGCCACCACGAAGCCGGCCACCACCGAGCCGGCGAGCACGCCGCCGCCGAGCACCCACCGGCCGACGACCAAGCCGCCCACGACGCCACCACCGAGCAGCACTCGACCGCCGACGACGACCAAGCCGCCGACCGCGGCGTTCGGTGTCGACACCGACAACCAGATCACCTTCGACGCGAACGGACGGTCGACGATCTGGTTCACCGTCACCAACAACACCGGCCAAATGGATCCCCATCGGGACGTATACGCCTACAGCACGGGACAGTTGAAGATCCTCTCGGTGCCCGGCTGTGAACCCGCGAGGGCGCTGGCCGATCCGGGTCCGCAGTGGGTGAGTTCGTTCCGGTGCACGTTCGAATTCCTGGAACCGCACGAGACCAGGCGCTGGTCCGCAACGGTGGAATACCCGCCGGCACGGTCGCCGCGCGCGGCTCGGGCCGAGGTCCGGCTCCCGCTCGCGGCGGAGCCCGACATCTCCACGTTCTGCGTGCTGGTGGTCCCCCAGGACGCCAGGGACACGACGATGGTCCTGGGCCGGCGCGGACCGCTGACCCTGAAGAACGTGCCCAACAACAACGACCCGTCCTTCATCGGCTACACCGTCGAATCACCCATTCCCGGCGGCACCACCGGCGGGGGCACGACGGGTGGCGGCACGACCGGTGGCGGAAGTACCGGAGGCAACGGCAGCACCGGCGGCGGTGGCACGACCGGAGGCGGCAGCACCGGAGGCGGTGATACGACCGGCGCGGGCACGACCGGCGGCACCACCACCGGCGCGAGCACCGGCGGCACCGACCAGGCCACACCGCCGACTTCGCTGCCCAAGACCGGCCCCGACGACGACACCCTGCCCCTCGCGGGCGGCGCGCTCGGCCTGATGCTGGTGGGCAACGCGCTGTTCCAGGGCGCGCGCCTGCGTCGGATCCGCTCGGCCGAGGGCGACGACGAGCCGGCTCGGTACTGAGTTCGGCACCCGCCCGCACAGGCCGGCCCCGGACCCGTGAAGGACGGTCCCGGGGCCGGCCGACCTCGTCAGTGGCCGGTCAGCGCCAGCACCCGCCGGGCGGCGGGCCGCTCCAGCAGGTCGGCGAACGTGGTCCGCCCCTGGACCACCTTGCGGAACACCCGCCAGCCCTGCGGCAGCGTGCTCACCGCGTGGTGCAACATCCCGGGGTGCCGCTCGAACACGCCCAGCAGGAGCCGGCCGGCGCGCATCTCGCGGCCCAGCACCGCGTCGATGTCCGCGTGATATTCGGCGCCGATCTTGTCCACCTCGGCGTCGGTGCCCACCTGGGCCACCAGCGCGGCCCGCTCCCCCGCCAGCCTGCCCGAGCGCAGCGCGTACGAGATGCCCTCGCGCGTCCACGGCTCCAGCAGCCCGGCCGCGTCGCCGGCCACCAGCACCCGGCCGCGCGAGAGCGGCGCGCTCTCCTTGCGACAGCGGGTCAGGTGGCCCGACTCGACGGCCGGCCGGAATCCGGCCAGACCGAGCCGGCCGATGAAGTCGCGCAGGTAGGCGCGGGTGGCCTCGCCCTCGCCCCGGGCGCAGATCACCCCGACGGTCAACGTGTCGCCCTTGGGAAAGACCCAACCGTACGAGCCCGGCAGCGGCCCCCAGTCGAGCAGGATCCGGCCGCGCCAGTGCGCGGCGACCTCCGGCGGCACCGGAATCTCCGCCTCCAGGCCCAGGTCGACCTGCTCGAAGGTGACCCCGACGTAGGCCGAGCTGCGTCCCGCGCTGCCGTCCGCGCCGACCACCGCGTGTGCCCGCAACAACTCGCCACCGGGCAGGGTCAGCGTCACCAGGCCGTCCCGCTCGGCCATCCGGGAGACCGCGACGCCCTCGCGCAGCACCGCGCCCGCGGCCACCGCCGCCCGGGTCAGCGCCTCGTCGAAGCGAGCCCGGTCGACCAGGCCGATCAGCGTGGTCCGGGCCGAGCGCACCCGCCGGCGGCGACCGCGCAGGGTGAATTCGACCTCGTGCACCAGGTCCTCGACCGGCGGCTCGAACCCGGGCGGAAGGGCGCTCTTGGAGGGGCCGATGATGCCGCCGCCGCAGGTCTTGTAGCGCGGCAGTTCGGCCCGGTCCAACACCAGCACCCGACGTCCCGCGCGCGCCGCGGCCAGGGCCGCGGACGCCCCGGCGGGGCCGGCTCCGATCACCACGACATCCCAGGTCACAGGCTCGGTTCCGGGGTCGGTACCGGAGTCGGCGGGCAGTTCGACGGCGGGCGCGGGGGTGGCCTCGGGGGAGCTGCTAGTCATGGATATCGACCCTAGTGCGTCCGTCCGGGCGGCTCTTGCCGGGAGGTCGGCCGCCGACCTGCGCGTCTGCCGGAATGCGCACCGGATGCGCATTATGCTCCGCCGGTGTCCCCCGACAGTGCGTCCCTTCTGATCGTCCTGGCCCTCGCCTTCGCCGCACCGCTCGTGGCCGATCTGCTCGGGCGCCGGATCCCGGTGCCCACGGTCGTGTTCGAACTCCTGCTCGGCGTCCTGGCGGGTCCGTCCGCACTGGACTGGGTGCACGAGGGTGCCGTGCTGACCTATCTGGCCGACTTCGGGCTCGCGTTCCTGATGTTCCTGGCCGGCTTCGAGATCGATCCGACCCGGCTCAGCGGCCGACCGCTGCGTCGGGCCACGCTGGGCTGGGCGCTGTCGCTGGTGGTCGGCCTGCTGTTCGGGCTGCTGCTGGTGTGGTCCGGCTCGACGATGTCCCGCCTGGTGGTCGGCCTCGCCCTGACCACCACCGCGCTCGGCACGCTGCTGCCGATCCTGCGTGACGCGGGTGCGCTGCCGACCCGGTTCGGCACCCAGGTGATGGCGATCGGCACACTCGGCGAGTTCGGCCCGATCGTGGCCGTGTCGCTGCTGCTGAGCGGGCGCAACGCGGGCGCCTCGGCGATCGCGCTGGCCTGCTTCGCGGCGGTGACCGTGGTGGTGTTCGCGTTCGCGCGCCGACCGTTGCCCGACTCGCTGGACCGGGTGGTCCGGGCCACGCTGCACTCCAGCGGCCAACTCGCCATCCGGCTGGCCGTGCTCGCGCTCGCGCTGTTGGTCTGGGCCGCGGACGAACTCGGCCTGGACCCCCTGCTCGGCGCGTTCGCCGCCGGACTGGTCATCCGGCTGCTGCTGTCCGACATGCCCGCCGAGACGCGCGAGACGGTCGCGGGCAAGCTGGACGCGATCGGCTTCGGGATGTTCGTCCCGGTCTTCTTCGTGATCAGCGGGGTGCGCTTCGACGGCCGGGCGCTGTTCGCCGACGCGGGCACGCTGGCCCTGCTGCCGCTGTTCCTGGCGCTGTTGCTGGTGGTTCGCGGGGTGCCGACGTACCTGATGGAGCGCGGCTCGCCGGCGGCCGTGCGGCTGGGCCTGGCCCTGTTCGCCTCGGCCGGTCTGCCGCTGATCGTGGTGATCAGCGGTATCGGTGTGGAGGAGGGCGAACTGCGCGCGGGCACCGCCGCCGCGATGGTCGGCGCCGGCATGGTCTCGGTGCTGGTGTTCCCGCTGCTGGGCCTGCGCGCCTATCGCGGCGCCGTCACCGCCGACCCGGCGCTGGCGGAGCGCTGATCCGCCGGCTCACAGGCCGATGATGTTCCCCCACGCCTTCTCCCAGCGCCGCTCCTCGTCCTCGGTGGTCTCGCGCATCCCGTGCAGCTTCGCGGTCATCTCGGCGTCCGGGAAGATCAGCGGGTTGGTCGCCGACTCGCGCATCTCCTGGTCCGAGGACTCGGCCAGCACCTGCTGCGCGGCCGGGACGGGACACACGTACGCCACGTAGTTCGCCAGTTCGGCCGCGACCTCCGGGTCGTAGTAGAAGTCCATCAGCTTCTCGGCGTTGGTCTTGTGCGCGGCCTTGTTCGGCACCATCAGGTTCTCCGACCACAGCTCGGCGCCCTCCTCGGGCACCACGAACTCGATGTCGGGGTTGTCCAGCTTGAGCTGGCCGACGTCGCCGGAATACGCCTGGCAGGCCAGGATGTCGCCGTTGGCCAGGCCCGAGGTGTAGTCGTTGCCGGTGAAGCTGCGGATGTGGTCCTTGTCCACCAGCTTCTGCATGCGCTCCATCACCTTGTCCACGTCCGCGTCCGCGAAGGTCTTGATGTCCGCGCCCTCGCCGAGCATCAGCAGCGCGACCGCCTCCATGAAGCCGGCGAACACGGTGACCCGCCCCTTGAGTTCGGGTCGCCACAGGTCGTTCACGGACCGGATCTCGCGGTCCACCAGCTTCTTGTTGTACGCGATGCCGGTCATCCCGCTCTGCCACGGCACGGTGTACTCGCGCCTGGGGTCGTAACCCGGGCTGCGCAGCGATTCGGCGAGGTTGGCGTCCACCTGCGGCAGGTTGGCCTTGTTCAGCTTCTGCACCCAGCCGAGCCGGACGAAGCGGGTGCACATCCAGTCCGAGATGACGATCGCGTCGCGTCCGGGCTCCTTGCCCGCCTGGATGGCCGGGTGGATCTTCCCGAAGAACTCGTCGTTGTCGTTGATCTCCTCCGAGTACCGGACCTTGATCCCGGTCTTGTCGGTGAAGGCGTCGAGCGTGGGGTGCTTCTGCTCGTCGTTCTCGTCGATGTCGATGTAGAGCGCCCAGTTGGAGAAGCGCACCACCTTCTCCTGCTCCGACCGGTCCCGGCCGCCGCGCTTGCTCTCCTGGACGTACGCGGAGGGCACGCCGCACGCGGCCAGGGTGCCCGCGGCCGCCGCCGCGCCGGTGCCGCGCAGGAACATCCGCCGGTCCACCCGGTGCCCGGCGATCCGCAGCGGGGACTGGGCGCGAGTGCGGGCGCGGGTCATCGGCGACTCCTTGGCGAATGCGGGGGTGGGGCCTGCTCCGTGGGCGGGGGACCGCACAGTGGCGTACAAAATGGCCCACCGCATCGTGGCGTCCGCCCACCCCCGACGGCAACACGCACCCTGTCAACCCTCGCGGAGCGGAGTTGACAGGGTGCGGGTGGGTCGTGCCGACGCCGCGGGCGCGGCGGTGGGATCAGGCGTCGTAGTTCGTCATCACGTGCTTGATCCGGGTGTAGTCCTCGAAGCCGTAGCCGGAGAGGTCCTTGCCGTAGCCGGAGTGCTTGAAGCCGCCGTGCGGCATCTCGGCGACCAGCGGGATGTGCGTGTTGATCCACACGCACCCGAAGTCGAGCCGCTTGGCCATCCGCATCGCCCGGCCGTGGTCCTTGGTCCACACCGAGGAGGCGAGCGCGTACTGCACGCCGTTGGCGTTGCCCAGCGCCTCCGCCTCGTCCTCGAACGACTGCACGGTGATGACCGGGCCGAACACCTCGTTCTGGATGATCTCGTCGTCCTGCTTCAGCCCGGAGACCACGGTCGGGGCGTAGAAGAAGCCCTTCTCGCCGACCTGGTGCCCGCCGGTCTCGACCTTGGCGTGCGCCGGCAGGCGCTCGATGAAGCCGCTGACCTGCTTGAGCTGGTTGACGTTGTTGACCGGGCCGAAGTACGCGTCCTCCTGCGGGCCGGTCGCCAGCTCCGCGGCGGCGGCGGCCAGCGCGGCGACGAACTCGTCGCGGATCGAGGAGTGCACTAGCACCCGGGTGGCGGCGGTGCAGTCCTGGCCGGCGTTGAAGAAGCCGGCACCGGCGATGCCCTCGGCCGCGGCGGCGATGTCCGCGTCCTCGAAGACCACGACGGGCGCCTTGCCGCCGAGTTCGAGGTGCACCCGCTTGAGGTCCTTGGACGCGCTCTCGGCGACCGACATGCCGGCGCGTACCGAACCGGTGATCGAGGCCATCGCAGGGGTCTTGTGCTCGACCATCAAACGGCCGGTGTCGCGGTCGCCGCAGATCACGTTGAACACGCCGGCGGGCAGGATCTCGCCCATGATCTCGGCGAGCAGCACGGTGGAGGCGGGGGTGGTGTCGGACGGCTTGAGCACCACGGTGTTGCCCGCGGCGATGGCCGGCGCGAACTTCCACACCGCCATCATCATCGGGTAGTTCCATGGCGCCACCTGGGCACAGACACCGACCGGCTCACGGCGCACCATGGACGTGTGCCCCGCCATGTACTCGCCGGCCGACTTGCCTTCGAGCATGCGCGCGGCGCCCGCGAAGAAGCGGATCTGGTCCACCATCGGCGGGATCTCCTCGGACGCGGTGAGCGCGCGAGGCTTGCCGGTGTTGAGACACTCGGCATCGATCAGTTCGTCGGCGCGCTTCTCCACCGCGTCGGCGATCCGCAGCAGCGCGAGCTGCCGCTCGGCCGGCGTGGTCTCGCTCCAGGTCTCGAACGCCGCCGCCGCCGCACGCATCGCCGCGTCGACGTCCCGCTCGCGAGAGAGCGGGGACGTCGCGTAGACCTCGCCGGTGGCGGGGTCGACGATGTCGAGCGTGCCGCCGTCCGCGGCGTCGGTGAACGTGCCGTCGATGTAGTTGCGCAGAGTACGCAGGTCGCTCATGTCCCAAGTCTCCTTCGAAAACGGGGCGGCACCGGCAGGACGGTGAGGGGGTCGATCCCGGCCTGGGTCGCGTTCCCAGCCTAACCGGATTGCTGTCGGTATCCGCATCCCCATCACGCACCAACAACTGAATCAGTTGTCTCGCTGAGCAAAGTCAACGGATTCCCTTGCGAAAGGCCCATCTGATGAGGCAGAGTGACCACGTGGCCGGTCGAGACAGAAACCCGAACGCTCCGGCCGACGCCGTGTCGAAGGCGATCATCGAGCAGCTCCAGGAGGACGGGCGCCGCTCATACGCCGCGATCGGCAAGGCGGTCGGTCTCTCGGAGGCTGCCGTGCGTCAACGCGTTCAGCGCCTGCTCGACCAGGGCGTGATGCAGATCGTCGCGGTGACCGATCCGCTGACCGTCGGCTTCCATCGCCAGGCCATGGTCGGGGTCCGTGTCGAAGGAGACATCGACCCCGTAGCGGACATACTGGCCACGATGAAGGAAGTGGACTACGTCGTCATCACGGCAGGTTCCTTCGACCTCATCGTGGAACTCGTATGCGAGAACGACGACCACTTGCTCGACATCATCAACAAGAGGATTCGAGCGATTCCGGGCGTACGGAGCACCGAGAGCTTCGTCTACCTGAAGCTTCGGAAGCAGACCTACCAGTGGGGTACTCGATGACACAGCAGTACGACAACGCGGCCCTCTCCAAGAGCGCCTACGACCACCTGTGGATGCACTTCACCCGCATGTCGTCCTACGAGAACGCTCCCGTGCCGACCATCGTGCGCGGTGAAGGCAGCTACATCTGGGACACCAACGGGCGCAAGTACATCGACGGCCTCGCCGGCCTGTTCGTCGTACAGGCCGGTCACGGCCGCACCGAGCTGGCCGAGGTGGCCCGCAAGCAGGCCGAGCAGCTCGCCTTCTTCCCGGTGTGGAGCTACGCCCACCCCAAGGCGATCGAACTGGCCGAGCGGCTGGCGAACCACGCCCCGGGCGACCTGAACAAGGTCTTCTTCACCACCGGTGGCGGCGAGGCCGTCGAGTCCGCGTGGAAGCTGGCGAAGCACTACTTCAAGCTGACCGGCAAGCCGACCAAGCACAAGGTCATCTCGCGGGCCATCGCCTACCACGGCACCCCGCAGGGCGCGCTGTCGATCACCGGCCTGCCGGACTACAAGGCGCCGTACGAGCCGCTGGTGCCGAGCACCTTCCGGGTGCCGAACACCAACCAGTACCGCAAGCCGGAGTTCCTCGCCGACTCCTCGCCCGAGGGCTTCGGCCGTTGGGCCGCCGACCAGATCGAGGTGGCGATCCTCAACGAGGGCCCCGACACCGTCGCCGCGGTCTTCCTGGAGCCGGTGCAAAACGCCGGCGGCTGCTTCCCGCCGCCGCCCGGCTACTTCCAGCGGGTGCGCGAGATCTGCGACCAGTACGACGTGCTGCTCGTCTCGGACGAGGTCATCTGCGCGTTCGGCCGCCTCGGCACGATGTTCGCGTGCGACAAGTTCGACTACGTGCCGGACATCATCACCTGCGCCAAGGGCATGACCTCGGGCTACTCGCCGATCGGCGCGATGCTCGTCTCGGACCGCATCGCCGAGCCGTTCTACAACGGCAGCGACAACGTCTTCATGCACGGTTACACGTTCGGCGGGCACCCGGTGTCCTCGGCCGTGGCGCTGGCCAACCTCGACATCTTCGAGCGCGAGGGCCTGAACCAGCACGTGCTGGACAACGAGTCCAAGTTCCTGGCCACGCTGCAGAAGCTCCAGGACCTGCCGATCGTCGGCGACGTGCGCGGCAACGGGTACTTCTACGGCATCGAGATGGTCAAGGACAAGGGCACCAAGGAGACGTTCAACGAGGACGAGGCCGAGCGTCTGCTGCGCGGCTTCCTGTCCACGGCGCTCTACGACAACGGCCTGTACTGCCGCGCCGACGACCGCGGCGACCCGGTCATCCAGCTGTCCCCGCCGCTGACCGCGGACCAGGGCGTGTTCGACGAGATCGAGCAGATCCTGCGTGGCGTGCTGACCGAGGCATGGACCAAGCTGTAGATCGAGCAGTGAACCCCGGCTATTCGACGAACCCTCAGTGAGTCTGCCGCCGTCGCGCACACGCCAGTGCGCGACGGCGGCAGACTCATATCCGGGATGAAATCGCCCGAAAAACCAAGAAGTACCGACATCACGACATCGAATCGCCCGCGCCGGCCCGCGCCGCGCTCGCAGCACCGAAGAGGCCCGATGAGCCACCCCACGCCCGGCTCCACCCCCCGTACCCGGATACGCCGCCTGCCCCACCACGCCGTGCCGGACCGGACCGCGCTGCACGCCGTGCTCGACGCCGGCCTGGTCGGGCACCTCGCGATCACCGACGAGCAGGGTCGGCCGTTCGTCCTCCCGGTCGCCTATGCCCGGGACGGCGAACGGGTGTTGATCCACGGCTCGACCGGCAGCCGGCTCTTCCGCGGCCTGGCCGAGGGTGCGCCGACCTGCCTGACCGTGACCCTGCTCGACGGCCTGGTACTGGCCCGCTCGGCGTTCGAATCGTCCATGCACTACCGCAGCGCGATGGTGCTCGGCTCGTGCGTCGTGGTGCCCGAGGACGAGAAGGTCGCCGCGCTGGACCTGCTCACCGACCGGCTGCTGCCCGGCCGCCGGGGCGAGTTGCGCCCGCACCGGGCCAAGGAACTCGCCGCGACGCTGGTGCTCGCCCTGCCCCTGGACGAGACCTCGGTGAAGATCTCGGCCGGTCCCCCGGACGACGCGGACGAGGACCTGGACACCCCGATCTGGGCCGGCGTGGTGCCGCTCACCGAGCGGTTCGGCGAGCCGGTGACCGCCCCCGACCTGCGCTTCGATCTACCCGCACCGGACTATCTGAGGAAGTGGCGACGATGACCACCGACTACCGGGACCTGTCGTTGTGGTTCGACACCCTCGGCGAGGACATCACGCCCCGACCGCCGCTCGCGGGCGACCTGGACGTGGACGTGGCCATCGTCGGCGCCGGCTACACCGGCCTGTGGACCGCGTACTACCTGGCCCAGGCGGACCCGTCGTTGCGGATCGTGGTCCTGGAACGGGAGGTCGCCGGATTCGGCGCCTCCGGCCGCAACGGCGGCTGGTGCTCGGCGCTGTTCCCCGCGTCGATGGCCAAGGTGGCCCGAAGCAGCACCCGCGAGCGGGCGATCGCCCAGCAGCGGGTGATGAACGCGACCGTGGACGAGGTCGGCCGGGTGGTCGCGGCGGAGGGCATCGACTGCGACTTCGCCAAGGGCGGCACCGTGGTGCTGGCCCGCACCCCGGTGCAATTGGACCGGGCCCGCCAACTGGTCGCGGACGAACACGCGTGGGGCTTCGACGACTTGGACGCCCGGCTGCTGGACGCCGCCGAGGCCCACGCGATGGTCGGCGCCACCGACGTGCTCGGCGGCACCTACACGCCGCACTGCGCGGTCGTGCACCCCGCCAAGCTGGCCCGGGGGCTGGCCGCCGCGGTGACCCGGCTGGGCGTGACCATCCACGAGCACACCCCCGTGACCGCGATCGAGGACGGTGTCGCGAGCACCCCGCACGGCCGGGTCCGGGCCGACGTGGTGGTCCGGGCCACCGAGGGCTACACCCCCGAGCTGGCCGGCTTCCATCGCGACCTGGCCCCGGTGTACTCGCTGATGATCGCCACCGAGCCGCTGCCGAAGTCGTTCTGGGCCGAGGCGGGCCTGGCCCGCCGGGAGAGCTTCAGCGACATGCGACACCTGATCATCTACGGGCAGCGCACCGCCGACGACCGGCTGGCCTTCGGCGGGCGCGGCGCGCCGTACCACTTCGGCTCCAGGGTGCGGCCCGAGTTCGACCGGGACGAGGGCGTCTTCGCCGAACTGCGTCGGGTGATCGCCGAACTGTTCCCGGCGATCGGCGACGCCGAGGTCACCCACACCTGGGGCGGACCGCTGGGCGTGGCCCGCGACTGGTACGCGAGCTGTGGCCTGGACCGCGCCCGCCGCCTGGCCTGGGCCGGCGGCTACGTCGGCGACGGCGTGGGCACCGCGAACCTCGCGGGCCGCACCCTCGCCGACCTGATCCGCGACGAGTACACCGAGCTGACCCGGCTGCCCTGGGTGCGACACCGCTCGCCCAAGTGGGAACCGGAGCCGCTGCGCTGGATCGGCACCAACGTCGGCCTGCGGGTGATGGCGGGCGCGGACGCCGAGGAGAAGCGCACCGGGAAGGAATCCCGACTCGCGCACGCGTTCGGCCGGTTCCTGGGCCACTGAGCCCCGGGCCACCGGACACACCGACGAAGCGGTGACCCGTGACCCGGGAACGATCGGGTCACCGCCCCCGGATGAGGCGACGCCAGGTCTCCAGATGCTCCGGCGCCGCACCCGCCTTGAGCAGGAAATCCGCCGCCGAGCCGTGCCGCTCGGCGAGCACGCGCAGGAACGTGTCGATCGAGGCGCGGGCCGCTCCGCGCATCGCCGGGGCCACCGGATGGGACGGGTCGATCCGCGGCTGCCGGGGCAACCGGTCGATCCGCTCGAACATCTCCACCAGGTGCACCTCGGTCTCGGTGTAGTCGGCGATGATCGCCTCCCGCTCCACCCCCGCGACCGACAACAGCAGCGCGACCAGGATCCCGGTCCGGTCCTTGCCCGCCGTACAGTGCACCAGCGCCGGCACCCCACCGTCACCGGCCAGGATCTCCAGCGAACGCACGTAGGACTCGCCGCCCCGCTCGGCCATCCGCATGTACAACAACCCCGCGCCGAACTCGTCCACGCTGCCCAGGTCGATGTCCTCGTCCAACTCCAGGCCCTGGGTCTGCCCCGCCGAGATGTCGCCGACCGCGGCCCGGTCGGCGGCCAGCGCCGAACGTCGGCCCAGCAGCGGCAACCGGTGCCGGGTCACGCCCGGCCACTGCGCGAGCGGCAGCCCTTCGCCGTCCGAACGCAGGTCCAGCACGTGGCGCACGCGGTAGGTGTGGGTCAGCCGATCGATGCCCGCGGGGGTCAGCAGATCCGGGGTCTCGCACCGCATCAGTACGCCCGTACGAGTGACTCCCCCGTCGATCAGCGGTAGGTCGCCGACGTCGCGGGCATTGAGGAGATCCGGAAGATCGAGTCGGCGGTTCATGTGCACCCCGTTCGGAACGCGTTCGATACACCTGTTCGCCTCATCATGGTGCGCGCGAACGTCCGCCGCCGGCAGCATTCCCCGAGTGAGGGGTTTGTCCTCCCTGCCGCAACCCGGCGACCGGATGCTCGTTGGAGGAGACGGGTGGCAACGAACGTTTCTCTGCGGGAGGTGTGCCATGTCCCTGTCGTCCCGCCCGGCGAGAGCCCATGAGCGGCGCGCCGTCGTCGCCGGCGTACCGACCACCCCGCCCGACAACGACATCCTGCGCGGCCGCGGGCTGACCCTGACCCAGGGTCCGGTCACCCTGCTGCGGGACGTCTCCGCGGCGGTCCGGGCCGACGAGACGTTCGCGATCACCGGTCCCGCCGGCGCCGGCAAGTCGGCGCTGCTCGCTTGTCTGTCCGGGGTGGTCGCCCCCGACTGCGGCGAGGTGTGGTTCAACAGCGGCCCGATGCACGTGCTCGACGAGAAGGGCCGGACCGCGTTGCGACGTCGGCACTTCGGGCTCGTCGACGGCCGTACCCGGCTGCTGCCGGAGTTGACCGTGGCGGAGAACGTGGCGCTGCCGCTGCTGCTGGACCGGGTCCGCCGGGCCGAGGCGTTCGCGATCGCCCGGCACTGGATGGATCGGCTGGACGTGACCGAGCACGCCGAATCCCGGCCCACCGGCCTGGGCCCCGCGTTGTTGCGCCGCGCGGCGGTCGCCCGGGCCCTGGTCACCCGCCCGGCCGTGGTGTTCGCGGACGAACCGGCCCACGATCTGGTGGGGGCCGAGTTGGACCACCTGATGCGGATCCTGGTCTCCGCGGTGCGCTCGCACGGGATGACGCTGGTGCTGGCCACCGCCCATCGGCGGGTGGCCGCACACGCGGACCACTGTCTGGCCCTGCGCGAGGGCCGCCCCGACCCGCATGCGGACGGGTGGTAGACCCGTGGCCCCCGCCGGCCGGTTGCGCAACGCGTGGCACGGCGCCTCCGGGGTCGACGCGGTGCGGGTGCTCGCCGGCGCGGCGGTGGCCGGCGCCGCCACGATCGTGCTGTTGTGCCTGCTGGCCTGGGCGCTGCCGGTCGAACCTCCCGGCCCGGCCCTGCTCGGGCCGGTGCTCGCGGCGCTGCCGGTGCTGGGCGCGGTGGCGGTGTTGGTCACGATCGGCCTTCGCCTGACGCTCCCGGGGCGGGCCGCCGACGCGAACCGGCGGAGTCGGGACTCGGTGGTGTCCGAGGTCGCGGTCACCGCCTTGGCCGGGTCGTTCGCCGGGGTGCAGGCGCATCTGGCGCTGCGCACGTTGCCGGCCGCACCGCCTGCCCCGGTCCGGCGCCTGCTGCTGATCGGCGCTTCGGCGCCCTGGCCGGGCGTGGTCGCGGTGCTCGCCGCGGTGCCCCTGGTCGCGGTGCTCGCCGCCGGCTACGCGACGGGGCGACCGTCGACCCGGATCCGGCCCCCGGTTCCGCCCTACGTCGGACCGCTGGTGGCGCTCGCCGGGCTGCTCGGCCAATACCTGATCGCCGACCCGGGCCATCCGGAGCGGTTGTCGCACGGCGCGGTGCCGGCGGCGCTGGCCGGCTACGGCGCGGTGCTGCTGGGGGCGGCGCTGACCGTGCCGTGGTTGTTGACCTGGCTGGGCTCGGGTTGGGCCGTGCGGGCGGGTCGGGCCTGGACGTTGTGCGCGGCGCGCCGGGTCGAGGCGAGTGCTCGCGGCCTGACGTTGCCACTGGGTCTGATCACGGTCGCGGTCGCGGTGATCACCACCAGCGGGCTCGCGGGCGACCACACACCGACCGGGATGGCCGACGCCCCGCTGTTCCTGATCATGACGACGGTGTCCTCGTGTGCGGCGGCGATGCTCTTCACGGTGGTCGTCGAGCACGGCCCCGCGCGCCGCGAGACCTCGCACACGTTGCACTCGATCGGCGCCGGCGAGCGGATCGATCGCCGCGCGGCCCTGGCCGCGCTGGTGGTACCGGTGCTGGTGTGCGTGCCGATCGCGATCGCGGTCGGCGCGCTGACGGCCTGGCCGGCGCGCGGCGAGGGGAATTCGTTCCCCACCATCCCCGCCCGCGCGGCCCTGCTGGGCATGGTGTGGACGGTCGGTCTGCTCACCCTCGCGCTGATCGCGGCGGTGGTGGTGACCCTGCGGGACGAACGGCCCGGCCTGCGCCGGGGAGCCTGAGCCGAGGTCGGGAAGCGCGCGAACGGACCGGGCGAAAAGCTCCGCCCCATCGGTCCGGACATGGGAAAACACTTCGAGCCCGGCGCGGCGTCCCCTTCCGCGACGGGCTCGAAGTGCTTATCGTCTCGGGGGCCACGCGACCCCGAGCCGTGCGCCGGATCGTGTCCCTTCGACCGGCGGCTTGGGCGTGCCACCGCCGGATCATTCGAACGGGGGGATCAAAGGATCCGGCGGCTTGGCACTGAGATCAGTCTGCCCTGGGGCGCCTAAGGATCCGATAAGGATTCGTTACCCGTTCTATATCGCCGCGCCGCGCACCCGTGACCTGTCCCGGATGTCCGACTTGCCGGCCGGTGCTCAGACCTCGGCGGCGGCGAGCTGGCCGCACGCCCCGTCGATGTCCCGGCCCCGGGTGTCCCGGACGGTGACCGGCACGCCGTGCTTGGTCAGCAGGCGGACGAACTCCTCCTGGCGTTCGGCCGTCGACGCGGTCCACTTCGACCCCGGGGTGGGGTTGAGCGGGATCAGGTTGACGTGCGCGTTGTGGTTCTTGAGCCGGCGCCCGAGCAGGTCGGCCCGCCAGCCGTGGTCGTTGATGTCCTTGATCAGCGCGTACTCGATGGACACCCGTCGGCCGGTGACGCCTTCGTAGTGCCACGCTGCGTCCAGCACCTCGCGTACGTCCCAGCGCGTGTTGACCGGCACGAGCGTGTTGCGCAGGTCGTCGTCCGGCGCGTGCAGGGACAGCGCGAGGGTGACCGGGATGCGTTCGTCGGCGAGCTTGTACATCGCCGGCACCAGACCGACCGTCGACATGGTCACCGAACGGGCGGAGATGCCCAGTCCGTCCGGGCTCGGGTCGGTCAGCCGACGCACCGCGCCGACCACCGCCTTGTAGTTGGCGAGCGGCTCGCCCATGCCCATGAAGACGATGTTGCTGACCCGGCCGGGGCCGCCGGGCACCTCGCCGCGGGCCAGCGCCCGGGCGCCGGCGAGCACCTGCTCGACGATCTCGCCGGTGGACAGGTTGCGGGTCAGACCCGCCTGGCCGGTGGCGCAGAACGGGCAGTTCATCCCGCAACCCGCCTGCGAGGACACACACATGGTGACCCGGTCGGGATAGCGCATCAGCACGGCCTCGACGAGCGTGCCGTCGAAGAGCTTCCACAACGACTTGCGCGTCGCGCCGTCGTCGCAGGAGATGTCCCGCACGGACGTCATCAGCGCGGGCAGCAACGCCTCGGCCAGCTTGGACCGGGACGCGGCGGGCATGTCGGTCCACTGCTCGGGGTCGTCCGAGAGGTGACCGAAGTAGTGCTTGGACAGTTGAGCCGCGCGAAACGGCTTCTCGCCCAGCTCGGCCACGGCCTCGCGGCGCTCGGCGGGGTTGAGGTCGGCAAGGTGGCGCGGCGGCTTCGAACGACGCGGCGGCGCGGTGAAGGTGAGTTCTCCTGGTTTGGGCATGGCTCGTCCAGTGTCGCAGGTGTACGGGCGGGGCCGGATCGACCCCGCTCTCGTGCACACGCGGCCTGTCCGGTTCTTCGCCGGATCAGGTCCGGGTCATACGAATGCGGCGAGCAGCAGCCACACCACGGGGGCGGCGGCCAGCAACGAGTCGAGCCGGTCCATCAGGCCGCCGTGACCGGGCAGCAGGTTGCCCATGTCCTTGACCTTGAGGTCCCGCTTGATCATCGATTCGGCCAGGTCCCCGAGCGCGGACACCGCCGCGGCGGCGACGCCCACCACGGCGCCCTGCCACCACGCGCCGTCGAGCATGGTCGTCACACAGACCGCGCCCGCGACGGCGGCCAGGAACACTCCGCCGGCGAAGCCCTCCCAGCTCTTGCCGGGGCTGATCCTCGGCGCCATCTTGTGCGGACCCCCGGAGGTGACTCCGGCCGCGTACGCGCCGGTGTCCGCACAGACCACCAGGATGATGAAGGTCAGCACCCGTTGGGCGCCGTCGTCGTCGGCGAGCATGAGCACCGCGAACCCGGCCAGGAACGGCAGGTAGAAGACGGTGAACACACCGGCCGTCATGTCCCGCAGGAAGTCTTCCGGGCCCTCGGTCATCCGCCAGAGCATCACCGCGATCGCGGTCAGCGCGGTGGCGATCGCGAGCCCCTCCGCGCCGCGCGCGTAGGCGGCGACGAGCATCGCCACCGTGCCGACCGCGAGCGGTATCACCGGGATGCGGATGCCGCGCCCGACGGTGGCGCCCTGTGCGGTCCGACCCGACGCGTCGGCGACCGCCTCGGCCCGACCGAACGCACCGGCCAGCTCCCACAGTCCGACCAGGACCGCGAGCAGCACGACGCCGACGAACAACACCGGCAGGGTCAGCAGCGAGGCGACGATGATCCCGCCGAGCCCGGCGCCGACGGCGATCGCCTGGGGCAGATTGCGACCGGCCTTGCCGACCGGTTTGGCAGGCGGCTCCTCGGTCACCACGAGCCCCTCACGCCGGGGCTCGAGCCGAGCCGCGTCCACACGAGCGGAATCCTCCCGCGCGGACGAACCCGAGCGGAGGTCCGGTTCGTCGCCCGGGTCGTGACCCGCGATCGGTGACAGCACCTGCGTGTGGTCATCCTGTGTCCGTACCCCGACGCCGGCGGGAAAGTGCTGCTGCGCACGAGTGGCGCCGTCCCCGTAGCCGCCGGACCGGACCGCGTCGTAGTGGGCCTGATCCTGACCCGTCGGTGCGTCCGGGACCTGCTCCGGCCACGCGCCGTACGCCCCGTACGGGTCGTGGCCGGGCGGCAGATCGGGGTGCGCTCCCGCGGGCGGATCGGCCGGCGGCGTACCGCCCCAGGTCGAGTCGTTCATCAGACTTCGAGCAGCTCGGCTTCCTTGTGCTTGAGCAACTCGTCGATCTGCGCGACGTACTTGTGGGTCGTGTCGTCGAGTTCCTTCTCGGCGCGGCGCACCTCGTCCTCGCCGCTCTCGCCGTCCTTGACCAGCTTGTCGAGCGTTTCCTTCGCCTTGCGGCGGATCGCCCGCAACGAGATCTTCGCGTCCTCGCCCTTGCCCCGCGCCAGCTTGATGAACTCCTTGCGGCGTTCCTCGGTGAGCTGCGGGAAGACCACGCGGATGAGCTTGCCGTCGTCGGTCGGGTTGACCCCGAGGTCGGAGTCACGGATCGCCTTGACGATCGCGTTGGTCGAGCCGCGGTCGAACGGGGTCACGATGACCATGCGCGGCTCGGGCGTGGTGAACGACGCGAGCTGGTTCACCGGAGTGGGCGAGCCGTAGTAGTCCACGAGGATCTTGTTGAACATGGCCGGGGTGGCCCGGCCCGTACGGATCGCCGCGAAGTCGTCCTTGGCGACCACGACGGCCTTCTCCATCTTTTCCTCGGCCTCGAGGAGAATCTCGTCGATCATGTCGGCTCCTGTCCCGGTCCTGTCGCCGTCGATCAGCCGTCGGTACGGCTGACCAAGGTGCCGATCTTCTCACCCCGCACGGCGCGGGCGATGTTGCCCTCGACGAGCAGGTTGAAGACGACGATCGGCAGTTCGTTGTCCATGCACAGGCTGATCGCGGTGGCGTCCGCGACCTTGAGCCCGCGGGCGAGCACCTCGGCGTGATCCAGACGATCGAACATGACCGCGTCCGGGTTGGACTTCGGGTCGCAGTCGTATACGCCGTCGACACCCTTGGCCATGAGCAACGCGACCGCGTCGATCTCGAGGGCACGCTGGGCGGCCGTGGTGTCGGTGGAGAAGTAGGGCATGCCCATGCCCGCGCCGAAGATGACCACGCGACCCTTTTCCAGGTGTCGCACGGCGCGGCGCGGGATGTACGGCTCGGCGACCTGGCCCATCGTGATGGCGGTCTGCACGCGGGTGTCGATGCCCTGCTTCTCCAGGAAGTCCTGGAGCGCGAGGCAGTTCATCACGGTGCCGAGCATGCCCATGTAGTCCGAGCGGGCGCGGTCCATGCCGCGGATCTGCAACTCGGCGCCGCGGAAGAAGTTGCCGCCGCCGATGACGATGGCGACCTGCGTGCCGCGGCGGACCACTTCGGCGATCTGGAGCGCGATGGTCTGCACGGTGTCGGGGTCGACGCCCAGGGCGCCGCCGCCCGCGAACGCCTCACCGGAGAGCTTGAGCAGCACCCGGCGCGCGTAGGGGTTCGGCTCGTCGCCCTCGGCGGACGACGAGGAGGCCGCCTTCGTTTCGGTTTCCTGCACGGTTCCCTCCACGCCTTGCGGCCTCCTCGCCATACTGCTGTTCACTGCGTTCATACCTATTGCATGCCCCGACCGCGGTGGTTTCCAAGGCGGGGCAAGGTGGTGCGAGGGGCGATCAGACGCCGACCTTGAACCGGGTGAAGCGCTTGACCTTGACGCCGGCCTCGTCCAGGACCTTGCCCACGGACTTCTTGCTGTCCTTGGCGAACGCCTGGTCGAGCAGCACGTTGTCCTTGAAGTAACCGGTCACCCGGCCCTCGACGATCCGGGCCAGGGCGGCCTCGGGCTTGCCCTCCTCGCGCGCGGTGGCCTCGGCCACGCGACGCTCGGTCTCGACCGTCTCGGCCGGGACGTCCTCGCGGGTGAGCACGGTGGGCGAGAACGCGGCGATGTGCTGCGCGACGTCCTTGGCGACCTCGGCGTCGGCGCCGTCCAGCTCGATCAGGACACCGATCTGCGCGGGCAGGTCGGGGCTGGTCTTGTGCAGGTACGCGGCGACGAAGCCGTCGGCGTACTGCACGAAGCGGTCCAGCACGATCTTCTCGCCGAGCGCGACGTTGGCGTCGTCCACGTACTGCTGGACGGTCTTGCCGGCCTCGATCTCGCTCGCGAGCAGCGCGGCGAGGTCGGCGGGCGAGGACTTGGCGACGTGCGCGGCGATCGCGTTGGCGGCCTCGATGAACTTCGGGCTCTTGGCCACGAAGTCGGTCTCGCACTTGAGCTCGACCAGGACACCGGAGGCGGTGCCGTCGAGCAGCGCGACGACCGCACCGTTGGAGGCCGAGCGGCCCTCGCGCTTGGTGACGCCCTTCTGGCCCTTGACGCGAAGGATCTCGACAGCCTTGTCGACGTCACCTTCGGCCTCTTCGAGGGCCTTCTTGCAGTCCATCATGCCTGCGGCGGTGAGCTCACGGAGCTTCTTCACGTCCGCGGCGGAGAAGTTCGCCATGTCCTGATTCTCTCGTCTCTCGGGTCAGCGGCCCGGTTGCACCGAGCGACTGCGGGTGAGGCTGTCGTCCCACCCGATGAAGGTCAAGGGGCTGTGCGGTATTCCGACACATACGGGGACGTACGGAATACGCACGCACCGTGATCGGGGCCCGGCACAGGGCGAGGGGTACGTCGGCCGGGCCGTCGTACCCCTCGTTCCAGGGTCAGACCTGCGGGTCGGCCTCGGCGGCCGGCGCCTCGGTGGTCGCAGCCTCGGCGGCCGGAGCGGCTTCGCCGGTCTCGGCCTCGGCCACGACATCGGCCTCGGTGACCGAGCCGGACTCGACGACCTCGTCGGCGGCGGGGGCGGCCTCGGCCGGAGCGGCCTCTTCCTTCTTGCCGGCCTCGAGCAGCTCGCGCTCCCAGTCGGCGAGGGGCTCGCCGGCGGTGGCCTTGGTGTCGGCGGCGGCGCCACCGGCACGCGACATGAGACCGTCGGCGACGGCGTCGGCGATCACGCGGGTGAGCAGCGTGACCGAGCGGATCGCGTCGTCGTTGCCCGGGATCTTGTAGTCGACCTCGTCGGGGTCACAGTTGGTGTCGAGGATCGCGACGACCGGGATGTGCAGCTTCCGGGCCTCGCCGACGCCGATGTGCTCCTTCTTGGTGTCCACGATCCACACGGCCGAAGGCACGCGCTGCATGTCGCGGATGCCGCCGAGGGTCTTCGCCAGCTTGTCCTTCTCGCGCTTGAGGACGAGCAGTTCCTTCTTCGTCATGCCCGAGCCGGCCACGTCGTCGAAGTCGAGCTGCTCGAGTTCCTTCAGGCGCTGGAGGCGCTTGTAGACCGTCGAGAAGTTGGTCAGCATGCCGCCGAGCCAGCGCTGGTTGACGTAGGGCATGCCCACGCGCGTCGCCTGCTCGGCGATCGCTTCCTGCGCCTGCTTCTTGGTGCCGACGAAGAGGATCGTGCCACCGTGGGCGACGGTCTCCTTGACGAACTCGTAGGCGCGGTCGATGTACGACAGCGACTGGAGCAGGTCGATGATGTAGATGCCGTTGCGCTCCGTGAAGATGAAGCGCTTCATCTTCGGGTTCCAGCGGCGGGTCTGGTGACCGAAGTGGACGCCGCTTTCCAGCAGCTCCCGCATCGTGACGACGGCCATGGCCGTACGCTCCTTGGGCTCTCGTCCCGGCGATCGTGCCCGGGACTCTCGGTTGTGCCGTGACGACGGGTCGCCGCCACGCCTGACGCCCGCGACACCACGCCGAGGTCCTTGCGGATTCCCGGACCGAGAGGTGTCCCCATCGAGTCCCGCTCGGTGGCGTCTCGCCATGCGGGACGTCGGCGGCTCGAAGGTGGGCGCGCGAAGTCGACCCGGAAGGCCGGGCCGCTCCGGGAAGTGTACGGGAACCGCGCGCGGCCGAGCGACTCGCCTTCCGGCCGGCATTTTTTGACCCTTGGTATGGAAAAAGTTGTCCACACGCGATAGATGGCCATTTATCCACAGCCGAGCGCGCGTTGGTCCGCGCCCGGTCGTGGATGGTCAACCTGAGGGCATGAACGTATCGATGCGGGGCCGAGGTTCGATCGTGCCGGTGCTGTTGTTGCTCACCGCCGTGTTGGCGACGGCCGGGCCGCCGGCCGCGCCCGGGGCGGTGCGCGGGGCGGCGCCGCCCCGGCGGTGGGTGTGGCCGCTGGATCCGCGCCCTGTGCTGCTGCGCGGATACGAGGCCCCGAAAACGGCCTGGTCGGCGGGGCATCGTGGGGTCGATCTCGCGGCCCGGGTCGGGCAACCGGTGCGGTCGGCGGGCGCGGGGGTGGTGGTGTTCGCCGGATCGGTGGCCGGGCGGGGTGTGGTCAGCGTGCGGCACGGCGCCGTGCGCACGACCTACGAGCCGGTGCTCGCGTCGGTGTCGGCCGGGCGGGCGATCGCGGCGGGCGAGCCGCTCGGGGAGTTGGCTCCGGGGCCGTTCCATCTGGGCGAGCCGTGCCTGCACTGGGGATTGCTGGTGCCCGAGTATCGGGATCCGCTCACGTTGCTGCGCCGGGTGCGGGTGCGGCTGTATCCGAACGGCGCGAGCTATCCGACCCGGGCGACGCCGCCGAGCACCAGGGCCAGCGTGGCCGCCTCGACCGCGCCGGGGTCGGCGCCGCACTCGATCCGCCGGACCGCCGCGTCGACCATGCCCTGGACCAGGGTCGCCACCAGCATCGGGTCCCGGTGACCCAGTGCGGCCAGTGCGTCCACCACGAGTTCGACGATGCGCCCGTGGGCGGCCCGGATGCGTTCGCGCGCGTTCGCATCCAGTTCGCCGGTGGAGATCGCGACCACCACCCGATGACGGCGATCACCGACCAGTTCCAACTGACGGGCCACGTAGGCCGCGATCTTTTGCGCCGGGTCCTCGGTCGCGCCCATCGCGTCCTCGACCTCGGCCACCCACGCGGGCAGGTCCACCGCGCACAGTTCCTCGACCACGGCCGCGCGCGAGGCGAAGTATTCGTAGAGCGAGGAGCGGGCCAGCCCGGTGCGTTCGGCCAGCGCGGGGAAGGTCAGTGCGGCGAAACCGCCCTCGTCGAGCAGGCTCCGCGCGGCGTCGAGCAGCGCGGCGTGCTGCATCGCGCGGTGTTCGGCGACGGAGGACGCTCGAATCTTGGGCATCCACTCACTGTACGACGTCACTGTGGGTGGCAAACGGGACCTTGTGGAATTCTCCGCCGCCCGGGCCGGGGTCAGCCGCCGGAGTGGTCCAGCTCCGCGTCGACCGGGGGCAGCGCGCACTCGGGGTCGTCCAGCCAGCCCTCGGGCAGCACGACCCGCTTGCCGCCGGCGGTGCGTCCGCGCGGCCCGTCGGCGCCGATCGGCCAGGGCTGGTCCAGGTCGAGCCGGCCGAACCAGTCGTCGAGTTCGGCCAGGCTGCTCGCGGTGGCCAGGCCGCGGCGGATGGTGCCGCCGACCGAGAAGCCCTTCATGTACCACGCGACGTGCTTGCGCAGGTCGGTCACGCCGTGCGCCTCGTCGCCGATCCACTCGGCGAGCAGCACCGCGTGCCGGCGCATGATCGCGGTGGCCTCGCCCAGGGTCGGGCGGGCCCGGTCGGCGCTGCCCTCGAACGCGGAGACCAGGTCGCGGAACAACCACGGGCGACCCAGGCAGCCGCGGCCCACCACGACGCCGTCGCAGCCGGTCTCGCGCATCATCCGCAACGCGTCCTCGGCGTCCCAGATGTCGCCGTTGCCGAGCACCGGGATGTCGGTGACGACCTCCTTGAGCCGGGCGATGGCCGACCAGTCGGCGGTGCCGCCGTAGTGCTGCTCGGCGGTGCGGCCGTGCAGGGCGACCCAGGTGACGCCCTCGTCCACGGCGATCCGGCCCGCGTCGAGGTAGGTCAGGTGGTCGTCGTCGATGCCCTTGCGCATCTTGATGGTGACCGGCACGCCGCGGGCGTTCTTGACCGCCGAGCGCAGGATGTCGCGCAGCAGGTTGCGCTTGTAGGGCAGCGCCGAGCCGCCCCCCTTGCGGGTGACCTTGGGCACCGGGCAGCCGAAGTTGAGGTCGATGTGGTCGGCCAGGTCCTCGTCCACGATCATCGCCACCGCGCGGCCGACGATGTCCGGGTCGACGCCGTAGAGCTGGATGCTGCGCGGGCGCTCGGTGTCGGCGAAGCGGATCAGGCGCAGCGTCTTGGCGTCCCGCTCGACCAGAGCGCGGGTGGTGATCATCTCGCTGACGTACAACCCGGCGGGACGTGCGGTGGTGGCCGCCTCGGCCTGTTCCTGGCACAACGTGCGGAACGGCGCGTTGGTGATTCCGGCCATCGGGGCCAGCACCACCGGTGGCCAGATCTGCGCACCGCCCGCGGCGCCCAGGCGCAGCGGCGCCCACGGGCTGCCGGTCGCGTCGGGGATGGGTGCGTCGGCGGGTGCCATGGACGGTGCTCCAGGAGGGTGCGGGAAACGGAATCGATCCATTGTCGCCCACCGGGGAGGCAGGCCTTCGGGGAATAAGCGGATGCCGGGTGTCCGCCGGTCCTGACACCATCGCGGGCATGACCACCGATTCCCCCGATTCCGGGACGACGACCGACGAGCCGGATGCCGCGCCCACGGCCGAGCCCCGCGACGTCGCGTCGCTGATCCTGCGGGCCCGGCGCACACCGCGGGTGAAGTACGTCTTCTTCTGGGGTCATCGGGAGCCGCTCGACGGCGTCGACTCGAGCTGTCTGAGTCAGTGGTATCCGTCGCCGTTCACGGTGGACGACGTGACCTATCGCACGGCCGAGCACTGGATGATGGCGGGCAAGGCGCGGATGTTCGACGACGCGGACGCGGAACGGCGGGTGTTGGCCGCGGCGCACCCCAAGGCCGCCAAGGCGATCGGTCGGCAGGTGCGCGGTTTCGACGAGCGGCGCTGGCTGGACGAGCGGTTCGAGTTGATCGTGCGCGGCAATGTGGCCAAGTTCGGGCAACACCCGGCGATGGGCGCCTTCTTGCTGGGCACCGGGCGGCGGGTGCTGGTCGAGGCCAGCCCGGTGGATCGCATCTGGGGCATCGGGCTGGCCGCGGACGACGAGCGGGCCGGCGATCCCGAGCTGTGGCGCGGGTCGAATCTGCTGGGATTCGCGCTGATGGAGACCCGGGCCCGGCTGGTCGCGGCGACCGACCGGGCCGGTGGATCCGCCCCGGCCGGGTCGCCCCGATGAACTAATCTCCGCACCATGAGTGCCTTCCCGCCCCCGCAGCCCCCCAATGGGCCCGGCTACGGCCACGGGCAACAGCCGTACGGACAGCCGAACAACGGTCCGCAGCCCTATGGGCAGCAGCAGCCCTACGGGCAACCCACGCACGGACAACAGCCGTACGGTCAGCCGTACCCGCAGCAGTACGGCCAGGGGTACGGCGGGCCGCCGCCGCCCGCGCCGCCGAGGCGGCCGAAGTGGCTGGTGCCGGTGGCCGCGGTGGTGGCGCTCGCGGTGATCGGCGGCGGGGCCTTCCTCCTCGTCTCCGGCGACGACGGCGACGACAAGAAGCCGGCCGCGAACTCCTCGCCGAAGCCGGTGAACAACGGCGGCTCGCTGCCCGCACCGCAGGGCTCGACCCCCGCCCCCGCGGACGAGCCCAAGGGGTTCCAGTCCGCGCCGCCGCCGAACACGAGCGACATCGACGCGGTCTCCACCGACAAGTTGTCCTTCACCACGGACTACTTCTTCAAGGAAGCCGGCGAGTTCGACGGGCGCAGCGGCGCCAAGTACCGGCAGTTGGCCGTCGACGGCTCGGCGGCCAAGGACTGCTCGAAGGCCGTCACCGCGACCGGCTCGGCGCTGACCCGGAACGGCTGCCTGGGCGTGTTGCGCGGGTCGTACAAGGACTCCGCCGGCAAGTTCGTGGCGACGCTGTCGGTGATCTCGGTACCGGACAAGCCCAAGGCGCAGGAGCTGCGCAAGGCGCTGGACGCGATTCCGTTCGCGACGTCGCCGACCGCGTGGCTCACGCCGCCCGCGTCGAGCGGGATCACCTTCAAGGACGGCTCCGAGCACATCGCGGTCTCCACCACGACCGGGCACTACGTGTTGGTGATCGACATCGGCCGGGCCGACGGCGCGCCGCTCAAGGGCCAGGGCGAGGCGGTCTCCAAGGCGGCGAGCGCCGTCTTCGGCGACCTGAACTACCGGATGACGGACCGGATCGTGGCGGGCATCTTCAAGATGGGCTAGGCGTGGTCGGGCGGGATCCGCGCGACGGCCCCGGGCCGGGCCGCGATGCACGTGAGGGGCGCCGTCGTGGACGGCGCCCCTCACGTTCGTTGCCCGGCCTACGGCCGGCTCCGGGTCAGCAGCCCGGCAGCCGCGCCGCGAGATAGCCCACGACCTGGTCGAGCGACACCCGCTCCTGCTGCATGGTGTCGCGCGAGCGCACGGTCACCGCGTCGTCCTCGAGCGTGTCGAAGTCGACGGTGATGCAGAACGGCGTGCCGATCTCGTCCTGGCGACGGTAGCGGCGGCCGATCGCACCGGCGTCGTCGAAGTCGCAGTTCCAGTACTGACGCAGGTCCGCGGCCAGCCCGCGGGCCTTGGGCGACAGGTCGGTGTTGCGCGACAGCGGCAGGATGGCGGCCTTGACCGGCGCCAGGCGCGGGTCCAGGCGCAGCACGGTGCGCTTTTCCAGCTTGCCCTTGGCGTTGGGCGCCTCGTCCTCGAAGTACGCGTCGAGCAGGAACGCGAGCATCGCCCGGTTCAGGCCCGCGGCGGGCTCGATGACGTACGGGAACCAGCGCTCGCCCGCGTCCTGGTCGAAGTACGACAGGTCGGTGCCGGACTTCTCCGAGTGCGTGCGCAGGTCGTAGTCCGTGCGGTTGGCGATGCCCTCCAGCTCGGAGAACTCGGTGCCACCGAAGTTGAAGCGGTACTCGATGTCGACCGTGCGCTTGGAGTAGTGCGACAACTTCTCCTTCGGGTGCTCGAAGAAGCGCATGTTGTCGGGGCTGAGGCCGAGACCGACGTACCAGTCCCAGCGCTGCTGCATCCAGTATTCCTGCCAGGTCTCGTCCTCCCCCGGCTTGACGAAGAACTCCATCTCCATCTGCTCGAACTCGCGCGTGCGGAAGATGAAGTTGCCGGGGGTGATCTCGTTGCGGAAGCTCTTGCCGGTCTGGGCGATGCCGAACGGCGGCTTCTTGCGCGAGGTCTGCTCGACGGCCTTGTAGTTGACGAAGATGCCCTGGGCGGTCTCCGGGCGCAGGAACGCGCGGCCGGACTCGTCCTGGGTGGGGCCGAGGAAGGTCTGGAGCAGCCCGTTGAACATCTTGGGCTCGGTGAAGGTGCCCTTGTTCCCGCAGTTGGGACAGGTGATGTCGGCGAGGCCGTTCTCCGGCAGCTTGCCGCGCTTGGCCTCGTACGCCTCTTCGAGGTGGTCGGCGCGGTAGCGCTTGTGGCACGAGGTGCACTCGGTCAGCGGGTCGACGAACGCCTCGACGTGACCGGACGCCTCCCACACCTCGCGGGCCAGGATGACGGAGGAGTCCAGACCGACGATGTCGTCACGCGAGGTGACCATCGTGCGCCACCACTGGCGCTTGATGTTCTCCTTGAGCTCCACGCCGAGGGGACCGTAGTCCCAGGCGGCCCTCTGGCCGCCGTAGATCTCACTACAGGGGTAAACGAAGCCTCGGCGCTTGCTCAGGCTGACGATGGTGTCGATTTTGTCGGCGGCCACAATGCTCTCTTCGGTGCGACGATGCGGGCAGTGACAGTGTCGGCACAGGCTACCGGCGCGCCGGTCGCCCCGGTAAATCCTTATGCCCGCGACCGACTCCGCCACGGTTGGCCCATTCCGCTATTATTGACAACGATTGTCATTCTAGTTGAGAATCATTGTCATGAAGATACGCCGCACCGCCCCGGCTGCCCTGCTTGCGGCCGCCGCCGCGTCCGCCTTGTTGCTCTCCGGATGCGCCGGCACCGACGACGCGAAGGCGGACACCGGCACGGGCGCGAAGCTGCGGGTGATCGCGGCGTTCTATCCGATGAAATTCATTGCCCAGCAGGTCGGCGGGCCGCACGTGAAGGTGACGAACCTGACCAAGGCCGGCGCCGAGCCGCACGATCTGGAGCTGACCCCCAAGCAGGTCGGCGCGGTCTCGCAGGCCGATCTGGTGGTCTACCTCAAGGGCCTGCAGCCCGCGGTGGACAAGGCGATCTCGCAGAACAAACCCAAGCACACCGTCGAGGCCGGCAAATTCGCGCCGCTGGAGGAGCACGGCACCGAGGTGCACGGCGCCGAGGAGGGCGGGCACGAGGGCCACGACCACGCGGACGCCGAGCACGGCGATCCGCACGTGTGGCTGGACCCGACCCGGCTCGCCGCGATCGCCGGCGGCGTGGGCGAATCGCTCGCCGCCGCGGACCCGGCCAACGCGGCGGACTACCGCGCCCGCGCCGCCGACCTGACCACGCGCCTGAACACCCTCGACGGCGAGTTCACCGCCGGGCTGACCACGTGCGCCCGCCGGGACTTCGTGACCGCCCACGCCGCCTTCGGCTACCTCGCGGAGCGTTACCACCTGAACCAGATCGGGGTGAACGGCGTCAACCCGGAATCCGAGCCCTCCCCCGCCCGCCGCGCCGACATCCAGAAGCTGGCCCGCGAACGCGGGGTGACCACGATCTACTTCGAAACCCTGGCCGAGCCCAAGACCGCCAAGGTC
This sequence comes from Embleya sp. NPDC020886, assembly GCF_044333915.1. Lineage (NCBI taxonomy): Bacteria > Bacillati > Actinomycetota > Actinomycetes > Kitasatosporales > Streptomycetaceae > Embleya > Embleya sp. NPDC020886. Next base: position 433,376 of record NZ_JBIRRX010000004.1, on the reverse strand, counting down.
CTCGCCCGGGACCTGAACATCGAAACCGCCGTCCTGGATCCGCTGGAGGGCATAAAAAACGAGGCCGAGAACGATTACTTCTCGGTGATGCGCGCCAACCTGGACGCGCTGCGGAAGGGACTCGGCTGCTCATGACACGACTTCAGGCACCGGTCGCCCGACTGATCGGCGGCACCGCGTCCCTGGGCGGCCGGCCGGTACTGCGCGGAGTGGACCTGAGCGTGCACCCCGGCGAGGTGGTCGCCCTGCTCGGCGCCAACGGCTCGGGCAAGTCCACCCTGGTCCGCACCCTGGTCGGCCTGGTCCCGTTGACCGGCGGCACGATCGAACTGTTCGACACGCCGTTCGCCCGCTTCCGCGACTGGTCCCGGATCGGCTACGTGCCGCAGCGCACCACCGCCGCCGCGGGTGTCCCGGCCAGCGTGCGCGAAGTGGTCACCTCCGGCCTGCTCGACGGCCGCCGCGTGCTGGGCCCGGGTCGCCGGGGTCGGGCCGCCGTGGACGAGGCGCTGGCCGCGGTCGGCATGCTCGACCGCGCCCGCGACGGCATCGCGCACCTGTCCGGCGGCCAGCAGCAGCGGGTGCTGATCGCCCGCGCCCTGGCCCGCCGCCCCGACCTGCTGATCATGGACGAGCCGATGGCGGGCGTGGACCTGCGCAGCCAGGAGGTACTCGCGGGCACCCTGCGCGCCCAGCAGGAGCAGGGCCGGGCGGTCCTGCTCGTCCTGCACGAACTCGGCCCGCTGGAGCCGCTGATCGACCGCGCGGTGGTGCTGCGCGAGGGCTGCGTGTGCCACGACGGCCCGCCGCCCAGGGCGGTCGGCCAACACGCGCTGCCGGGCCACGACCACGTACACCCGCACGACGATCACACCGTGCACCACGCCGGGATGGGACTGCTCTCGTGACGATCCTGGACTTCCCCTTCATGCAGCGCGCGCTGCTCGCGGCCCTGCTCGTGGGCATGGCCGCGCCCGCCGTCGGCGTCTACCTGGTCCAGCGCCGGCAGGCGTTCATGGGCGACGGCATCGGACACGTCGCCCTGACCGGCGTGGGCCTGGGCTTCCTGCTCAGCACCTCCCCGGTGTGGACCGCGGTACTCACCGCGTCCGCGGGTGCGGTGCTGATCGAGCTGATCCGCGAACGCAACCGGGTCAGCGGCGACGTCGCGCTGTCCGTGCTCTTCTACGGCGGCATCGCGGGCGGCGTGATGCTGATCAACCTCGCCCCGGAGGGCTCCAACGCCAATCTCCAGTCGTACCTGTTCGGTTCGCTGACCTCGGTCTCGCCGGAGGACATCCGGATCATCACGATCCTGGCCGTCGCGGTGCTCGTGGTCACCCTGGGCCTGCGCCGCGCGTTGTTCACGGTGTGCCAGGACGAGGACTTCGCCCGGGTGACCGGACTGCCGGTGCGCGCGCTGAACCTGCTGCTCGCGGTCACCGCGGCGGTCACCGTGACGGTCGCCATGCGGGTGGTGGGGCTGCTCCTGGTGAGTGCGCTGATGGTGGTCCCGGTCGCGGTCGCCCAGCAGCTCTCGCGCACGTTCTCGATGACCGCCGCGCTCTCGATCGTGGTCGGCGTACTGGTCTCGGTCTCCGGTACGGCGCTGACCTACTACGTCGACGCGCCGCCCGGGGCCACCATCGTGCTGCTCGCCATCGCGTTGTTCGTCCTGGTGGGTCTGCTCGCGACACCGCTGAACCGGCGCCGGGCCCGGCGCGCGGAGGCCGCCGCGGCCGAGGCCGGCCCGGCTCGGGTCGACGACGTACAGGTGGACGCGGAGGTGCCCGGCGCCGGCACAATGGCGACCTAGACATGGACACACCGCGCCGGCACGAGAACAGCGCGCCGTCCGGCCCGTAGTGATCGAGGAGGCACCCAGGTGACCACCGCCCACGGCGCGAGCCCGGTTCGGGGTCGGTCCACCCGGCAGCGTGCCGCCGTATCGGCCCTCCTCGACGAGATCGAGGACTTCCGCAGCGCGCAGGACCTGCACGACCTGCTCAAGCAGCGCGGCGAGGCGGTCGGGTTGACCACCGTCTACCGCACCCTCCAGGCGCTGGCGGACGCGGACGAGGTGGACGTGCTGCGCACCCAGGACGGCGAGTCGGTCTACCGTCGGTGCAGCCGCGGCCACCACCACCACCTCGTCTGCCGCTCCTGTGGCCGCACCGTCGAGGTCGAGGGCCCGGCGGTCGAGCGCTGGGCCAACCGGATCGCCGCCGAACACGGCTTCGGCGACGTCTCGCACGAGTTGGAGATCTTCGGCACCTGCGCACAGTGCGCGAACGCCGCCGACTGAACCCGGCCCGATCGGCTACCAGGTGCCGCCCCCGGTCGTACCGGCCGTCGTGCCACCCCAGGTCCCGCCCTCGGTGCACGTCCCGGTGGGCCGCACGGTGGCCGACCCGACCCGGTTGGGCTCCAGCACGTTGAGCTGCCCGGCCGCGATCGAAGCGCCGTAGAGGAACTCCGAGTAGGCGAACGTCTTGGTGATCGACTTCTTCCCGGCGGGCACCTCGATCTTCTCCTGCTTCATGCCGCCGGAGGATCCGCCGTAGCTGATGGTGATCCGCCCGCCCTTGTGCCCGTCGGCGAAGCTGATCGTGCCGATGAAGGTCTCCATGAACGCGCTCTTGCACCGGACGCCGGCCAGCGTGCCGGGCGTGACGCTCAGGAACACGCCCTCGACCCGCAGATCACCGTCGCCGGCCCTGCCGTCCTGGTCCGAGACCTTCGGCGCCTCGCCGGTCGTGCCCTGCTTGCGGTCGGCGTCCGAACCGCCCTTGTCCTTTTGACACGCGGTCGCGCCCGACCCCATGACACCCACGATGATCGCCGCGACGACGGCACGACGCATTCCCCGACCCATGGCAATTCCCCCCGGTTGTCCGGCGGATCGTCCTCCCCAGGCGATCCGTCCGCGAACTCACGGTAGAAGCGGGGGCGTCGCGCCGCCGCCGCGCTCGCAGGACGCGAACGCGGCGGTGACGCGACCGTGACATCGTGACAGCGGATCTACTCGTACGGCTCCCGCGGCGTCGGGATGTGATCGACCCGCGTCGCGGTCAGCGCGGGCATCGCGTCGTCCGCCTGGATCTGGCCGTTGGGCAGCCAGCGGCCGGTGACGCTCACCCACGAGTCGGTGGGGGGCGCCGCGACGCCGTGCACCTCGATCTTGCGGGCGAACGCGTCGGCGGCGCAGCAACTGATCACCATCCGGGTGACGTACCACGTGCCGGGCGCCTTGCCGGGCGTGACGAAGCCGGTGAGCTGGACGTTGCGGTCCTTGAGCGGCGCGGTGGTGTCCCAGACCGAGCGGATCAGGAAGTCCGCCAGGGTCATCGGCAACGGATCCCCCGGCGGCAGCGCCGGGAAGCCCGCGTCGTTCGAGGCTGCGGCCGGCTTGGCCACCACGTTGTCCGAGCGCGAGGCGGTGTACGAACCGAGCGCGGGCGGCGCGATCAGGAACAGCGCGAGCACCGGCAGGCACAACAACCAGGCCGCGCGCGGGCCGGCCGAGTGGTCGTGGCCGTGCCCGCCCTCGTCCGCCGGTTCGGCGACGTGCCCCTCGGCGGGCCCGGTCGCCTCCGCGGACGCGTGCGCTGCGGCCGGCTCCTCGGCCCGCCGCTGGATCCCGTCCCGCACCACGGAGATCAGGCCGACCACGAGCAGGATCACGCCCGCCGCGAGCAACGCGGGACGCAGCCCGTCCTTGACGTAGCGCAGGTACATGTCGGTCAGCGAGATCCGCAGCAGCGCACCGCCGATCAGGATCAACAACACCGCCTGGACGTCCCGCCTCACAACAACCACCATCCGACGCCGTAGCTCGCCACGATCGCGACCACGAACGTGGCCGAGGAGAACCGGGCCGCGAAGCCGCGCCCGAAGGTGCCCGACTGGAGCGCGAGCAACTTCACGTCCACCATCGGGCCGACCACCATGAAGGCCAGTTTCGCGGTCGGCGAGAAACCGATCAGACTCGCCGCCACGAACGCGTCCGCCTCCGAGCAGACCGCGAGCACCACCGCGAGGAAGGCCAGCGCGAGCACCGCGAACCACGGCGAACCGGAGACCGCGTCGATCACGTGCTTGGGCACCGTGACGTTCAGCGTCGCGGCGGTGAGCGCGCCGATCACCAGGAAGCCGCCCGCGTGCAGGAAGTCGTGCTGCAGCGCGAGCCGGAAGTTCTCCCACTTGCCGTTGCCGCCGTGCTCGTGCGGGCGGCGCATCACCTTGATCCACTCGGGCCGACCGAATCGTGCCCACAACCAGCCCATCAGCACCGCCGTGCCGAGCGAGGCCACGAACCGGGCGAGCACCATCTCGGGCTGCTTGGGAAAGGCCACCGCGGTCGCGGTCAGCACGATCGGGTTGATCGCGGGCGAGGACAACAGGAACGCCAACGCCGCGGCGGGCGCCACCCCGCGCGCCATCAGCCCACTGGCCACCGGCACGGACGCGCACTCGCAACCGGGCAGGATCGCCCCGGCCGCGCCCGCGACCGGCACCGCCAGGGACTGCCGTCTGGGCAACACCTTGGTGAACACCGACGGCGGCACGAACGCGGTGATCGCCGCCGACAGCAGCGTGCCGAGCACCAGGAACGGCAGCGCCTGCACGGAGATCGCGACGAATACGGTGGCCCAGGTCTGCACCGCGGGCGCGCCGAGTCGATCCACGATCCACGGCTGGGCGAACAGCAGCACGACCAGCGCGAGGACGAAGAATTCGAGCTGGCCCGGCCGCCACCGCTCGGCGGGTGGGCGACCGTGCGTGGCGGACCCGACGGTCGCGGACGACTCGGCGCTGCGCGGTGGTGGTGGCGCCGTCCGGGCGGCGGCAGCGGGGCGCGGCGGCGCGCTCTTTTCGAACATGATGGTCATGTTCGCATTGATCGAGCGGCTGCCGCCGAGCGCACACCCCGCTTTACGAACCTTTCACCCGCCGATCGTCGCCCACTCGGACGAGCGGTGCCGGTCGGGAGCGGTCCGCCGGGGGTGATCAGGCTTTCGACGCGGCCGAGGACCCCGAGGAGACCGGCTCCGGCTCCGCCGCCGACTCCGCGGCGGCGACCGCGTTCGGCAACGCGCCGCCGTAGCGGCGATCGCGCGACGCGTACGTCTCGCACGCCTGCCACATGTGCCGCCGGTCGAAGTCCGGCCACAACACGTCGAGGAAGACCATCTCGGCGTAAGCGGACTGCCACAGCAGGAAATTGGACGTGCGCTGCTCACCGGAGGACCGAATGAACAGGTCCACATCGGGCATGTCCGGCTCGTCCAGATACTTCGCGAACAACTTCTCGTCGACCTTCTTCGGGTCGAGCCGGCCCGCCTTGACGTCCTGGGCGATCAGCGCGGCGGCGTCCGCGATCTCGGCCCGGCCGCCGTAGTTGATGCACATCGCCAGGGTGAGGTTGGTGTTGTCCTTGGTCCGCTCCTCGGCGATCTCCAGCTCCCGGATCACGCTCGCCCACAACCGGGGCCGCCGACCGCACCAGCGGATCCGCACGCCGAGCTCGTCCATCTCGTCGATGCGCCGGTGGATCGTGTCGATGTTGAAGCCCATCAGGAAGCGCACCTCCTCGGGCGAACGCTTCCAGTTCTCGGTGGAAAAGGCATACGCGGAGACGTATTTGACGCCGATCTGCGCGGCGCCCTCGACCACGTCGAACAACGACGCCTCGCCCGCGGTGTGCCCGTCGGTGCGGGCCAGACCGCGCTCCTTGGCCCAGCGACCGTTGCCGTCCATCACCAGCGCCACGTGCCGGGGCACCAGGTCGGCCGGGATCTCCGGGGGCAGCGCCCCCTCGGCGTGCGGCTTCGGGTCGCGGTAGTGCCGCTGCTCGCGAGCCGCCCGGGCGGGCGCCGACTCGGCCCGCCGGCGGCGGGGGAACAGGCCGAAGCGGCCACGCGACTGACTCACGATCTCTCCACCAATCTCAACGAGCGGATGCCCCGCTCCAGATGCCATTGCAGATACGCGGCCACCAGGCCGCTGCCCTCGCGCCGGTGCCGCGGCTCGCTCGCGTCGGCTCGGCCCCAGTCGCCGGTCAACAACGCACCGAGCAGGGAAAGGGTCTCGGGTGAGGGTACGACGGATCCGGCCGGACGGCAGTCGCCGCACACCGTCCCACCGCCCTGCACGGAGAAGAACCGGTTCGGTCCGTCCAGGCCGCAGCGCGCGCAGTCGACGAAACTGGGCGCGTAACCCGCCACCGCGAGCGAACGGAGCAGGAACGCGTCCAGCACCAGGCCGGGCTCGTGGCTGCCCATCGCGAGGGTGCGCAGGGCACCGATCAGCAGCAGGTACTGCTGGAGCGCCGGCTGGCCGCGCTCGTGGTCGGTCAGCCGCTCGGCGGTCTCCAGGATCGCCGTCCCGGCGGTGTACGCCGGGTAGTCCAGCGCGAGGCGACCGCCGTACGCGCCCAGGGTCTCCGCCTGCGTGATGATCGGCAGGCCGCGACCGGGGAAGTCGCTGCCCCGGGTGAAGAATTGGATGTCCACGTGCGCGAACGGCTCGACCCGGGCGCCGAACTTCGACTTGGTCTTGCGCACCCCGCGGGCGACGGCGCGCACGATGCCGTGGTCGCGGGTCAGGAGGGTGATGATGCGATCGGCCTCACCCAACTTCTGGGCGCGCAGGACGACACCCTCGTCACGGAGGAGGCTCATGCTCCCATTGTGCCGCGCTCGGCCGACGCGCCGGGGCGGCGCTCACCACCGGCGGGCCCGGCTCACCGCTCACGGACCTGCGAGCACATGATCGATGCGGGCCCGGCCGAGCCCGAGTCGGTCGCCGGCGTGGTAGAGGATCACCCGATGTGCCGGGTCGTACGCCCCACCGGCCAGCGCGACCCGGGCCGCGACACCGACCAGGTGCTCGCGCCCGGCGACCGCCAGATGCGGCGCGATCTCGGCGAGCGCCCACGCGGTGTCCTGCGCCACGTGCGCCCCGACGTCGGCGGCGAGCGTGCACGCGTCGTAGCTCGGCATGCCCGCGGCCCGAACCGTCTGCACCGCGGCCGCGCGCACCGCCTCCGCCGCGTGCGGCTCGTCGTCCACGGCCGCCACGACGGCCACCACGAGGGCACGCACCGCCTCGCGCAGCAGCAGCGTGAGCGCACGGGCGGTCGGCGTCTCCAACACCGAGGCGTCGTGCCGCGTGCAGCACACCGCGCACTCGATGCCGGAGCCGGCTCGCCCGAGCGGGATGAGCGCGACGCCGAACACCACGAGTCGACGCCGACCGCCGCCCTTGCGGAAGCGCCGATCGCCCCCACACGCCGGACAGTGGAATTCGCCGTCCCCGATCGCCGATCGAATGGTCCGGATGCCCACGACGAAGAACATGGTGCAGCCCCCTGCGTCCCACGCGACGGAATGCAGTATTTCCGCCTGCTCCGATGCTGCCACGATTTTCACGAAGCGTCATCGAAAGCGGACAGATGGTTACTTTTGTTTGCCGGGGGCGGAGCGTCGGGCCGTCGAAAAGGGCGGATTCGCGAGCATGCGAACGGCGGTCCCCGTCGTGCCGGGAACCGCCGTTCGCGAAAGCTTCCCGGTCAGCCGCGCGCGGCGCGGTTGACCGCGCTCACCACCGCCTGGAGCGACGCGCGCACGATGTTCTCGTCCACGCCCACGCCCCACAGCACCCGGCCGTCCACGGCGCACTCGACGTAGGCCGCGGCGCGCGCGTCCTCGCCGCCGCTCATCGCGTGCTCGGTGTAGTCCAGCACCCGCGCGTCGAAGCCCAGGCCGCCCAGCGCCCGCACGAACGCGTCGATCGGGCCGTTGCCGATCGCCTCCAGCGTCTGCACCGCGCCGTCCACGCTCATCTCGACGGTCAGCACGTCCTTGCCGTCCGCGCCGGAGACCGTGCGGTGACCGCGCAGCTCCAGCCGACCCCAGCGGGCGTCCGGGGTGGGCAGGTACTCGTCCCGGAAGGTGGCCCAGATCTGCGCCGGCGTGACCTCGCCGCCCTCGGCGTCGGTCTTGGTCTGGATGATCCGGGAGAACTCGATCTGCGCACGCCGCGGCAGGTCCATCTTGTGGTCGGCCTTGAGCACGTAGGCCACGCCGCCCTTGCCGGACTGGCTGTTGACCCGGATCACCGCTTCGTAGGTGCGGCCCACGTCCTTGGGGTCGATCGGCAGGTACGGCACCGCCCAGTCCAGTTCCTCGACCGGCTTGCCCGCCTCGGCCGCGTCCCGGTCCAGGGCCTCCAGGCCCTTCTTGATCGCGTCCTGGTGCGAGCCGGAGAACGCGGTGTACACCAGGTCGCCCGCGTACGGGTGGCGCGGGTGCACCGGCAGTTGGGTGCAGTACTCGACCGTGCGCCGGATCTCGTCGATCTCGGAGAAGTCGATCATCGGGTCTACGCCCTGGCTGAACAGGTTCATCCCCAGCGTGACCAGGTCCACGTTGCCGGTGCGCTCGCCGTGCCCGAACAGGCAACCCTCGACCCGGTCGGCGCCGGCCATCACGGCCAGCTCGGACGCCGCCACCGCGGCGCCCCGGTCGTTGTGCGGGTGCACCGACAGCGCGATGAACTCGCGTCGGGTCAGGTTGCGGCTCATCCACTCGATCTGGTCCGCGTACACGTTCGGCGTCGAGCGCTCGATGGTCGCGGGCAGGTTCAGCACGATCTCGCGACCGGCCTCGGGCTGCCATACGTCCATCACCGCCTCGCAGACCTCCAGCGCGAAGTCCGGCTCGGTGTCGATGAAGATCTCCGGCGAGTACTCGTAGCCGAACGCGGTCTCCGCACCCAGGTGCTTGTCCGCGAAGCGCATCACGTGCTCGGTGCCGGACACCGCGATCGCCTTGCACTGCTCGCGGTCGACGTTGAAGACGACCCGGCGGAAGGCGGGCGCGGTCGCGTTGTAGAGGTGGACCGTGGCCTTGGGCGCACCGATCAGCGACTCGACGGTGCGCCCGATCAGTTCCTCACGGGCCTGGGTCAGCACCGAGATGGTGACGTCGTCCGGTACCGCGCCCTCTTCGATGATCGAGCGGATGAAGTCGAAGTCGGTCTGCGACGCGGCCGGGAAACCGACCTCGATCTCCTTGTAACCCATCCGCACCAGCAGGTCGAACATGGTCCGCTTGCGGGCCGGGCTCATCGGGTCGATCAGCGCCTGATTGCCGTCCCGCAGGTCGGTGGACAGCCAGCGCGGTGCGACCGTGATCGTCTTCGACGGCCAGGTGCGGTCCGGCAGGTCGACGCCCCGGAACGGCTGGTACTTGTGAATCGGCATTCCGGACGGCTGCTGCGTCACGGACGAGGCGGTGATCGGCGTGGGGCGATTCACGGAAGGCATGCGGCTGGTCTCCTGTACGCGAGGAACGGGGCTGCAACGGCAGGTAGGCCGGCGACGGGAGGAAACGACATCCCGGAGGCTCCGACGTGCGGACATGCCTCTATCCCCGCGACGGGGGAGCCGGTCTGACCTCTGTCAGAGGGATGAGCCCCCGGCGCGGCGGCTAAGGAGAAGCAGCCACTGACGCATGATTTCGCAACCATACCCGAACGCTCGCAGCGGTCGAGCCGGCATCCGGCATACGAACACATGTGATCTTTTCGGCCCAGCCCCTCCCCCGCCGGCCGGGTTCCTCCTACGCTCACTGACCATGAGCTACGACAACCAGGGCCCATACGGACCACAGCCGGGTCAGGGCCAGCCCGGCGGATACCCCCAGCAGGGCGGGCCGGGCTACGGACAGCCGCAGCAGGGCGGCTACGGGCAGCAGCCTCCCCCGCAATACGGACAGCAGCCGCCGCAGCAGTACGGCCAACAGCCGCCGCCCGGATACGGGCAGCAGCCCCCGCAGCAGTACGGACAGCAGCCGGGCTACGGGCAGCAGCCCGGTGGCTACCCGCCGCCCACGCCGAGCGGAGGCGGCATGGGTGGCGGAGCGGCGGCGTTCGCGCCGGCGGCGATCGCCGGCGTGGTCGCTGCGGCGATCGCGGCGGTCGGCTCGTGCCTGGCCTGGATCGGCGCCAAGGGTGAGGGCGACCCGATCAAGGGCCTCCAGGGCGACGGCAAGTGGACCCTGACCGCGAGTCTGATCGCCGTCGTCCTGTTCGGCATCGGCATCGCGCTGCGCAAGGCACAGGTCGCCGCGAGCGCCGGGGTCGCCGGCGTCGTGGCCCTGGGCTTCGCGATCTGGAACATCGCCGACAAGACCCGACTGCCGATCCAGGACGCGGACCTGCCCGACTCCCAGGTCGACCGGGCCAAGAAGATCCTGGACAAGGTCGACCTCACGGCCGAGTACGGGCTGTGGATGGTGCTGGTCGGCGCCGTGATCACCATCGGCGCCGCCGTGTTCGTGCTGGTGAAGGCGAACGCCAACCAGTCCGGCCCGTACGGCCGCTGACCCCTCGACCGACCTCAGAAACCGAGCTTGCGGAGCTGCTTGGGGTCGCGCTGCCAGTCCTTGGCCACCTTCACGTGAAGGTCCAGGTAGACGGGCGTCCCAAGCAGCGCCTCGATCTGCTTGCGGGCGCGCGTGCCCACGTCCTTGAGCCGCGCGCCCTTGTGCCCGATCACGATCGCCTTCTGGCTCGGCCGCTCCACGTAGAGATTCGCGTGCACGTCGAGCAGCGGCTTGTCCGCCGGGCGGTCCTCGCGCGGGATCATCTCCTCGATGACCACCGCGAGCGAGTGCGGGAGTTCGTCCCGGACACCCTCCAGCGCGGCCTCGCGGATCAGCTCGGCGGCCATCACCATCTCCGGCTCGTCGGTGAGCTCGCCGTCCGGGTACAACGACGGGCCCGCCGGCAGCAGCGGCATCAGCAGGTCGGCGACCAGGGTCACCTGGCTGTCGCCGACGGCGGAGACCGGGATGATCTCGGCCCACTCGATGCCGACGTCCTCGCCCATCTTCTGCACCGCGAGCAACTGCTGGACCAGGGTCTGCTGGTCCACCAGGTCGGTCTTGGTCACGATCGCGACCTTGGGCGTGCGCTTGGACTCGGCCAGCTCGGCCGCGATGAACCGGTCGCCGGGGCCGACCTTCTGGTCGGCCGGGATACAGAAGCCGATCACGTCGACCTCCGCCCAGGTGGCCCGGACCAGGTCGTTCAGCCGCTGGCCGAGCAGCGTGCGCGGCTTGTGCAGGCCGGGGGTGTCCACCAGGACGAGCTGGCCGTCGGGGCGGTGCACGATGCCGCGCACCGTGTGGCGGGTGGTCTGGGGGCGGCCCGACGTGATCGCCACCTTCGTGCCCACCAGCGCGTTCGTCAGGGTGGACTTGCCGGCGTTGGGGCGGCCCACGAAGCACGCGAAGCCCGAGCGGTGGACGGGCGCGGAGGGGTTAGGGCGATCACTCATGGGTGACATTGTCGCTCAAGAAGCGAGCGTTCCTTGCGTCGCGGGTGCGGCCGCCGCCCCGAGGCGGTCGGTATCGGGCCTCAGACGCTCGCGACGGCGCGCACGACCGCGTCCGGACCGGCCGACAGGATCGGCGTACCGGCGCCGCCGAGATCGCGCACCGCGGCCCGGTCGGCCTCGGTCACCGCGGCCTCGGCCCCGACGATCGCCGCCGCCTCCAGAGCACGTGCCCCGCCCGCGACCGCCATCGCGACGGCCGTGCGCAGCGCCGACAACTCCAGCGACGGCAGCGCGACCGTGGACGCGGTGTAGGTGCGCCCGGTCTCGTCGCGCACGGCGGCGCCCTCGCTCGCCCCGTTGCGGGCCCGGGTGGCCCGGGCCAGGGTGACCAGCTTGGCGTCCTCGGGGTCGACGGCGAACTCGGGCGTCTCGGCGCTCACGGGGGCTCTCCTGTTCGGCGCGGTACGGGTGCCGCACACCCTAACTCGCCGCCGGTCCGGGGCCGCGCCCGAGGCGGCGGCCCACCCGACGGCCCGTCATCGATTGCGCTCGGCCCCCGAGCGGGTGTCCGCGGCGCTCGATCGCTCGTCGTGCTCCGACTCGACCCGGCCGACCACGATCGTGCCGACCCGGTTGCGCCTGCCCGACGGGCTCTCCGCGCTCAGCCGCAGGCCCTCGACCACGGCGGTCGCGCCCGGGATGGGCACCCGGCCCAGTGCCTTGGCGAGCAGACCGCCGACGGTCTCCACGTCCTCGTCGTCGAGTTCGAGGCCGAACAACTCGCCCAGCTCGTCCACGGGCAGCCGGGCGGTGACCCGGAAGGTGCCGTCGGCGAGTTGCTCCACCGGCGCGGTCTCGGTGTCGTACTCGTCGGTGATCTCGCCGACGATCTCCTCCAGGATGTCCTCGATGGTGACCAGCCCGGCGGTGCCGCCGTACTCGTCGACCACCACGACCATGTGCGTGCGGTCGGCCTGCATCTCGCGGAGCAGGTCGTCGGCCGGCTTGCTGTCCGGCACGAAGGTCGCGGCGCGCATGATCGAGTCGACGCTCTCCTTGGCCCAGCCGGGATCGCCCATCGTGCTGCGCCGGGCCAGGTCCTTGAGGAAGACGATGCCCACCACGTCGTCCTCGTTCTCGCCGATCACCGGGATCCGCGAGTAACCGCTGCGCAGCGCCAGCGACATCGCCTGGCGCAACGTCTTGTGTCGTTCGATGAAGACCATGTCCGGGCGGGGCACCATCACCTCGCGCACGATGGTGTCGCCCAGTTGCAGCACCGAGTGCAACATCTCGCGCTCGTCGTCCTCGATCAACGAGTCCTTCTCGGCCAGGTCCACGAACGCGCGCAGTTCGGCCTCGGACGCGAACGGGCCCTCCCGAAAGCCCTTGCCGGGCGTGAGCGCGTTGCCGAGCAGGATCAGCAGCCTGGGCAGCGGTCCGAGCACGCGGGCGAGTCCGAACAGCACGGGTGCGCCGATGGTCGCCACGGTGACCGGGTGCTGGCGGCCGACGGTGCGCGGGGACACCCCGACCGCGACGTAGGACACCACGACCATGATGCCGATGGTGGCCAGCACCGCCTGCCAGGTCTCGGCGAAGTCGTCCATGCACACGACGGTGACCAGGACGGCCGCCGACAGCTCGCACGCGACCCGCACCAGCAGGGCCAGGTTGAGATAGCGGGCGGGATCCTGAACCACCGTCAACAGGCGCTTGGCGCCCCGGCGTTCCTCGCGAACCAGTTCCTCGGCGCGGACCCGGGAGATCCGCGCGAGGGCGGTCTCCAGACAGGCGAAGAGGCCGGCCACCACCACCAGGACGATCGCGCCGACCACGAGTTGCAGCACGCTGTCAGCGGGCACTGCCGCCCCAAGGCCGGGTCCGGCTCGGGGCGGATGGATCCGATGGCGGGATCATCCGCGGTCTCCCGCGGCGCGACGGGCCTCCCGCCAGGATTCGAGCAACTCCTTCTGGAGCGCGAACATCTCGCGCTCCTCGTCCGGCTCGGCGTGGTCGTAGCCGAGCAGGTGCAACACGCCGTGCACGGTCAGCAGGTGCAGTTCGTCGTCCATGGAGTGGCCGGCCGCCGCGCCCTGGCGCTGTGCGACGGTCGGACACAGCACGACGTCGCCGAGCAGCCCCTGCGGGGGATCCTCGTCGGCCTTGCCGGGACGCAGTTCGTCCATCGGGAAGGACATCACGTCGGTCGGACCGGGCAGGTCCATCCATTGGATGTGCAGTTGTTCCATCGCGGGCTCGTCCACGATGACCACGGACAGTTCCGCCAGTGGATGGATGCGCATACGGTCCAGCGTCCACCGGGCGACGTCCACGATCGCGTGTTCGTCCACCCCCGTGCCGGACTCGTTGGCGATGTCGATGGACATGGCCTTCAGTTCACTTCCCGTTCCACTGTTTGCATGTTCACTGTGTGCTTGCCCCGCCCGTTGCGATCGCCCGGTCGCCGACCACGCGTCGCGGGCAGGTCACCCTTGGCGCCGCTGCCGTTCCCACGGCCGTCCGCCTCGACCCGGATGTCGTAGCGCGCGTACGCGTCCACGATCCGGCCGACCAGCTTGTGTCGCACCACATCCTCGCTGGTGAGGTGGCAGAACGCGATGTCGTCCACGCCACGCAGGATCTCCTGCACCACGCGCAACCCGGACTGGGTGCCCCCGGGCAGGTCCACCTGCGTGGTGTCGCCGGTCACCACGATCCGCGATCCGAACCCGAGTCGGGTCAGGAACATCTTCATCTGCTCGGCCGAGGTGTTCTGCGCCTCGTCCAGGATGATGAAGGCGTCATTGAGCGTCCTTCCACGCATGTACGCGAGGGGGGCGACCTCGATGGTGCCGGCCGCCATCAGGCGGGGGATCGAGTCGGGGTCGATCATGTCGTGCAGCGCGTCGTAGAGCGGGCGCAGGTAGGGGTCGATCTTCTCGTAGAGGGTGCCGGGCAGGAAGCCGAGGCGCTCGCCGGCCTCGACCGCCGGGCGGGTCAGGATGATCCGGGTGACCTGCTTGGACTGCAGGGCCTGGACCGCCTTGGCCATCGCCAGGTAGGTCTTGCCGGTGCCCGCCGGGCCCAGGCCGAACACGATGGTGTGTTCGTCGATCGCGTCCACGTAGCTCTTCTGGTTGAGCGTCTTGGGACGGATCGTGCGGCCGCGGTTGGACAGGATGTTGAGGGTCATCACCTCGGCGGGGCCGTGCCCGTCGCCGGAGCGGACCATCGCCACCGAGCGCTCGACCGCCTCCTCGTTGAGCGGCTGGCCGGTGCGCACGATGACCAGCAGTTCGTCGAAGAGCCGGCGGATCAGGGCCACGTCGGCCTCGGTGCCGGAGACGGTGACCTCGTTGCCGCGGACGTGGATGTCCGCGGCGGGGAACCCCTGCTCGACCACTCGCAGGAACGAGTCGCCGGACCCGAGGAGCGCCACCATGGGGTGCTTGGCGGGGATCGTGATCTTCGCCTGGGCCTGCGCGGCCGGAGTTTCGCGCGTGCTCTCGCGCGCGGTGTTCTCGGAGCTCGCGCCTCGCGCGTTCGTCGTGGGAGCCATGGGCGGCCTTGGCGGCCTGATCACGCCTCATTTCCGTGCTCGGGAAGCGGTTCGATGTTGCTCAATGGTAGCTCTCCGGTCCCGGCGGACCCCGGGGTTTATTCCGCCGGCTGCCGCCGCCTGGGCACGTCGATCCGGTCCAGGTCGTGCGCCGCGACGGTGTCCGGAAAAACCTCCCGGGCCTGCTCCAGGAGCGGCGTCACGTCGGAGTAGCGCTGCGAGAAGTGGGTCAGCACCAGCCGACGCGCCCCCGCCTCGGCGGCGATGACCGCCGCGTCGCGCGCGGTGAGGTGGCCGACCTCGCGGGCGAGCTCGGCATCGGCGTCGGCGAAGGTGGACTCGCACACGAGCAGGTCCGCGTCGCGCGCCAGCTCGACCGCGCCCGCACACATCCGGGTGTCCATCACGAAGGCGAACCGCTGGCCCGGGCGCGGCACGCTGACCTGTTCGAGGGTGACCTCGCCGACGCGGCCCTCGCGCTGGATCCGACCGACGTCTGGGCCGGATATGCCGTGCGCGGCGAGCCGCTCGGGCACCATCCGGCGGCCGTCCGGCTCGACCACGCGGTAGCCGTACGACTCGACCGGATGGGAGAGCCGACGGGCCTCCAGCGTGAAGGGCCCGGCGGGCAGTTCGACGTGCTCGCCCGCCAGCGGGTGCTCGATCAGCACGGCGGTCTCGTGGAACGCGGTCGCGTGGTGCAGTCGGTCGAACCAGTGTTGTCCGCTCGCCGGGTAGTGCGCGGTCACCGGGTGCGTGATCCGGTCCAGCGACATGCGTTGGATCACGCCGGGGAGGCCGAGGCAGTGGTCACCGTGGAAGTGCGTCACGCAGATCCGGGTGATGTCGTGCGCGGCCACCCCGGCGTGCGCCATCTGCCGTTGGGTGCCCTCCCCGGGGTCGAACAGCAGCCCTTCGCCGTCCCAACGCAGCAGGTAGCCGTTGTGGTTGCGCTGTCGTGTCGGGGCCTGGCTCGCGGTGCCGAGAACGACGAATTCCCTGGTGGACACTCGACGACTAACCGGGAGGCCAGCTCAGCCCACGACCGCCGAGCAGATGCGCGTGCACGTGGAAGACGGTCTGGCCGGCGCCGGCGCCGGTGTTGAAGACTATCCGGTAGCCCGCCTCGGCGAGGTCCTCGGCGGCCGCGACGGCCGCCGCCTCGGCGAGCAGGGCGCCTGCCAATTCGGGTGCCTGGGCGCCCAGTTCGCCCGCGTTGGCGTAGTGCGCACGCGGGATGACCAGGACGTGGGTGGGCGCCTGCGGGTTGATGTCCCGAAAGGCCACCACGTCCTTGGTCTCGCGGACGATCGTGGCCGGGACGTCGCCGGCGAGGATCTTGCAGAACAGGCAGTCGGCCTGGGGTTCCCCCGCAGCCATGGGTGCCTCCATCGGGTCCGAGTCGATCACGGGCGGTCGCCCCCGATCGTAGTCAGGTGTCCCGTCCGCCGCTTCAGCCCCAGCGGCCGGAGCGGGCCAACAACACGGACGCGGCCGAGACGCCGGCCGTGGAAGTACGCAACACGGTCGGGCCCAGGCGGTACGCGCTCGCGCCGGCGGCGGCGAACGCGGCCAGTTCGTCCGGGGACACCCCGCCCTCGGGGCCGACCACCAGGACCAGGTCGCCCTCGGTCGGCGTGCCGGCGGTCGCGATCGGCGCGTCGGCGTCCTCGTGCAGGACGCCCGCGAACGCGGCCTCGCCCAGCAGGGCGGCCACCCCACGCGTGCTCATCGGCTCGGTCACCTCGGGCAGGTGCAGCCGGCGGGCCTGCTTGCCCGCCTCGCGGGCGGTCGAGCGCCACTTGGCCAGTGCCTTCGCGCCGCGTTCGCCCTTCCACTGGGTGATGCAGCGGGCGGCGGCCCAGGGCACGATCACGTCGACGCCGACCTCGGTCATCGTCTCCACCGCGAGTTCGCCGCGGTCGCCCTTGGGCAGTGCCTGGACCACCACGATCCGGGGGGTGGGGGCGGGTTCCTCGGTGCGCGAGTCGACGTCGACGTACAGCGTGTCCTTGCCCTCGGTGCGGTTGACCGTGCCGTGCACGGCCAGTCCGGCGCCGTCGGCCAGGACGATCGGCTCACCGGCGACGAGGCGGCGCACCGTGACGGCGTGCCGGCCCTCGACACCGTCCAGGACGACCTGCCGGCCGTGCCGGATGGCGTCGCCGGGGGCGAGGAAGACGGGGGCGCTCAAGCGGCTGCCTTTCGGGTGGCGGCCATCTCGTCGACGAGCCGGCCGATCACTTCGGCGGCCGGCTCCTCGCGGGCGAGGCGCCAGCCCTGACCGGCCCACAGGGCCAGGCCGTCGGCCTCGCCCCGGGCGGCGGCGGCCTTGCGGATCGGCGAGACCAGGTGATGGACGTAGGGGTAGACGCCGGGGGCCTCGGCCTCGTGGCGGGCCACGAAGCCGTTGTGCAGTCCCCTGGCCCAGCGGCCGGAGAAGGCGCGGGTGAGCACGCTGCGATCGAAGGCCGGGTCGGCCAGCGCGGCCTTGTGCGCGGCGGGCGCGATGGCTTCCGGGCAGCGCAGGAAGGCGGTGCCCAGTTGGGCGGCACTCGCGCCGGCGAGCCGCACCGCCTCGATCTGGCGGCCGGTCATCAGGCCGCCGGCGGCGATCAGCGGCAGCTCGGTCTCGGCGGCGATCAGGGTGAGCAGGGTGAGCAGGCCGTACGGGGCGGGGGCGTCCGGGTTGGCGAAGCCGCCCTGGTGGCCGCCGGCCTCGATGCCCTGCACGCACAGCGCGTCGACCCCGGCTGCGCTCGCGAGGCGGGCCTCCTCGGGCGTGGTCACGGTGGCCACGGTCGACGTGCCGGCGGCGCGCAACGCGCCGATCGCGTCGAGGTCGGGCAGGCCGAAGGTGAAGCTCACCACCGGGACGGGGTGGGCGAGCAGCAACGCGAGCTTGGCGTCCCAGTCGTCCCGCTCCGAGCCGGGGGCGGGCGTGCCGACGGTGCCTCCGTAGTGTGCGGCGGCCCGGGCCAGCGAGGTCGCGTAGCGCCGGGTGCGCTCGTCCTGGGCCCGGGTGGGCGCGGGGTGCGGCATGAACGCGTTCACCCCGAACGGCGCGTCGCCGATCAGCGCGCGCAGTTCCTCGATCTCGGCGGCCAGCGCGTCGGCCGAGCGATACCCGGCGGCCAGGAAGCCGAGCCCGCCCGCGCGCGCGACCTCGGCCGCGAGCGCGGATCCGGCCGCCCCCGCCATCGGCGCCTGCACGATCGGCAGCGCGGTCAGCCGGGTCGGGTCGGTGGTCGTCGGCATCATGCTCCCCGTTCGCTCAAGGACGGCTCGGCTCGCGTCACCCGACCAAGCCTAGGGCGTGTCCTCGACCCGAACTCGCGCCACCGTCCGAGGTCAATGCGCGACCGAGCGCCGGATCGGGCGATTTCGGCCCGTCCGGCGCGCTACGACGACGCGGCGCGCGCGTAGAACACCCGCGCGCGCCGCAGCCGGCCTCATCGGCCGTTGAACGCGTCCTTGAGCCGGGAGAACAGGCCCTGCTGGCCCGGCGTGAACTGGCCGGAGGGCCGTTCCTCGCCGCGCAGCTTGGCGAGCCGCCGCAGCAGCTCCTCCTGCTCGGGGTCGAGCTTGTTCGGCGTCTGCACCTCGACGTGCACGATCAGGTCGCCCCGACCGCCGCCGCGCAGGTGGGTGATGCCGCGTCCGTGCAGCGGGATCGACTGGCCCGACTGGGTGCCCGGGCGGATGTCGATCTCCTCGGTGCCGTCCAGCGTCTGCAACGGCACCTTGGTGCCCAGCGACGCCGCCGTCATCGGGATGGTGACCGTGCAGTGCAGGTCGTCGCCGCGCCGCTGGAAGGTGGTGTGCGGGACCTCGACGATCTCCACGTAGAGGTCGCCGGCCGGGCCGCCGCCGGGGCCGACCTCGCCCTCGCCCGCGAGCTGGATCCGGGTGCCGCTGTCCACGCCCGCCGGGATCTTGACGGTGAGCGTGCGCCGCGCGCGGATCCGGCCGTCGCCCGCGCACTCGGGGCACGGGTGCGGGACCACGGTGCCGAAGCCCTGACACTGCGGACACGGCCGCGACGTCATGACCTGGCCCAGGAAGGACTTGGTGACCTGGCTGACCTCGCCGCGCCCGCGACACATGTCGCAGGTCTGTGCCGAGGTACCCGGGGCGGCGCCCTCGCCGTTGCACGTGTTGCACGTGACGGCGGTGTCCACCTGGATCTCCCGGGTGGTGCCGAACGCGGCCTCTTCGAGGGTGATCTCGATCCGGATCATCGCGTCCTGGCCGCGGCGCGTACGCGAGCGCGGTCCGCGCTGGCTGGCCTGGCCGAAGAACGCGTCCATGATGTCGCTGAAGCCGAAGCCGGCCTGGCCGAAGCCGCCGCCCCCGCCGCCCCCGGAGGACAGCGGGTCGCCGCCGAGGTCGTACATCTGTCGCTTCTGCGGGTCCGAGAGGACCTCGTAGGCGTTGTTGATCTCCTTGAACCGGTCCTGCGTCTTCGGGTCCGGATTGACGTCCGGGTGCAGCTCCCGAGCAAGCCGGCGGAAGGCCTTCTTGATTTCCTCCGGGGTGGCGTCCCGCCGTACCCCGAGGACCTCGTAGTAATCGGTAGCCAACTCTACGACTCCGCGAGAATCTGTCCGACGTACCGAGCCACGGCGCGCACCGCTCCCATCGTTCCGGGGTAGTCCATCCGGGTCGGCCCGAGCACCCCGAGCTTCGCCAGCGTTTCCTGCCCACTGCCGTATCCGACGGCGACCACCGAGGTCGCGGCCAGTCCTTCGTGCATGTTCTCGTGTCCGATCCGCACGACCATGCCCGGGTCGGTCGCCTCGCCCAACAGGCGCAGCAGCACGACGTGTTCCTCCAGTGCTTCGAGGACCGGGCGGATCGTGTTCGGGAAGTCCATGCCGAAACGGGTCAGGTTGGCCGTCCCGGCCAGGACGACCTTCTCTTCCTTGTGCTCGACCAGGGTGTCGAGCAGGGTGGCCAGGATGCCCGCCACGATCGGCCGTTCCTCGGCGGTGAACGGCTCGGCGAGATCCTGGATCAGCAACGGCACATCGGCGAACCGCTTGCCGGTGATCCGGCTGTTCAGCCGCGCCCGGACGTCGGCGAGCAGGTTCTCGCCGACCGGGCCCGGTGTGTCCATCACCCGCTGCTCGACCCGACCCGTGCTGGTGATCAGCACGAGCATCACCCGGGTGGGCGCGAGGGTGAGCAGTTCGACGTGCCGGATCGTCGAGCGGGTCAGCGAGGGGTACTGCACGACGGCGACCTGATGGGTGAGCTGCGCCAGCAGCCGCACCGTCCGGCCCACCACGTCGTCCAGGTCCACCGCACCGGCCAGGAAGGTCTGGATCGCCCGACGCTCGGCGCCCGACAGCGGCTTGACACCCGCGAGGCGGTCGACGAACAGCCGGTAGCCCTTGTCCGTGGGCACGCGACCGGCGCTGGTGTGGGGCTGCGTGATGTAGCCCTCCTCCTCCAGCGCGGCCATGTCGTTGCGAATGGTGGCCGGGGAGACCCCGAGGTTGTGTCGGTCCGCGAGCGCCTTGGAACCCACCGGTTCCTGGGTCGCCACATAGTCCTGCACGATGGCGCGCAGCACGTCCTGCTTACGATCGTCGAGCATGGTGCGCACCTCCCTGACCGGTTCTTCCACCCGTTGCCGTGTCCCGTCTGCGGCGATTCGTCGTGCTGGTTGGCACTCCGTCCCGCCGAGTGCCAGTGTACGGGTCACCCGATCCGGACCGTACCCCTGCGTCCGTGCCAAGGTTGACGCATGCTACGCGCCGAACAGCCGAAACACGCCACCTGGGAGCCGATCGCACCGGGCGTCCTGCGCCGCCGGCTGCCCGGCCTGGAACTGAATGTGGCGGTCGTCACGGGCCGGGACGGGATCCTGCTCGTGGACACCGGATCGCACGACCGCGAGGCGGCAGAGCTGTTGGCCTCACTCGCCCGGGAGCTGCCCACGCACGGGCTGCCCGACCGGGTGGTCGCGGTGGTGAACACACACGGTCACTTCGATCACTGCTTCGGCAACGACGAGGTGCTGCGGACCTTCCCGGACGCCGAGATCTGGGGCCACGCGGAGCTGCCGGAGTATCTGGAGCGGCGCGGCGACGCCGGTCGCGCGAGCGGCATCTCGTACGGCTTCGACCCTGGCCTGATGAATGCCGCGCGGATCGTGCCGCCGACCCGCCTGGTGGCCCGCGAGCAGCCGGTCACGGTGGACCTGGGCGGGCGCGAGGTGGTGTTGTACGCGCCGGGCCGTGGACACACCGACCACGATGTGGTCGTCCACGTGCCCGACTGCGGGGTGCTGATCGCCGGCGACATGGTGGAGGAGAGCGGGCCGCCGCTGTTCGGCTCGGACGCGTTCGCCGCCGAGTGGAGCGATTCGCTGGCCCGGGTGCGTGCGCTGGACGCGAGTGTCTGGCTGCCCGGACACGGTGCGGTGGTGGACGAGGAGTTCGTGGTTCGGCAGAACCGTTGGCTGGCCGAGGTCGCCGCCGGGCGCGTCGTACCGGACTGACGTACCGTCACCCGACTAGCGTCACTGCCATGCGCAGCCATGGACCCGAGTCGCTGATCCCGGGATGGAAGAAGGACAAGCCCGTCCCCGAGGTCGAGGCCGAACGCGATCTGGTGGTGGAGGAGGCCTCGACCGGCTTTTGCGGCGCGGTGGTCCGGGTGGAGAAGACGCCCGAGGGGTTCACCGTCACGCTGGAGGATCGGCACGGCCGGCTCCGGGTCTTCCCGCTGGATCCGCGCGCCTTCCTGATCGACGGCGAGGTGGTCACCCTGGTCCGCCCGCGGGCGCCGGGCCCGGCGCGCACCCCCGGGCGGACCGCGTCCGGTTCGGTGGCGGTGCGTGGCGCTCGGGCCAGGGTGGCGCGGGCCGGTCGGATCTATGTGGAGGGTCGGCACGACGCCGAGTTGGTCGAGCGGGTGTGGGGCGACGACCTGCGGATCGAGGGCGTGGTCGTGGAGTATCTGGAAGGCATCGACGATCTCCCGGCGGTGGTGCGCGAGTTCGCGCCGGGCCCGGGTCGGCGGCTGGGCGTGTTGGTGGACCACCTGGTGCCCGGTTCGAAGGAGAGCCGGATCGCCGCGCGGGTGACCGGCGATCAGGTGCTCGTGGTGGGACACCCCTATATCGACGTGTGGCAGGCGGTCCGGCCGGCGTCGGTGGGCATCGCGGCCTGGCCGGACGTACCGCGCGAAGTGCCCTGGAAGGAAGGGGTCTGCACGGCGCTCGGCTGGCCGGTGGACCCGCCGCGGGCCTGGCGTCGGATCCTCGCGGCGGTGGATTCGTACCGCGACCTGGAGCCGGCGCTGCTGGGAAAGGTGGAGGAATTGATCGATTTCGTGACAGCACCGTCCGAGATGTGAGACGCGGGCGGATTGTTCGTTGACCACCGCAGCAGCCGGCTGCAACTCTCCATTTCGTGAACCACCGTGACGTCGGCCTCGTGACGCGCCGCCATGTCGACCTTCGTCGACAGGCCAGCGCGATCTGTGCCGTCCGGCCCGTCCGCTGACCGGAGTTCCACACTCCCGGTAGGACCACCCCCGAACCGCGCGTGACCCCCACGATCGGCGCGCCCACGCGCGCCTGATCCCGCTCGGCACCGCGCGGGCACTTTCCCGGCTCTCCCCCGACCGTTCGTCGCACCCGACCGCGTGCGGCCGACCCCTGCCCGGGTCCGCCGGCGGTCTCCCTCGCCACGCCCCGATGCCGTTCGCGTGCGAACCGGCCGCGATTCGGCGTGCGCGCAAACCTGCCTTCCAGGAGTCCGAATGTCCGTTTCACCCACCTTCGTCGACATGTTGAGCCGTCGCCGGCTCGTCCAGGGAATCGGTACGGGCGCCGCCCTGCTGGGCCTCGCCGGCTGCCGCTCGGCGGTGGACCGGGACAAGACCGCGCCGGCCGGGGCGGCGGGCAGACCCAGGCGCGGCGGCACACTCAGAGTGGCCACCCTCGCCGATCTGACCCCGGCCCTGTTGTTCACCCAGGGCCCGATGTTCAGCATTCATCGGCTGGTCTTCAACACCCTGACCCACTACGCCCCCGGCGGGCTCGATCCACAACCCGAACTGGCCACCGGATGGCAGATCGCGCCGGACGGCAAGGCGATCACGCTGACCCTGCGCGAGGACGTCGTCTTCCACAACGGGCGCCCGTTCACCGCCGAGGACGTGGTGTTCGCGGTGCAGAACCTGCAGAACCCGCAGCGCAGCGCCCAGTTGCGGGCCACCGCGCTGGCGGTCACCGGCTTCGACATCGCCTCGCCGCATCGCCTCACGCTGCGGCTGGCCCATCCCGTGGCCAACATCTTCGACCTGTTCGAGTTCATGGTGATCTCCGCCAAGGAGTCGGTCGAGGACGCGGTGCTGGGCCGGAACGTGGTCGGCACCGGCCCCTTCGTGTGGAAGACCTGGACCCCGGGCACCTCGCTGGTGCTGGACCGCAATCCGAGGTATTGGGTGCCCGAGCGGCCCTACCTGGACGCGGTGGAGATCCGGGTGGTCCCGCAGCCGGACGCGCTGATCGCCTCGCTGCGCAGCGGCCAGAGCCATCTGGCCGCCGGCCTCGGTGGGCGCGACATCGTGCCGTTGCGCGACGACAAGGCGCTCGATCTGCGCGAATACGACCAGGGTTCGGGCAACATCTACCTCGGGGTGAACACCTCGGTCGCCCCGCTGGACGACCAGCGGGTGCGCCAGGCACTGTCCTTCGCGGTCGACCGGGACCGGATCGTCAAGCAGGCGCTGGGCGGCTACGGGCTCGCCTCGGCCGCGCCGTGGCCCAAGTCCTCGCCGGCATACACCGACGCGGACGCGAATCGTTACCCGCACGACCCGGCCCGGGCCAAGGCGCTGTTGGCCGAGGCGGGCCACGGCGGCGGCCTCGACCTGCCGATGGCGTTCTTGAGCACGGCTCCGGCGGTGGCCCAGATGGTGCAGTTCGATCTGGCCCGGGTCGGTGTCCAGACCACCCTCGAACCGCTGGATCCGGCCAAGTTCCAGGCCCGGTTGATCGCGCAGACGATGCCGGCCCTGTGGACCGGCACGCACGGCTTCGCGTCCAACCAGCCAGCCACGCTCGCGGTCAGCGCGTATCCGTTCAACGAGGCCAGGAACACCTCGAAGTTCGTCGACCCCGCGTACACCGAGATCGTGCAACGCGCCTGGAACCAGACCGACGCGCGCTCGGCGGCGGCCAAGGTCGCCTACGCCGAACTGGGTCGGGCGCTGCTGGACCGGCAGTTCATCATCGACCTCGCGGTGCTGACCAATGTGCAGCCGGCCACCGCGAAGCTGCGCGACGTGCGACAGAACCGCTACAACGCGACCGTGCTCGACGACGCGTACCTGGCGGGCTGAGATGAGCGGCTACCTCCTGCGCCGACTGCCCTCGGCCCTGCTCGTGCTGGTGCTCGCCTCGTTCGCGATCTTCGCCATCCTGCGGCTGATCCCGGGCGATCCGGCGACCACGCTCGCGGGCTCCGATCCCTCTCCCGAAACGGTCGCCGCGATCCGCGCCGACCTCGGCCTCGACCGGCCTTTCCCGGCCCAGTACTTCTCCTGGATCGGCGACCTGCTCACCGGTGACCCGGGCCGGTCGTACCTGATCGGCGGGCGGATCACCGACCTGATCGGGGCCCGGTTCGGCAACACGCTCGCACTCGCGCTGGGCGCCCTGGTGCTGATGCTGGTGCTCGGCCCGATCCTCGGCGTGCTCGGCGCCACCGCCCGCGGCCGTGTCCCGCGCGCGCTGCTGAGCGCGGTCGACTCGGTCTCGCTGACCGTGCCGGTGTTCGTCACCGGGGTGTTGCTGGTGCTGCTGTTCGCGGTGACCTGGCGGTTGTTGCCGCCGGGTGGACACGAGTCGATCGTGGCCGACCCGGTGATCGGGTTGCAGTACCTGGTATTGCCCGCGTTGTGCCTGGCGTTGCCCGGCTCGGCGGTGCTCGCCCGCTACCTCGGGGACGGCGTGCGCCAGGCGCTCGGCGAGGACTACGTGCGCACCGCCCGCTCGCTGGGCGTCTCGCCCCGGCGGATCCTGTGGCGGCACGCGCTGCCGAACGCATTGCCCCCGGTGTTGACCGTGCTCGGCATGCAGGTCGGCGCGCTGCTGGGCGGTGCGGTCGTGGTGGAGGCGCTGTTCGCCTGGCCCGGACTGGGTCAGCTCGCCGAACAGGGCGTGGCCCGGCGCGACTACCCGGTGGTCCAGACGCTGTTGTTGCTGCTCGTGGGGGTGTACGTGCTCGTGCAGTTGCTGACCGACATCGCCTACGCGCTGCTCGACCCGAGGGTGAGGCTGGGATGAGCGCCGCAGTGATCGTCGACGAGGCCCCGGCACCGATCGCGCCCACGAAGCGGGCGCGCAACCCCTATATACGGGGCTTGCGCACACCGCGCGGGATCGCCGGGCTGACCGTGGTCGCCCTGGTGGTCCTGCTCGGCCTGGCCGCACCGCTGTTGACCCGGTACGCACCCACCTTCCAGACCGCGGACGCGCTGCTGGGGCCGAGCGGGGAGCATCCGCTGGGCACCGACGAGATCGGCCGCGACCTGTGGTCGCGGGTGCTGTTCGGGATCCGCACCGACCTGATCGTGGTGGTGAGCGCGGTACCACTGGGCGCGCTCACGGGCTGCCTGCTCGCGCTGGTGTCGGTGACGTCGCGGTGGGCGGACGTGGTCGTGCAGCGCGCGTTCGACCTGGTGCTCGCGTTTCCCGGGCTGATCCTGGGCCTGACCGTGACCGCCGTGCTCGGTGCCGGCAAGAGCACGGTGATCGTGGTGATCGCGGTGGTCGAGGCGCCCGCGTTCGGCCGCATGTTGCGCGGCGCGATCCTGTCCCACCGCGAGCGCGAATACGCGTTGGCGGCCCGGGTCGGCGGCGCCGGTCGGGTCCGGCTGCTGGTCCGGCACATCCTGCCGAACGCGGCCGATCCCCTGGTCGTGCAGATCGCCGTGTCGTTGTCGATCGCGGTGATCGTCGAGGGCGCGATGAGCTTCATCGGCATCGGCGTGCGTCCGCCCGAGCCCTCGCTCGGCTCGATCGTCAGTGGCTCGGTGATGCACCTCCAAGACCACCCGAGCTACGCCATCGGCCCGCTCGTCGCCATCAGCGCGTTCGTGCTGGGCCTGAACCTGATCGCGGAAGCACTCAACAAGGGGGTCCGGCGATGACCGTCACGATCGACAAGCCCGCACAAATCCGGGCCGGCACCCCGCTGTTGGCCGCGCACGACCTCCGGGTCGTCTTCGACTCCGAGCGCGGCCCGGTGCACGCGGTACGCGGCGTGGACCTGGAGTTGGCCGTCGGCGAAATGTTGGGCGTCGTCGGCGAGTCCGGCTCGGGCAAGTCGACGACCGCGCTCGCGTTGGCCCGGATGTTGCCGCCCGCGGGCCGGATCGTGGGCGGCTCGGTGCTGCTGGACGGCGACACCGACCTGGTCACGGCGTCCGAGGCGGCACTGGTCGGGGTGCGCGGGCGGCGCATCGGCATGGTCTTCCAGGACCCGATGACGTCGCTGAATCCGCTGCTGACGGTGCGCCGACAGTTGCACGAGGCACTGCGCGCCCACGGGTTCGGCGACCGACGGGCCCGCGAGGCCCGTGCGGTCGAGCTGGCGGAGCTGGTCGGCATCCCGGGCGCCCGGTTGTCCGGCTACCCGCACCAGTTCTCCGGCGGCATGCGGCAGCGGGTGATGATCGCGCTGGCCCTGGCCAACCGGCCCGACGTGCTGATCGCCGACGAGCCGACCACCGCGCTGGATCCGACCGTGCAGGCGCAGATCCTGGAGTTGCTGGACACGCTGCGCCGCGAACTGGGCACCGCCGTACTGCTGATCACGCACAACATGGGGGTGGTCGCCGAACGCTGCGACCGGGTCGCGGTGATGTACGGCGGTCGGGTGATCGAGCAGGGTCCGGTCGCCGAGGTGCTCACCGCACCTCGACACCCCTATACCGCCGGACTGTTGCGGGCGGTGCCGCGCCTGGACACCCCCGCCGGCACCCGACTCGCCGGGATCCCCGGGACCCCGCCGGACCTGGCGCTGCCGGTGCTCGGCTGCGCGTTCGCGGACCGGTGCGCCGCGGTGATCGACCGGTGCCGAACCGAACAACCGGACCTGGTCCCGGTCACCGACGACGTGCGCAGCGCGTGCTGGGTGCCGCCGACCGAGGCACCCGCCCACGAGCCCGGGCCGATCCGGCGCAACGCACCGGATCCGACCTCGCCGGTGCTCGAAGTACGCGGCGTATCGAAGTCGTTCCGCTCCCGAAGGCGGCCGGCGGTGGCCGCGCTGACGGACGTGGACCTGGTGCTGTATCCGGGCGAGACGCTCGGCGTCGTCGGCGAGTCCGGTTCCGGCAAGTCCACCCTGGCCCGGGCGATCGTCGGCATCCACAAGCCCGATCGCGGGGTGATCCGGGTGGCCGGCAAGGGTCGGCTCGCCCGCGAGGTGCAGATGGTCTTCCAGGACCCGTTTGCCTCGCTCAACCCGCGGATGACGGTCGGCGACATCGTCGCCGACCCGCTGCACGCCCAGCGCATCGGCACGCCGCTGGAACGCCGGGCACGGGTCCTGGAGTTGCTCGAACGGGTCGGTCTGGATCCGGCCGCGGCCTCCCGCCTGCCCCGCGACTTCTCCGGCGGGCAGCGGCAACGCATCGGCATCGCCCGGGCGTTGGCACCCGCGCCCTCGGTGCTGATCTGCGACGAGGCGGTGTCCGCCCTGGACGTCTCGGTGCAGGCCCAGGTGGTCAACCTGCTCGCCGAGCTCCAGGCCGAACTGGGTCTGGCGTTGCTGTTCATCGCGCACGACCTCGCGGTGGTGCGCTCGATCAGCCACCGGATCGTGGTGCTGCGCGAGGGCCGTGTGGTGGAGACCGGCCCGGCCGACGATCTGGTCGCGCATCCGCAGGACCCCTATACGAAGGCCCTGTTGGCCGCCGTCCCCTCCCCCGTTCCGGTCGCCGTGCGTGCGGCCGAGGCAGTCTGAAGGAGCGTCACGTGCCCATTCCCGACGAACGACACCGGGATCCGTACCAGGGCTTCCCGGGCCGGGTCGGCCGCACCTTCGCCACGTCCGAGCCGGCCTGGCCACAACCGCGTGCGGCCCGTCCGGGCGCGCCGAACGTGGTCGTGGTGCTGATCGACGACATGGGCTACAGCGACATCGGCCCGTTCGGCTCGGAGATCCCCACTCCCACTCTGGACCGACTCGCCGAGCGGGGCCTGCGGCTGACGAACTATCACACGATGCCGCTGTGCTCCCCCGCCCGGGCGGCGCTGCTCACCGGCCTGAATCCGCACCGGGTCGGCTACGCGATGGTGGCCAACGCCGATCCCGGCTTCCCGGGCTACGGCATGGAGATCTCGGACGACATCCCGACCCTGCCGCAGACCCTGCACGACGCGGGCTACGCGACCTTCGCGGTCGGCAAGTGGCATCTGGTGCGCGATTCGGCGTCCAATACGGCCGACCATCGCGGCAACTGGCCGCTCCAGAAGGGCTTCGACCGGTACTACGGCGTCCTGGAGGGCCTGACCAGCCTGTTCCATCCGCACCAACTGGTCCGGGACAACTCGCCGTTGGACATCGACGAGCTGCCCGAGGACTACTACTACACGGACGACATCACCGATCAGGCGATCGCGATGATCAAGGGCCTGCGCGCGCACGACCACGACAAGCCGTTCTTCCTCTATGTCGCGCACAACGCGGTGCACGGCCCGTTGCAGGCGAAGGCGGCGGACATCGCGGCGCAGCGGGGCCGCTACGACCGGGGCTGGGACGTGTTGCGCGAGGAGCGCTTCGACCGGCAGCGGTCGGCCGGGCTGTTCGACCCGAACACCCGGCTGCCCCGGCGCAACTTCGAGGCCGGGCAGGAGGTGGGCGCGTGGGCCGACCTGGAGCCGCGGACCCGGGAGTTGTACGCGCGGTACATGGAGGTCTACGCGGGCATGGTCGCGAACATCGACCACAACCTGGGCCGACTGGTGGACACCCTGGCGGCGCTCGGCGAGTTGGACAACACCGTCATCGTGTTCACCTCGGACAACGGCGGCACGGGCGAGGGCGGCGCCGAGGGCACCCGGGCCTACTTCAAGCGGTTCAATCAGCACCCGGCCAAGCCCGCCGACTGGCGCGGCGACATCGAGCTGGACCCGGACCTGATCGGCGGGCCGCGCAGCCTGATCCACTACCCGCGCGGCTGGGGCATGGCCTCGAACACGCCGTTTCGGCTGTACAAGGGCCAGACCTACGCGGGCGGGGTGCGGGTGCCGTTCGTGATCTCCTGGCCGGCCGGGTTGCGCGAACGCGGGGTGCGGCCGCAGTACCAGTACGTCACCGACGTGCTGCCCACGCTGCTCGACCTGGCCGGTGTGCCGGTTCCGCCGGAACGATCGGGCGCGCCGACGCAGGAGTTGGACGGGACCTCGTTCACGAACGTGCTCGCGGATCCGGCCGCCGAGTCGCGGCATGGCGAGCAGTACAGCGAGATGGTCGGCAATCGCAGCTACTACCGCCACCCCTACAAGTTGGTGACGCACCACCGGGCGGGCGACGCGTACGACGACGAGGAATGGGCGCTGTACGACATCACCGCGGATCCGACCGAGATCGACGATCTGGCGGACCGACATCCGGAGGTGGTCCGGGAGTTGGCCGCCGCGTGGGAGGCCGACGCGTGGCGCAACGGGGTGTTCCCGCTGGCCGACGGCGGGGGGCTCGCGCTGCGTGGGCCGGCCGAGGAGCGGCTGCGCCGGCCGGTGCGGTTGCTCGCGGGCACGCCGGAGCTGGAGCGTTATCGCTCGGCGAAGCTGATCACCTTCCGGGACTTCGAGGTGTCCATCGAACTGGGCGGGCACGGGGCCGCCGATCAGGGCGTGCTGGTCTCGCACGGCGATCAGGGCGGTGGGTACAGCGTCTATGTCGAGGACGGCCGGCTGTTCTTCGCCTACAACGAGTACGGCGAACTGCACGAGGTGGACGCGGGCGAACTGGCGCCGGGTACCCGGGTGGTGGTGCTCCGGGCACACGCGCGGCCGCACTTTCGCTGGGACTTCACGGTCGCGGTGGACGGCGAGGACGTGGCCTGGCTGGAGGGTGTGCACATCCTGATCGGGATGGCGCCGCTACAGGGGATCAGCGTCGGCGTGGATCGCAAGTCGCCGGTGTCCTGGCCGCTGTGGGAGCGCCGTCGCTCGTTCCGCTATACGGGCGACCTGACCGCGGTCACCTACACCCCGGGGCCACCGGCCCCCTACGACCCGGAGACGGTCGTTCGCGCGCTGCGCGAGGCGGCGGCCACGTTCGAATAGCCCCGGTCCGACACGGTGACCGCTCGGCGACCGGGCGGTCACCGTGTCTCCTGCGTGCCCTACCGTGCTCCGATGCGACAGGAACAGGTCACGCTCGTACTGCCGGACTCGGCCGGGCCCAAGTATCGATCTTTCGCCGTGGACGGCGCCGAGTTCGTCCGGGCCGCGTGGTCCGGGGAGGGGGCGGCTCGGCAGACCCGCAAGGAGTTCGCCGATCCGGCCGCCGCGGTGGTGACGCTGCGTCGGGAGGTGGGCAAGGCGCTGCGGGCCGGGTTCGTCCGGCTGGGCGGGCCGGAGGATCCGGTGGTGTTGGAGTTCATGCCGCCGGGCAAGACCGCGTCGCGGGCGCTGGACCTGCATCCGGACGGGCACACGGTGCTGATCGCCTACGACGGCGCGATCCGCCTGGTGGACGTGGCCACCGGGGTCCGGCGCACGGTGCACGCGGTACCGACGGACGAGCGGCCGACCGGCATCCGCAGCGTGTTGTTCGACGCGACCGGATCGGCGGTGGTCTACACCGTCGGCGGGTTCACGCGTCGGCTCGACCTGGTCACCCTGCGCGAGGAACAGCTCGCCGGTTACCGGCAGTTCGAGGACGCCCTGTTCAACCCGTACACCGTGCAGCCGTCCTGGGACGCGGCCCGTGAACGACTCGTGGTCTTCGACTCCGGCGACCGGGTGCGGGTCCTGGACGCGGCCGGTGCGCAGGTGTGCGAGGTGTCGACCGACTCGTCGACCACCGAGTGCCGGGCCGCCGCGCTGTCCGCGTCGGGCCGGCTGCTGGCGGTGTGGCGGGTCAGTCGTGGGTTGGTCTACGGGCACCGGGACGCGATGCAGGACTCGACCAACGAGGTCGAGGTGTGGGACGTGGCGACCGCTCGCCTGGCGGCCCGGGTGCCGCTCGCGTGGGAGATCGGCGACCTCGGCTTCGATCCGAGCGAGACCCTGCTCCTGGTGAACCGGGGCCGGGTGCACGGGCCGTTCGCCATCTCGATCGACACCGGCGAGCCGGCCTGGCACTTCACCGACCCGCACCACCCGAACGGTTGGAACACGTGCTACGCGTGGGCCTACTCACCGAACGGCAAGCGACTCGCGGTCGGCGGCCGTCGCACCGGCGCGCTGCACGTGTACGACGCGCAACTGCGCGAGGCCGACGGGCGGGCCCTGCCCGGCCACGACGACCAACGAGTACGCCGCCTCGCCTTCTCCGCCGACGGCACCCTCCTGGCCACGGGCGGCGACTTCGGCCGGGTCTTCGTACGCCGGGTCTAGCGGGTCCTCGCGGGCGGCCCGACCGGCCGCAAAACCGCCCGTGCGGACGACCGGGCAACGTGGTGCCCGATCACCCGCACGGGTGAACGAAGGGCTACGGGGTCTTCGCCGCGGCGCACAGTGCGGCGATCGACTCGTCGGTGCAGTCGGCCCAGAAGGCGCCGACGACGTCCTCCAACTGGGTCATCGAGCGGGCCGCGTACAGGATGTCCTGGTAGTGGGTGATGTCGTACTGCATCGTGCCCATCGACACCAGGTCGAGGTCGCGGATGTCGACGGTGCGGAACTCGCGGATCTCGCCGTAGGACGACATGATCCCCGCGCCGTACGCCTTGAGCACGCCCGCCTCGTGCATGACGCCGAATTCCAGGGTGAACCAGAAGACCTTGGAAACGAATTCCAGCGCCTCGCGGCTCTCCACCCGGCGGGCCGCCTCGCCGGCCACCCGGTACAGCGCGGCGAACCGGTCCGAGGCGAGCATGTTCGCGTGCCCGATCACCTCGTGCACGACGTCCGGCTCGGGCGTGTAGAGCGGCACGCTGTGGTGGCGGATGTACTGCGTCGAGTGGAAGTACGAGTCGGCCAGTGATCCGTAGAAGTCGCGCAGCGGGACCAGGCCGGCCGCAGGCAGGTAACGGAACCCGGTGAGCGGCTGCAACGCGCCGCCGACCTCCTCCAACTGGGGGATCCGGTCGGTCGGCAGTTTCAGCCGCGCGGCACCCTCCAGATAGTCCGCGACCGCGAACTCCGCGTGCGCGATCGACAACTCGCGCGAGACCAGGCGCCAGACCTCGTGCTCCTCCTCGGTGTACTCGACCTCGGGGATCGGGTCGCCGCGGTGGTGCTTCAGGGCCAGCTCCGCGATGCGGTTGCGCCGCTCGCGATACACCGCGTCCGCGAACCCCGGGTGGCTGCGGGACAGCTCGACCTCGACTCCGCCGTCGGCCCTGCGGGTGACCGGGGCCAGATATTGGGCCTCCTCGAACATGGCGTCTCCTGATCGCATCGCCATCGGCTCGCCGGACGAGCCGAGGTACCCATACAGCACCAGTATGCGACGAATGCCTACTTTTCGGACCAATCGGTCCGGTGGGGGCGGTCGCGTGGATCGGCTGCGCCTGCATCGAGACGGGATTCGGGCCCGCGTGGCAGGATCGCCCGTACATCGGGGAGGGCACCGTCGGGAGGGGGCGCGGTGGTGGATTCTCGCGGCATGGCCGGGGATCGTTCGAAGCGACGCGATGTGGTCGAGGCGCTCACCGAGACCTCCGACCATCTCGACTTCGCACTCGCCATGGTGCGCCGCATCGTCGGCGACCAGGAGCGACTGACCCAGTTGACCGAACGCATTCGCGAGATCGAGACGCGACTGCGCGACGATCGGTACTACCTCGCCGTGATCGGGGAGTTCTCGGCCGGCAAGAGCACGTTCATCAACGCACTGCTGGCCGAGGACCTGCTGCCCACCTCGGCGCTGCCGACCACGGGCGCGGCGACCAGGATCACCTACGGTGACGAGTTCGCCGTCGAGGTGCGCTTCAACGGCGACGGATACCGCTACGTCTACCCCTCCGGGCGCTACACCGGCGCGGCCAGTCCGCTCGGCGGGATGCTCGCCCAGTTGGCCCCGCACGTGGCCGTGCCCGACGACACGGCCGGCGTCCTGCGGCTGCTCACCGCCGACGACACCATCGCGCCGCACGTGCAAAGCCTGGAGGTGCGCCACCCCGCCGAGGCACTGCGCGACGGGCTGGTGATCATCGACACTCCCGGCACCAACGCCCGGGTCGGACACACCGAGATCACCCGCACGGTGATGCGCGACATCGCCGACGTCGCGGCGGTGCTCACCGCGTCCACGTCGCCCTCGCCGGTGTCGCTGGCCGAGTTCCTGACCGACGCGCTCGACCCCGGGCAACTGCGCCGTTGCATCGTCCTGGTCACCAAGATGGACCACATCGACGAGGACGAGCGGGAGGATCTGCTCGCCCACGTCCGGCAGCGGTTCGCCCGGATGCTGGGCGTGGCCGATCCGGTGATCGAGCCGGTGGCCGCCGAGCCGGTGGTCCGGCTCGCCTCCGGACGACCGTTGCGCGGACCGGAACAGGCCTACTGGGCCGAGGAGTTCCCGCGCACGCTGACCCGACTCCGGGACCTGATGCAGCGCCAGCGCATCGTCGCGGTATCCGACCACCTGCTCCGGCTCCTGGAGGACCTGCTCGAGGAACTGCGCCGCGAGGTGACCCTGGCCCAGCAGCGGCTGGACGCCGAGGAGGCCGAGCTCGCGGGCGCCCGGATCGCCGACATGGCCGCCTTCGTCCGGGCCCAACACGGCGAGACCGCACGCCTGCTCGGCGCCGGCGCCCAGCGCGCGCAGCAGGCGGTCGGCGGCATGGCCCCGCAGTGGTGGCGCTACACCCAGGCCGAGATCGACCACACGTTGGACGGCGCGGAGACCCCGGACGAACTGCGCGCGGTGATCGCGGTCCGCGCGCCCGAACTGATCCGCCAGGGCCTGCCCCGGATCGGCGACATCGTGCAGCAGGCCGTCACCGGCGCGCTGGCCACCGCCGCCGAGAGCGCCCGGGCCGCCGCCGACACCGCGTTCGAGGCGGCGTATCGCAAGCTCGGCGCGATCCACCGCCCGGCCGGCCCGGACCGGGTCACCGTGCTGACCGGGCATCAGCTCGCGGACGCGGCGATGCGTACATATCAGGACTCGGTCACCGGGGTCACCCAGCAGATCCGCGCCGTGCGACTCGATCCGGCCGGGCCGCGCACCCCCGGCGCCCGGATCGGCGGCGCGCTGGACCAGTGGTTCGGCGGCGCCCGCCACGGCGAGCCGGGAGCACCGTCCGGCCGAGCCGGCTTCGGCGGATTCATGGCCAAAGTGGCGGATTCACTCTCATCCACCGACATGACGGCCCTGCGGAACCGCGCACGCGTCGAAATGCATCAGACACTGCGAACCGTCGCCGACGGTTTGTCCCGACAGATCGACGAAGCCGTCGGCACGGCCACCACGCACTATTCGCTGGACGTCTCACAACACGTGGACCGCTACCGGGCCAGGTACGAGGCGACGGTCGCCGAACTGGTGACCGAGCATCACCGCCGTGAGGATATTCTCGCGGCTCGCAGAAGCCTGTTGCAGGACGCGGACAGGCAGACGGAACGGCGCCGCGACACGGTGAACAACCAACGCGAGCGCCTCACA
Organism: Embleya sp. NPDC020886; assembly: GCF_044333915.1. Classification (NCBI taxonomy): domain Bacteria; kingdom Bacillati; phylum Actinomycetota; class Actinomycetes; order Kitasatosporales; family Streptomycetaceae; genus Embleya; species Embleya sp. NPDC020886. The sequence goes on along the minus strand of NZ_JBIRRX010000004.1, from coordinate 398,650 downwards.
CGCCGGGGGGAATTCGGCAGATGAGCGACTACACGCACGACGACGACCTGTTCGCGATGGTCTCCGACGACACCATCGACACACTGGACACCGCCGACGGGGGCACTGTCGGGGCGGCACCACTGTGGGAGACCGACGCGGGCGGCGAGAGCAACGGCGCCTATCCCAACTCCACTCTGCCGTACACGGACCCGAACTTCGATCCGCTGCACGACCCGAACTACGACCCGTTCCACGCGGACAGCGACGGCGACGGCAAGATCGACATGTACGACCCGCAGATGTTCGACCCCAACGACGGAGGCGACCCGGCCGCCACGCCCAGTCAGCAGTGGCGCGACGACCAGCTCGCGAACGACCCGTACGGCTCGGACCCGTACGCCGATCCCTACGGCGACCCGTACGCGGACCCCTACGGCGACCCGTACGGCAGCGACCCGTACGCCGACCCGCAGGGCGGCGACCCGTACGCCGACCCGGCGAGCTACCCGGGCACGGGCAACAGCGAGCCCGGTGTCCCCGCCGCGTGGGGCGCCGTCGACGACGGTTCGGGCAACTGGACGTACCACGCGCCGAACAACTGGACGCCGGCCGAGTTCGACGGCTTCGGCGACCCGGTCGGCGACGCGCAGTACTGGCAGCAGCAGGTCAGCCCGACGAGCTGCGCGGTGGTCTCCCAGGGGATGATCCTGGAGAAGCTCACCGGCCTGCCGTTGGACGAGAACGCGCTGATGACCGAGGCCCAGCAGGCCGGCATCTACGACCCGGAGAACGGCACCAGAACCGACGACATCGGCAAGCTGCTCGAAATGCACGGCGTGGACACCGACATGGTGCCGGGCGCCGACATGCAGCAGATGCTCGACGCGTTGGAGAAGGGCGATCAGGTCATCGTCGCCCTGGACGCTCAGGAGATCTGGTCCCCGATGCAGGACCCGGCCACCGGTGCGCCGATGGAGCAGGACCCCACGATGGGACACGCCGTGTGGGTCACCGGCATCGACACCCAGCCCGACGGCTCGGTCTACGTCCTGCTCAACGACCCCGGTGCGCCGTTCGGCCAGACCGAGCCGATTCCGCTCGCGGACTTCGTCAACGCGTGGCAGGACCGGGACACCACGATGATCGTCGCCCACCCGACGCACGCCTGATCGTTCGACATCACAACGGATTCGATGGGAGTAGGGACAACACATGTCGTTCGATCGTGAACACGTGCTGCGCCAGGCCGCACAGGTACAGCCGCGCCGACGCCCGGGCGTCGCGGGCCTGTTGAGCGGGATCCACCGCAGCGACGAGCTGCGCGGCTGGGTCACCATGGAATCGGTGGCGCTGCCGCCGGTGCCCGAGCGAACCGCGAACGGGTGGACGTTGTGGAGCCTGATCGGGGTCGGCAAGGCCACCCCGGGGCGCCGCGAACTGCCGATCCGCCCGGTGTGGGGCGCGGTCCGGTGGGCCTGGCCGTCCGAGGACGTGCTCCGGCACGTGAAGCTGACCGAGTTGCCCGAGGTCGCCAAGTCGATCGAGAGCACGATCGCGGACGAGGCCGCCTGGTCGTTGTCGATGCAGCCGGAGGCGCTGGCCGAGCGGGCCCGCTTCTTCCAGTCGCTCGGCCGCTTCCTGGCCGACCCCGAAGCGGACGCCAAGGGCGGCCCGCGGATCCTCGCCGGGCTGTACGCGCGGGTGATGCCCGAGGGGGCGGTGGCCGCCTACCACCGACTCGTGCCGAGCACGACCTCGTGGTTGCGGGCCGGTGCGCCGCGTGAGGCGGCGGCGCGTCGCGACTCGGGCGACTCGCCCTCCGGCCGACCCGGCCCGTCGGGGCAGACGGCGGACCGGAGGCAGGCCCCGGCTCCGGGTCCGCGCCCGGCGGGCGGCGCTTCGGCTGTTCCGGGGCCGAATCCGGGCTGGGCGGGTCGCCTCGCGGGCGGCCCGTCCGGCGCGGGCGGGTCGGCGGGCGCAGGCGGGTCGGCGGGCGCGGTCCCGCCGCCTGCCGCGCGGGTCGCGCGGGTCGCGCCCGGGGCGCCGGCTGCGCGCAGGCCCGCACCGGCCGGCGAGGTGCCCGCCGGCTCGGTGACCAGCCTGGTCAAGCAGGCCCCGTCGGCGACCACGCTCGGCCGTCGGATCAACGACGCCCAGGCGATCGCCGGCGACTTCGGCCTGGACGCCATCGCCGCCGAACTGGACCGGTTGCGGGCCCGCATGCGTCGGCCCGGGCTGCGGATCGCGGTGGTCGGCGAATTCGGCCGCGGCAAGTCCTCGCTGATCAACCGGCTGCTCGGCGCCCCCGTGTTGCCCGAGGGCCGGCACACCCCGGTCCCGCTGGTGATCGCCGCCGGGCCGGAGCCGCGCCTGGAGTTGCAGTTCGCCGACGGGCGGGCCGAACCCAGGCCGGCGGTGTCCGCGTCGTGGGACGAGGTGCACCGGCTGAGTGAGCGGGAGGACCCGGATCAGGTCCGACTGGTCGGCGTTCGGGTGCTCGTCGCCGACCCCGAGCTGGCCAAGCTGGATGTCGAGTTGGTGGACACCCCCGGTGTCAACGCCGGGCGCGGCAAGGGCACCGACGCCGAGGAGGAGGACCGCCGGACCGAGGACCTGGTCCGGCGCACCGTCGCGGCCAGCGACGCGGTGCTGATGGTGGTCTCCGCGAGCGCGCCGCTCGGCCTGTCCGAGACCGCGTTCCTGGAGGAGGAGGTGATCGCCCGGCACGTGCCGCGGATCACCGTGGTGGTGTCCAAGCTGGACACCGTCGACGAGGACGAGCGCGAGGACATCGTCGACTACCTGGGCGGCCGGGTGCGCCGCATCGCACCGACGCTGCAGGTGCTCGCCGGCCCGCATCGCGAGGATGTCTCGCCGGTGACCGGCGTGTTGGCGCGGATCACCGAGTACACCACCTCCGGCGGCCGGCGCAGCATGCGCTCGCGGCAGACCGCGGGCCAACTGCTCGCGCTGCTCGACGAGATGGCCCGGGTGGGCCGGGACGGCCTGGCCGCGGTCGAGCTGGGCGCGGCCGAACGGCGGCGCGCCGTCGAGCAGTCCGAGGTGGAGATCGACCGGATGTCCGCCGAGTGGGGCAAGGTCCGGGTCGAGCTCCAGCAGCGACGCACCCAGACCGCGGAGAAGTTCCGCGAGCACCTCCAGCTCTCGCGCGGCGACCTGTTGGACACGCTGCGCTACGAAATGGAGCGCGCGCCCGACCCGCGGACCTGGTGGGAGCGCGACCTGCCGTTCCGACTGCGCCGCGAACTCACGGCGATGGCCAAGAAGTTCGAGGCCCAGTTGCATTCCAGCGTGCAGGCCGACGTGCAATGGCTGGACGCCAAGATGAAGGTGCACTTCGGCCGCGGCAGCGGCTACCGGCTGGAGAAGGTCGAGCAGTTGTCCACCGAGTTCGAACTCGGCGAGGCGGAGTCGCTCGGCCTCAAGGACCTCAAGAGCCGCAAGCTCGCCTGGCGGATCGGCCCGACCGGCCTGGCCGTGCTCGGCGCGCTGTTGATCCCGCTCACCGGCGGCGTCTCCGCGCTGCCGATGGGGGCGAGCATGGCCGCCTCTGCCGGCGGCATGGTGCTCGGCGAGGTCAAGTCGACGTCGTTGACCGAGGGTCAGCGCGCCCAGGCGATGAAGGCCCTGGAGCCGACGGTCGAGGAGGTGCTCGGCGGCTTCTCCGAGGAGGTCTCCAAGCGCCTGCACACGCTCTACGCCGGCGTGATGGACGAGGCGGTGCGCGGCCAGAAGGCGTGGCGCACCGATCGACAGACCGCGCTGGCCAAGGTCGGCACCGATGGACCCGCATGGCAGGATCTCATCTCGCGCAGCGAGCAGCTCGGGGTGCAGCTCGACACCATGCTGGGTGCCAGGGGCTGACAGCCGTCGAGGAGGGGAGCGTTCAGGGTGGACAGGGGTCACGGGGCGGCCGATGGGGCCTACGCGGGTTACGGCGCGTGGCGGGCACGGCAGGAGACCCTGGTCGGCCTGATCGACCGGCTCACGCCGATCGTGGCCGGACTGCGGATCGGTGCGGGCGTCAAGAAGTTGGATTCGTTGAAGCAGCGGGCCGCGTCCGAGGCGTTCAAGGTGATGATCGTCGGCGAGTTCAAGCGCGGCAAGAGCACGGTGATCAACTCGATGCTCGGCGAGAAGGTGCTGCCCTCCTTCGCGCGTCCGTGTACCGCGATCATCAACGAGGTGACGTGGGGTGACACCCGCTCGGCGCTGATCTATCCGCTGGAGGCGGACGGTACGGCGGGCGATCCGCTGACCGTCGGCGTGGACGAGATCGCCGACTACGTCACCATCGGCGCGGACGACGACAACACCCCGAATCCGTACGAGCGGGCGGTGGTGCGCTGGCCGCTCGAACTGTGCCGCAACGGCGTCGTGGTGGTCGACTCGCCGGGTCTCAACGAGGCCCCCGAGCGCGAGAAGGTCACCCTGAACTACCTCGAACAGGCCGATGTGCTGGTGTTCGTGGTGGACTGCCAGGCCGCGATGTCGCGCAGCGAACAGCTCTTCCTGGACGTGCACGTCAAGGCGCGCGGACACGAGGACGTGTTCTACGTCGGCAACAAGATCAACCTGGTCGAGGAGGAGGAGCGCGAGGACGTGCAGCGGGAGATCCGCAAGCGCCTCTCGCCCTACCTCTCCCGCCCGGACCGGGTCTTCTTCGTCAACGCCCGGGCCGCGCTGACCGGCCGGCAGAAGGGCGACCCGGAGCTGCTGGCCGGCTCCGGGATGCCCGAACTGGAGCGCGGCCTGGAGGACTTCCTGACCCGCGAGCGCGGCCGGGCCAAGATCCTGTCGCCCGCCCGGGAGTTGAAATACCTGCTGATCGAGGCGCGCGAACAGATCGACCGCAAGGAGGCGTTGCTGACCCAGGACGTCGAGGAGTTGCGGGCCACCTACGAGCGGGTCCAGGGTCCGCTGACCCGGCTGGAGCAAAATCGCCGGGTGATCGTCGCGCAGATGGAGGAGCACCTGCGCGAGACCCGCGGCGAGGTGGAGGCCGCGACCCGGCGGTTCATGGACCGGGTCGCCGCGAACATCCCGAACTGGGCGCAGGAGTACGACCCGAGCAACACCATCGGCGCCAATCCGTTCAACGCGCGGGAGAAGATGGAGGCGGCGGTCAAGGAGATCACCGACCATCTCTCCGGGCGGGTCCAGGTCGAGTTCGCCCAGTGGCAGGAGAGCGAACTCAAGCCGCTCGTCGCACGTCGCGTCGAGGACATGGAACGCATGATCGACGACGACGTGAAGCAGTTCGTCACCCGCATCGACGAGATCCGCGCCTCGCTCACCGCCGGCCCGGTCGGCACCGACGAGGACGGCAAACCCTCGACGCCGATCGAGCGGCTGCTCGCGGACGCGGTCAGCTTCGTGCTCGACCCGGCGACCGCGGTCTCCGGCGGCAAATTCAACCTCAGGTCGATGCTCACCGCGCTGCTGCCGCAGATCGCGGTCGGCACGGCGGCCTTCCTGGTCGGCCTGGGCCCGTTCGTGATCCTCGGCGCGGTGCTCGGTTCGACCGTGTTCAAGGGCGCGCTGCAACTGAACAAGGCCAACCGCCGGCTCAAGGAACAGGTCGCCGAGCAGGTCCAGCTCGAACTGCGCAAGCAGGCCGACACCGACGTGACCAACCTGGGCGAAGAGGTGGTCAAGCAACTCCGCAAGATGCGCGACGCGATCGCCCAGGGCCTGGACGCCGAGATCAAGTCGATCCGCGACGAGGTGGGCGCGGCCCTGCGCACCAAGGAGCAGGGCGAGTCCGACGCCAAGCGCGAAAGCACCGAAATGCGCCGCTACGCCCAGGAACTCAACCGGGTGGACGAATCCCTGGCCGACCTCATCATGGACGTGGCCATGTGAAACCCCGGCAGCCGAGTCCACCTCGGCCCGGCCGGCGCTTGGGGCCACTCAGCCCGGCCGACGTTTGAGGCCACTCAGCCCGGCCGGCGCTTGAGGCCACTCAGCCCGGCCGGCGCTTGAGGCCAAATCAGCCCGGCCGGCGCTTGAGGCCACTCAGCCCGCCGGCGCTTGAGGCGAACCCGGCCCGGCGGGCGCAGAGGCCACCCTCAGTCCACCAGATCCCGCACGACCGCGTCCGCCAACAACCGCCCCCGCAAGGTGAGAACCGCCCGCCCACTCCCAAGCGGCTCCAGCAACCCGTCCCCCGCGGCCCGGTCCGCCGCCTTCCTCCCCACCTCCGCAAGGAGCGAGAGCGGCACCCCCTCCGCCAACCGCAGTTCCAGCAGGATGCGCTCGACCCGGCGATCCTCCGCCGTGAGCAACTCACGCCCCTGGCCGGGAGACACCCCCGCGGCCAGCCGCTGCGCGTACGCGGCGGGATGCCGGACGTTCCACCACCGCACGCCACCCACATGGCTGTGCGCCCCCGGCCCCGCACCCCACCAGTCGGCACCGGTCCAGTACAGCTCGTTGTGCCGGCAGCGCGCCGCGTCGTCGGCGGCCCAGTTGGACACCTCGTACCAGCCGAGCCCGGCGCCGGAGAACGCCTCGTCCGCCATCAGGTACCGGTCCGCGAGCACGTCGTCGTCCGGCATCGGCAACTCGCCGCGCCGCACCCGCCCGGCCAGCCGGGTCCCGTCCTCGACGATCAGCGCGTACGCCGAGACGTGGTCGGGCCGAGCCCCCAGCACCGCGTCCAGCGAGGCCCGCCAGTCGTCGTCGGACTCCCCCGGCGTGCCGTAGATCAGGTCCAGGTTGACGTGCTCGAACCCGGCCGCACGCGCGTCGGCCACACACTGCTCGGGCCGACCCGGGGTATGCCGGCGATCCAGGATCTGCAACACGTGTTTGCGCGCGCTCTGCATGCCGAACGACAGCCGGTTGAAGCCGCCCGCGAGCAGCGTGTCCAGGTAGGCCGGATCCACCGACTCGGGATTGGCCTCGGTGGTCACCTCGGCCCCGGCGGCGAGCCCGAACTCGTCCCGGATCGCACCCAGGATCCGAGCCAGGTCCGAAGCCGGCAGCAGGGTGGGCGTGCCACCGCCGAAGAACACCGTCTCCACCGGTCGGTCCACCTCGCCCAGCAGCCGCCGGGCCAGCCGGATCTCGGCGATCGCGTCGTCCGCGTAGGACCCCTGCGAGGCCGACCCGCCCAGCTCGGTCGCGGTGTAGGTGTTGAAGTCGCAGTAGCCGCACCGTGACGCGCAGTAGGGCACGTGCACGTAGAAGCCGAAGGGGCGACCCGCCCCCGCGAACTCGGCGAGTGCGGACGTGGGCAACGAACCGTCTTCGGGCACGGGCAGACCGTCGGGGGGTGCGGAGGGCATCCTCCCATTGTCCACGAGCCGGCGACCGGCCTCGGCGATCGTCGATCCGCGCGGTCCGCCCCGGGCTCAGGTGACCAGCGTGTCCTTGTACATGTCGTCGAGCAGTTCCGCGTACTCCCGCTCCACCGCCCGTCGCTTGACCTTCAGGCTGGGCGTCAGCTCGCCGTGCTCCACGCTCAGGTCGCGCGGCAGGATGGCGAACTTCTTCACCGTCTGCCAGCGCTGCAGCCCGGCGTTGAGTTCCTCGAGACAATCGGCGATGAGCGCGCGTGCCTCGGCGCTGCCGGCCAGTTCCTCGTACGAGCTGTCCCGCAGTGCCGGTCGGTCGGCGGCCCAGCCCCGGATCGCGTCCGGGTCCAGGGTGATCAGCGCGGAACAGAAGTTGCGGCTCTCGCCGTGCACCAGGATGTTGCTGACGTACGGGCACATGCCCTTGAAGCGCCCCTCGATCTCGCTGGGCGCCACGTACTTCCCGCCCGACGTCTTGATCAGGTCCTTCTTGCGGTCGGTGATCCGCAGGAAGCCGTCCTCGATCACCGCGATGTCGCCGGTGTGCAGCCAGCCGTCCTCGGTGAGCACCTCGGCCGTGGCCTCGGGGTTGTTGTGATAGCCCTGCATCACCGCCGGGCCGCGCACGAGCAGCTCGCCGTCCTCGGCGATCCGCAGCTCCGAGCCGGGCAGCACCACGCCGACGGTGCCGATGCGGTGCGCGTCGTAGCGGTTGACCGAGCTGCCCGCGCTGGCCTCGGTCAGGCCGTAGCCCTCCAGGATGGGGATGCCGATCGCGTCGAAGAACTCCGCGACGTCGGGCGAGAGCGCGACACTGCCGGATATACAGCCCTTGAGCCGGCCGCCGAACAGGTCGCGCAGCTTGGCGAAGACGAGCCGATCGGCCAGCCGATACCTGGCCTCGGACAGCGCGGAGGGCGTACGACCGGCCTGCCGGGTCTGTGACATCTCCCGACCGACGCCGATCGCCCACCGGAAGATCCGATACTTGAGGCCGCCCTCGGCCCGCATCCGCACGTGCACGGAGTTGTACACCTTCTCGAACACCCGTGGCGCGGCGGCCATGAAGGTCGGGCGCACGATCGGGAGGTTGGTGATCAGCTTGGGGATGCGACCGTCGATCGCGGTCGGGTAGCCGATCCGGATCTGGCCGGACATCATCACCTTGCCGTAGCAGTGCGCGAGCGGCAGCCACAGGTACTGCAACTCGTCCATGTCGGTCAGCCCCATCGCGGCCTGCGCGGCGGCCTGATAGGCCCACGTGTCGTGGGCGAGCCGAACTCCCTTGGGCCGGCCGGTGGTTCCGGAGGTGTAGATCAACGTCGCGAGCTGGTCCCGGGTGATCGCGGCGACCCGGGTCTCGATCAGATCCGGCTCCTTCGCCAGCCGGGCGCGGCCGAGTTCCTCCAGTTCGGCGAGGGTGAGCACCCAGTCGTCGCCGTCCCGATCGGGCGTGTGGTCGAAGACGATCACCTTGCGCACCGCGCCGAGGGCGGCCCGCTCGCCGCGCAGCTTGGCGAGTTGGGCGTCGTCGGCGGCGAAGGCCGCCACGCTGCCGGAGTCGGCCAGGATGAAGGCCGCCTCGTCGGCGTTGGTGGTCGGATAGACGGTGGTGGTGGCCGCTCCGGCGCACATGATGCCCAGGTCGGCGAGTACCCAGTCCAGCCTGGTCTCGGCGACGATCGCGACCCGGTCCTCGGGTTCGACCCCCAGCACCACCAGGCCGGCGGCGATCGCCTTGGCCCGGTCGCCGGCCTGTCCCCAGGTGAGCGAACGCCATTCCTCGCGGTCGCCGTCACCCACCGCCACCGGGTGCCGATACGCCTCGCGTTCGGGCGTCGCGCGAATGCGCTCCAGGAAGTCCGCGGCGATGGACGGTGGGCGGTGGTCGATGCCGACCGACTCTGGACTCACTGCGACCTCCTGCTCCTGGGCGGCTGACGGCCCGGGGATGTCGACCCGGGTGGATCCCGGGCTGCGCGGTTCAGGGAGTGCTGGCAATGCCGAGTACCGGTATCGATACCGGTATCGGCGGGGGTGAGAGCCCGATGTCGGTAGCGGCCGGGGGTGGGGCGTCAGGTATCGCGGGAGCAAAAAAGCAAAGCGGGTGCATCGGTTCTGCCCGATGCACCCGCAACGTACGCCGCCGCAGGGCTACGCGGTAGTAGCTTCGCCCGGATCCGTCCGCGAATCGCGCGCGCCACACCCGCCGTGCCCGGCCGCGGTGTCCTGCTTTCCCGCCGCCTGCTTGCCGCCTACCTCTTCCCGCCTACCTCTTCCCGCCGCTGTCGTCGGTGGACAGCGCCGCGATGAAGGCTTCCTGCGGCACCTCCACACGGCCGACCATCTTCATCCGCTTCTTGCCTTCCTTCTGCTTCTCCAGCAGCTTGCGCTTGCGGCTGATGTCACCGCCGTAGCACTTGGCGAGCACGTCCTTGCGGATCGCGCGGATGTTCTCGCGGGCGATCACCCGGGCCCCGACCGCGGCCTGGATCGGCACCTCGAACTGCTGACGCGGAATCAACTCGCGCAGCTTCTTGGTCATCTCGACGCCGTAGCTGTACGCCTTGTCCTTGTGCACGATCGCGCTGAACGCGTCGACGGCCTCGCCCTGGAGCAGGATGTCGACCTTGACCAGCGCGGATTCCTGCTCGCCGGTGGTCTCGTAGTCGAGCGACGCGTAACCGCGGGTCTTGGACTTGAGCGCGTCGAAGAAGTCGAACACGATCTCCGCGAGCGGCAGCGTGTAGCGCAGCTCCACCCGGTCCTCGGAGAGGTAGTCCATCCCGATCTGGACCCCGCGCCGGGTCTGGCACAGGTCCATGATCGTGCCGATGTACTCGCTCGGCGCCAGGATCGTGGCGCGCACCACCGGCTCGTGCACCTCGGCGATCTTGCCGCCGGGGAACTCGCTCGGGTTGGTCACCGTGTGCTCGGTACCGTCCTCCATGACCACGCGGTAGACCACGCTCGGCGCGGTGGAGATGAGCTCCAGGTTGAACTCGCGCTCCAACCGCTCCCGGACGATCTCCAGGTGCAGCAGGCCCAGGAAGCCGCAGCGGAAGCCGAAGCCGAGCGCGACCGAGGTCTCCGGCTCGTACACCAGCGCGGCGTCGTTGAGCTGGAGTTTGTCGAGCGCGTCGCGCAGCTCGGGGTAGTCCGACCCGTCCAGCGGATACAGGCCGGAGAACACCATCGGCTTCGGGTCCTTGTAACCGCCGAGCGCCTCGGTCGCACCGTGGTGCAACGAGGTGATCGTGTCACCGACCCGGGACTGCCGAACGTCCTTCACGCCGGTGATGATGTAGCCGACCTCGCCGACGCTCAGGCCGTCGGACGGCTTGGGCTCGGGCGAGATGACGCCGATCTCCAGGAGTTCGTGGGTCACCCCCGTCGACATCATCTGGATCCGCTCGCGCTTCTTCAGGTCGCCGTCGACCACCCGGACGTAGGTGACCACGCCCCGGTACGAGTCGTAGACCGAGTCGAAGATCATCGCGCGGGCGGGCGCGTCCTTGGCCCCGATCGGCGGCGGCACCAGACGAACGCACTCGTCCAGCAGTTCGGGCACACCCACACCGGTCTTGCCGGAGACCTTGAGCACGTCCTCCGGGTCGCAGCCGATGATGTGCGCGAGCTCGGCCGCGTACTTCTCGGGCTGGGCGGCCGGCAGGTCGATCTTGTTCAGCACCGGGATGATCTGGAGGTCGTTCTCCAGCGCCAGGTAGAGGTTGGCGAGCGTCTGCGCCTCGATCCCCTGGGCCGCGTCGACCAGCAGGATCGCGCCCTCACAGGCGGCGAGCGAACGGGACACCTCGTACGTGAAGTCCACGTGACCGGGGGTGTCGATCATGTTGAGGATGTGGGTCCGGCCATCGGGGGCCGTCCACGGCAGCCGCACCGCCTGCGACTTGATGGTGATTCCGCGCTCACGCTCGATGTCCATGCGGTCGAGGTACTGCGCGCGCATCTGTCGCGCATCGACCACACCGGTGATCTGAAGCATCCGGTCGGCGAGCGTCGACTTGCCGTGGTCGATGTGGGCGATGATGCAGAAGTTCCGGATCAGCGCCGGGTCGGTACGGCTGGGCTCCGGCACGTTCACTGGCGGGGTCGCGGGCACGCGGGCTTCCAGATTCTCGATCGGGTGGACTGGCGAGGGCTTGCGAGGGTCGTGCGGTCTCGGGGTCTTGCGAGGTCCTGCGGGTGGCACGTGGGATCGGTGTGGGATCGCCGGTGTTCCCCACATCGTCCCATGCGGCATGGGTGAGCCGCGTTGGTGGAGCCGGCGAGGGCGATTCGAGTCGCGTCCGGCGCGGGTTCGGGGGCGGTGAGCCGTCCGGGTGTTTGTGGACCCGTTGATCACTGGTAATCTGATGGATCGCGTGTGGCGTACGTGTCTCTGCCACGCAAGTCAACGTCCGGACGGGCCCTCTCCCTGGATCGGATCCCGACCTAGTACTCAGAAGGCTCTTTCGTGGCGAACATCAAGTCCCAGATCAAGCGCAACAAGACGAACGAGATTGCGCGTCAGCGCAACAAGGCCGTCAAGTCGGAGCTCAAGACCTTCGTGCGCAAGGCGCGCGAGGCGGCCGAGGCCGGCAACGTCGAGCAGGCCGAGGCGCTCACCCGTCTCGCGGCCCGCAAGCTCGACAAGGCCGTCAGCAAGGGTGTCATCCACAAGAACCAGGCCGCCAACAAGAAGTCGGCGCTGGCGAAGCGGGTCGCGACGGCCAAGGCCTGATTCGCGGCACCCTTCACGGGGTGACATTCGAGCGATTGCGCTCGCAGTGACTTCGAAGGCGCCGTCCCCGGGATTCCGGGGGCGGCGCCTTTGTGGTGGGCGGCCTGTTCGTGGCAGGTGACCTGCCTCTGGTGGGCGGCCTGTCCGTGGTGGGAGCAGGGCGTGCTCCCGTCAGATGTTGCGGACCGTGGAGACCGTCACGACGGCCTTCTCCAGCGCATAGGCCGGGTCCGTGCCGCCGCCCTTGACCGCCGCGTCGGCGTCGGCGACGGCGCACAGCGCGCGCACGATGCCGTCGGGGGTCCAGCCGCGCAGTTGTTGGCGCACCCGGTCCACCTTCCACGGCGGCATGCCCAGGTCGCGGGCCAGGTCGTTCGGCCGGGCGTTGCGCGGGGCGGCGCCGACCCGGGCGATCTGCCGCACACTCTGCGCGAGCGCGCTGGTGACCATGACCGGCGCGACGCCGACCGACAGCGCCCAGCGCAACTGCTCCAGCGCCTCGGCGGTACGACCCTCGACGGTCTTGTCGGCCACGGTGAAGCTGGACGCCTCGGCGACCCCGCTGTAGTAGCGCGCGACCACTTCCTCGTCGACCACGCCGTCGGTGTCCGCCATCAACTGGCTGCACGCGGACGCCAATTCGCGCAGGTCGTTGCCGATCGCCTCGACCAGGGTGCGACACGCGTCCTCGGTGAGCGAGCGACCCGCGATCCGGAACTCGGAACGGGCGAACGCGACCCGGTCGCCGACCTTGGTGACCTTGGGGCAGGTGACCTCGCGCACGCCGACCTTGCGGACCGCGTCCAGGAGGTTCTTGCCCTTGGGCCCGCCGAGATGGGCGAGGACGAGCACGATCTCGTCGGCGGGATCGGCGATCAGCTTCTTGACCTCGCCGGCCAGGTCCGTCCCGAGGTCCTGCGCGGACCGGATCACGATCACCTTGCGCTCGCCGAACAACGACGGGCTGGCCAACTCGGACAACATCCCCGCCTGCAGTGCGCCCGGCGCGAGATCGCGCACATCGGCGTCGGGGTCCTGCGCCCGCACGGCGCGCACCACCTCGCCGATCGCCCGATCCACCAGCAATTCCTCGGCCCCGACGACAAGCGTCACCGGCGCGAGCGGATCATCCTGCATTCTCCTGGCCACCCGACCAAGCATCCCACGCCCGACGGACACGCCTCCCCCGCGTCGCCGGCGCACGGGGACGGGTGATGCGGGCGGGGCGCGGAGCCGATCCGGACGGGCCGAACAGGGGCCATGGGCGGCTCGTGTACCGCCCTCCGGGCAGCGGCGTTCGATGTACGCCCGATCCTCGTCGTACCGGGCGACATCGGCCGGCGCCCGCGCCGCGTCGGAGCCGGCCGGGCGGGGTGCGGGGGTGGGCTTGTGTGCGGGGTCGTGGTGGGCCGGGGGCGACGGCCGGTACCACCGCCGGGGTCGGAGCGGGAAGGCGGTCGGCGTGTGCCGGGGTGTCGGGGCCTCGGGCCACCGCGTCGAGGTGGGCGGGGGAGCCGGTCACCGCGATCGGGCCGTCGGTGTCGGTGCGCAGCAGGCGGGCGCCGGTGGCCGCGACCAGGGCGCGCGCGGACGGGGACGGATGGCCGTACGGGTTGCCCTTGCCCACCGAGACGAGCGCGAGGCGTGGATGCAATCCGAGCACCAGGCCCGGATCCTGGCGCGAGGAACCGTGATGGGCGACCTTGAGCACATCCACCCGGAGCCCGGCCAGCCGGTCCCGCAACGCCTCCTGGGCCTCGATCTCGGCATCCCCCGTGAGCAACATGCGAACGCCGTGCCGCTCGGCCAACACCACGAGACTCGCGTTGTTGGCCACCGATCCACCCACCGCGCTCCCCACCGGCAGCCCCCGAACCGGCGCCGACTCCCGTGCCCCGGGCCCGGCCCACGGGCGACCGGGAGCAAGGTCGCCCGCTCCGGTGATCGGAACCCCGACACCCGAGGTCGGCAACGCAGGCCCGCCGACCCGGGCGTCGGACACCCCGGGCACGGACACGTCGGCCCGGCGGATGGCCGGGTCGACCGAGTCGGTGATCCGCCGGCCGGACAACGGCAGCCGGGCGGCATCGACGCCCGAGGCGGCAACGAACTCGGCCGGGACAGCGGCCGGCGTGTCGAACAGGAGGCTGCGGGCGCCGACGGATCCGGCCGGCGCATCGGGTGACCACGACACCTCGGGGCAGGGGCACGAAGCCGGGCCGAGGGTGGCGGGGTGGGCCGCCCGGACGCCGGGCGGGAACGACGAGGCGGGTGCGGAACATGCGCCGCAGCCCGGGCCGGCCGGCGCGTCGAGTCGCGTCGGCGGGGCCGACCCGGGCTGCGAAGGAGGTGCCTGATCGGGCCTCCGGATGCCCGACGGGCCCGACGCCCGTGGTGGGGGCGGCTTCGGTTGCGAGGCGGGGGTCGGATCGCGGGGCCGGGTGGTCGGCATGTCGAGTCGGGGCGGGACCGCGGGCGGGGTCCCGGCGGAGCGTGGTGGTTCGGGCAGGTGGGTGGGAGGTGCGTCTCGGAGTGGGTCGGGGTTCGGGGTGCGTGGGCCGGGACGAAGGCGGAGGGCCGTCGGGGGTGGGGTGAGGGTTTGCCAGGTCAGGGCGGCTCGGCTGCGGCGTTCGGCGTCGGTGGGGGTGGACAACGCGATGCCGGCGGCGGTGGCCCAGCGGCGCACTCGGGCGACCTCGGCCATCGGTTCCAGGACCGAGGTGCCCTGGATCAGACCCACCGCGCGATCGCGCAACGCGCCCGGGAGGCCCTCGACATGGTCGGCGTGGAAGTGGCTGAGCAGGATCAGCGGCAGCCGCCGGATCCCGAGGTCGCGCAGGCAGCGGTCGACCGCGCGTGGATCGGGGCCGGCGTCGACCAGGACACCCGTGCCGGGACCGGCGTTGAGCACGATCGCATCGCCCTGGCCGACGTCGCACATCACCAGGTGCCAGTCCGGGGGCGGCCAGCCGGTCAGCGGGCGAACCACGGCCGGTGGACGCAGCAGGAGCACCACGGCGAGGAGCGCGAGCAACGCGCCGGTCATGGCGCGCGATCCGCCGAACGGGGTGGACCGCGGCCGACGCAGCGCGCGCAGCGTCGGCACGGCCGCAACGGTGATCGCGGCGAGCACCGCGCCGCCGAAGAGGCCGGTCGGCCAGGTGACGGCCGCACCGGGCAGCGCGGCGCCGGTGTGGGCCACGGTCACGATCCATCGGATCGGCCAGGAGCCCAGCCACGCCGCCGCCTGCGCGAGCGGCAGGCAGACCGGCGCGAGCACGAGGGCGACGAAGCCGAGGATCGTGGCCGGCGCGACCGCGAACTCGGCGAGCAGGTTGCACGGTACGGCCATCAGTCCGACCCGGCCGGCAAAGCTCACCACGAGCGGCCCGCACACGGCCTGCGCGGCCAGCGGCACGGCGACCGGGACCGCCGCCCACTTCGGCCAACCTCGGGCACACAGCCGCGCGGCCCAGTGCGGCGCGAGCAGCAACAGCGCCCCCGTGGCCAGCACGGACAGCGCGAATGCGTACGAGCGGGCCAGGGTCGGATCGAACAGCACCAGGCCCAATACCGCGACGGCGAGCGCGGGAAGGCCGCGCCGGGGCCGCCCGGTGTACAGCGCGGCCAGGGTGACCAGGCCCATCACCGCGGCCCGCAACACGCTGGGTTCGGGCCGGGCCACCACCACGAAGCACGCGACGACCACCGCGCCGGTGATCGGCAGCGCCCGACCGCGCAGTCCGCCGCGGCGCAGCACCAGCAGCACGAAGCCGAGCAGGATCGTGATGTTGGTGCCGCTCACCGCGGTCAAATGGGTGAGTTCGGTGGTCCGGAAGTCGGCTTCGAGGTCGGCGGGAAGCATGCCGGTATCCCCGACGACCAGCCCCGGGAGCAGGCCGCGAGCGGCAGGCGGCAGGTCCGCGCAGGCCGCGCGCAGGTGGGCCCGGAGTCGACCCGCGAAGCGCTGATGGGCTGCCGGAGCACCGGTCCGCTCCGGGGCGGATCGCACCAGGAGGAGGGCCTGCCCGCCCTTGCCCGGAACGAGGCGACCATGGGCGCGGATCGGCGTGCTCGGCAACAGCCCGAGCCAGGAGCCGGCCTCGGGACCGGTGGCCAGGACGGTGACGGGAGTACGAACTCGCGTACCACCCGGAACGCTTGCGCCCAGGGATCGGCCGGTTCCGCTCGCCGGGTCGGTCCGAGTCGACGAGCCGGGTGCGACGCGCACGTGGTCGATGCGGGCGGCGAAGACCGTGGGTGGCCCACCGAGTTCGCTGCCGCGGACCCGAGTGCCCCGGCGCTCCGGGTCGGTGCGTACGGTCAGCTCGACGGTGGCTTCGGCCTGCCGGCCGGCCGCGGCGGCGACCGGGCCGGCGTGGTCGGCGGCGGTGCGCAGGCCGGCCACCAGACCACCGGCCGCGAGACAGACGAGCACGACGGCCACCGTCGCCCGGCGACGGAAGGTGGGCAGCCGCGCGAGCACGGCGGCGCCCAGGACCGCGCCTGCGCTCGCCGTCACCGTGGCCCGGAGGGGCACCAGCGGCGCGATCCACGCCGCCGTCCAGACGGCGATCGCACCGGGCAGCAGGCGCGCATCCGCCGAACGCTCCCGCCGGCCGGCCCCGGTCGCCTGGCCATGGGCCATCAGGCCGCGGCCGTGTCGCGGTCGGGCCGGCACCGCCGCACGCCACGCCTTCCGTCGCACTTCCGCCCCGAGCCCACGGACGCACCGACACCGCCGAGGCCCGACCGAGGCGCACCCCCCGGCAGCGGGCCGGCCCGCCCCCGCCCGCCACCGCCCGGACCCACCGCACCGCCCACCGGCAGCGGGCGAATCCCGCCGTCCCGGCGGCGCCTCGTCGGGTGGGCCGCCGGCCCGCCCGCGCTCGCGATCGGCCCGCTCATACCCGGACCCTCGGCTTCAGGTCGCTGTACTTGCGGTCGCCGATGCCGCGGATCCGGCGCAGTTGGTCGACCGTGGCGAAGCGGCCGAGCAGGGTGCGCTGTTCGATGATTTGCCGGGCCAGAACCGGGCCCACGCCGGGGAGTTGCTCCAGTTGTTCGGCCGTTGCCGTGTTGATGTCGACGAGCGCGCCCGAAGGCGCCGAGCCGCCCGGCCCGGTCGAGGCCACCGGCACCGGCGCCGGGGCGCCCGGGACGCCGACCGGGACCTGTTCGCCGTCGGCCAGCGGGCGGGCCAGGTTCAACGTGGCCAGATCCGCCGCCGGCAACGCCCCACCGGCGGCCTGCACCGCATCCGCCACCCGCGCCCCCGGCGGCAACAACACCACCCCCGGACGCGCCACCTTCCCGGCCACATGCACCGTGATCGGCCCGGTCACAGGCACCGGCCCGGCAGCCGACGACGAAGCCGGCGCACCGGCCGACGCCGCGAAGCCCGACCCCGGACCCCCCGTCGCCTGCCCCACCGGAATCGCCGCCGGCGCCGCCACACTCTGCGGCCGCGCCCGCCACCAGCCGCCCACCGCGAGCGCGACCGCCACCAGCGCGAGCACCGCGACCGCGGCCACCGCGCGCCGATCCACCCCCATCCGAAGCCGGGCCGGCAGACGATCCGCGACCGCCTCGGCCACCCGCCGCGCGGAATCCGGCCCCCGAGGCCCCTCCGGCTCCCCCGCCCCGAGCAGCGCCGCGACCCGCTCGGCACCCGACCGCGGCAACGCCGAGGCCGCACGGCCGGGCGACGCACGCCCCGGCGAAGCCCGACCGGAGAACGAATACCCGGCGGACGAATCTCCGGCCGACGAAGACGACATCCCGGGCGACGAGAACCCGGGCGCGGCATATCCGGAGGACGAGTCCGGCACAGGAGACGGCGAAGGCGAAGGCGAGGAAAACGGCAACGAGGATCCGGGCATGCCCGAAAGCTAGGCCGCCCCGCTCACCCGCCCCCGCTCACCGCGGCCCCCTGTGCACAACCCGCCGGGCTGTGGAAACCAACCCCACCCACGTGGGTGACCCACCCCGCCCCGACAACGCCACCCCACCCGGCCCCGCCCGCCCCTCACCGAGGCGAAACCACCACCGCCAACAACCCCGGCCCCGCATGCGCCCCGATCACCGCGCCCACCTCGCTCACGTACAACTCCCCCAGCCCGGCCACCCGCTCCCGCAGCCGCCCCGCCAACGCCTCCGCGCGCTCCGGACTGGCCAGATGATGCACCGCGATGTCGACCGCCCCGGCCCCGGCCCGCTCCACCGCCAACTCCTCCAGCCGACTGATCGCGCGCGTCGCCGTACGAACCTTCTCCAACGGCCCGATCAACCCGTCGCTCACATGCAACAGCGGCTTGACCGCCAACGCCGTCCCCATGAACGCCGCCGCCGCCCCGATCCGCCCGCCCCGGCGCAGATACTCCAGCGTGTCCACGTAGAACAGCGCCGACGTGGTCTGCGCGCGCTTCTCCGCCGCGATCGCCGCCTCCTCCAGGGACGCGCCGTCCGCCGCCGCCTCCGCCGCGGTCAGCACGGAGAAGCCCATCCCCATGCCCAACGTGCGCGAGTCCACCACCCGCACCGGCACCTCGGCGTCCCGCGCCGCGAGCAGCGCGGCCTCGTAGGTGCCGGAGAGTTCGCGGGAGAGGTGGATCGAGACGATGCCCGTCGCACCCTTCTCGGCGAGTTCGCGATAGACCTCGGCGAACGTCTCCGGCGCCGGGCGCGACGTGGTCACCACCCGGCGCTGACGCAGCGCGTCGGTGAGTTGGGCGGGCGTGGCCTCGATGCCGTCGTCCAGCGGCCGTCCACGCAGGACGACCTTGAGCGGGACCACCACGAGGCGGTGCCGCTCCACGAGCTCCTCGGGCAGATAGGCCGTGGAATCGGTGACCACGGCAAGATCGGTGGGCATCGTCGGCATGAGCGGGCAACCACCCGGATGTGAGACGACAGGGGGGCGGGGTCGGTGTCTCGACTACCCCGTGTCGGGTCGCTGAGTCGAGACACCACATTCAATCTCGGTCACCATGCCACGCCCCGACGCGCGGGTGACGCGCGCGAGGGTGCGGCCGGCGCGTCCCGTCGTCGGGGCCCGCCGCCGGCGGCTGCTCAGGTCAACCGCTTGCTCTCGGATCGGCTCTCGTCCGCGTACGCGCGCAGGGCCGCGGCCTCGCGCTCGACGTCCGTGCCGAGCCGGTCCAACTCGTCCTCGCCCAGGTGGCGTTCGCGGTCCTGAACGGCCCACCGCAGCGAGGCTGCGGCATGCTCGATGCGATCCGCGCGCTCCTTGAGGCCGGGCAACTCGCGGGCGACCCGGTCCCGATCGGGCTCGCGCTCGACCATCTTGAGGTCCGTGTCCAGCGCCTTGGCGAATTCGTCCAGCCGGCGCAACAGCGCGACCGCGTCGGAGAGCTGCGCGTCGTGTGCGTAGCCCGCCTCCAGCACTCTCCGGGTCTGGTCCAGCGAGCGCCGCACCGACCCGCGCAGGCGCGCCGCCTCGCCCGCATCACCCGTGCGGGTATACGCACGAGCCTTGGACGTGGCGTCCTCCACGAGGCCGCGGACCCGGGGCGCGTGCCGGTCGATCCGGCGGCGCACCGCCCGCCGCATCATCGTGATCAGGCCCACCACGACGCCCACGAGTACGAGACACGCGAGCACACCGGCGCCCAGCACCACGCCGAAGGTCTCGGCGCCATCGGCCAACGAGTCGGTGGTCGCGGGAACGTCGGCGAGGGCCACGAGGCGTCTCCTGCCTGGTCGGGGCCGGAAGGTTTCCCCTCACACTAACGCCGCCGGGCGGCTTCGATACGCACGCGGCGGAAAACACCGCGTTCCAGACCGATCGTCACCGACCGGAAACGGTCCGGACACCGTCCGGAAATCGGCCGCCGCACAAGCCGGCCCGCACACCGTGAAGGCCCGACCGCACACCGCGCGCCCCCGCCGCACACCGCGAGAACCCGCCACGCGGGCCCACCGCGAAGCACGGCCCGCGCGCGGTCGGCCGCTCACCGAGCGAGCGGCCGACCCGCACCGACCGACCTACGCCGGAACGATGTTCACCAGCTTCGGCGGCTTGACGATCACCATCCGCACGCCGGCCCCGTCCAGCGCGGCCAGCACCACCGGATCGGCCAGCGCCAGCGCCTTCAGCTCGTCCTCGCCGATGCTCGGCGGCACCTCCAGGCGGGCCCGCACCTTGCCCTTGATCTGCACGACACAGGTGACCGTGTCCTCGACCAGGTAGGCCGGATCCGCCTGCGGGAACGCCTCGTAGGTGACCGTGTCGCCGTGCCCCAGCCGGGACCACAGCTCCTCGGCCACGTGCGGCACCAGCGGCGCCACCATCAGCACCAGCTTCTCGGCGATCTCGCGCGGCACGGCCGGCAGCTTGACCAGCGTGTTGTTCAGCTCGATCGCCTTGGCGATGGCGGTGTTGAAACGCAGCGCGTCCATGTCCCGCCGCATGCCGTCGATCGCCTTGTGGGTGGCCCGCAGCGTGGCCTCGTCGGCCGGCTCCTCGACCACGGTCGGCGCGCCGGTGTGCTCGTCCACGATGTTGCGCCACAGCCGCTGCAGGAAGCGGTACGAGCCGACCACCGCGCGGGTGTCCCACGGTCGGGAGATCTCCAGCGGGCCCATCGACATCTCGTACAGGCGCAGGGTGTCCGCGCCGTACTCCTCGGCCATCTGGTCGGGCGTCACCGAGTTCTTCAGCGACTTGCCCATCTTCCCGTACTCGCGGCTGACCGCCTGCTCGCCCAGGAAGAACTTCCCGTCCCGCTCCTCGACCTCGCTCGCCTCGACGTAGACGCCGCGCTCGTCCTTGTACGCGAACGCCTGGATGTAGCCCTGGTTGAACAGCTTGTGGAACGGCTCGGACGAGGACACGTGGCCCAGGTCGAACAGCACCTTGTGCCAAAAGCGCGAGTACAGCAGGTGCAGCACCGCGTGCTCGACACCGCCGACGTACAGGTCCACGCCGCCGGTGTGGCCCTCGTGCTTCGGGCCCATCCAGTACTTCTCGACCTCGGGGTCGACCAGCACCTCGGTGTTGGTCGGGTCCAGGTAACGCAGCTCGTACCAGCACGAACCGGCCCAGTTGGGCATGGTGTTGGTCTCGCGGCGGTACTGCCGGGGCCCGTCCCCCAGGTCCAGCGTGACGTTCACCCAGTCGGCGTTGCGCGACAGCGGCGTCTCGGGCTTGGTGTCCGCGTCGTCCGGGTCGAAGGTGCGCGGGCGGTAGTCGTCGATCTCGGGCAGCTCGACCGGCAGCATCGAGTCCGGCAGCGCGTGCGCGACGCCGTCCTCGTCGAACACGATCGGGAACGGCTCGCCCCAGTAACGCTGCCGGGAGAACAGCCAGTCGCGCAGCTTGAAGTTGATCGTGCCCTCGCCGATGCCGCGCGCGGCCAGCCACTCGGTGATCGTCCTCTTGGCCTCGACCACCCCCAGACCGTCCAGCGTGATGCCCGCGCCGGAGCTGTTCACCAGCTTCGCGTCGTAGGACACGAACGCGTCGGCCCACTCGGTGGTGTCGCTGATCGAGCGGTCGTCGGTGGGCTCGACCACGCAGCGGATCGGCAGCTCGAAGGCCCGCGCGAACTCGAAGTCGCGGTGGTCGTGCGCGGGCACCGCCATGATCGCGCCGGTGCCGTAGCCCATCAGCACGTAGTCGGCGATGAAGACCGGCACCCGCTCGCCGTCGACCGGGTTGATCGCGTAGGCGCCGGTGAAGACGCCGGTCTTGTCCTTGCCCTCGCTCTGCCGCTCGACGTCGCTCTTGGACCCGGCGAATCGGCGGTAGGCCGCGATCGCCTCGGCCGGCGTCGCCGCGCCGCCCGTCCACACCGCCGGGATGCCCTCGGGCCAGGCGTCCGCGACGATCGCGTCGACCAGTTCGTGCTCGGGTGCCAGCACCATGTAGGTGGCGCCGAACAGCGTGTCGGGCCGGGTCGTGAACACCTCGATCGGCGCCGCGTCGGTGGCGAAGGAGACCTTGGCGCCCTCGGATCGGCCGATCCAGTTGCGCTGCATGATCTTGATCGGCTCGGGCCAGTCCAGCTTGTCCAGATCGCCCAGCAGCCGGTCGGAGTACGCGGTGATCCGCATCATCCACTGCCGCAGGTTGGACTTGAACACGGGGAAGTTGCCGCGCTCGCTGCGGCCGTCGGCGGTGACCTCCTCGTTGGCCAGCACGGTGCCCAGACCGGGCGCCCAGTTGACCGGGGCCTGTGACACGTACGCCAGGCGGTACTCGTCCAGCACCGCCGAACGCTCGGTGGCGCTCAGGTCGGCCCACGCGCGCCCGTCCGGGGTGGCCCGGTCGCCCTTCTCGAACTGCTCGACCAGCTCGGTGATCGGACGCGCGCGACCGACGCCCCCGTCCGCGCCGGGCGCCTCGGGGTCGTACCAGGAGTTGAAGATCTGCAGGAAGATCCACTGCGTCCAGCGGTAGTAGGCCGGGTCGGTGGTGGCCACCGACCGGCGCTGGTCGTGGCCCAGGCCCAGCCGGCGCAGTTGCCGGCGCATGTTGGCGATGTTCGCCTCGGTGGTCACCCGCGGGTGTGTGCCGGTCTGGACCGCGTACTGCTCGGCGGGCAGGCCGAACGCGTCGTAGCCCAGCGTGTGCAGCACGTTGTACCCGGTCATGCGCTTGAACCGGGCGTATACGTCGGTCGCGATGAAGCCCAGCGGGTGTCCGACATGCAGGCCCACACCCGAGGGGTACGGGAACATGTCCATCACCATCATCTTGGGCCGCCCGGCGACCTTCTCCGGCTCGGCCAGCGGACCGGCCGGGTTCGGCGCCTCGTACGTGCCGTCGGCCTCCCACCGGTCCTGCCACCGCGCCTCGATGTCGCCGGCCAGGACGGCGTTGTAGCGGAAGGGCTCGGTCGGGGCGTCGGTGTTGCCGGCAGGACCCTGCGTCATCTCGGTCATCGTCCTCAACCATCGGGGTGTGGGCAGCCGTCGGCTGCTTCCGGTTTCGTCGCTTGCGCGAAGCGACCGTTTCTGGAAACGAAAAGACCCCTCGCTCAGGAGGGGTCGCCGCGCCGAGTCGGGTGGGAGCGGTCCTCCACCCGGTCTGCTCAGCGCGGCCCGGTAAGCAGCAGTACGGCACGCATGGCCTCAGGCTACCGCAGGTGACCCGGGGCCGGTTCGATCCGGGGGCGACATCCGGGCCGCCTCGGTCACAGTCCCGGAGCGGGCCCGGTGGACAACGACAACACCAGCAGGATCTGGGCGAGGTGGTAGGCGCCCACGATCAGCACCGGCGCGTACGGCGTCGGGGCGCGGAACCGGTTCCAGCCGACCAGGGTGTCGGAGACGTAGAACAGGAACGCGCCGGCCACCGCGCTCGGTCGACCGGTGGCCGCCGCGGCGACCACCATCAACGAGACCACGCCGACGTAGAGCAGCACCATGCCGATGTACGTGGGCGCGCTCTCGCGCGCACCGGTGACCAGACGCACCGCGTAGGCACCCGCCGCGAACAGCACGACCACGATGCCGGCCGCGGCCCACAGCCAGGACCACCCCATGCGTTGAAAGCCCGCGACGTAGCCGATGTGGGCGAACAGCGAGGCCACCACCGCGGCCACGAACCAGCGCGGGGCGAGCAGGTCGCGCAGCAGCGACAACGCGAGCGCGACGCTGAACAACGCGCGCAGTGCCCCGTCGACGTCGTCGAACGACCAGACGGCGACCAGCAGGGCACAGATCACCGCGGCCTTCAGGAGGCGATCGAGGGGGAGCCGATCGAGCGGGAGACGTTCCCGGGCGACGGCCACCCAGTCGGCGACCGCGAGCAGGCTCGCGAGCACCAGCACGAGTACTGCGGTGAGGGTCACGTCCGGCGACACTACTGGCCGGAAACCGGACCATTCGCCCACTCGTTCGACCCGTCACGCAACCGTGACGGGAAAGACCTCAATCGTGATCACCCGGGGCCTCGGGAGCGGTCCGCGCCCGCTCCCGAACCCCGCCGACCGGGCCGTCCTCACATGCGTTCGAAGCCCCGGAACAGTTCCCAGTCGGTGACCGCCGCGTCGTAGGCGGCGAGTTCGACCCGGGCGGCGTTGGCGTAGTGCTCGACGACCTCGGGACCGAACACCTCGAGCGCGAGCGTGCTCTTCTCCCACAGCTCCAGCGCCGCGCGCAGCGACGTGGGCACGTGCTGCCCGTCGGAGGCGTACGCGTTGCCGGCGCACGCCTCGGCCGGCTCCAGCCAGTGGTCTATCCCGTACAGCCCGGCGCCGATCATCGCGGCCACCGCCAGGTAGGGGTTCACGTCGCCGCCGGGAACCCGGTTCTCCACCCGCAGGCCCGCGCCTCGGCCGACCAGGCGCAGCGCGCAGGTGCGGTTGTCGATGCCCCACTCGACGGCGGTCGGCGCGAACGTGCCGGGCTGGTAGCGCTTGTAGGAGTTGATGTTGGGCGCGTACAGGAGGGTGAACTCGCGCAGCGCGGCGAGCTGCCCGGCCAGGAACTGGCTGCCGAGCCGGGACAGTCCGTGCGCTCCCGAGCCGGCCAGGAGCGGCCGGCCGTCCGCCTCCTCGCGCAACGACAGGTGGATGTGGCACGAATTGCCCTCGCGCGCGTTGGGCTTGGCCATGAAGGTCAGGCTCATCCCCTCCTGCGCGGCGATCTCCTTGGCCCCGGTCTTGTAGACGCTGTGGTTGTCGCAGGTCCGCAGCGCCTCGTCGTAGCGGAAGGCGATCTCGTGCTGGCCGAGATTGCACTCGCCCTTCGCGGATTCCACGTACATCCCCGCGTCGGACATCTCGTTGCGGATCCGGCGCAGCAGCGGCTCGATCCGACCGGTGCCCAGGATCGAGTAGTCGACGTTGTAGAGGTTGGCCGGGGTCAGGTCGCGATAGGCGCGGTGCCATGCCTCCTCGTAGGTGTCCCGATAGACGCAGAACTCCAGCTCGGTACCGACCATCGCGGTCCAGCCGCGCTCGGCGAGCCGCTCGGTCTGCGCCCTGAGGATCTGGCGCGGCGACGCGGCCACGGGGCGTTCGTCGCCCCACTTCAGGTCCGCCTGGACCAGCGCGGCACCGAGATTCCACGGCACCGGGCGCAGGGTGCGCAGGTCGGCGTGCAGCACGAAGTCGCCGTAGCCGCGATCCCACGAACTCATGTCGAAGCCGTCGACGGTGTTCAGATCGACGTCCACGGCGAGCAGGTAGTCGCACGCCTCGGTGTGGTGTTCGAGCACCTCCTCCAGGAAGAAGCGGGCGGACAACCGCTTGCCCTGCAACCGCCCCTGCATGTCGGTGAACGCGACCACGACGGTGTCCACCTCGCGCGCCCGGACCAACTCCCGCAACCGCTCGATCTCCAGCATGATCCACGCCTCCCCGTCGGTTCCGGCCATCCAAGCGCACTCGATGTGCCGGGCGGGGGATTTCGCCGGGCGGGCCGACGCGAAACCGAGCCGATCGAGGACACGACCGCCGCCGTGGCGGCTTCACGGGGCCGGTGCGTCCGCGCGGGTCGAGCGGGCATAGCGGTCCGTCAGGGCACGCAGATGGGCGACCAGTTCCGGGGGGTCGGTGACGGTGAAGTCGTGGCCGAGCAGGCCCAGGTGCACGGCCAGGGTGTCGAGCGAGTCGGCGCCGGTGTCCAGCACGCAGGTGTCGGCGTCGATCGCCTCGACCGTGCCCACGGCCGGGTTGATCCGGTCCAGGACGTCGGCGGCGGGCGCGTGCACCAGGACCCGGGCGCGATGTCGCCAGGCCGCCGCGGAGACCTTGCCGGCCACGTACCTGGCGGCGTCGCCGTCCGGGTCCTCGCGCGGCGCGAACCTGGGCCCGTTCGGGGTGCGCGGGGTGATCCGGTCGACCCGGAAGGTGCGCCAGTCGGCGCGGTCCACGTCCCAGGCGACCAGATACCAGCGGCGGCCCCAGTTGACCACCCGCTGCGGCTCGACGGTGCGCACGGTGCCCGCGCCGGCGTGGTCGAGGTAGTCCAGCCGCAGCCGCTCGCGGTCCCGGCAGGCCGCGACCAGGACGGTGAGCACGTCGGTGTCCACCTTGGCGGAGGGCCGATCCGCGGGTACCGGCACCGCGTACTGCTGCAACGTGCGCACCCGTCGGCGCAGCCGCGCCGGCAACACCCGCTCCAGCTTGGCCAGTGCCTGTATCGAGGTCTCCTCCATGCCCGCCATCGCCCCCTGGGCGACGGTGCGCAGGCCGATGGTGACCGCCACCGCCTCGTCGTCGGACAGGAGCAGCGGCGGCATCGCGGCGCCGGCGGCGAGCCGGTAGCCGCCGGCGGACCCCCGGGTGGCGTCGACGGGATAGCCGAGTTCGCGCAGCCGCTCGACGTCCTTGCGGATCGTGCGGCCGGTCACGCCCAGGCGGTCGGCCAGTTCCGAGCCGGGCCACTCGCGGGGCGTCTGGAGCAGGGACAACAGGCGCAACAAACGTGCCGAGGTTTCCAACATTTTCGCAGCCTGCCGCCTCAATAGGATCGAAGCATTCCTATTGGGATCCTACTGTTCACTCATGGAGAACAGCAGCCACACCGCAGCCGAGACCGCGACCGCCGACACGATCCGCCCCTTCCGGATCGGGATCGCGCAGGCCGATCTGGACGACCTGCGCGAGCGCCTGACCCGCACCCGCTGGGCCGCCGACGTCCCGGGCGTGCCCGAGTGGACGCGTGGCGTGCCGACGCCCTACCTGCGGGACCTGGCCGCGTACTGGGCGAACGACTTCGACTGGCGCAAGGCGGAGGCCCGGCTGAACTCCTTCCCGCAGTACCTCACCGGGATCGACGGTCAGGACATCCACTTCGCGCATGTGCGCTCGGCCCGGGCGGACGCCCCCGCGTTGTTGTTGATCCACGACTGGCCGGGCTCGTTCGTGCAGTTCGTCGACGTGATCGAGCCGCTGTCGCGCGACTTCCACGTCGTGGTCACCGACACGCCCGGTGTCGGCTTCTCCGGCCCGCTGTCCGGGCCGGGCTGGAACACCGGCCGGATCGCGGGTGCCTTCACCGAGCTGATGGCCCGCCTGGGCTACTCGCGCTACGGCGTGCAGGGCAACGGCGGCGGGGCGTGGATCGCGGCCGAGATGGGGCGGATCGCGCCGGAGCGGGTGATCGGCATCCACGTCAACGGCCTGGTCACCTTCCCGTCCGAGGACTCGGCCGACTTCGCCGGGTTGACCGAGAGCGAGCAGTCCAGGCTGGCCCGGCTCCAGGAGTTCCGGGACGACAAGATGGGCTTCAACGCGATCCAGTCGACCCGGCCGCAGACGCTCGCCCACGCGTTGCACGACTCCCCGGTCGGTCAGCTCGCCTGGATCGTGGAGAAGTTCAAGGAGTGGACGGACACCGCGAGCGCGCTGCCCGAGGACGCGGTGGACCGGGACACCCTGCTCACCAACGTCAGCCTGTACTGGTTCACCGGCACGGCGGGCTCCTCGGCCAACCTCTACTACGAGATGGCGCACGACCCGAGCGCGTGGGCGCCCAGGGAGCGCGGCACCGTGCCGACCGCGGTGGCCGTCGCCCTGCCCCAGGACGTCGCGATCCGCCGCTTCGCCGAGCGCGACCACCACGTGGTGCGCTGGACCGAGTTCGAGCGTGGTGGCAACTTCCTGTCGCTGGAGCAGCCCGAACTGCTGATCGGCGACGTCCGGGAGTTCTTCACGGGTCCGGACGGCCGGGACGTGTCCTAGGGGCCGTCCGAAACGACCGAAGGCCGCTTCCTGGGGGAAGCGGCCTTCGGGATTGCGGTGGAGCTACGGAGAATTGAACTCCGGACCTCTTGCATGCCATGCAAGCGCTCTACCAACTGAGCTACAGCCCCGCGTGAATACGTCACAAGTCTACCGGGTCGCCCGCAGTGCTCACGACCAAGGGGGTGCGCAGCGGCGGCGGCGCGCGCAGCGGCCCGACCGCCCGCAGCAGCACCGCGGCGGTGAGGCCGCACAGCGTCGCGAACAGGTGCCCGAGGTCCCAGATGGTGTGGTCCACGATCACCGGCAGGCCGACCGAGACGAACATCACCGCCGTGCCCGCGAGTCGGACCCAGCCGGACATGATCAGCACCGCCGCCGCGCACGAGCCCACCTCGACGTAGCTCACCCCGACGTCCGTCGCGAACGCGATCTTGTGCGGGAGTCGGCCCGCCTCGATCGCGCCCTTCTCCACCGCGGCGGTCAGCAGCGACCCGAACACGTGGCCGCTCGCGCCGATCAGCAACATCCTGGGCGAGCCGTAGCGGCGTTCCGCCCACGCCACGATCGTGCCGAACACGACCATGTAGGTGGCCAGTCCGGAGCCGTGGTCGGCGACCCAGAACGCGCTGGTGAGCAGCGCCTCCAGCGGATCGTCGCCGAGCCGGAGCAGGTTGGTGCTGTTCAGCTTGGTGAGCAGGTCGATCAGCCGGGGCGGCGAGGTGCGTTGCACGACCGTGGACGCGGTGAAGATGGCGATGTAGGTGAAGGTGACCGGCGCGGACAACACCCACGCGTGCAGCCGGGCGGTCCACGGGCTCAGCACCCGCACGCAACGCCGGGCCCAGGCCCAGCGACGGGCGAGGCCGCGCAACACGTACCAGGCGATGGCGAGGCTCAGCCCGAGTGCGACGGTCACCCGGCTCCGGTGCCCGCGCGGCCCGCGCGCGAATCTTCTCCGCCCGGCTCAGCCGCCGATCGTGCTGCGGAAGCGGGCGCGGTAGGCGGAGGGGGTGATGCCCAGCCGGCGCAGGAACGCCCGGCGCAGGGATTCGTCGCTGCCCAGGCCGCTGTGCGCGGCGGCGGCGGTCACGGTGGCGCCGGCGGCCAGCAGGGATTGGGCCGCCTCGATCCGCACGGCCTCCACGTAGACCGCCGGGGTCGAGCCGACCCGCTCGTGGAACAGCCGGGTGAGGTGGCGCGGGCTGAAGCCGCCCAGTCGGGCGAGCGCGGGCAACGAGTGGTCGGCCGCCGGGTCCGCGGCGACCGCGTCCAGGACCGGGCGCAGCGGATCGTCGAGGCCGGCCCGGGCGCGCGAGGGGACCGAGAACTGCGATTGGCCGCCCGGTCGACGCAGGAACACCACCAGGTCGCGGGCCACCTCGCGGGCCAGGTCGGCGCCCTCGTCCGCCTCGACCAGGGCCAGGGCGAGGTCGATGCCGGCGGTCACCCCGGCGGACGTGTAGACCGTGCCGTCCCGGACGAAGATCGCGTCCGGCTCGACCGAGACGCTCGGATGGCGCCGGGCCAGCATCGCCGCGTGCCGCCAGTGCGTCACCGCCCGCCGCCCGTCGAGCAGCCCCGCCCGGGCGAGCAGGAACGCGCCCGTGCACACCGACGCGATCCGCCCGGAGGTCGCGGCGAGCGTGGTCACCGCGTCGAGCAGCCGGGCCGACGGCGCGTGTTGCGGGAAGTCCACCGACCCCGGCACGACCAGCGTGTGGGCGCCGTCGATCTCCGTCGCGGCCGCGTCGACCAGCAGCCGGGTGCCCGCCGACGTGGTCACCGGCTCGCCGGTCGGCGAGCACAGGGTCAGCGTGTAGGCGCCGCCCAGGCGCTCGGCCGTGCCGAACACCTCCAGCGGCGCGGTCACGTCCATCAGCCGGACCCCGTCGTACGCGAGCACCGTCACATTCCTGCGTTGCATGCCTCCCACGCTACCCGCGAGCCGTGTCCGAATCCGAGGGATCGCCGTCCGAATGGACATGGCCGCGCCCCGGGCCCGGGCGGCAGGCTTGAGCCGTTCCCCCCTCCCTCCATCGGAAAGGACCGTTGCCATGTCCGAGCGCATCGCCGACGTGGAGATCCCCGACAGCGCCCTGGCCAAGGAGGCCACCGAGCTGATCCGGGACGTCGCCGACCCACTGCTGTACGACCATTCGCGCCGCGTCTATCTCTTCGGCGCACTCCGGGGGCGCCGCCTGGGCCTGGACTTCGACCCCGAACTGCTCTACGTCGGCGCGATGTTCCACGACCTGGGGCTGACCGCCGGGTATCGCACCTCGCAGCAGCGCTTCGAGCTCGACGGCGCCGACGCCGCCCGCGACTTCCTGCTCCGGCACGGCCTGCCCGCCGACCGCGCGCGCATCGTCTGGACCGCGATCGCACTGCACACCACACCCGGGATCCCCGCCCGGATGGAGCCCGAGGTGGCCCTGGTGACCGCCGGCGTCGAGCTGGACGTGCTCGGCCTGGGCCTGGCGGACCTCCCCGCCGAGACGCGCGCCGCCGTGGTCGCCGCACATCCCCGCCCGGACTTCGAGCGGCGGATCCTGCGGGCCTTCACCGAGGGCGTCGAACACCGCCCGCAGACCACGTTCGGCAACGTCAAGGCCGACGTACTCGCCCGGTTCGTACCGGGCTTCGAGCGGACCGACTTCGTCGACGTGATCGAGCAGTCGGGGTGGTCCGCGTGAAGCCGCCGCTGCCCCCGTTCACCGAGACCTCGGCCCGCGCCAAGGTGCAGGCCGCCGAGGACGCCTGGAACACCCGCGACCCCGAACGCGTCGCGCTCGCCTACACACCCGATTCGGTCTGGCGCAATCGCGACCGGTTCGTCACCGGGCGCCCGGCGATCGTGGCCTTCCTGACCGAGAAGTGGGCCCGCGAGCACGACTACGCGCTGCGCAAGGAGCTGTGGGCGTACACCGACGACAGGATCGCGGTCCGTTTCCAGTACGAGTGGCACGACGGCGCGGGACGCTTCGTGCGCAGCTACGGCAACGAACTGTGGGAGTTCACCGAGGACGGTCTGATGCGTCGGCGCGAGGCGAGCATCAACGACGTGGTGATCACCGAGGCGGACCGCCGCATCCACGGCCCGCGCCCGATCGAGGAGCACGGGCTCACCTTTCCCCTCGCCTGACCACGCCGGGGGCCGCGCGTCTAGTCCGCGCGGCCGCCGCACTCCCCGGCCCACGGGTGCGTCAGTTCCTGGCAGCGTCGCCAGAACCAGGCCCGGTCCGGTCGGCTCTCCCGGGTCGCCGGCCGGTAGTGCGTCGGTCGCGGGGTCCGGTCCTGCCAGAACAGGCCGGTGCTGCCGCCCGGTTCGTCGGCCGCGCACAACCACACCACGGTGTCCGCGCCCTGCTCCGGAGTGCGCAGCAGCGGCGCGGTCAGCCGGCGGAAGGTCGGCATCGACGCGCGCAGGCCGGGGGTGTCCACCCACCCGGGGTGGGTGGCGTGCACGACCGGGCCGCCGGTGCCCAGGTGCTCGGCCCACAGCTCGGCCAGCACCACCTGCATGCGCTTGGTCCGCGCGTACGCCACGGCCGCCTTGTACGGGCCGCGCAGGTACTCGATGTCGTCCACCGGCAACCGTTGGGTGTACATCCCGCCCGAACTCAACCAGACCACCCGGGCGCAGGACGCGGGGTCGGCGGCCACCAGGCGGCTGAGCAGGTGCGGCCCGAGCACGTGCACGGCCAGCGACAGTTCGTGCCCCTCGGCGGTCTCGGCGCGCGTCGCGGACATCGCGCCGGCGTTGTGCACCAGGGCGTGCAGCGGGCCGTGTTCGGAGCGCAGCTCCTTGGCGAACCGGGCCACGTCCGGCAGGCTGCCCACATCGCAGCGGCGCACGGTCGCCTCGGCGCCCGGGACCCGCTGCACCACCCGTCGGCGGGCCGCCTCGGTGCGCTCCTCGTCGCGGCCGACCAGCACCACGGTCGCGCCGAGCCGGGCCAGGCCGGTCGCCGCCGCCTCGCCGATGCCGGCGGACGCCCCGGTCACCACGACGGTCCGCCCCTTGAGTGCGGCCGGTTCCGGGTCGGCGGGCAGCCCGGCCCGCCGGCGCACCCCGTACCCGATCCGGCTGTATCCGGGCACGATCGCCCGGTCCATCGCCCGCTCCCAGAACCGACTCTCCGTCATCGCACGCTCACCTTCGTCGTAGTCACGGAGAGACAATGCCCGGTACGGGGCTTTCACACTATTTCCGCCCGATCGGCAGCCACCGGACCGACCGCTCCGACACCGGCCGCGACGGCATACGAAAAGGACCGCCTCCCGGACGAATCCGGGAGGCGGTCCTGTCTGTGGAGCTACGGAGAATTGAACTCCGGACCTCTTGCATGCCATGCAAGCGCTCTACCAACTGAGCTACAGCCCCGCTGTTTATCTCGGCCGGCGGGCTCACCCGCTCGACCACGAGTACTTTACACGCTCCCCCGGGCCGCATCCAAACGCCTTTCCCGGGGCCGCTCCCGGGCCGCTCCCGGGCCGCTCCCGGGCCGCTCCCGGGCCGCTCCCGGGCCGCTCCGGGGTCCGCGGAGGCGCTCCGCGAACCCCGGTGTCGGCTCAGAAACTGCCTGCGGGCCGGACCATCCCGGCCATCGCCCCGCCGTCCACGACCAGCTCGGTGCCGGTCAGGTAGGACGCCGCGTCGGAGGCGACGAAGGCGACCACCTCGGCGACCTCCTCCGGCGCGGCGATCCGGCGCAGCGGCACGGACGGGAACCTGCCCGGCCCCTGTTCCAGGCCGACCGCGGCGATCATCGGGGTGTCGATCGTGCCCGGGTGCACCGAGTTGACCCGGATGCCGTGCTCGCCGACCTCCAGGGCGACCGTCTTGGACAGGCCGCGGACGGCCCACTTGGTCGCGCCGTAGGCCGCGTGCCCGGGCATGCCCTCCAGGCCGGCCTGCGAGGAGATGTTGACGATCGAGCCGCCGCCCCGCTCCTTCATCGCGGGCAGCACCGCCTGCATCCCGTGCCAGACGCCGAAGAAGTTGACCCGGAGGATGCGCTCGACCCGCTCGGGCGTCTCGTCCGCGAAGCCCTTGGTCCAGTAGATCGCGGCGTTGTTGACCAGGATGTCCAGGCCGCCGAACTCGGCGACGGCGACGGCGACCACCTCGGCCCAGTCCGCCGGATCCGACACGTCGTGCCGGACGAAGCGCGCGGCGTCGCCGAGTTCGGCGGCGACCCGCTCACCCTCCTCCACCAACAGGTCGGTCAGCACGACCCGGGCGCCGCTCGCGACGAACAGCCGGGCCTCGGCCGCGCCCTGCCCGCGTGCGGCGCCGGTGATTATCGCGACCTTGCCGGTCAGATCCGCCATGGGATGTCACCTTTCCTCGATCGATGCGAACGCTGCGACGACACGGCTCCCATCCGGGTCAGCCGCCCATCACGTACTTCACCGTCGGCCCGGTGGTCCAGCCGCCGTCCACGGCCAGCTCCGCGCCGGTCACGTAGGACGCCGCGTCGGAGAGCAGGAAGGCGACGGCGGAGCCGATCTCGCTCGGCTCGCCGACCCGGCCCATCGGGGTGTTCGGGTAGTTGCCCTCGCCCGCCTGGATGCCCACGGACGAGGTCATCGGCGTGTAGACCATGCCGGGGTGCACCGAGTTGACCCGGATCCCGGCGGTGCCCAGCTCGACCGCGGCCACCTTGCTCATGCCGCGCACGGCCCATTTGGACGCGCCGTAGGAGCCGGTCATCGCCAGGCCCATCAGGCCGGCGGCGGAGGAGATGTTGACGATCGAGCCGCCGCCGCCCGCCTTGAGGTGCGGGATGACCGCCTGCATGCCCAGCCAGACGCCGGTCAGGTTGACCTTGATCACGAACTCGAAGTGTTCGAGCGTCTCGGTGTCGAACATCGCACCGGTGGACACACCCGCGTTGTTGACCAGCCCGTCGACCCGGCCGAACTCGGCGATCGTGAAGTCCACGACCGCCTGCCACTGCTCCGGGCTCGTCACGTCGTGCTTGTGGAAGCGCGCGTTCGCGCCCAACGCGGCGGCCGTGTCGGCACCCTCGTCCAACAGGTCGGTGATCACCACCCACCCGCCGCCCGCGACGATCTGTGCGGCCGCGGCGGCACCCAGCCCGCGGGCGCCACCGGTGACGATGACGACCTTGTCGGTCAGGTTGGGGCCCTGGAGTTCAGCCATGATGCGTTCCTTCGATCTGTGCCTGCCGACTTCTCGGCTCGCATTTGCATAGTACAACTAAGCAAATCGGCGAACAAAAGAACGGTTGCCGGACGGCCACCGCCCGCCGCTCCCGCTACCCCCGCACCGGCGGCACGATGCCCGCCATCGAGCCGCCGTCGATGACGAACTCGGTCCCGGTGATCCACGAGGACTCGTCCGACGCGAGGAAGACCACCAACTCCCCGACGTCCTCCGGCTCCCCGACCCGACGCAGCGGCACGGTCGGGAAGTTGCCCGCACCGCGCGTGAATCGATTGCCGATCATCGGCGTGTCCACGGCCCCGGGATGCACCGAGTTGACCCGAATCCCGTACTCGCCCAACTCCAGCGCGGCGGTCTTGGTCAGCCCCCGCATCGCCCACTTGGACGACCCGTAGGCCGCGTGCCCCGGAATGCCCTGGAGGCCCGCGAGCGAAGAGATGTTCACGATCGACCCGCCGCCGGCGGCCCGCATCGACGGAGCCACCGCCTGGATCCCGTGGAAGGCGCCGAACAGGTTGACCTTGAGGATGCGATCCAGCCCCTCGGCCGTCTCCTCCAGGATCGGCTTGGTCCACAGGATGCCCGCGTTGTTCACCAGGACGTGCACCCCGCCGAACTCCCGCACGGCCACCTCGACGACCGCCGCCCAGTCCCCGGCATCGGACACGTCGTGCCGCACGAACCGTGCCGCCGCGCCGATCGAGGCGGCGACCCGGGCCCCCTCGTCCGCGAGCAGATCCGTCACCACCACCTTCGCCCCACGCGCGGCCAACAACCGCGCCTCGGCCTCCCCCTGCCCCCGCGCCGCCCCGGTGACAATGGCCACCTTGCCCGTCAGATCCACCACACCGACCACCTCCGCATCGCCGAACCCCGCCCGCACAAGCAGCCCGGCCGGACCCAGTCCTCCGCACCGGGTCCGGCCGCACCGCCCTCGCCCGGGACGACCGCGCCGCACGCGTGTCGTCCCGAACGAAATCTCAGGCCCCGTACTTGGCCCGGAAGTGCGGGATGACCTTCTCGCCCCAGATCCGGATCGTCTCCATGCAGTCCTCCTGCGGGATCGTCCCCATCTGGATCAGGCACATGATCTCGTCCGCACCCGCGTCGATCAGCTTCTGCACGTAGCCGATCGCGTCCTCCGCCGTGCCGTAGGCGTGGTTGATGTTGTACGTCGCGGTGGCGTTCACCGTCACCGGAATCTTCGCCTCGTGCAGCATCGCGACCTGCTGCTCGGCGGCCTCGGTGATGATCGCCACCTCGTCCCGGCCCTCGACCACGGCCTCGTCCGGGATGCCGGACCTGCCGCCGGAGAACCAGTGCGCGATCGACTGCGCGAAGAAGCGCTGGCCGCGCGCGCCCACCTGACGGGCCCGGGCGCCGTCCTCGGAGACGATCGTCGGGCACAGCGCGACGAGGTGGTCGTTGGTCACCGAGGAAACGAACCGCTCGCCGGTGCGCTCCTTGATCGCGTCCCGATAGATCTGGTTGAGGTTCGCCACCTCCTCCGGACCGGCGAAGCCCAGCACCAGCGCGCCGACGCCGTACTCCGCCGCCTCGACCAGGCTCGGCTGCTTGCTGCAGGCCAGGAACAGCGGCGGGTGCGGCGTCTGCACCGGGCGCGGCAGGATCGGGTGCGAGCCCTCGATGTCGAGCACGTCGCCGTGCCAGACCAACTCGTCCTGCTGCCACGCGGCGCCGATGATCCGCAGCGCCTCCTCGACCTGGGCCTTGGTCTGCTCGATGTCCACCCCGCACAGCGAGGACTCCTGGAGCGTGCCGCCCCGGGCCGCGCCGACGTCGAGCCGACCGCCGGAGAGCGTGTCGAGCATGCCGATGCGCTCGGCGACCCGCGCCGGGTGGTTGAAGTTGAACGGCATGCAGACCGCGCCGTGCGCGATCCGGATCCGGCTGGTCCGCGCGGCCACCCAGGTCAGGAAGATCTCCGGGGCGCTCATGTGCGAGTACCACTTGGTCGAGTGGTGCTCGACCGCCCAGATCCGGTCGAAGCCCATCTCCTCGGCGTATACGGCCTGATCCACGGAGTTGAGGATGACCTCACGCTCGTGCTCTGCCGTGGGGTTGGCCATCTGGGCTTCGAAGATCATCGAGAACTGCATGCCGTACTCCTGGTGCGCGAGGCGTGGAATACTTCAATTAGATGTATGACGACCAGTCAGGTCAATAGCCAACTGACGTAGAATCAGAAAAAGTTGACGCGTACCGATGGAGGCCACGATGACGGGGGACCCGCTCCCGAAGCTGCCCGCAACCGCGTGGGCCGTGCTCGGCCTCTTGTCGTTCCCGGGCGAGCGCTCCGGATACGACCTCAAGAAGTGGGCCGACGCGTCGCTGCGCTTCTTCTACTGGAGCCCGGCGCTGAGTCAGATCTACAGCGAGCTCAAGCGCCTGGAGCAGCTCGGCTTCGCCGTCTCGCGCATCGCCTCCCAGGACGAGCTGCGCAACAAACGGCTGTACCGCATCACCGATTCCGGCCAGGAGGCCCTGGCCGCCTGGGCCCGGGAGACCCCCGCCGGACCGCCGGTGCTCAAGCACGGCGTCGCGCTGCGGGTCTGGCTCGGCCACCTCAGCGAGCCGGAGGAACTGCGCAAGACGCTGGTGGAGCACCGCGACTACGCGGCGGGCACGCTGGACGAGGTGCGCGCGAGCGAGGACTCGGCGCAGGACCGCTGGCCGTTCCCGGCCCTGGTGCTCAAGTGGAGCGAGCGCTACTGGCAGGCCGAACGCGATCTCGCCGACGGCATGCTCGCCGACCTGGAGGAGCTGTACCGCAAGCAGGCCGACGAAGGCTGAGCACCCGAGCGGCGGCACGAAAAACGGTCCCGAAGCCGAGGAGGGCGCCCCATCGGGGCGCCCTCGACTCCGGGACCGTCGGCTTCACCGGCCGGTTCGCGGCCCGTTCAGTCGTCGTCGCCGATGACCGGCTCGGGCAGCGTGCCGGCGTTGTGCTCCAGCAGTCGCCACCCGCGCGCCCCCGGGCCCAGCACCGACCAGCAACAGTTGGACAGCGCGCCCAGCGCGCCCCAGGTCTCCCGGGGCAGGCCCAGCATCGCGCCCAGTCCGCAGCGGATCGCGCCGCCGTGCGAGACGACCACGAGCATGCCGTCCGGCGGCAACTTCTCCACCGAGAGCTCGATCGCCGCGGCCATCCGGTCGGCGACCTCGCTCTCCAGCTCGCCGCCGCCGCGCCGCACCGGCTCGCCGCGCCGCCAGGCGGCGAACTGCTCGGGGAAGGTCTCCTCGATCTCCCGGTTGGTCAGCCCCTGCCACTCGCCCGCGTACGTCTCGCGCAGCGCGGAATCCACGGTGACCGGGACGTCCACCAGCCGGGCCAGTTCGGCGGCCGTGTCCACCGCGCGGGTCAGATCGGACGCCACGATCGCGTCCGGGCGCAGCGCCGCGAGCAGCCGGGCCGAGCGCCGGGCCTGGGCCAGGCCCGCCTCGGTCAGCGGGATGTCGGTCTGGCCCTGGAAGCGCCGCTCGACGTTCCACGTGGTCTGGCCGTGCCGCCACAGCAGGACACGGCGCCCCTTCCCGCTCAGAGCGCGCCCTCCGCCGCCTCCGCGGCCTTGGCCTGCTCGTTGCCCAGTCGCACCGAGTCCGGCAGCTCGATCCGCGGGCAGTCCTTCCACAACTTCTCGAGCGAGTAGTAGGCCCGCTCCTCGGCGTGCTGGACGTGCACCACGATGTCGATGTAGTCGAGGAGGATCCAGCGCCCTTCGCGCTCGCCCTCGCGCCGGACCGGCTTGGCGCCGAGGCCGCGCAACGCTTCCTCGACCTCGTCCATGATCGCCTTGACCTGGCGGTCGTTGGACGCGGAGGCGAGCACGAACACGTCGGTGATCGTGACGACCTCGCTCACGTCGTAGGCGACGACGTCGGTGGCGAGCTTCTCTGCACATGCCACGGCAGCCGCGGTGGCGAGCTCCAGGGCGTGGGGGGTTGCGGTCACGATTCGCTTCCTGCGGACGACAAGGGGATTACCGTTCAGGGTCTCACACACGGGGCATCCGACGGCCACTCGTTATTCGCGCGTTCACCGACCGCACGCGCACGGGCACCGGCCGGCCGCCGGACCCACCCGCCGGCGAGGTGCCGCGACCGGGTGCGGCCGGCCCCGAACCGATGGTCGGGACCGGCCGCACCCTCGGCTACGGCTTGTCCGGGTTGTAGTCCTGCCCGAGCGTGACCACCACGTCGGCGAGCATCTCGCCGGTGGCCTTCTTCACCGCGCTCGCCGGCAGCCGCAACGTCAGCGCCACCTGTTCCGCGTCGCCCTTGCGGGCGTCGTCGGCGTACTGCACGGTCGACGTCGGCTGGGTGCGCTTGCCCCCGGCGCCGCCCGGGACGTACGTGACGCCCGCGTTGAGCAGCCGCGCGTGTGCGTCCTCCTGGGCACCGGTCCGGCCGCTTGCGTCCTCCACCATCACCCGGGTCGGCCCGGTGCCGACCTTGCCCTGACGTACCGTGCCGCCGAGCAGCTCGCGCACGATCGGCACCGCCGCCGGGCCGTCCAGCACGCCGTCCGGGGAGACCGGGAGCGCGCGGACCTGCAATTGCTTCGCCTGGGTGGCCTTGGCCAGATTCGCCAGCAGCACGCTGAGCTTGTCGTCCGGCAGCGAGGGGTCGGGCAGGTTGGCCATGTTGGCGAGCAGCGTCAGGATCGCGTCCGACTGGGTCGGGAACGCGGCCAGCAGGCCCTGGAGGACCCGGCCGAAGCGATCGCCGGTCACCGAGGGCGCCTCGTTGGGCTGCTTGTAGGTGGCGAAGGCCAGCGCCGCGGCGCCGTTGGCCGGGTTGCGGCCCTGGCCGACCAGCACCTTGCCGTCCGGGCCCTTGACCTCGACGTCGGCGTTCAACTGGATGCCGCCGGTCAGGTCGACCAGCCCCTGCAGGACCGGTTCGGAGATCACCCACGAGCCGTCCAGCTTGACGCCGAGCAGGTCGGAGAGCGCGTCCCGGGACGCGCCGGGGCCCTCGTCGGCCATCAGCCGGCCGAGCGGGAAGGAGTTGTTGGCCGAGTTGACCACGGTGACCGAGGACACGCTGACCATCGACGCGGTGTTCTTGGCCGGGTCGACGGTGAGCAGCGCGTTGGCCGACGACTGGCCGTCCTTGGCGCGCAGTTGCACCAGTACGCCGCCGTTCTTGCCCGGCGCGGCAACCGTCTTCTCCTCGCGCATCCAGGTGTCCCAGGCGAAGTAGCCGCCGACGCCGAGCAGGGCCACCGCGAGCACCACCGCCAGCGCGATCAGCCGCTGCCGGATCGCCCGGCGCTTCTCGTCCCGGCGCTCGGAGCGGGTCTCGGCGAAGGACAGCCAGTCGATCACGTCCTCGGCCTGCTCGCTCTCGTCGTCGACGAACGCGAACTCGTCCGAACCGTAGCCGGGTCGGCCCGGTCGACCGGTTCCCGACCGGCGCGCCCGCGGCCCCGGCACCCGGCCGTCCTCGGCCGGGGACCCGGACTTGCCCGCGCCCGCACCGGACTTGCCGCCCGCACGGGATCGGGATCCGGCCTCGGCCGAACCCGAGGAGGGCGACGCCGAAGCCGGCTCGGTCCGCGGGGATCGGGTCGGGCCGGCCGGCCGGACCGGGATCGAGCCCGCCGCGATGCCGGTCGAGGCCGGATCCGGACCGACCGGAAGCGGCCCGCCGGGCGTCGGCCGACTCGCCGGCACCACCGGCGGCGCGGGCGGCTGCTCGTAGTATCCGGCGGGCTGTTGCGGTTCGTGGTAGCCCTGCTCCCGGTCCGGGTAGCCGGTCGCCCCGCCCTGTTGCGGATCCGGGTAACCGGCTCCGCCCTGCGGGTAGCCGCCCGGCGCCTGCTGCGGGTACTCCGGGGCGGCGTACCCCGTCGTGTCGTAACCGCCCTGCCCGGCACCGCCGTACGCGTTCGGGTCGTACGTCCCCGCGCCCTGGCCCGCGTCGTACCCGTTCCGGTCGTAGCCGCCCGACGAATAGCCCCCGGAGGGATAGGCGTTCGGGTCGTACGCGGTGACGTCGTAGCCGCCCTGGCCGTAGGCGTTCGGGTCGTACGGATACTGCTGTTGCGGGGTGAAACTCACCGGGTCGAGCCCACCCGGACCCGGCTGCGCCGGCTGCCCGTCGTACCCCGGATAGCCGCCGTCGGGACCGTACGAGCCGTATCCCGGCTGCTGCCCCGCCGTGCCGTCGCCTCGCTCGGTGCCGTAAGGCTCCTGCGCCTGTCCGCCGTCCCCTCGCTCGGTGCCGTAAGGCTCCCACTCGCGCCGGTCGTCGTTGCTCACGAAGCTCCCCGGTACAGCCCCCGCTTGCTGATGTATTGGACGACCCCGTCCGGCACCAGGTACCAGACCGGATCACCCCCGGCCACCCTTGCACGGATGTCGGTCGACGAGATGGCCAGTGCGGGGACCTCCACCAGGCTCACGCCGCCGTCCGGGAAACCCGGGTCGGACAGAGTGTGCCCCGGACGGGTGCAACCCACGAAATGCGCGAGCTCGAACATCTCGTGCGCGTTGTGCCAGGAGAAGATCTGGGACAGCGCGTCGGCGCCGGTGATGAAGAATATCTCGGTCCCCTCGGGCGAGGACTCGCGCAGGTCGCGCAGGGTGTCGAGGGTGTACGTCTCGCCCTCGCGGTCGATGTCCACCCGGCTCACCGAGAAGGTCGGGTTGGACGCGGTGGCGATCACCGTCATCAGGTAGCGGTCCTCGGGCGAGGACACGTCCTGTGCGGACTTCTGCCACGGCCGCCCGGTCGGTACGAACACCACCTCGTCGAGCCCGAACTGGCCCGCCACCTCGCTCGCGGCGACGAGGTGTCCGTGGTGGATGGGATCGAAGGTGCCGCCCATGACACCGACACGTCTGTTCCGCTCGCTCATGGCGCGAGAATCTATCGGTCCGCGCTCCCGGACCGCGCGGTCCCTACTCCTTGACCGCGCCCGAGGTGATGCCCGCGACGATCCGCTTCTGGAAAACCAGCACCAGGACGACCACCGGAATGCTCACCACGACCGACGCCGCGGCGATCGCGGCGGTGGGCTGCTGGAACTGCGAGGCACCGGTGAAGAAGGCCAGCGCGGCGGGCACCGTGCGCGAATTGTTGGTCGAGGTCAGCGACACCGAGAAGACGAAGTCGTTCCACGCGAAGAAGAACACCAGGATCGCGGTGGTCACCACCGCGGGCACCGCCATCGGCGCGATCACGTAGCGAAACGCCTGCCACGCGGACGCGCCGTCGATCCGCGCGGCGTCCTCCAGGGCCCACGGGATCTGCTTGAAGAACGAGGTCAGCGTCCAGATCGACAACGGCATGGTGAAGGACAGATACGGCAGGATCAGCCCGATCCAGGTGTCGAACAGGCCGATGCTGCGCCACATGTCGAACAGCGGACCGACCACCGCGATGGTCGGGAACATCGCGATCGCCAGCGCGCCGAGCAGGATCAGTCGCTTGCCCGGGAACTCCATCCGCACGATCGCGTACGCGGTGCCGGTCGCACAGGCGACCGCGATCACCGTGGCGATCAGCGAGATGCCGATCGAGTTGCGCAGCGCGTCGGTGAACAGGTCGTTCCGAAACACGGTCCGATAGTTGTCCCAGCTCCAGGTCTTCGGCAGGAACTGCGCGTTGTTGATGTCGTCGCCGCCCTTGAACGACAGCGACACCATCCAGGCCAGCGGGAGCACGGTGATCGCGATCACCAACACGCAGACCAGGGCGCGAACGCCCTCCCGGACCGGGCTGGGCCGACTCACGAAGGACTCCCGAGCTTGCTCACGTCGGTACGGAAGAGCTTGATGAACAGGAACGCGATCAGCAGCACGCACGCGAACAACAACACCGAGATCGCCGAGCCCAGCCCCAGCGCGGTGCGGCTGACGAGTTGTCGGTAGGCCAGAAAGGACACCGTCTCGGTGTTGTTGGCTCCGCCGGTCATCACGAACACCGAGTCGAAGATCCGGAACGCGTCCATCGTGCGAAACAGCAGCGCGACCAGGATGGCCTGCTTCATGATCGGCATGGTGACCCTGGTCAGCCGCTGCCACGGCCCCGCGCCGTCCACCCGGGCCGCCTCCTGCACGTCCGGGGAGACCTGGAT
Source organism: Embleya sp. NPDC020886 (assembly GCF_044333915.1). Taxonomy (NCBI): domain Bacteria; kingdom Bacillati; phylum Actinomycetota; class Actinomycetes; order Kitasatosporales; family Streptomycetaceae; genus Embleya; species Embleya sp. NPDC020886. The sequence goes on along the minus strand of NZ_JBIRRX010000004.1, from coordinate 356,640 downwards.
GAGGCCGGCGAGCAGCAGCAGGGACATGAACGGCGTGGTCTTCCAGATCTCCGAGAGGGCGATCACGAACAGCGCCGACCAGCGGTGGTCGAACCACGCGATGTCGGTGCCGAACCAGTCGTTGACGAACCCGGTGGAGGGGTCGAACGCGTAGCGCCACGCGTAGGCGGAGACGACCGTGACGATGCCGTACGGGATCAGCACGATCGTGCGCAGGGTGCGCCGCAGGTACAGCGCCCGCTGCATCAACCAGGCGAGCCCGAAGCCGATCACGAACTCCACCGAGACGGTGGCCACGGTCAGCGCCAGCGTGGTCCACACGTCGGTCCACCACAGCGGGTCCTTGAGCACCACCCAGTAGTTGGACAGGCCCGCGAACGAGTTCGCGTCCGGGGTGGTCAGCCGCTTGTGGAAGAGCGAGAGCCAAACCGCGTCGGCCAGCGGCGCGATCGCGACCAGGAGCATGATCGTCACGGCGGGCGCGGACAGCAGCAGGCCGGTGCGCCGCATGCGCTGGGCGTGATCGAGCTGCTTGCGGGGCTTGTGCCCGCGGGGCTTTCGGTGCCCGGGTGCGGCGTCGGCGGTGGATACCGTGCTCACAGCAGCACCTTGTCGTGCAGGACCCCGGTGATCAGGTCGTCGGTGTCCCGTGGGGCGGTGTCCGGGTTCACGTCCGCAGGCGGGTGGTAGATGCGCTGCACGGACGCGGAGACGTCGTTGTAGTACGGGGTGCGCGGGCGCGGGCCGGCCTGGTCCAGCGACTCCTTGATCAGGTCGGCCATCGGCAACGCCGCGCGTACGCGCGGATCGTCGTAGGCGGCGGCCTTGGCGGTGGTCTCCTTGGACTCCAGCATGTAGGTGATCTGGTTTTCCAGCGTGCCCGCGCAGCGCACCGCGCTCACCGCCGCCGCGCTGTGTCCGCCGTACTTGCTGACGCCCAGCGCGATGCCACCGAACGGCGGCCTGGACGCCTTGCCGGGGTCGGTCCGCGGGTAGCGCGCCCAGCCGTAGTCGTCGAGCACCTCGCGCCCGAGTTGGCCGGCCGCCACCGCCTCGGCCGCGGCGCCGTGGGCGTACGTCCAGTTGATCATGAAGCCGCCCGTGTCGGACTGGAACGTGGTCCGGGTGTCGTCCTCGATCGAGGTGGCCAGATTGGTCGGCGCGGCGGAGGAGCGGCCGAGTCGGCGCATGATCTCGGCGGCCCGCTTGCCCGAACCGCCCTCCTGGAGCGTCGGTTCGAGGTCGACGCCCTTTTCCACGTCCCGCACGATCGCGCCGCCGGCGCCGGCGACCAGGCCGTTGACCCAGACGGTGATGCCCTCGTAGCGCTTGGCGGGCACCGCCACCGTTTTGTGCGTCTTCTCGGCGGCGGCGATCACCTCGTCCCAGCCGACCGGCCGGCTCGGGTCGAGCCCGGCGGCGGCGGCCACCGACTTGCGGTACCACAGGAGTTGGGTGTTCGCCCGGAACGGCGCGGCGACCAGTCGATTGCGCCAGCCCGAGGACTCGACCGCGCTGCTCAGCATGCCCTCGGTGAGCGCCGCGGCCTCGGCCGGCTCGAACGGGCGCAGGAAGCCCGCTTCGGCGAACTCCGGTACGTAGACCGGGTCGAGCGCCATCACGTCGATCGAGGAGTCCTTGGCGGCCAGCCGCCGCACCAACTGCTCCCGCTGCCCGGACGCGTCGGTGGGCAACACCGAGACCTTGACCCGATAGGCGCCGCCGGACGCCCGGCTGCACCGGTCGGCGAGCTTTTGGTAGGCCCCGTTGTCCGGCGGCGCGTACCAGTTGAGCACCGGTGGGCCCGAACCACCGCCCCCGCATCCGACCGTGGAGGCCACCAATGCGAGCGCGACGGCCCGGAGTCCGCAGCGCCGCAGGATGTGGTTCACCGGGTCAGCAGATCAAGCAAACCGCTCTCGTCGCTCTATTTACCCCCGAATGGTGGCGTGTCGACGCGGGGTTCAGCCGCCGTCCGCGGTCAGCGACCAGTCGCCGTCGGCTTCGAGTTCGATCAGGCACGGGCCCTTGGGCAGGATCGACTCGCCCTCGTAGTCGCCGATCGTGTTGGCCAGGGTGCCCAGGTAGGCATCCTCCGTGCCGTGTTCGGCGAAGGTGCCGACGATGAAGTTGCTGTCGCCCCGGTGGGTCATCGCGAGCACCGTGCGCGGGCCGGTCCAGCGCACCGTCTCCGGGCCGCTGCCGGCCAGCCGGTCGGTCAACACCCGGGCCGCGTCGGGAGCGAGCAGCCGCACGGTCCACTCGCCGTCGGCCTCGATCTTCAGGCGCGAGGTGTGGCCGCCGCGCTCGTCCACCAGGGCGCGGCCTCGGTACGCGCCGATCGCGTTGGCGAGCAGCTTGTCCGTCTCCAGTTCCGCGTTCAGCGTCCACACCACGAAGTTCTCGGTGCCGCGTCCTTCCAACTCGACCAGGAAGGGGCCGGATCCGACCGGGCGGTCGATCGAAAGGACCCTGTCGCCGCGACCTTCGTACACCGGGGCGGGTGGTTCCTCGACGGCGGCGGGAGCGCGGGCGGGCGACGGCTCGGGCGCGGACTCCGGCTCCGGCTCGGGCTCCGGCTGCGGCGCGGACTCCGGCTCCGGCTCCGGCTCCGGCACGGACTCCGGCTTCGCCTCCGGCGCGGCCGAGTCGACCGGGTCCGGCGTCGCTCGCGTCGGCTCCGCGTCGGCCGGCATCGCCGCGACGATCAGCGTCTGTTCGGGGTCCCCGCCCAGATCGCGCACCAATTCGTCCACGCCCGCCTCGTAGCCCTGTCCCACCGCGCCGAACCGCCAGCCGTCCCGCCGATAGACCTCGGCCAGGATCAGCGCGCGTTCGCGAGTCAGTTCCGCCACCGGCAGTACGAAGCGGCCGATCTCGCCGTCGGCGCCCAGCAGGCGGATCAGCGACCCGGCGCCGAATCCGGGCGCCTGCGCGCCGACCGCGAACACCAGGCGATCCACCAGGTCGTCCACCGCGGCCAGGTCCACGTGGAACTCGGCGGTGCCGGTGCCGCCGGCCACCAGCGCGACCGCGCTGGTCAGCGACGCCGGCCGGGCCGTACAGACCACGTCCGGGTCCGCCGCGCCCAGGCTGAAGCAGTACGCGGCCAGGCCCTCGCCCGACACCTCGAACTCCACCCTGATGGCCGAGTCGTCCAGCCTCGTCTTCTCGCCCATGGCGAATGTGCGCATCGCGTCCTCCCCCGGCCACCCCTGGTCTGGCGTCACCTTAACGCGCACGACGAAGTGCCGGGACGGCAAAGCGCCGGCCCGGCGATCACGGAAGGAAATCCGACCACCGGACGCCCACGCCCGGCTTCGGCAACGGGTGCTCAGCGGTCCTTGTTGAACCGCGTCACCACGAACAGCAGGAGCAGGAGCACGGCCAGCGCACCGATGCCGGCGCCCAACGGGTTCAGGTTTTCGTGCTTGCCGCTCTCGTTGGCCAGCGTGGTGAGGACGGTCGTCGCGTGCTGGGTCATCCGTGGTCAGCCCTTGCGTAGTGTTTGCCGACGTGTGCGCACGACATCGTACGGGCGCGCACGGCGAGTCGCGCGGCCAGGTTCCGGGGACGACCCTCGGCCGCGGGCGGCGGACGCGCCTAGTGTGGGGGCAGATTGGTCGAGGCAAGGGGGCACGGCATGCCGGACGACAAGACGATCGGGACCTTCGAGGGGCGCAGGCGATTCCCCGGGATCTCCTCCCGGGCGTACGAACATCCCGCCGACCGCACCGCGCTGGTGGCGATGCGCCGCCTCAGCGGGTTCGACACGGTGCTCAAGCAGATGTCGGGCATGGTGTCCGAGCGGGCCATCCGGCTCGCCTTCCTCGCGGGCTCGGTGCGCGCGGGCGAGCAGCAGTTCCGCCGGTTGCACGAGATGGTCCGCGAGTCCGCGTACATCCTGGACCTGCCCACCGTGCCCGAGTTGTACGTCAGCATGGACCCGCAGCCCAACGCGATGGCGATCGGCATGGACAAGCCGTTCATCGTGGTCACTTCGGGCCTGGTCGAGTTGCTCGACGACGACGAGATGCGCACGGTGATCGGGCACGAGACCGGGCACATCCTGTCCGGGCACGCGGTCTACCGCACCATGTTGTTGATCCTGACCCGGTTCGCCTCCGCGCTGTCCGGGATCCCGCTCGGCACGCTGGGCGTGCACGCGATCATCACCGCGTTGCAGGAGTGGTTCCGCAAGTCGGAACTGTCCTGCGACCGGGCGGGCCTGCTGGTCGGGCAGGACCCCGAGGTGTCGATGCGCGCGTTGATGAAGGTCGCGGGCGGCTCGCAGTTGCACGAGATGAGCACGGACGCGTTCCTGGAGCAGGCCGCCGAGTACGAGGGCGCCGGCGATCTGCGCGACAGCGTGCTCAAGTTGATGAACCTGCTCGGCCGCTCGCACCCGTTCCCGGTGGTCCGGGTGGCCGAACTGCGCAAGTGGGCGGACGGCGGGGAGTACACCCGGATCGTCGCGGGCGAGTATCCGCGCCGCGAGGACGACCCGAACGCGTCGGTGCGCGAGGAGGCCAAGGCGTCGGCGGGCGCCTACCGCGATTCGGTGCGCACCACCACGGACCCGCTGTTCGGGCTGCTCCGCGACCTCGCCGACGGCGCGGCGGACGCGGGCGGCAAGCTGCGCGACAAGTTCACCGGGCGCCGCGACGAACCGGGCGCGACCCCGACGAACAACGGCGGCGGCTGACCGTCGTCAGGGCGAGCCCGCCAGTCGGGCACACGTGCCGGTCGGGGCCGAGCGGAACGGATCCACCTGCTCGGCCGCCGGCGGCGCGTCGCTCGGCGCCGGGCCGGTGAACGCGGGCCGGAACCAGGCCGAGGAGTCCGCGTCGCACCCCTGCGGCCCGGCCGCGGTCAGGATCCGGCGGACCTGGAGCAGGCCGTCGTGCACCATCGCCGGGTCCAGACGGAAGTCCCACACCCGGTGCAACACGAACCGGGTCCAGCCCGGCCCGCCGACCTGGGCGACCGCGTACACGAACACCACGTCGGCGGTGACCACGAGGTCCGCGCGCGCGTGCTCGGCGACCACGAGCGTGCCCGCGACCTTGATCGGCACCTCCAGGACCTTGACCGAGGCCGGATCGAATCGGGTGATCCACCCGGTGGGCGCCGACGTGTCGTCGTCGTGTGGCGCGATCAGCGCCGCGTCGAGTTGCTCGCGCTGCTCCGAACGCAACAGCGGCAGCGCGGCCCACGGCCGGCCGCCCGCGAGCACGGCCGGGTCGAGCTGGGTGCCGACCACGAACTCCCGCACCAGATCCAGGGCTTGGCCGACCTGGGTGGCCGAGAAGTGCGCGGTCGCCCGGCGCTCGCCCACGACGATCCCGGCGGCACCCTGGGCCCAGCCGGCGGCCGGACCGCCCGCCATCGGATCGGCGGGCAGCGCCCCCGTCGCATAGCCGGACGGTGGCAGCAGCGAGACCCGGTGCAGCACCGCCGGGCCGATCACCAGGCGCGGCGCGGGCGCGGCGGCCCGCCGCGCGCCCAGAAAACTCGCGCTGGCGATCACCAGCAGTACGAGTAACGCGCCCAGCACGCCGCGCAGCGTGCGCACCCGCACGCCGAACACCCGACGCTGCGGGTGCGGGCGTTTGCCTTCGTGCAGCCGTTCCCGCGCCGAGGGCTCGTGCAGCCCCGCCGCGCGCACGAAGGTCGCGTCGAATACGACGGCGTTGAACTCGTCCTCGCCGTCGGGCCCACCCCGGTTCGGGCCTTCGGGGGGCACTCCCCGTCCGGACATGGACTCAGCTTAAGTCGCCCGCGAGCAGGTGGATATGCACCCGGAGCAGGGGTTGCCGACGGTCAGCCGGGCCCCGAACGCGCCGACCCGGGCAACGACGCGACCGGCACGGACCGGTCCGTCGCGCGGGAGTCCCCCGGCGGGACGGTGATCCGCACCTGGGACGTGTCCTGCCCCGGGAGCGGCGCGAACACCGGGTTGTTGTCGGTCGTCGCGCTCCGCCCCGTCCCCACCGAGGGTTGTCGGGGCGTGGTGGGTCCCTGGGTGGATCCGCTGCGATAGAACGCGGTCACCGCGATCGCGACCACACCGACGCCCATCAGCAGCGCCAGCACCCAGGCCGTTCCGCGCCGCCAGCGGGTGGACCGGGTCGATCGGGTCCACGGCTCGCTCGCGAACCAGGTCGGCACGTCCGCCGACATCGGGGTCGAGTCGTGGCCGGACCCGGTCCGGGCCCGCCACGGGTCCTCGCCGTCCGCCGGATACGTCCCGTCGTCGAACCAGTCGGAGCGATCGGCCTGTTCGGCCTGCTTGTCGGTCCGCTCGGGCGCGGCCGGGGTGGGCGTCGGCGCATGATCGATCGCCGCACCACGCTCGTTCGCCGAGGGCTCGTGCACGCGAGCGGCGCGCACGAACGACTCGTCGAAAACGACGGAGGAGAGCTCATCCTCCGAGAACTCGGGAAAGTCTGGGCCGTCCGGGAACTCTGGCCCTGGTGATTCGGGCACTCCTAGACAGTATTACCGCAGGCGCCCGGATGGGTACCGATTCATCGCACCGGTCGCGTCGCCGAGCACGATCCGGGCCGATCCGCGGCCCCTCGCTCCCGGGTCAGGGGCGCACGTGACCGTCGCCGGTGACCACGTACTTCGTGCTGGTCAGCTCGGGCAGACCCATCGGCCCGCGCGCGTGCAGCTTCTGCGTCGAGATGCCGATCTCCGCACCGAAGCCGAACTGGCCGCCGTCGGTGAACCGCGTCGACGCGTTGACCATCACGGCGGTCGAGTCGACCAGGCTGACGAACTCGCGGGCCGCGGCCTGCGACGTGGTCACGATCGCCTCGGTGTGGCCGGAGCTGTGTCGACGGATGTGCGCGACCGCGTCGTGCAGCGAGGGCACCACGGCGGCGGCGATGTCGTAGGAGAGGTATTCGGTGTCCCAGTCGGCATCGGTGGCGGGCACCACGTCGGCCGAGAACGCCTGCACCGCGGTGTCGCCGTGCACGGTCACCCCGGCGTCCTTCAGCGCGGCCAGCGCGAGCGGCACGAAGGCGTCCGCCACGTCCCGGTGCACCAGCAGCGTCTCGGCCGCGTTGCACACGCTGACCCGGTGCGCCTTGGAGTTGACCAGGATGTTCACCGCCATCTCCAGGTCGGTGTGCGCGTCCACGTAGACGTGGCAGTTGCCGACACCGGTCTCGATCACCGGCACGGTCGAGCCCTCGACCACGGTGCGGATCAGGCCGGCGCCGCCGCGCGGGATCAGCACGTCCACCAGGCCGCGCGCGGTCATCAGCTCCTTCACCGAGTCGTGCGTCTCGCCCGGCACCAGTTGGATCGCGTCGGCGGGCAGGCCGGCCGCGACGATCGCGTCGCGCATCACCGCGACGATCGCGGTGTTCGAGCGGTAGGCGGACGAGGAGCCGCGCAGCAGCACCGCGTTGCCCGACTTCAGGCACAGCGCGGCACCGTCCACGGTGACGTTGGGACGAGCCTCGTAGATGATCCCGACCACGCCGAGCGGCACCCGCACCTGGCGCAGTTCCAGACCGTTGGGCAGGGTCGAGCCGCGCAACACCTCGCCGACCGGGTCGGGCAGACCGACCACGTCGCGCACGTCCGAGGCGATCGCGGCGATCCGCTCGTCGGTCAGGGTCAGCCGGTCGATCATCGCCTCGCCGGTGCCGTCGGCCCGGGCCCGCTCGACGTCCTCGGCATTGGCGACCACGATCTCGGCCGAACGAGCCACCAGCGCGTCGGCGAGCGCGAGCAGCGCGTCGTCCTTGGCCCGGCGGGTCAGTGGCGCGAGGACGGCGGCGGCCTCCCGGGCGCGACGGGCGGTGTCGAGGACTGCGGAGGCTTCGCTGCTGGTCATGCCGGCAAGCCTACCTACGCCCGCCGATGATCAACACGAGGATTTCAGCGGTCGAGACGCTTCCGCCCGGCCGCCGTGCCGGACACAATGACGCCTCCATGTGCTGCACAGAGGCAAGGAGCCATCCGTGACCGCTGTACAGGCCCGCCGGCACGGCGTCGCCGACCTGCTCGCGCGCACCGCCGCCCGGTTGCCGAACCGGCTCGCGATCGTGGCGGGCGAGCTGCGGCAGACCTTCGCCGAGTTCGACGACACCGTCTCGGCCGCCGCCGGTGCGCTCGCCGCGCGCGGCATCGGCAAGGGCGATCGGGTCGTATTGCTCTCCCGCAATTCGCACGGCTTCGCGGTGGCCTACTTCGCGCTGGCCCGGCTCGGCGCGGTCTCCGTCCCGGTCAACTTCATGCTGACCCCGCCCGAGGTGGGCTACGTCCTGGAGCACGCGGGCGCCCGCGCCGTGCTGGCCGGCCCGGAGCTGACCGACACCGCCGACGCCGCGTTGGCCGGCCGCGAGGCGCTGCGCGTGGTGTTCGGCCCGGCCGCGCCGGGCTGGGAGCCGTTCGCGACGCTGCTCGCCGAGGGCGGCCCGGTGCCCGATCTCGACCTGGACGACGACGACCCGGTGCAGCTCATGTACACCTCGGGCACCGAGTCCCGGCCCAAGGGCGCGGTGATGACCAGCCGCAACCTGATCGCGCAGTACGCCACCGCGATCATCGACGGCGGCATGGCGGCCGACGACATCGAGATCCACGCGCTGCCCCTCTACCACTGCGCGCAGCTCCACTGCTTCCTGACGCCGGACGTCTACCTCGGCGCGACCTCGATCATCCTGCCCGCCCCGGACCCGGCCGCGGTGCTCGCCACGGTCGAGCGCGAACGAGTCACCAAACTCTTCTGCCCACCGACCGTCTGGATCGCCCTGCTGCGCCACCCCGACTTCGACACCCGGGACCTGTCCAGTCTGCGCAAGGGCTACTACGGAGCGGCCGCGATGCCGGTCGAGGTGCTGGCCGAACTACGCCGCCGACTCCCGCAGTTGCGGCTGTACAACTTCTACGGCCAGACCGAGATGTCGCCGGTCGCCACCATCCTGGGCCCGGACGACCAGGAGCGAAAGGCCGGTTCGGCCGGCCGCGCGGGGCTGAACGTGCAAACCGCCGTGGTCGACGAGCAGGACCGCCCGGTGCCGGCCGGCGAGGTCGGCGAGATCGTGCACCGAGGCCCGCACACCATGCTCGGCTACTGGAACGACCCGGAGCGCACCGCCGAGGCGTTCCGAGGCGGCTGGTTCCACAGCGGCGACCTCGGCGTGCTCGACGAGGAGGGCTATCTCACCGTCGTCGACCGCAAAAAGGACATGGTCAAAACCGGCGGCGAAAACGTCGCCGGCCGCGAGGTCGAAGAGGTCATCCACACCCACCCCGCCGTAGCCGAAGCCGCCGTCTTCGGCATCCCCCACCCCTACTGGATAGAAGCCGTCACCGCGGTGGTGGTCCCCAAACCCGGCCAAACCATCACCCCGGACCAACTCATCCAACACTGCCGATCCCACCTGGCAGCCTTCAAAGTCCCCAAATACGTAATCCTCACCACCGCCCTCCCCAAAAACCCAAGCGGCAAAATCCTCAAACGCCAACTCCGAACCGAACACAACTCCCTGGCAACCCAAACCCCCGAATAGCCCAACCGACACTCGAAAGCCACCCAGCCCGGCCGACGCATGAGACCACTCAGCCCGGCCGGCACTCGAGGCCACCCAGCCCCGCCGGCGCTTGAGGCGAACCCAGCCTCGCCAGCGCAGACGAATCAGCCCGGCCGGCGCTTGAGGCCACTCAGCCCGGCCGGCACTCGACGCCAAATCAGCCTCGCCGGCGCATGAGGCGAATCAGCCCGGCCGGCGTTTGAGGCCACTCAGCCCGGCCGGCGCTTGAGGCCACTCAGCCTCGCCGGCGCTTGAGGCGAACCAGCCCGGCCGGCGCATGAGGCCAAATCAGCCCCGCCGGCGCATGAGGCGAACCAGCCCGGCCGGCGCATGAGGCCAAAAACCCGGCTCACCCATGCCAAGACCGCCAAAGCGCAGCATACGCACCGGAAGCCGCAATCAACTCCCGATGACTCCCCAACTCGGTAATCCGCCCACCCTCCACCACCGCAACCCGATCCGCATCATGCGCCGTATACAACCGATGCGCGATCGCCACCACCGTCCGCCCCGAAATCACCGCCCCCAACGACCGCTCCAGATGCCGAGCCGCCCGAGGATCGATCAACGACGTCGCCTCATCCAGCACGAGCGTGTGCGGATCGGCCAACACCAACCGCGCCAACGCGAGCTGCTGCGCCTGCGGTGCGGTCAACTCGTGCCCCTTGGGCCCCACTTCGGTATCCACGCCGGCAGGCAACGTCGCCACCCAGTCCGCGTCGACCGCCCGCAACGCGTCCAGCACCTCCTCGTCGGAGGCGTGCTCCCGCGCCAGCAGCAGGTTGTCCCGCAACGTGCCCCGGAAGACGTGGTGCTCCTGCGTCACCAACGCGACCCGGCCCCGCAGTTCGTCCAGCGGCAACCCGACCAGCGGCACCCCACCCACCGACACGCTCCCCGAGGTGGGTGCGTTGACCCCGGCCAACAGCCGCCCCAGCGTGGACTTCCCGGCCCCACTGGGCCCCACCACCGCGATCCGCTCCCCCGGCCGAATCGTCAGGTCGATGCCGTGCAGCACCTCCCTGCCCGCCGCATAGGCGAACCGCACGTCGCGCACGGTCAACGTCTCGTCCACCGGCACGGCGTCGGTCGGTTCGCGATCGGAGGGCACATCGGCCACCCCCAGCAACCGGGCCAGCGAGGCCGCCGAGATCTGCACCTCGTCCAGCCAGTTCAACAACTCGTCCATCGGGCCGATGATCAACTGCACGTACAACACGGCCGTCGCCACCTCGCCGAGCGAGGCCCAGCCGTGCAGATACGCCCAGCCACCGAACCCCGTGGTCGCCACCACCGGCAACATGTAGCCGAAGTCCACCGACGGAAACCAGATCGTGCGCAGCCACAGCGTGTACCGCTCGGCCGCGTACGCCTGCCTGACGTCCTCGTCGCCCCGCCGCCGGCGCCGGTCGGCCAGCCGCAGCGCCTCGACCGTGCGCGCCCCCTCGACCGTCTCCGCGAGCGAGTCGGTCACCTGCGCCCACGCCGCGTTCTCGCGCAGGTAGCCGGCCGGCGCGCGGCGAAGGTACCAGTAGGTGACCGGCACCAACAGCGGCAGCGTGATCAACAACGGCAGCGCGAGCAGCGGATTGAGCAGCAGCAGCCCCGCGAAGGTGAGCACGATCGTCACCGCCGCGACCAGCACGGACGGCACCGCCCGCCGGGCCGACCGGGACATCGCGGCCACATCGCGGTTCGCCCGCCCGAGCAGGTCGCCGGAGCCGGCCCGCTCGACCGTGGACAGCGGCAGGTCCAGGATCCGGTCCACGAACTCCTCGCGGACCTGCGCGAGCAGCCCCTCGCCCAACCGCGCGGCGGCCACCGCGGCCTGCCGCACGATCAGCGCCTGTAGCAACAGCGCGCCGGCGATGCCCAGTCCGAGCAGGTCGATCGTGCGGGTCGGGCTGTCCGCGCGGACCTTCTCGATCAACACCCCGAGCAACCGCGGCGCGACCAGACCGGCCACCGCGGCGAGCGCGTAGAACAGCACGGTCAGAATCAGATCGCGCCGCCGCTCGCGCAACAGCCGTACGGCGTGCCTGCCGACCTCGGCGGCCGGCGCGATCGGGAGCAGTTCCCGCGCGCTCACGCGTCCTCCTCCTCTTTCTCGTCGTCCTCGTCCTCGTCGACCCGGGTGACCAACGCCGCGTACCGAGGCTCGGTCGCCAACAGTTCGCGGTGCGGCCCGACCGCCATCACCTTGCCGTCCTCGACGTAGGCGACCTCGTCCATCGTGTCCAGCACGAGCGGACTCGTGGTGGCCACCACCGTGGTCCGGCCCCGGCGGTGCGCGGCGAGCCGGGCGGCTATCCGCGCCTCGGTGTGCGCGTCCACCGCGCTGGTGGGTTCGATCAATACCAGCGTCTGCGGGTCGGCCACCAACGCCCGTACCAGTCGCAGACGTTGCACCTGACCGCCGGAGAACTCCCGGCCGCGCGCCGCGATCTCGCTGTCCAGTCCCGCGTCCAGCGCATCGATCACGTCGTCGGCGCAGGCCACCTCGACCGCCGTGGCCAGATCACCCGATCCGCCGTCGCCCGGCGTCAGTTCGCGGCGCAGCGGCCCGGCGAACAGCCCGGCGTCGTGGTGCCCGACCAGGATCCGCGCCCGCACGTCGGCGAGCGCCAGGTCGGCGAGCGGCACGTCGGCATAGAGCACGTCGGCCTCCTCGTAGCGACCGAGCCGATCGGCCAACGCCGGTGCGTCCTGCGGGTCTTCGCACGCGACGCCGAGCAGCGCACCGGGTCGGACCAGCAGGCCCGAACGCCGATCCACCAGATCTCCCGGCGGCGGCCAGGCGACCGGCGCGGCGGGGTCCGGCACACCCGGTTCCAGGGCGAGCACCCGCGTCACCCGCCGGGCCGCGACATGCCCGCGCACGATCCGGTCGGCGAACTCGGTGATGGTGGAGAGCGGCACCGTCAGGAACGCCGCGTAGCCGTAGAAGGACACCATCTGACCGACCGTCAACCGACCGTCCAGGGCGAACCGGGCGGCCAACCAGGTGCCGAACGCGATGAAGAAGCCGGGCACCAGGAACTGCGCGGCCTCCAAAAGGGATTCGATCCGGGCGGTGCGTACGCCGGCCACCCGCAGTTGTTGCGACTCGCGTCGATAGCGGGCGCCGAACGTGCGCTCGCCGCCGATCCCGCGCAGCACCCGCAGACCGGATGCGATGTCCACGGCCCGATCGGCCAGCCCGGCCTGCAGGTCGCGATAGGCGTTCTGGCGTCGGTGCAGCGGCCGCAGCAGCAGCGAGACCAGGCCCATCAGCAGTGGCACGCCGATCAGTACGAGCAGGCCCAGCGGCACCGACATGTTCAGCAGCACCACCGCGACCACGACGAGCGTGACCACCGACGCGGAACCGCGGGCGGTGATGTCGAGCACCGAGCCGATCGCGTCCACGTCCGAGGTGCCCACCCCGACCACCTCGCCGGTGGCGATCCGGTGTTGGAGGGCGGCACCGAGTCGGGAGGCGTGTCGGGTGACCAGTTGGATCGTGCGAAACGCGCCGTCCAGGAAGTTGGCGACCGCGTTGCGGTGGCGCATGATCCCGGTGAAGCCGATCAGCACGGCGAGCCCCAACAGCGCGCCCGACCACCCGAACAGCGCCTGCTCGTCGCGTGCTTCGATCGCGTCGATCGCGCGGCCGACCGCGGCGGGCATCAACGCCTGGGCGACCATCCACACGGACGCCCACAGGATGCCCATACAGATGGTCCGGCGACAACGAACGGCGAGCCAGATCAGGTATCGGCCCGCCGACCGGATATCGGGATCGCCGGGGTCGGCGACGGGAAACGTACGCATTGTCCTGCGACGCTAACGCGCGAGAGTTTTTCGGGCCACGCATTATTCGCCCGCGCCCGGCCGCCGTTCGACCCCGCCCGTTCGACCCGCCCGGGCACACCGCCCGGCGGGCACCCCGGGGCATCTCCTAGAAGGGCTGCACCCGGCCCGGTTGCACCGGCAGCGGGGCCGGGGCGCCGGCCCGCTTCTGGTACGTCGGGCGGTCGACCACCTCCAGCCCGATCAGTTCCCACGGCGGCAGGCCCGCGCTCTGCCGATGCTCGCCCCACAACCGCAACGCGATCGCCGCGGCGTCGTGCAGGTTGGGCGCCTCTTCCCAGTAGCGCACCTCGGCGTGGTCGGCCGCGTAGCGGCCCGCGAGCAGGAACGGGTGTTCGTGGGCGAGCCGTTCGAGCGCGCGCCGGACATCCTCGGGGTCACCCGGCTTGCCGGCGAGGGTCAGCGTGATGTGCCACATTCGGCCCGCGACGTCGTCCTCGACCCGCGCCGTCGTATTCGGCTGCCCCCAGGGGCGGTCCCCACGCTCCGGCACGGCCGGCCTCCCGTCGGCGAGCTGCTGATCTTCGGTGGTCGTCGCTCAGCGGCGCAGCAGCACCAGGTCGTCGCGGTGGACGACCTCGCGCTCGTAGGCCGGACCCAACTCCCGGGCCAACTCTCGAGTCGATCGCCCGAACAGGCCCGGCAGTTCCTTCGCATCAAAGTTGACCAGTCCGCGGGCCACGATGTGACCGTTTTCGTCAACCAGGTCCACCGGATCGCCGGCGACGAAACCGCCCTGGACACCGGTGATCCCGGCGGGCAACAGCGAACTGCGCCGCTCGACCACGGCCCGGACCGCGCCGGGATCCAGCGTGAGTCGGCCGCGCGCGGTGCTCGCGTGGGCCAGCCACAGGAGTCGGTCGGCGGTGCGAACTCCGGTGCGGTGAAAGAGCGTTCCGGTGTCCTTGCCGGCCAGCGCGTCGGACGCGAATCGAGCTGCGGTGAGCACCACGGGGATGCCCGCCGAGGTCGCGATGCCCGCCGCCTCGACCTTGGTGACCATGCCGCCGGTCCCCAGGCCGGCCTTGCCGGCCTTGCCGATCTCGATGCCTTCGAGATCCTGCGCCCCGCTCACGGACGCGACCCGGGCCGAGGTCGGCTTCGCCGGGTCGCCGTCGTAGAGCCCGTCCACGTCGGACAACAGCACCAGCAGGTCGGCGTGCACGACGTGCGCGACCAGCGCGGCGAGTCGGTCGTTGTCGCCGAACCGGATCTCCTCGGTGGCCACCGTGTCGTTCTCGTTGACCACCGGCACCGCGCCCATCGCGAGCAACTTGTCCAGCGTGTTGTACGCGTTGCGGTAGTGCGCCCGGCGGGTGACGTCGTCGACGGTCAGCAGCACTTGGCCGACCCGCAGGCCGTGCCGCGCGAACGACGCGGTGTAGCGGGCCACCAGCAGCCCCTGGCCCACGCTCGCCGCGGCCTGCTGGGTGGCCAGATCCCGCGGTCGACGGGACAGGCCCAGCGGGGCCAGCCCGGCGGCGATGGCGCCGGAGGAGACCAGTACGACCTGGGCCCCCTCGGCCCGCCTGGCCGCTATCGCGTCCACGAGGGCGTCGACGCGGTCCGCGTCCAGGCCGCCGCGCGCGGACGTCAACGAGGACGAACCGACCTTGACCACGATGCGGCGCGCGGAGGTCACGTCCTCGCGCGCCGCGCCGGCCCCTGTGAGCACCTCAGGCCCCGCCTTCCCTAATCACCGTTCGTCGGCGGAAAACCCGTCGGTCAGGAGTCCGAGAACGGGTCGAACTCCTCGTACTGCGACTCGATCGCCTCGCGGTCCCGTCGGCGGTCCACCGCCGGGCGGTGCGTCTGCAACCGGTGGTCCTCGCCGCGTCGACCCAGCATCTCCGCGCCGGCCGCCACGGTGGGCTCCCAGTCGAAGACCACGCCGGTGACGTCGTCGCCGATGACGACCTCGGCACCGGGCACGGCGCCGGCCGACCACAGCGCCTCCTCGACGCCGAGTCGGGCGAGCCGGTCGGCCAGGTAGCCCACCGCCTCGTCGTTGCTGAAGTCGGTCTGGCGCACCCAGCGTTCGGGCTTGGCCCCGCGCACGATGAACGCCTCGTCGCGCCGGGTGACGGTGAAGCCGCTGTCGTCGACGGCGGTCGGCCGCAACACGATCCGGGTCGCCTCGGGCGCCGGCGCGGCGTCGCGCGCACCCTGCACCTGGGCGGCCATCGCGAAGGACAACTCGCGCAGGCCCGCCCGACTGACCGCGGAGACCGCGAACACCTGGAGCCCGCGCGCCTCCAACTCGGCCTTGACCATCTCGGCCAGGTCGTTGCCGTCGGGCACGTCGACCTTGTTCAGCGCGACCATCCGCGGCCGGTCCTCCAGGCCGCCGTACGCCTTCAGTTCGGCCTCGATGGTGTCCAGATCGCTGATCGGGTCGCGGCCGGGCTCCAGCGTCGCGCAGTCGAGCACGTGCACGAGCGCCTTGCAGCGCTCGACGTGCCGCAGGAACTCCAGACCCAGGCCCTTGCCCTCGCTCGCGCCGGGGATCAATCCGGGCACGTCGGCGACGGTGTAGACGACGTCGCCGGCGGTGACCACGCCCAGGTTCGGCACCAGGGTGGTGAACGGGTAGTCGGCGATCTTGGGCCGCGCGGCGCTGAGCGTGGCGATCAACGAGGACTTTCCGGCGCTCGGGTAACCCACGAGCGCGACGTCCGCGACGGTCTTGAGCTCCAGGACGAAGTCGCCGGCCTCGCCGGGCTCGCCGAGCAGCGCGAAGCCGGGGGCCTTGCGGCGCGGGGAGGCCAGTGCCGCGTTGCCGAGGCCGCCTCGACCGCCCTGGGCGATCACGTAGCTGGCCCCGTTGCCGACCAGGTCCTCGACGAACTCCTCGTCGCCGTTGGGCAGCAGTCGCTTGACCACCGTGCCGTCCGGCACCGGCAGCACCACGTCGGCGCCGGCGGGGCCGGTCCGGTTGGCGCCGGCACCGGGCTTGCCGTTGGTGGCCTTGCGGTGCGGGTGGTGGTGGTATTCGAGCAGCGTGGTGGTGTTGGCGTCCACGACCAGCGTGACATCGCCGCCCCGGCCACCGTTGCCGCCGTCGGGGCCGCCGAGCGGCTTGAACTTCTCACGGTGCACGGAGGCCACGCCGTGGCCCCCGTTACCCGCCGCGACATGCAGCACGACGCGGTCGACGAAGGTCGTCACGTGGATTCCTCCTCGGCTCCCCGAGCGGGGAGCGAAACACTGTGGACAAACACCCGAGGGCGGACCGCATGGGGTCCGCCCTCGGGTGTCAAAGCGAATGCCGCGGCGTGATTATTCCGCCGGGACGATGTTCACGACGCGACGACCGCGCGCGGTGCCGAACTGCACGGAACCGGCCGACAGCGCGAACAGCGTGTCGTCGCCACCGCGACCGACGTTGGTACCGGGGTGGAAGTGCGTGCCACGCTGGCGGACGATGATCTCGCCGGCGTTGACGAGCTGGCCGCCGAAGCGCTTGACGCCGAGGCGCTGAGCGTTCGAGTCACGGCCGTTCCGGGTGGAGGATGCACCCTTCTTGTGTGCCATGTCGCTTCTCCCTACTTCCCGGAGTTGATGCCGGTGATCTTAAGCTGGGTGTGCTGCTGGCGGTGACCCATGCGCTTGCGGTAACCGGTCTTGTTCTTGTACTTCAGAATGTCGATCTTCTTGCCCTTGGTGTGATCGACGACCTCGGCCGTCACCTTCACACCCGCGAGGACCCACGGGTCACTCGTCACGGCTTCACCGTCTACGACGAGGATGGCCTGGAGCTCAACTGCCGTGCCCGCCGCACCGCGAATGCGGTCGACCTGGACGACGTCACCGATGGCAACCTTGTGCTGCCTGCCACCGGCGCGAACGATCGCGTACACCGTGGATCTCTCTCTCTGCAGGGTCCGAGCCCCTGAAGCCAGCCACACCGAACAGAAATCGGGGGCCTCCTCCGAAGCTTGCGATCCGGAGGGTGGTTGCTCAGGAGCCTGTGCCTAAGCACACCAAGGGGAAAGGTTACAGGAAGGCCGGGGCCGAAAGCCAAACGGGTCCGCCCCGGGGGTTTGTCCCCGGGGCGGACCCGTCGTGACTCAGGATCCGCTCGTCGCCGACACGGGTTCGGCGCCGTCCACGGCACCCTCCGGCGGACCGGCGGGGCGGGTCGCCCGCCGCGACGTCTTGCGCGGCTTGGCGGCGGCCTTGGCGGGCTTGGCCGGCTCGGCCTCCGCCTCGGTCGGGGCCTCGGCGGCGGCCTGGGCCTTGGCCGCGGCCTTCTTGGCCCGGGTCGACGTCTTGGCGGGCTTGGCGGCCGGTTCCGGCGTCGGCTCGGCGATCGGCTGCTCGGCCGGTGCCTCGCTCGCCGCCGCGGCCTCGGCCGCCTCGGCGGCGACCTTCTTGGCCGACTTGCGCGGCGTCTTGGCCGCGGCCGTCTTCTTCGCCGGTGCGGTCTTGGCGGCGGCCTTCTTGGCGACCGTCTTCTTGGCGGCGGCCTTGCGTACCCGCTTGGCCGGTGCCGGGGTCTCCTCGACGGCCTCGGCCGGCTCGGTCTCCTCGACCTCGACCGCCGGGGCCTCGGCCACCGGGGCCTCCTCGGCCGGTGCCTCGGCGACCACCTCGGCCTCGACCGGCTCGGCCTCGACCGGCGGGGCCGGCTCCGGCTCGACGGCGACCTCGGCGGTCTCCGCGGCCTCGATCGCCTCGGCGACCTCGACCGGCTCGACCGAACCGAGTTCGGCGACCTCGGGCAGCTCGGTGTCCGCGGCGATGTCCTCGAGTTCCGGCCCGTCCAGGTCGACCTCGTCGGTCTCGACGATCTCGGTGATCGGACCGCTGCCGTTCTTGTCGGCGTTGCCCTTGTTGCGCTTGCGGCGCCCGGAGCCCGCGGGGCTGCCGTTGCCGTTGCCGCCGTGCAGGTGCCCGCCGTTGCCGTGGCCCTTGGTCTCCGGCGCGTCCATGTGCACGATCACGCCGCGCCCGTTGCACCGCTCGCAGTTCTCCGAGAAGGCTTCGAGCAGACCCTGGCCGACCCGCTTGCGGGTCATCTGGACCAGGCCGAGCGAGGTGACCTCGGCGACCTGGTGCTTGGTCCGGTCCCGGCCCAGGCACTCCATCAGGCGCCGCAGCACGAGGTCGCGGTTGCCCTCCAGAACCATGTCGATGAAGTCGACGACGATGATCCCGCCGAGGTCGCGCAGCCGGAGCTGGCGGACGATCTCCTCGGCCGCCTCCAGGTTGTTGCGGGTGACGGTCTCCTCGAGGTTGCCGCCCTGACCGGTGAACTTGCCGGTGTTGACGTCGACCACGACCATCGCCTCGGTGCGGTCGATCACCAGCGAGCCGCCGCTGGGCAGCCAGACCTTGCGGTCCAGCGCCTTCATCAGCTGCTCGTCGATGCGGTACGTCGCGAAGACGTCCACCTCGCTGGTCCACCGGGACAGGCGCGGGGCCAGGTCCGGGGCCACGTGGCCGACGTAGTCGTGCACGACGCCCCACGCCTCGTCGCCCGAGACGATCAGCTTCGAGAAGTCCTCGTTGAAGATGTCGCGGATGACCCGGACCGTCATGTCCGGCTCGCCGTACAGCAGCGAGGGCGAACTGGTCGTGATCATCTTGGACTTCTTCTTGATCTCTTCCCACTGGGCCTGGAGCCGCGTCACGTCGCGGGTCAGGTCCTCCTCGGTCGCGCCCTCGGCCGCGGTGCGCACGATGACGCCCGCGTTCTCCGGCACGATCTTCTTGAGGATGGTCTTCAGCCGGGCCCGCTCGGTGTCCGGGAGCTTGCGGCTGATCCCGGTCATGGTGCCCTCGGGCACGTAGACCAGGTAGCGACCGGGCAGCGAGACCTGGCTGGTCAGCCGGGCGCCCTTGTGACCGATCGGGTCCTTGGTGACCTGCACCAGGACCGACTGGCCGGGCTTGAGCACGGCCTCGATCCGGCGCGGGCCGCTGAAGCCCGCCGCCTCGAAGTTGACCTCGCCGGCGTACAGCACCGCGTTGCGGCCCTTGCCGATGTCGACGAAGGCGGCCTCCATCGAGGGCAGCACGTTCTGGACCTTGCCCAGGTAGACGTTGCCGACGTACGAGGTGGCCTGTTCCTTGTTGACGTAGTGCTCGACGAGCACGTCGTCTTCCAGCACGCCGATCTGGGTGCGCTCGCCGTTCTGGCGCACGACCATCACGCGCTCGACCGCCTCGCGGCGGGCCAGGAACTCCGACTCGGTGATGATCGGCACCCGACGCCGGCCCTGCTCGCGCCCCTCGCGGCGGCGCTGCTTCTTGGCCTCCAGGCGGGTCGAGCCCTTGACGCCCTGCACCTCGTCGGTGGGGCTCTCGGAGAGCGCCTCACGCTTGCGCGGCTCGCGGACCTTGACCACGGTGCGCTCGGGGTCGTCCTGCGGCTCGGCGGGCGACTCCTCGGCCGCGCCGTCACGACGCCGCCGACGCCGGCGCCGCCGGCTGCTGGTGGTCGCCCCGGGGTCGCCCGGCTCGTCGACGTCCTCGTCGTCGTCGGGACCGTCGCCGACGCCTTCGGCCTGCTGCTCGCCGTCCTCGTCGGAGCTGTCCTCGGCACCGTCGTCACCGCGACCGCGGCGGCGGCGACCGCCGCGCCGACGACGTCGGGTCGGGCGCTCGCCCTCGGTCTCGTCCTCGTGCGCCTCGGCGCCCTCGGTCTCCTCCGGCTCGGTCTGCTCGGCCTGCTCGGTCGTGGCGACCGTGCGGCCCGGGTGGCGCTCCTGCTCGTCCTGGTAACGCGAGTCCTGCGGCTCGGCCTCGGCGGCCGTGTGCACCTCGTCCACCGGCAGCGCGCGTCGACGGCGACGCCGACCGCGCGGCTCGTCGGGCTCGGTCCGGGTCTCCGGCTCCGCGACGGCGGGCGCCGGGCCGGCGGCCGGGGTCGGAGTCGGCTCGGCCGTGCGCTTGGGCTCGGCGAAGACGGCCGCCTGCGGGGCCTGGAACAGCGGCTGGAAAACCGGCGGCGGTGTCTTGCGGCCGGCCCGGGTACGCGGCTCGGGGGCGGCCTCCGGCTCGGGCTCGGGCTCGGGCTCGGTCGCGGCGACCGCCTCGGCCTCGGCCGCGGGGGTCTCCTCGATCGCCTCGGCGGCGGGTACCGCACGCTTGCGGGTACGCCGGGTCCGGCGCGGGGCCTCCTCCGGCTCCGCCTCGACCTCGGGCTGTGCGGGCTCGGCCTGTACCGGCTCGGTCCGCACGGGCGCAGGGGCGGCTTCCGGCACGACCTCGTCCGAGGCCGCGGGGGTCGCCTCGGGAGCGACCGCCGCCCGCTTGCGGGTACGCCGGACGCGCCGGGGCGCCTCCTCCGGCTCCGGCTCCGGCTCGGCCGCCACCGGTGCGGGCTCGGCAGCCTCCACCGGTGCGGACGCGACCTCGGCCGTGTCGGTGACCGGCGCGGTCACCCGCTTGCGGGTGCGCCGCGCACGTCGCGGGGCCTCCGGCTCGGGCTCGGGCTCGGGGGCACTCTCGGCCACGACGGCCTCCTCGGCCTCCGGCTCCTCCTCGTCGGAGGGCGCGGGAACCTCGGGGGTCACGGCAGCCGGAACCGGCGCGGCCTCGACGGAGGGCACGCTCGGCGGTCCTGCGGGACGACTGGCGGCGCGGCGACGGCGGCGGGGGGCCGGCGTCGTGGCCGTGTCGTCCTTCGTACTGTTGTCGTTGTCTGTGCTGTTGTCGGAAATACCGGAGTTCACAACCCCGGGTGTACCTGATGTCTCAGGCGTGTCGTTGGGCTCGGTGTCGAGCATGCGGGTCTGTCTCCCGTCACGCTTCCGGGCGCTCCAACGCAGGGCGCCGCGCGGAAGCTTCTCTCTCACTCGCCGGTCCCGACCTTGCGGTCGTGATCCGGGCGATAAGTCTGTCGGAAATTCAAGCCTTGTGGCCTCGTGTACCCGGTCGTCACCGGTTCGAGGCTTCGACGACGGGTTCTGCACCGCCCTGCGGGCCGGTCCGGAGTACCTCGTCCCCCTGCGAGGTGTGCTCCACCGCCGATGCTGCGCGGTCGGGCGCGAGCGGGTCGGTCACCGAATCGGTCGCGGTGTCGAGCGGCCCCTGCGCCAGGCGGGTGACCGCGGCGGCGGTGGGCGTAACAAGTTCGGCGACCATGCGAAGACCGGACAGAACGTCGTCGGGTCGTACGGCGGGTGTGGTGTGCCGGACAACCAGTCGCAGTATCGCACAGGGTGCGGCGCTACCCGCATCGACACCCTGGTGACCTGCGTCGTTCCCGTCGGGGGTGGTGACGGTCAGCGCGATCACCGCCCCACGGGCGTCGAATGTACGCATTCCGTTCTTGCTCATCCGCTGGACCTCGACGGTCTCGGCGGCCAGGAACACGCCGATCGCGCGCTCGGCCTCCTCGCGGGTGACGCCTGCGAGGGCCAGCTCCCAGACCGACGCCTCCAGGCGTTCGGGCAGGTTGCCGCCGTGTGCCTCGACGATCTCGAGCACGTCGAGACCGGTCGGCAGGGACGCGTCGAGCAGGTCTCGCAGACGCGCCGGGTCACAGTGCGTGGCCACGCCGATCTCGAGATACTCGGCCTCGCTGGCGACGCCGGTGGGCGCCGCTCCCGCGTACGACACCTTGGGGTGTGGGGTGAAACCGGCGGAGTAGGCCATCGGCACTTCCGCCCGACGCAGGGCCCGCTCGAACGCGCGCTGGAAATCCCGGTGGCTGGTGAACCGGAGGCGCCCGCGCTTGGTGTACCGGAGGCGCAGTCGCTGGACCGTCGGCGCGGGCGGCGGTCCCTCGGGCGTACGTCGTGCCAGTTTCGCTCAGTCCTTGGCTCAAGTGGGTGGGCAGAAGTCGTTCCAAGACTACGGCCATCGCGCGGGTCGGGTCAGCGCCCCCCGATTCCGAAGGCCCGCAACACCTCGCCGGTGGCCCGACCGATCGGCCGGAGCACGTTGCGACCGACCCAGCGCAGCGGCACCACGACCAGCACCCGCCATACCGCGCGGATGCCCCTGCCGATCGGCGTGAGCACGTTGCGCCAGGCCCAGGACACCGGAAGTACGACCAGGTGATGCCAGACCACGGCGATGCCGCGACCGATCGGGACCAGCACGGCCCGCCACAACCAGGACAGTGGCCGGACGATCAGGAAGTTGAGCACGGCGGTGGACACGTCCCACGCGAACCGCAGCGCCTGAAGCGTCACCCGCCCGACCGGGCGCAGCACATACCGCCACAACCAGGTCGCGGGCTTGAGCAGCACGTATCGAAAGAGGAAGACGAGCGGGCGGGCCAGCAGGTGGGTCACCACCCACGCGATCGCGTTACCGATCGGCACCAGGATGTAGCGGCCGACGAAGGCGAGCACCGGATAAAGGAACCAGTCCCACAGCAGAACCTTCAGCCCGCGCAGAATCGGCCGCAGGAACCAGGTCCAGAACAGAAACTTGATCCCCCGCCCGATCAGGCACAACAACTCCCACAACAACCGCAACGGCACCACGACGATCAGCGCGATGATCCGCGCCGGCCACCGCACGACCGCGTACAGACAGCCCTCCGGCTCGGACCCACCCCCGCCTGCCCGCGGCGCGGGCCCGCCCCCGACCTGCTGCTGCCACCCGGGAGGCTCGCCCCCACTCGGCGCCCCCGGCGGCTGATTGCTCCTCGACGGCGTCCACGGCGCCGGTTCCGATTGCTCCCCGTTTGGATTCACCCCGGCAGATTAATGGCCCCACCACCGACCAGGAGGCCAGACCACCATTGCTGCCCCACGTGACCACACGACTACTCGACGACCGGCAACCGAGCCGACATCCACCCGTGCGTTCAGCCCTTCGAACCACACCCACCGACCGTCCCGGAGCAACGGGCGCTTCCGCACTCGCTCCCGGCCGGGCGGGGCAAGGGGTGATCGACCAACTGTGAACGGAGGTTGCCGACTTGCCCCTTGCACCCTTCCGCGCACGGATCCGCCGCACGCGGGTGGGCGCCGCCTCGACGGCACCCGTCCTCGGGACCGGCGATCGGCCGGCTTCTCACCTCTCGGTGCGATTCACGGCCGCACGGAGAGAGGTCTCACCCGATGCGGCCGTCCGGCCTCTCGTTGGTCGGGATGCAACGCCAACTGGTCACCGGCCACCACGAATGTGAACGGCACGACCCACCAGCCACGCACCCGGTAGTGCACCCCGTCCGGTCGCTCGATCACATCCGACACCCGGCAACGGGGCACCTGTTGGTGGATCGGTTCGGCGACCCCCGCCACGACGGTGCGTGCCCATCCACGGCGCGCGACCACGTACTGACCACGCCTGAACCGGACTTCGGTCTCGTCCTCGGCCATCGCCCACTTCACCCGGGACGGCACTACTCGGGCTTTCCCGAAGCCGGCGCCTCGCTCTGCGGAACGCCCGGAATTCGCGGCAACCACCTTGACCCGTCGCCCAGTTCGAAGTCCGCAGCGGGCTTGATGTCCTCACGTTCACCATTCGGATGAAGCCGGTAGACGCTCAGGGTCATCCGACTCACGCCTTCTCGCACGCCCATGGAGTACTCCTCACGACGAGTTCCGTAACCGAACCGCTACTGAGCGAACACCATTGGGTCTACGTTGGGAACGGGGCGGGATTCAGCAGCTGAATCTGACGAATAGGCGCGCGATGCCGGCAGCGAAAGAACTTGATCCGGAGGCATCCCTATGGGACCTCTTCGGCGCTCATCTGCGGTTTCTCCGTAAACTCGCAGGCAAGACACAGCAGGAGCTCGGGAACGAATTGCATTCAACAGGCTCATTTGTTGGACAGATCGAGACCGCCGACCGGCGGCCCAGCCGCGAATTCGTAGCCAACCTCGACGGCGCCCTGGGCAGGACGGGCCTGTTGATCGCCACGGCATCACATGCCTATCGCCTGGCGGAGGGACGGCCCGGGTGGTTCGAGACCTTCACGGACAGCGAGCGGCAGGCCACACGCATCCGGACCTTCCAGCCGCAAGTAATTCCAGGGCTGTTGCAGTGCGAGGAGTACACCCGGGCACTTCTGCACAGGGCAAGGATCCAGCCGGCAACCATCGATACCTGGGTTGCACTGCGGCTCAAACGAAAGCGGCTACTGACCAAGAAGGACCCCGCGCAGTACTGGGCTGCCATTGACGAGGCTGCCCTCGTCCGGCTGAAGCACGACGATCCTCGTGCAGCCACGGCGCAGCTCGAACATCTGCTGGATATGGGTGAGTTGTCGAACGTGGTGCTCGAGGTGGTCCCGATGGGTTGTGGTATCCACCCGTGCATGGATGGCTCGTTCGTCCTGCTCTCGATCCCGGGCTGTGGCGAATGCGCTTACGCGGAGGGCATGTTCGAGGAACAGGTGACTGCTGATGGGCACACGGTCGCGGAAGTACAGCGCCGATACGATCTGCTACGGGCTGAGGCTCTCTCGCCCTCGCGTTCGCGGCAGCTTCTGCGAGACCTCTTGGAGAGCACATGACCAAGGCACACCCCGGGCCGGCCCATTGGCGGAGGTCGAGCTTCAGCGGCCAAGCCGCCCCGGAATGCATCGAGGTGGCGACCTTCGACGGCGCCGTCGGCACCCGCGACTCCAAGAACCCGAGCGTCGGCCACATCACCGTCACCCCGGCATCCTGGTCGGCTCTGCTCAACACCATCAAGGCGTGATCTGCCGACCCTTACCGGTGAATGAGTGAACACGACAGCGGGCCCGCGATCGGCGGGCCCGCTGTCGCATCCATCTCGCGCCACCGAGCGGGCATGCTCGACGCCACAGGGACGCTTGGCGCATGCGAAAGGCGGCCGGGCTTGTGGTCCGGCCGCCTTTCGCTGCTCACCCGGTCGACCCTGGAGGCGGTGGGGGCGTACTGTCCCGTGCTAGCCCTGCGCGGCCGGCTGCTTCACCGAGAGCGGGAGGAGCTTCTGGCCCGTGGGGCCGATTTGAATTTCGGTGCCGAGTTGAGGACAGACGCCACAGTCGAAGCAGGGGCTCCAGCGGCAGTCGTCGACCTCGGTCTCGTCGAGGGCGTCCTGCCAGTCCTCCCAGAGCCAGTCCTTGTCCAGGCCGGAGTCGAGGTGGTCCCACGGGAGCACCTCGTTCCACTCGCGCTCGCGGGTGGTGTACCAGTTCAGGTCCACCGGCTCGTCGGACAGCGCCTCGTCGGCGCAGCGCACCCAGCGGTCGTAGCTGAAGTGTTCGCTCCAGCCGTCGAATCGGCCGCCGTCCTCCCAGACCGCCCGGATGATCCGGCCGACCCGGCGGTCGCCGCGCGAGAGCAGGCCCTCGATCGCGCCGGGCTTGCCGTCGTGGTAGCGGAAGCCGATCGACTTGCCGTACTGGCGGTCCGCGCGGATCGCGTCACGCAGCTTGTGCAGCCGCGCGTCGGTGGCGGCCGGGTCGAGCTGCGGGGCCCACTGGAACGGGGTGTGCGGCTTGGGCACGAAGCCGCCGATCGACACCGTGCAGCGGATGTCCCGGCTCCCGGAGACCTCGCGGCCCTTCTGGATGACCTTCTTGGCCATGTCCGCGATCTGCAGCACGTCCTCGTCGGTCTCGGTGGGCAGGCCGACCATGAAGTAGAGCTTCACCTGGCGCCAGCCGTTGCCGTACGCGGTGGCGACCGTGCGGATGAGGTCCTCCTCGGACACCATCTTGTTGATCACCTTGCGCAGCCGCTCGCTGCCGCCCTCGGGTGCGAAGGTCAGCCCCGAGCGGCGACCGTTGCGGGTCAGCTCGTTGGCCAGGTCGATGTTGAACGCGTCCACCCGGGTGGACGGCAACGACAGGCCGATCTTGTCGTCGGTGTAGCGGTCCGCCAGCCCCTTGGCCACCTCGGCGATCTCGGTGTGGTCGGCGGAGGACAACGACAGCAGGCCGACCTCCTCGAAGCCGGTCGCCTTCAGGCCCTTGTCGACCATCTCGCCGATGCCCTTGATGCTGCGCTCGCGCACCGGCCGGGTGATCATGCCC
Organism: Embleya sp. NPDC020886; assembly: GCF_044333915.1. NCBI lineage: Bacteria > Bacillati > Actinomycetota > Actinomycetes > Kitasatosporales > Streptomycetaceae > Embleya > Embleya sp. NPDC020886. Next base: position 330,310 of record NZ_JBIRRX010000004.1, on the reverse strand, counting down.
GCCTGGCAGAACCGGCAGCCTCGGGTGCAGCCTCGGAAGATCTCCACCGACATGCGCTCGTGCACCGTCTCGGCGAGCGGGACCAGTGGCTGCTTGGGGTAGGGCCACTCGTCCAGGTCCATCACGGTGTGCTTGGACACCCGCCACGGCACGCCCGAGCGGTTCGGCGCGACCCGCTGGATCCGGCCGTCGTCGAGGTAGTCCACGTCGTAGAAACGCGGCACGTAGACGTTGCCGGTGACCGCGAGGCGGAAGAGCAGCTCGTCCCGGCCGCCGGGCCGGCCCTCGGCCTTCCAGGCCCGGATGATGTCGGTGATCTGGAGCACGGCCTGCTCGCCGTCGCCGACCACCGCGCAGTCGATGAAGTCCGCGATCGGCTCGGGGTTGAACGCGGCGTGTCCGCCGGCCAGCACGATCGGGTGGTCCTCGGTGCGGTCCTTGGCCTCGATCGGGATGCCCGCCAGGTCGAGGGCGTTGAGCATGTTCGTGTAGCCCAGCTCGGTGGAGAAGCTCAGCCCGAACACGTCGAACGCGCCGACCGGCCGATGTCCGTCCACGGTGAACTGCGGCACGTCGTGCTCGCGCATCAGCTTTTCCAGGTCGCCCCACACCGCGTAGGTGCGCTCCGCGAGCACGTCGGCGACCTCGTTGAGGACCTCGTACAGGATCATCACACCCTGGTTGGGCAGGCCGACCTCGTACGCGTCCGGGTACATCAGGGCCCAGCGGACCGTGCACGCGTCCCAGTCCTTGACGGTCGAGTTGAGCTCGCCACCGACGTACTGGATGGGCTTCTGCACCTGGGGCAGAAGCGGCTCCAGACGCGGGAACAGGGACTCGACGGGCATGGCGGTCCTTCCGATGGGGCTGGGAGGGGGATCGACCTCCCAGCCTAACGCGATCCGGGCGGACCCCCTACCGAGATGCCCGGTGGGAGCCCGCCCGTGACGGATGATGCGACCGGACGTCAGGCCGACTTGAAGGCACCCGCGTGCCGCATGTGCACCGACTGCAACAGCCCTATCCCCATCCAGATGGCGAACATCGAGGACCCGCCGTAGGAGACGAACGGCAGCGGCAGACCGGCCACCGGCATGATGCCCAGGTTCATCCCGACGTTCTCGAACGCCTGGAAGGCGAACCAGGCGACCACACCCGCCGCCACGATCGTGCCGTAGAGGTCGTCGGCGTGCAGCGCGATCCGGATCCCGCGCCACAGCAGGACGCCGAACAGCGCGATGATCGCGCAGCAGCCGATGAAGCCCAGTTCCTCGCCGGCCACCGAGAAGACGAAGTCGGTCTGTTGTTCGGGCACGTACTGGCCGCTGGTCTGCTCGCCGTGGAACAACCCCTGGCCGGTGAGCCCGCCCGAGCCGATCGCCAGCCGGGCCATCGCGGTGTTGTAGCCGACGCCGCCCGGATCGAAGTTCGGATCGGCGAAGGCCCGGAACCGGTCGATCTGGTACTCGCTGAGCAGCCCCAGATGCACGATCGCGACCGCTCCGGCCGCGGCCATCACGATCAGCGCGATCATCCAGCGCGCCCGCGCGCCGGACGCGAGCAACACGCCGAGCACGATCATCGCGAGCACCATGACCGAGCCGAGGTCGGGCATCAGCATGATCACCGCCATCGGCACGCCGGCCACCACGAGCGCCCAGAACACCGCCTTGTCGCCGGGCCTGGCCAGATCCCCGGTGTCCACCCGTTCGGACAGGATCATCGCCATGCACAGGATGATCGCGATCTTGGCCAACTCGGCGGGCTGCACCGAGAAGCCCGCACCCAGTTGGATCCAGGCCCGCTGGCCGTTGATCGTGCTGCCCAGCGGGCTGAGCGCGGCCATCAGTCCGAGCACCGCGACGACCCCGACGAACGGCGCGAACGCCCTTATCCGGCGGTGACCGATTATCGCCACCACGGTGGCCAGGACCAGCCCGATCGCCAGGTTGAGCAGGTGCCGCTTGAAGAAGAACTGCGGATCCCCGCCGGTGAGTCCGCGCCGGTTGCGGGTCGCGGACCACACCAGCAGCGAGCCCACCGCGGACAGCGCGAGCGCCGGGCCCAGGAGTATCCAGTCCAGCCGACGCACCGGGGCGTCGCGCTGGATGATCTGTCGGGTGATCGACCGGCGTGGGGTGAACACCGGTGCGAGTCGGCCCAGGTCCGGTGTACCGAACCCGGCGACCCGCGAGGCGGGCCGCAATTTCAGGCTCATGTCCCTCTCCCCGTCCGGTGGATCCCCCGATCGGGCGGCAGCGCCCAGGGCGCGGACGACGCGGTGGTGGTGGAGCCTTCGCCGCCGCCGGGGCGCGGCGGCAGCAGGTAGGACGCGGGCACGACCGTGCCGTCCTCCTTGACCTGCGGCAGCCCGGCGGGCGGGGCGGGCAGCAGCGCCTTGGCCGGGTCGATCGCGCCCTTGTCGTCGACGCCGAGCAACGCCTCGTAGATCTTGCGTACGGACGGACCCGAGGTACCGGAGCCGGTGCCGCCCTGGCTGACCATCATCACCACGGCGTACTGCGGCCCGTCCTTGGGACCGCCGTAGGTGGCGAACCAGGACGTGCTCTGCTTGCCGTACACCGAGCCGGTGCCGGTCTTGGCCGCTATCGGCATCTGGGCGTTCGGCCAGTTGGCGAACACGCCGGCCGCGGTGCCGTTCATCTCGACGCCGATCAGCGCGTTCTGCAGGTACTTGAGCGTCGCGTCGCTTATCGGCAGCTTGGCCGCCACCTGTGGCTGGATCTCGCGCACCAGCTTGCCGCTCGGGCTGACCACGGCCTTGCCCAGGCTCGGCTTCCACAACGTGCCGCCGTTGGCGATCGCCGCGTACACCCGCGCCATCTGCAACGGGGTGACCGTGGTGTCGCCCTGGCCGATCGCGAAGTTGATCGCGTCACCGGCGCGGAACTGCCAGCCGTCGACGCAGTTCTCCTTGGCGATCTTGTCCACGTACTCGTTGCCGGTGTCGCCCTGCTTGCACCACGCGTCCTTGTTCTGCTCCCAGTTGCGCTTCTTCCAGGCCCGGTCGGCGATCCGGCCGCCGGACTCGCCGGGCAGGTCGATGCCGGTGGGGGCGCCCAGGCCGTACTTCTTGGCCATGGTGACCATCGGGTCCTTGGGGTTCTTGCCGAAGATCCCGCCGTCCTTGAGCCACATGTCGTAGCCGATGCCGTAGAAGACGGTGTTGCAGGAGACCTCCAGGGCGCGCTGGAGCGAGATCGGGCCGTAGCCCCTGGACTCCAGGTTGTTGAAGGTCTGGCCGCCGACCGAGATGCTCGGCGAGCAGTCGTAGTTGGCCTTGGTGGAGTAGCCCGACTCGGCCGCGGCCGAGGTGGAGATCACCTTGAAGATCGAGCCCGGCGCGAACTGACCCTGTATGGCCCGGGACACCAGCGGCACGCCGGCCTTCTCGTCGGTGAGCGCCTTGTAGTCCTGCGGCGAGATGCCGCCCACCCACACCGACGGGTCGTAGTTGGGCGCGCTGGCCATCGCGATCACCCGGCCGGTCTTGATGTCCATCACCACCGCCGCGCCCGCGTCGGCGATGAAGTTCTTGTGCGTGTTGCCCGCGTCGAAGGTCGACCGGGCCCGCTTCATCGCCTCGTCGAGCTGCTGCTCGGTGATCGCCTGGATCTTCGCGTCGATGCTGGTGACCAGGTGGTTCCCGGGCACCGGCGGGGTTTCCGAGACGGTGCCGGTGACCCGACCGAGGTGGTCCACGGACAGCCCGGTGACCCCGGATTTGCCGCGCAGGTCCGTGTCGTAGCTGCGCTCCAGACCGCTGCGGCCGACCTCGTCGGCACGCTGGAGATCCTTCTTGCCCTCGGCCTTCTGCTTGCTCAACTCGTCGTCGGAGACCGGCGAGAGATAGCCCACGACATGCGCGCCGTTGGCTCCCTCGGGCGCCGGATACTGCCGTACCGCGGTGGGCTCGGCGGTCACCCCGGGGAAGTCCTCGCGGTGCTCCATGATGGTCAGCGCCTGCTCGGTGGTGGCGTTGTCGGTGACCGGGATCGGTTGGTACGGCGAGCCGTTCCAGCACGGCTTGGGCACGTTGCGCTCGCACAGCCGGGTGCGGGCCTTGACCTCGTCGGCGGGCAGTTGCAGCACCTCGGCCAGCTTGGTCAGCACACCGACACCCGAGTCGGGCATCCGCAGCAGTTCGGTACGGCTGACCGACACCACCAGCGCGGTGCGGTTGTTGACCAGCGGGCGGCCCTTGTCGTCGAGGATCTGGCCGCGCACGGCCGGGGTCACCACGTCCCGGACCTGGTTCTGCGACGCGGCGGCGGCGTAGTGGTCGCCCTCGCGGATCTGTAGGTACCACAGCCGGCCGAACAGGGTGATCATCAGCGACAGGACCAGGATCTGCAGGATCACCATCCGGGCGCGCACGCTGTGTGCGCCGTCTCCCTTGGAGCGGCCGGAGTTGAGCAGGCTCGGCATCCGTTTACGCATCTTGGGCGTTCACCCCCTACCGGGACAGGCCCGAGAGCATCGGTTTCGGATCCACCTTGCGGGCCAGCGCCATCACCCACGGCACTACGAACGGCGCCAGGATCGCGTCGTAGACCACCGCCGTCAGCAACAGCTTGGTCAGCCCCACCTGGCGCACCGCGCCGTCGCCGACCAGCGCGCCGACGGCCGCGTACAGCACCGTGGTTGCCGCCGCGGCGACCGCGACCACCGCGATCGGCGCGAGCACCGAGCGTCTGGGGCTGCGCGAGACGAACAGGCCGGCGACGTAGCCGGTCAGGCACAACACGAACGCGTACCGCCCCGCCGCGTGGTCCGCCGGCGGCGCCAGGTCGGCGCACAGGCCGGCCGCGAAGCCGATCACGCAACCGGAGGTGGGCCCGTAGGTCAGCGCGAGCCCGATCACCACCAGGAGCAGCAGGTCCGGCACCGCGCCGGGCAGACCGAGCCGGGCGAGCACGCTCACCTGGACGACGAGCGCGACGACGATCAGCAGCGCGGCGTAGAACACGCGGGAGATCCGCACCGTCTCAGTCCCTTCCGGTCGGTGGGGCGGTGCCGCCGGGCGGCGGTTTGCGGCGGCCGTCGGCCGCGTTCGCGTTGGTGCTGCGGGTGTCGCCGGCCGGCGGTTTGCCGGTCGAGGCGCTCTTGGGCGGTTCGGTGGTCGCCGGCGGGGCCGGCGGCACGGCCGGCGTGCTCGGCGGCGCCGCGACCGCCTGCGCCGGGGCCAGCACCGAGTCCCGCGGATCGGTGCGCGGCGGCTCGATCACCACGCCCACCGTGTCCAGGCTGGAGAAGTGCACGTACGACTTCACCTCGACGCTGCGGGTGAGTTGGCCCGGTGTGTTGCGCACCTCGGCGACCTCGCCCACCGGCACGCCCGGCACGAACGGCTTGCCGCCCTGCGAGCCGAACGTCACCAGCCGGTCGCCCTTCTTGACGTCGGCCTGGCCGTTGAGCAGCTTGAGGTTCATCGGCTTGTCGCCGCGGCCGGAGGTGATCCCTATCTCCATCGATCCCGCCAGCCGCGAGCCGACCGCGAATCCGGGGTCGGTGGCGAGCAGCACGGTCGCGGTCATCGGACCCACCTGGGTCACCCGACCGACCAGCCCGTCGCCGTTGATCACGGTCATGTCCGGCTTGATGCCGTCGCCCGCGCCCGTGTCGATGGTGACCGTCCAGGAGAAGCCCTGGGCGGGCCCGATGGCGACCACGCGCGCCGGTTTGATCTTGTACTGCCCGGCCGAGGAGACCTTGAGCAGTTTGTCCAGTTCGGCCGCGCGATTGCGGTCCAACTGGATGTTGTCCACCTGTTGACGAAGCTTGGCGTTCTCGTCCTGCAGACGCTTCTTCTCGCCCTCGTGGGATCCCGCGTCCTTGACCGCGTTCACGGCCCGGCCGACGGGGTCCACTGCGGCGGACACGCCGCGTTCGGCGGGGCCGAACACGGCCGAGGCCCAGTCGCGGACGTTCGCGATGGGCGAGTTCCGGCCACCGCGGATGTCCACGGTGATGAGGGCGAAAGAGATCGCTAGCAGCAGCACGAGGACCAGCCGACCGTGCCGGGAGTCCCTCACGATGCGCGCCCGCCCCTTTCGTACGTTGCGGCGCTTGTGGGCAGTTGTGGTGTGTGGCCGTGCCGGGCCGAACACGGTGGGCGGCGATTCGAACGACCGCCCCCGCGTCCTCGGTCAGCGGCGCGGTTGGGCGTCCAATACCTGCTGGAGCTTCTCGTACTCCTCGACGCATTTGCCCGCGCCCAGGGCCACCGAGTCCAGCGGGTTGTCGGCGATGTGGATCGGCATCCCGGTCTCGGTCCGCAGCCGCTCGTCGAGGCCGCGCAGCAGGGCGCCGCCGCCGGTGAGCACGATGCCGCGGTCCATCACGTCGCCGGCGAGCTCGGGCGGACACTGGTCCAGCGTGCTCTTGACCGCGTCCACGACGGTGTTGACCGGTTCCTCGATCGCCTTGCGGACCTCCGAGGTGGAGATCACGATCGTCTTGGGCAGGCCGCTGACCAGGTCGCGGCCACGGATCTCGCTGTGCTCGTCCTCGCCGAGGTCGAAGGCCGAGCCGATCGACATCTTGATTTCCTCGGCACTGCGCTCGCCCAGGAGCAGCGAGTATTCCTTCTTGACGTAGGCGATGATCGCGTTGTCCAGCTCGTCGCCGGCCACCCGGATCGACTGGGCGGTGACGATGCCGCCGAGCGAGATCACCGCGACCTCGGTGGTGCCGCCGCCGATGTCGACGACCATGTTGCCGGTCGCCTCGTGCACCGGCAGACCGGCGCCGATCGCGGCGGCCATCGGCTCCTCGATGATGTGCACGCTGCGCGCGCCGGCCTGGCTGGACGCCTCGACCACGGCGCGGCGCTCGACGCCGGTGATGCCCGAGGGCACGCAGATCACCACGCGCGGACGGGCCAGATAGCGACGCCGATGCACCTTGAGGATGAAGTAGCGCAACATGCGCTCGGTGATCTCGAAGTCGGCGATCACGCCGTCCTTGAGCGGTCGGATCGCCACGATGTTGCCGGGCGTGCGCCCGATCATCTTCTTCGCCTCGGCGCCGACCGCCAGGATGCCCCCGGTGGTGGTGTTCTTGGCGACCACCGACGGCTCGTTCAGTACGATGCCGCGGCCTCTGACGTACACCAGCGTGTTGGCCGTACCGAGGTCGACCGCCATGTCACGACCGATGAACGACAAGTTGTTCGCCATATAAAGAACCTAGGGCCTTCCCGAGCTCGTAGCCATGAGGACATGAGCCGGCCGAGGGACGTCGTACCAACAACGCCGGTTCGACCGACCACAATCGTAGGCACGGTGTACCGGCGGCAGAACCGCGACGTACCGGGGCACGGCTGCACCCTCCATCCACCATGACGTGATCACGGGGCGAGGGGTTGCGTGCCACGCGCGACAAGTAAAGGGATTTCCCTCTAACAGCGCACGGTCGGGGTCCGATAGAGCGACCCCGGCGCGTCGCGCGAAGTTTCGCACGATGTGGTCACGAAAAAAATCGATCCCCGGGGCGGCCCGCGCGCGTCGCGTGGCCCCGGGCGATCGTCGCGGTGGGGAGCACCGAGATCCGGCGCGGCGCGCGCGGTGCGCGACGCCGCGACCGGATCGTCAGGCGTGTTCGGGGAAGAAGTTCTTGATCTCGCGCTCGGCGGATTCCGACGAGTCGGAGCCGTGCACGATGTTCTCCCGGGTGATCGTGGCGAAGTCGCCGCGAATGGTGCCCGGCAGGGCCTTGATCGGGTCGGTGACGCCGGCGAGCACGCGGAAGGACTCGATCACCCGCTCGCCCTCGACGATCAGCGCCACGGAGGGGGCCGAGGTCATGAACTCCACGAGCGGGGCGTAGAACGGCTTGCCTTCGTGCTCGGCGTAGTGGCGCTCGATCGTCTCGCGATCCATCACCCGCAGATCGAGCGCGGCCAGCGTGAAGCCCTTGCGCTCGATGCGGCCGATGACCTCGCCGACGAGACCACGCCGGACTCCGTCCGGCTTGACCAGGACGAGCGTGCGCTCGGACACGTTTGGCTCCTTGCTTCCTCGAAGAGGGGGTACGGGTAAGAACCCGGTGGCCCGACGAACGGTCAACGCCCAGAGCCTATCCGGGGTAACGCATCGACCTTTCGGCCGTATGTCGCGACTCAGTCCGCGGTGACCGTTCGGGCCGCCTTGGCCGCGTCGATGATCCGCCCGACCCGGACGCAGCCGTACCAGATCGCGCCGAACACCACGCCGATCAGGAACATCATCGGGACCACGAAACCGGTCACGAACAGGCCCACTTGCAGCGCCCAGCCCGCCGTGATCGCCCACGGCCGGCCGAGCTTGGCGCACAGCCAGACGCACAGCAGGGCGGACGGTCCGGCCACCGCCCACAACACGCCGGTGGAGATGTCGGTGAGTTGCATCGCCACCAGCGCGGCGAGGCAGATCACCAGGGCCTGGCCGATCAGGTGGGTCGAACACAGCGCGCGCATGCTCAGGCGTCCCTTCCGTTGCGGTTGCCGCCGCTCCCGCCGGCGGTCGGGCCCACGCCCGAACCCGAAGCCGAGCCCGGTTCACCGCCCTTGAGGAGCACCCGGGCCTCGCCGACGGTGACCACGGAGCCGGTGATCAGCACCCCCGCGCCGCCGAGGTCGCCCTCCTCCTCGGCGAGCGTGACGGCGGCCTCGATCGCGTCCGGCAGGCTCGGCTGCACCTCGACCCGGTCCGCGCCGAACACCTCGACCGCGAGCGCGGCGAGTTCGTCCACCGGCATCGCGCGCGGTTGCGAGTTCTGCGTCACCACGACCTCGGCGAGCACCGGTTCGAGCGCCTCCAGCACCCCGCGCACGTCCTTGTCGCCCATCACGCCGATCACCCCGACCAGGTGCCGGAAGTCGAACGAGTCGGTCATCGCCTGCGCGACGGCCAGGGCGCCGGCGGGGTTGTGCGCGGCGTCGATCAGGACGGTGGGACTGCGGCGCACGATCTCCAGCCGGCCCGGCGAGGTGACCGACGCGAACGCCTCGCGGACCAGGTCGGCGTTCAACGCGCCGCCGCCGGTGAGCCCGGGACGCTCGGCCACACCGACGCCCAGGAACGCCTCGACCGCGGCCAGCGCGACCGCGGCGTTGTGCGCCTGGTGGCTGCCGTGCAGCGGCAGGAAGACGTCCTCGTACTCCCCCACCAGGCCGCGCAGCGTGAGCAATTGGCCGCCGACCGCCAGGTCGCGCCGGACCACGCCGAACTCCATGCCCTCGCGGGCCACCGTGGCATCGGTCTCGACCGCGCGCCGGATCAGCGCCTCGGCCGCGTCCACCGGCTGGTGGGCGAGCACGACCAGGCTGTTCCGCTTGATGATCCCGGCCTTCTCCACCGCGATCTCGCCGGGCGTGCCGCCCAGTCGGGCGGCGTGGTCCACCGCGATCGGGGTGACCACGGCCACCGTGCCGTCGACCACGTTGGTGGCGTCCCACGTGCCGCCCATGCCGACCTCGATCACCGCGACGTCCACCGGCGCGTCGGCGAACGCCGCGTACGCCATCGCGGTGATCACCTCGAAGAAGGACAACCGGTGCGGCTGTGCGGCGTCGACGATGTCGATGTAGGGCTCGATGTCGCGGTAGGTCTCGACGAACCGCTCGGCGCTGATCGGCTCGCCGTCCAGGCTGATCCGCTCGGTCATCGACTCCACGTGCGGGCTGGTGTAGCGGCCGGTGCGCAGTTGGAAGGCGCGCAGCAGCGCCTCGATCATCCGGGCCGTGCTGGTCTTGCCGTTGGTGCCGGTGATGTGGATGACCGGGTACGCCCGCTGGGGTTCGCCGAGCACGTCCATCAGCGCGACCACCCGGTCGGTGGAGGGGTCGAGCTTCGTCTCGGGCCAGCGCCCGATCAGCTCGGCCTCGACGGCGCGCTGTGCGGCCAGTGCCTCGGCGGGGTCTGTCACAGGTGTCACCGGTTCTGATCGAGTTCTGCGGGAGCTGGGATTGCCTTGCGGCCGGCCGCGCGGCCCGGGTGGGTGTGCCCGAGGCCGCGCGGCCGGTCGGGTCAGGCGGTGGGCAGCCGGTCGAGCTGGCCCTTGATGCGTTCGATGTCGGCCTCGGCGCCGGTCAGCTTGTCCCGGACCTTGTCCACCACGTCGGGGGCGGCCTTGGCCAGGAAGCCCGCGTTGCCGAGCTTTTTGGTGTTCACGTCGCGGACCTTCTCCGCCTCGGCCAGGTCCTTGGACAGGCGCTTGCGCTCGGCGACGAAGTCGATCGCGCCGGAGAGGTCCAGCTCGATCACCGCACCCGCGACCGGGAAGGACGTGGTCGCCGAGAAGCCCTCGCCGGCCGGTGTGCAGCGGGCCAGTTGACGCAGCGCCGCCTCGTGCGCGGCGATCGCGGTGCCCGCGAGCGAGATGTTGGCCGGCACCCGCTGGCCGGGCTTGAGGCCCTGGTCCGAGCGGAACCGGCGGACCTCGGTGATCACCTGCTGGAGCGTGGTGATCTCGGCCTCGGCGGCCGGGTCGGCGAACCCGCCGGGCGTCGGCCACTGGGCCGGCACGAGCGACTCGCCGCCGGTGAGCGTGGTCCACAACTCCTCGGTGACGAACGGCACGATCGGGTGCAGCAGCCGCAGCGTCACGTCCAGGACGTGGCCCAGGACCCGCCGGGTGGCCTGCGCGGCGGCCTCGTCGTCGCCGTTCAGCGGCAGCTTGGCCAGCTCGACGTACCAGTCGAAGACCTCGTCCCAGGCGAAGTGGAACAGCGTGTCGGAGAGCTTCGCGAACTGGTAGTCCTCGTAGTACGCGTCCACCTCCGCCACGACCGCGTCCAGCCGGGACAGGATCCAACGGTCGGTCGCCGAGAGCTGCTCGGCGGCCGGCATCGGGCCCTCGACGGTGGCGCCGTTCATCAGCGCGAATCGGGTGGCGTTCCAGATCTTGTTGCAGAAGTTGCGCGAGCCCTGGACCCAGTCCTCACCGATCGGCACGTCGGTGCCCGGGTTGGCGCCGCGGGCCAGGGTGAAGCGCAGCGCGTCGGTACCGTACGCGTCCATCCAGTCGATCGGGTCGACCACGTTGCCGAACGACTTGGACATCTTCTTGCCGAACTGGTCGCGGACCAGGCCGGTGAGCGTGATGGTGTGGAACGGCGCCTGCCCGTCCATCGCGTACAGCCCGAACATCATCATCCGGGCGACCCAGAAGAAGATGATGTCGTGCCCGGTGAGCAGCACGTCGGTCGGATAGAACTTGGCCAGGTCGGCGGTCTGCTCGGGCCAGCCCAGCGTGGAGAACGGCCACAGCGCGGAGGAGAACCACGTGTCGAGCACGTCGCTGTCCTGCGTCCAGCCCTCGCCGGTGGGCGGCTCGTCGTTCGGGCCCACGCAGACCGTCTCGCCGTTCGGGCCGTACCAGACCGGGATCCGGTGACCCCACCAGAGCTGCCGCGAGATGCACCAGTCGTGCATGTTGTCGACCCAGCCGAAGTAGCGCCCGGCCAACTCCTGCGGGTGGATGGCCACCCGGCCGTCGCGCACCGCGTCGCCGGCTGCCTTGGCCAGCGGCTCGACCCTGACCCACCACTGCATGGACAGCCGCGGCTCGACCGTGGTCTTGCAGCGCGAGCAGTGCCCGACCGCGTGCGTGTACGGGCGCTTCTCGGCGACGATCCGGCCCTGCTCGCGCAGCGCGGCCACGATCGCGAACCGCGCCTCGTAGCGGTCCAGGCCCTCGAACGGGCCGTGCACCGTGATGATCGCCCGCTCGTTCATCACCGAGGGCATCGGCAGGTTGTGCCGACGGCCGATCTCGAAGTCGTTCGGGTCGTGCGCCGGGGTCACCTTGACCGCGCCGGTGCCGAACTCGGGGTCCACGTGCTCGTCCGCCACGATCGGGATCCGCCGCCCGGTGAGCGGCAGTTCGATCTCGGTGCCGACCAGGTGCGCGTACCGCTCGTCGCTCGGGTGCACCGCGACGGCGGTGTCGCCGAGCATCGTCTCGGCGCGCGTGGTGGCCACCACGATCGCGTCGTCGCCGTCGCCGTAGCGGATCGAGACCAGTTCGCCGTCGTCGTCCTGGTGCTCGACCTCGATGTCGGAGATCGCGGTCAGGCAGCGCGGGCACCAGTTGATGATGCGCTCGGCGCGGTAGATCAGCTCGTCGTCGTAGAGCCGCTTGAAGATGGTCTGCACGGCCTGGGACAGGCCCTCGTCCATGGTGAAGCGCTCACGCGACCAGTCCACGCCGTCGCCGAGACGACGCATCTGGCCGAGGATCTTGCCGCCGTACTCTTCCTTCCACTGCCAGACCCGCTCCACGAACGCCTCGCGGCCCAGGTCGTGCCGCGACTTGCTCTCCTTGGCCAGCTCGCGCTCGACCACGTTCTGGGTGGCGATGCCGGCGTGGTCCATGCCGGGCAACCACAGCGCCTCGAAGCCCTGCATGCGCTTGCGGCGGGTGAGCGCGTCCATCAGCGTGTGCTGGAACGCGTGGCCCAAGTGCAGTTGTCCGGTGACGTTCGGCGGCGGGATGACGATCGTGTACGGCGGCTTGTCGCTCTTGGCGTCGGCCTCGAACCAACCCGCGGCTACCCAGCGCTCGTACAGCTTCCCCTCTACCTCGGCGGGGGTGTACTGGGAGGGAAGGGCCTGCGGCTGCTCGGCGGCAGCGGCTGCGGGAGTGGTGTTCTCGGTCACCGCCCCAGTCTACGGAAGGCGCGCGGGCACCTTGGACGCGGCGGGGTGGGCCCGCGTCGACGGCGACGTTCCGTTTGTCGATGAGGGCGTCCCGCCCTTGTCACCGTGGTGTCACCGCCGTTCCGGCGCCGTTCCACCGGTTGCGGGCGGGCGCTACTGTCACGCCCTGGGTCGGTTCCGGTTTCGACGATGGGGGCATCGGTCGAAGCGCCGCGGGCGGCCCGGGTATCGATGATTTCGTGAATCCGGGGGGATTTTCGTGCGCGCTCGCACTTCCACACTGTTTGCCGCCGTCACCGTTTCGGTGCTCGGCGTGTCCGTACTGACGGGTTGTCAGGCCAAGGACGGGGACAAGGACGACCGGAGCGGCCCGCCGGTCGCCACGACGGCGGGGCCGGTCGACCCCGCGGTGAGCCCGGCGTCCGTACCGTCGGCCAAGGGCGAGCCGGGCACGGCGAAACCCTCGACCTCGGCCCCGTCCGCGCGGCCGACCTCGGCCGGGCCGCGCAAACTCCAGCCGTCCGCCCGGGCCGGCGGCCTGGCCAAGCTGCTCGCCGGCGGGCCCACCGACGTTCCGGTCGACCCGGGCGAGGTGCGTCACCCCACCAACAACGTCCTGGTCGCGGCGTTCGGCGCAAGCTCGGCGGGCCCGCGCTCGGTGTTGTTCGTCGGCGTGGACGGGCTGACCGGGATCGACGGCAAGCGGCTGGAGCACATGGTGCGCGGCATGGTCGAGTACGTGAACGGCAGCGGCGGCGGCGTCCCGGACGGGGCGACGATGAAGGACTACGACCCGGGGCAACTGGGCGGCACGCTGGAGTGCATGCCGGCCTCGGTCGCGCAACCGGCGGCGATCTGCGGGTGGGCGGATCGGTACACGACGGCCGTGGCCTATTTCGAGCAGTCGTCGGCGGACCAGGCGGCGGCGAAGTTCAAGGCGATGCGCGCGGATCTGGAGAAGTAGCGCGCCGTCGGCGACGCGCGGGCGCCGACCCCGGTTCGCGCGTCGCTTCCCGGTCCTACCGTCGTTGTACCGGGTGCCGACGACGTGCGGCCGGACCACGGGGCGGTGGGGGCGATGAGCGACGGATACGACGGGTGGCAGGGGCCCGGGACCGGCGGGGCGGGGTATCCGACCGGCCCGCCGGGCCGCGCGCCGCGCGGTTCGCGGGACCGGTTCGCGCTCGTGGCGGGCGTGCTGGGCAGCGTGCTGGTGGTGCTCGCCGCGGTGGTGGTCGTGCTGGTCTTCCTCGACCCCGGCGACGACGGCCCGCGTCGGCCGCGCGGCCTGCCGACCGCGCCGGTCGCCGGGCGGGTCGCCGGGCCGCTCGCGATGCCGGCCACGATCGAGGCCAGGGGTCCGGTGGCCCGGAGCGCGCTGCCGACCGCGGTCGGCGAACTCGACGCGACGATGGGGCGTACCTTCACGGGCGTGCGAACCGAGGTCTTCGGCGGCGGACGGACCAGCGAGACGGTGTTGCTGACGCTGGCCACCAGGCGGGACACCGCGCCTGCGATCTACGTCCGGGACTTCGTGCCGGCGGTGCCGGTGACCGAGGACCCGGCCGTGCCCGGCCCGCCGGGGTTGCTCCGCTGCTGGAGCAACCCCGCCACGGCGATGTGTCTGTGGGGCGACGAGCAGGACCTCGTCTACGTCAGCGACGGGGCCGGCGTCGCCCACGCCCGACTGGTGATCGCGAACGTGTACGCGGGCAGTGCCCGCTAGGACGGTCCGGCGCCGCTCGGCTCAGGCGCTCTTGTCGCGCCGCTCGCGCTTGACCACGTCGCGCGGTACCAGCGTGGGGTTGACGTGCTTGAGGACCACCTGGTCGGTGACCACGACGCGGGCCACGTCCTTGCGGGAGGGGACCTCGTACATCACCGACTGGAGCACCTCTTCGAGGATCGCCCGCAGGCCACGCGCACCGGTGCCGCGCATGATCGCCTGGTCGGCGATCGCCTCCAGCGCCTCCATCTCGAAGTCCAGCTCGACACCGTCGAGTTCGAACAGCCGGCGGTACTGCTTCACCAGCGCGTTCTTGGGCTCGGTCAGGATCTGGATGAGCGCCTCGCGATCCAGGTTGTGCACCGAGGTGAGTACCGGAAGCCGACCGATGAACTCCGGGATCATGCCGAACTTCAGCAGGTCCTCGGGCATCACGTCGGCGAACGAGTCGGCGCTCTCCACATCGCGCTTGGAGCGGATCTGCGCGCCGAAGCCGATGCCCTTGCGGCCGACCCGGCCCTCGATGATCTTCTCCAGGCCGGCGAACGCGCCGCCCACGATGAACAACACGTTCGTCGTGTCGATCTGGATGAACTCCTGGTGCGGGTGCTTGCGCCCGCCCTGCGGCGGCACACTCGCGGTGGTGCCCTCGATGATCTTCAGCAGCGCCTGCTGGACGCCCTCACCGGACACATCGCGGGTGATCGACGGGTTCTCGCTCTTGCGAGCGATCTTGTCGACCTCGTCGATGTAGATGATCCCGGTCTCGGCCTTCTTGACGTCGTAGTCGGCCGCCTGGATCAGCTTCAGCAGGATGTTCTCGACGTCCTCGCCGACGTAGCCCGCCTCCGTGAGCGCGGTCGCGTCGGCGATGGCGAACGGTACGTTCAGCATCCGGGCCAGGGTCTGCGCCAGCAGCGTCTTGCCACAGCCGGTCGGCCCGAGCAGCAGGATGTTCGACTTGGCCAGTTCGACGCCGTCGTCGCGGGACGCCTTGGCCGACTCGCCGGCCTGGACCCGCTTGTAGTGGTTGTACACCGCCACCGAGAGCGCCTTCTTGGCGACTTCCTGCCCGACCACGTAGCCGTCGAGGAACTCGTAGATCTCCCGTGGCTTGGGGAGCTCCTCGAACTTCAACTCGGAGGACTCGGAGAGCTCCTCCTCGATGATCTCGTTGCACAGGTCGATGCACTCGTCACAGATGTAGACACCCGGACCGGCAATGAGCTTCTTCACCTGCTTCTGGCTCTTTCCGCAGAACGAGCACTTGAGCAGGTCGCCACCGTCACCGATGCGTGCCACGAGGTGCATCTCCTTCGCCTGGGCCCCGGATGTCCCGGACCTGGTGCCTGGTCTTTCGACGGTACCCCGCCGGAATCTCCGATCCCCCGGTTTTGACCATCAACCGGTCACCGTTGTCCGGTCGGCGGCAAGCCGCCGACCGGGCGGGGACACTAGCCGACGACCTTCCGAGGTGCGGTGATCTCGTCGATGAGGCCGTACGCGAGCGCCTCTTCGGCCGTCAGAATCTTGTCGCGCTCGATGTCGTCGCGAACCTGCTCGATCGGCCTCGTGCTGTGCTGCGCGAGCATGGTTTCCAGCATGGTGCGCATGCGCTGGATCTCACGAGCCTGGATCTCCAGGTCGCTGACTTGCGCGCGCCCGGTTTCACTGTACGGCTGGTGGATGAGGATGCGGGAGTTCGGCAGCGCCATTCGCTTGCCCGGAGTTCCCGCGGCGAGCAGAACGGCGGCGGCGGAGGCCGCCTGGCCCATGCACACCGTCTGGATGTCGGGGCGCACGAACTGCATCGTGTCGTAGATGGCCGTCAGCGCGGTGAAGGAACCGCCGGGCGAGTTGATGTAGATCGAGATGTCCCGATCGGGGTCCATCGACTCGAGCGTCAGGAGCTGCGCCATCACGTCGTTCGCGGACGCGTCGTCGACCTGGACACCCAGGAAGATGATGCGCTCTTCGAACAGCTTGGTGTACGGGTCCTGCTCGCGGATGCCCTGCGACGTGCGCTCGATGAAGCGCGGCAGGACGTAACGGCTCTCGGCGCTGCGCGAGGCCATCGGTGCCAGGCCCTCGGGCCGGTGGAACAGATTGTCATTCATGGAAATCTCAGCCCTCCGGGACTGCGGACTCGACTCAGTGGCTGGGCGACCTGAAGCTGACCGGGGCTGGTTCGGCCGACGTGTCAGCGGTGTCGGGGCGCCGATATCAGCTCGTGCTGCCGGTGTTGGGCACCTCGGCCGCACTGCGAACCACGTGGTCCACCAGGCCGTATTCCTTGGCCTCCTCGGCGGAGAACCAGCGGTCGCGGTCCGAGTCGTGCTCGATCTTCTCGGGGGTCTGCCCGGAATGGTGCGCGATCAGGCGAGTCATCTTGCGCTTGGTGCGCAGGAGCTGCTCGGCCTGGATCTTGATGTCCGACGCCGAACCACCGAGACCGGCGGACGGCTGGTGCATCAGGATCTCGGAGTTGGCGAGCGCGATGCGCTTGCCGGGGGCTCCGGCGGTCAACAGGAACTGGCCCATCGAGGCGGCCAGGCCCATCGCGACGGTCGCGACATCGTTGCTGATCCACTGCATCGTGTCGTAGATCGCCATGCCGGCGGTGATGGAACCACCGGGCGAGTTGACGTAGAGCCAGATGTCCTTTTCCGGGTCCTCTGCGTTCAGCAACAGGAGCTGGGCGGAAATCGCGTTGGCGATCTGGTCCTCGACCACCGAGCCGAGGAAGATGATCCGCTCGCGCAGCAACCGGTTGTAGACCTGGTCGTCGAGCCCCATCCCACCCGGCTGAGATGCACGCGAAGTGGGCACCGCGAGCCCCGGAGTCACGATCTGCGGATTCGTCACGTATCCACCTGCTCGTTTCCGACGGCAATCCCGAGCCGTCACGAAGTCGACCTTGGGAGGCACCTGCGTTTGTGGCGGGTGACCCCCTTCGTACAGCGACCCTAACGCGCGGATCGTCGCAGGCCATCCCAGACTCAGGACTGTTCGCCCAGAGCGCAGCAGGGCGATATCCGGGCGGTAACGGGGTAGTCGCGCGGATCGTCACGGCGGGCGAGGGCGGTCCCGGGGTCGGGGTCGGGCGCCGCGTCGGGGTGGGGCGGGCGTCGCGGTGGGCGCGGGCGGCGGCGTGGGTCACGGTCCGGCGCGGGTCACCGTCCGGTGCGGTGGAAGGGGTGGACGACTCGTGCGTCGGGGTCGCCCATGTAGAAGTAGAGCTCCGGAGCCGCCCGGGACCCGCGGATGTACATGGTCCAGGAGCCCGGCTCCGGAGCCCGGGTCGGCGCGGTCGGCGCGCTGCGCGGCTCGGTCGAGGTGCTCGGCTCGACCGCGGGCCGCAGGACGACGGAGGCCGCCACGCCGCCGGACCCGGGCGTCGAGAACCAGGTACCGCGGCAGATCGGTGATCTCCTGGCCGACCACCGGCGTGGTCCCGGCCAACCGTCCGCGCACCTGGTTCATCCAGTCCTGTGGGGTCCCATCCGGATGGGACCGGTCTCCTCCAGGGCGTGCAACGCCCGCTCGGCGCTTTCCGCGCAGCCGTTGAAGACGCCCACCATCCCCCGCAACCAGGCGAGGTCGACTCCGAAATCAGCGCCCATGCGATCCCCCGTACGCCTTGGACGAACCCGGCCCGGGCCGGGATGTTCGGACCACCGTACCCAACGTGTGGAGCGGATCGAGTGACGGGTCATCACGATCCGTATGTCACGCGCCGGGTCCGAATCGCCCGGACATGCCTCGTTCGGGTCGCCGAAACACACGTGGGCCCGATCACCAACCGACGGTGATCGGGCCCACGTGTGGGGCGCTGCGGGAAGCGCTCACGCCGCGATTCGGGCGGCGGTCGCGGTTCGCGCGGGGGTGGATCAGGCCTCGGCCTTCTCCTCCTTGGCCTCGTCCGACGCGGCGACCTCTTCGGTCTCGGCGTGGTCGTGGCCCTCGTGGTCGTCCGCGTCGTCCGCGTGCAGGTCGACACCGAGGCTGACCTCGTTGCCGGACGCGTCCTTGGCCTTGGCGCCCTTGGCGATGACCTCGAGGGCCTTGCCGCGAGCGACCTCGCCGACCAGGACCGGCACGTAGCCGGACTGCATGACCTGCTGCGCGAACTGGTCCGGGCTCATGCCGGACTGCTGCGCACGCTGGATGAGGTGCTGGGTCAGCTCTTCCTGGTTGACGGAGAGCTGCTCCTTCTTCACGACCTCGTCGAGCACGAACTGGGCACGCATGCCCTTGCGGACGCTGTCCTGGAGCTCGGTCTCGTACTCCTCGGCGCTCTGGCCCTGGATCTCCAGCCACTTGCCCAGGTCCATGCCCATCATGCCGAGCTGCTGCTCGAGCTGACCACGACGCTGCTCGATCTCCTCGGTGACCACGCTCTCCGGGAGCGGCACCTCGATCTGCTCGAGCAGGGCTTCCAGAACCTTGTCGCGACCCTCGTTCTGCTGGTCGTGCAGCTTCTGGTGGTCGAGCTTCTCGCGCAGGTCCGCCTTCAGCTCGTCGAGCGTGTCGAACTCGCTCGCGAGCTGCGCGAAGTCGTCGTCGAGCTCGGGGAGCTCCTTGGCCTTGACGGTGGTCACCACGACCGACACCTCGGCCGTCTGCCCGGCGGCGCTGCCACCCTGGAGCTCGGTCTCGAAGGTCTTGGTCTCGCCGGCCGACGCACCGATGACGGCGGCGTCGAGGCCGTCCAGCATCGTGTCGCCGCCGATCTGGTACGACATCGCCTTGGCGACACCGTCCTCCAGCACCTCGCCGTCGACCTTGGCCTCGATGTCGACGACGACGGTGTCGCCCTCGGCCGCGGCCCGCTCGACGGTGTTCAGCGCACCGAAGCGGTCACGCAGCTCTTCGATCTTCTCGGCGACGTCCTCGTCGGTGACGGTGATGTCATCGACCTCGACCTCGATGCCGGAGTAGTCCGGCAGCTCGATCTCGGGACGGGTGTCGACCTCTGCGGTGAACTTCAGATCGGCGCCGCCGGCCAGCTCGGTCACGTCGGTGACCTCGGTGACCTCGGGCTGGCCCAGGACGCGCAGCTCGTTCTCCTCGACGGCCTTGCCGTACGAGGAGGACAGGATGTCATCGAACGCCTCGACGAAGACGGCCTCACGGCCGAAGCGCTGGTCGATGATGCGCGCAGGGATCTTGCCCTTACGGAAGCCCGGGACCGTCACCTGCTTGCCGATCTTCTTGTACGCCGCGTCGAGGCTGGGCTTCAGCTCCTCGGAGGGAACCTCGACGGTGAGCCGAACCCGGGTCGGGTTCAGCGTCTCGACGGCGCTCTTCACGGTAAGGGTCTCCTTGCTGCGGGCTGTTCTTCCGGGCCTGTGCATCTTGCCTGACGGCACACTGAAGGTTCAGAACCGGTGCTACCGATCCATCCTGCAGCGAATTCATGATGTGGTGGTCGGGGCGGGGAGACTCGAACTCCCGATCTCCTGCTCCCAAAGCAGGCGCGCTAGCCACTACGCTACGCCCCGTGGCGCCCGATGAAGTCTAGAGGACGACACGCTAGAGTCTGCACTGGCCGCGCACCAATCCGCTAACCTAGGCGCCACGTGCACGCCACACCATCTGCGGGTGTAGCTCAATGGTAGAGCCCTAGCCTTCCAAGCTAGTGGTGCGAGTTCGATCCTCGTCACCCGCTCCAAAGGTAAAGGCCCAGGTCAGAGGCAGGTTCTCTGAACTGGGCCTTTGTCGTGTCCGGATGTTTGGTGGGCGGCGGGCCGAATTCGTGCCGGATGGCCGGGACGTTGGTCCCCCGGCCGGCCGACCTTGGTCCCGACTCTTCCAGCTCTTCGGAGTAGTTTTTCGGC
Source organism: Embleya sp. NPDC020886 (assembly GCF_044333915.1). NCBI lineage: Bacteria > Bacillati > Actinomycetota > Actinomycetes > Kitasatosporales > Streptomycetaceae > Embleya > Embleya sp. NPDC020886. Next base: position 310,079 of record NZ_JBIRRX010000004.1, on the reverse strand, counting down.
CCCCGGCGCCCTGTGAACCGCCCGCACCTTCGCATCGAGAGCGTCGGCAATCTCACGATCGTGGGTGTTTTTGCGGGTGTGCTCGGTGAAGGCGTGGCGATGCCGGGCGGTTGTCGCCGGTCGGCGGCGGCGCGCAGGGCTGGGAGGCCGTGCTTTTCGAGCCATCGGGTGGTGGCGCCCGGGGGTGCCGGGTGTCGCCGTGGCGGACCGTGCGGCGGATCGCGGCCGGGCGGTGGCCGCCGGATCGGGATGGGTGGGCGTGGGGCCTGGAGCGGGCCGGCGGCGGGGCCGGGTGCGGCTTCGGGTGGCGGACCGCTACGGGAGGTTGATCGCCGTGATGCCGGCCAGGACCAGGATGGTCGCGGTTATTCGGTGGCGGCCGTAGGTCTCGTGGAAGACCAGGGTGCCGATGATCGCGCCGAAGACGACCGAGGTTTCGCGGAGGGCGGCGATCGTGGCCAGGGTGCCTCGGGTCTGGGCCCAGATGACGAGGGTGTAGGCGGCCAGGGACATGGCGCCGCCGAGTAGGCCCCAGGCGCGTTGGCGGTTGGGTTCGGCGGCGGGGTCGCGGCGGCGGCGCAGGACCAGGATGGTCGGCGCCGATTCGAGGACGAACAGCCAGGCCGCGTACGACATGGCCGAGCCCGACGAGCGGGCGCCGACGCCGTCCAGGACGGTGTAGAGCGCGATCGCGCAGCCCGTGGCCAGGGCGGCGAGCACGGCGGCGGCCTCGGCGCGGCGCGGGATGCCGCCGGCCAGGGCGAGCACGAGCATGCCGGCCGAGATCACCACCACGCCGACGGTCTGGGTCACGGTCAGGTATTCGTGCAGCAGGGTCGCCCCGATCAGCGCGGTGACCCACGGGGAGGTGCCGCGGGCGATCGGGTACACCTGGCCGAAGTCGCCCAGCCGATACGTCTCCAGCAGGAGCAGGTTGTAGACGACGTGCAGGGCGGCGGAGCCGAGCAGCCACGGCCAGGCGCCGGCGGCCGGGACGCCGACGAAGGGCAGGCAGGTCAGGCCGATGGCCAGGCTCGCCACCTGGATCATCACCATCGTGCCGAGGCGGTCCTTGAGGCCGTGCGCGAGCGCGTTCCAGGCCGCGTGCAGGCCGGCCGAGCCGAGGACGGCGACGGTGACCGCCGGGGTCACGCGCGGCCGCGCGGCAGGGTGCGGACGGCCGCCCCGCTTCGGCGTTCGGCCGCCGCGGCCGGCTTCTCGGCCGTCGGCGGAGTCTGTCGTGTCCGCAACTCGGGGACCGTTTCCGCCATCTGAGGGGACGTCACTCGGGACATCCAAGCACGCGTACCGGAATAATGACCGCCCATATGACGCACACCTCTTCCGCCCTCGCCTCGCTGCGCGGCCTCGCGCTCGGCGACGCGCTCGGCGCCCAGTTCTTCGTCCCCGACAACCTCCCACACCTGGCCGATCGCAGCCTGCCCGAGGGCAGTTGGCCATGGACCGACGACACCGAGATGGCGTGCGTGCTGCATGCCGAGTTGACGTCGCACGGCACGGTCGATCAGGACGCGTTGATCAAGTCCTTCGCCCGTCGGCACGACTTCGATCGGGGCTACGGGCCGACCACGAACCGCATGTTGCGGCTGGTCCGGCAGGGCGGTGACTGGCGGGCCCTGGCCGCCGCGCCGTTCGAGGGCCAGGGGTCGTGGGGCAACGGAGCCGCGATGCGGGTCGCCCCGTTGGGGGCGTGGTTCGCCGACGACCTGGACGCGGTGGTGGCGCAGGCCACGTTGTCCGCCGAGGTGACCCACATGCATCCGGAGGGCATCGCCGGCGCGGTGGCGGTGGCCGTCGCGGCGGCGGGTGCGGCGACTCCGGACCAACCGGGCGCGGGCGACTTCGTGAGCTTCGTCCGCGATCACACCCCCGCCGGCGTGGTGCGCGAACGGCTGGGCGCCGCACTGGATCTGGTGGATCGTCAGGACTCGGTCGAGATCGGCCGGTTGCTCGGCAACGGCCGCCAGGTGAGCGCGCCCGACACGGTCCCGTTCGCGGTGTGGTCCGCGGCCCGGCACCTCGACGACTACGCGGCGGCCTTCTGGTCCACCGCGAGCGCGGGCGGCGACGTGGACACCACGTGCGCGATCGTCGGCTCGATCGTGGGCATCCGGGCGGAGTTGCCCGCCGAGTGGACGGAGCACGTGGAAGCGCTGCCGGCCTGGTGGCAGGACGCGCAGGCGAACTCGCCGCTCAAATAGTTGGCAAAGTTCGCCGAGGTACCCGAAGATGAGGGCGCTCTCCTCGCGATGCGGCGATCGGCACCAACATGCCTGCCGGGCAAGCCGGTTCGCAGCGCGTCGCGGCAGAGCCCCGACTCGTTCGTCGCCGGCTGAACCGTCTTGTGGGGAGACGTGGTCCGGGCCGCGGGTTCGGTGTGTCGATTTCCCGAAGGCCCGCCACCCTCCTTCGCGGCCCGCTTCGTCGCCCTCCCGCGTCGAGGCGAACCGGCCCGGGCGTCGCGGCGGGCCGACCTTCCTCGGAGGAACTCGTTCCATGCGCACATCCATGTCCAAGCCGGCCTCGATCGTGATCGCCGGTGCACTGGTCCTCGCGGCCGCCGCGTGCGGTTCCGACGACGACAAGAAGGACACCGGGAAGGCGACCGCCGGTGCGCCGAGCGCCGGTGCGCCGGCCACGCCGGGTCCGAGCACGCCGGCGGCCGACACCCGGCCGCCGGTTGCCCCGTCCTCGCCCGCCGGCGCGGCGTCCGCGCTGACCGGCCCGCAGTTGGAGAAGGCCGTACTCACCGCCGCCGACCTCCCGCAGGGCGTCTACCTGACGAAGGCGGCGGCGGGGGCCGGCAACCGCGCGACCGCGACGCCCGCCGACTGCCAACCGCTCGTCGACCTGTTCCTGCCGAGGCAGGGCGCCATGAAGCCGACCGCCGCGGCCCAGGCGTATGTGTCGATCGGCAGCCCGATCCCCACCGGTGTGATCGGTGGCGAATTGTTCTCCTTCTCGGGCACCGACGCCGAAACCGTGATGGCCAAGGGGCGCGCGGCCCTGAAGAACTGCGGGTCGGTGTCGACGAAGGACCCCGAGGGCGAGACCGCGACGACCAGGCACGCCGAGGTCGCCCACCCGAAGCTCGGCGACGACACCCTGGCGATCACCAGCACGCCCGAGGACGGCGGCGCCCGCGCGTCGATCGCGATCCGGGTCGGCTCCACGCTGATCGTGGTCGCTTCGGCGGAACTCTCCGGCAACACGGTCAAGCTGCCGGATCTCGCCCTGGTGACCAAGCAGGTCGAAAGGGTCACGGCAGCGGCGAAGTCCTGATTCCCGACCGGGACACCGGCGCGCGGGTGGCAAAGGCGAGTAGGTTCCAGCATGATGTTGCCGCTCTCGTTCGCTGCCCCTGTCGACGGGGTGGCCGCTCCGACCGGACACCGACGCTTCGGCTTCGAAGCGGCGAACTCCGCCCGACCCGGCGCCGGATGCCCCGCTCGCGGGTGGGGTGAGCGGGCGGCCGGTCGGCCGCTGTTCCGCTTCCTGACGGCCCATCGGATCCCGTCGGCCCGATCGCCGTCCTCGTCCGGCGTTCGGGCCGCCACCGGAACGACCGAGCTTCTTTGAAGGAATGCTGCATGCGCAAAATCGTGATCCGAGTGAGCACGGCGGTGATCGCCGGGACCCTGCTCCTGGCCGCCACCGCATGCGGTCGTGACGAGGAGGCGTTGGCGCGCAAGTACCCGAACGCGCCGACGGCCACGCCCGAGGCGGGCACCCCGGCGCCACCCGCGAGCACGCCCGCCGGCTCCGCCCCGCCGGCCCCCGCGCCGCCCGCCTCGGCCTCCTCTCCCGGCGAACCCCCGCCCGCGCTGCCACCCACCGACGAGTCCCCCGCCCCGTCCGGAACCGGGAACGGAACCGGCAACGGCAACGGGACCGGCACCGACCCCACCGCCCAGGCCCGCCTCGACGCCGCCCTGTTGACCGCCGCGGAAATGCCGCCCGGCGCCTACGAGGCCGGCACGGACGGCACCGAGACCCGGGAGACCGCCCGGGACACCAACTGCCAGGCACTCATCGACCTCACCCGCCCCGGCCAGGCCGCCTCGGCACCGGCCGCCGCCGCCCAGGCGGCGGTGACCCGGGGCGATCCGACGCCGACCGGCTTCACCATCGTCGAGTTGTTCTCCTTCGCCGGTACCGGCGCACAGGACCTGTTCACCAAGGGCCGCGCGGCGCTGGCGAACTGCCCATCGGTCGCCTCCACCGACGGCGACGGCGCGACGAGCACCGACAAGTACGCGGCGATCCCGCACGCGTCCCTCGGCGACGAATCGCTGGCGATCGGCATGACCCCCCAGGCGGGCGGCGCGCTGGGCCTGATCGTGGTCCGGGTCGGCCCGACGGTCGTGGTGGTCAGCAACGCGGACCTGTCCGCGACCACGCCCGCCCTGCCCGCCGACGACCTCGTCACCCGCCAGCTCGGCAAGCTCCTGGCGAGCGCCCGACCGTAGGCACCGAACCAGGCGCGGCGGGGCGTGGACACCGGTCCGCGCCCCGCCGCCGAATCAGCTCGACTCCCGTGCCCGCAAGGTCATCTGCCACAGCGTCAGATCCCCCCGTACGTCCCCTTCGCCGACCGCGACGATGGCCTGCGCCACCGCACTCGTCGGCATCAGTTGTTCGAAGGCGACCGAGGTCAACCGGGGACGGACCATCTCGCACAGCGTCAGGTCGTCGGTGCCCACGACGGCGATCTGTTCGGGGACCCGGATGCCGACGTCGGCCAACGCGCCGAGCAGCAGGGCCGCGTATTCGTCGTTGTAGCCGTACACCGCGTCCGGGCGGCCCTCGCCCTGCCACTCCCGCGCGATCCGGGCGGCCTCGGCCGGATTCTCGGCCATCTCGACCACCCGGACCCGCCCGCCCGCGCCCTCCGCCGCGGCACGAAAGCCGGTGAGCCGCGCCAGGCCCAATTCGTCCAGGCCCGGCTCACGCGGCACCACCACGGCGAAATCCCGTCGCCCCCGCTCGACCAGGTGTTCGGCGGCCCGGCCCCCCGCCGCCACGTGGTCGACCTTGAGGCTGAGCGCGACCGGAACCGAACTCTCGCCCAGGGCCACCACGGCGATGCCCCGCCCGGCCAGATACTCGACGCCCTCGGCCGACATGCGTTCCGGCAGGACCAGCACCACCGCCGGATTCAGCGCGCCCCACGCCTTCACCGCCTCGATGCCGTGCGTGGCGGGATTGCCGTGGATCACCAGCGTGTGTCCCAGGACGTGCAATTCCCGGGCCAGGTCGTCCAGGAAGCGCTGGATCAGTTGTCCGAACGGCACCTCGTAGGTCGGCACGAGCACCAGGTCGGTCCGCCCGCGCCGCAACGACCGGGCGTCCGAACGCGGCTCGTAGCCCAGGTCGGCGGCCACCTCGCGGACCCGGCGTCTGGTCTCCTCCGGGACCCGGCTGTCCTGGACGTCGTTCATCGCGTACGACACGGTCGCGCGCGAAACGCCTGCGGCGCGGGCCACATCGGCCCCGGTCGGGGGGCGTCTCGTTGTGCTCATGGGGCGATTGTCGCCCAGATCGGGGCGGCGCCCGGCACCCGGGCCGCCGGCCGGCCCGCGTGTCGAGGCACTCGCCCCGAATGGCTGACTATGTGTCAGAAAGGCCCGGCCGCATCGCGGCCGGGCCTTCCGGGAGCATCCGAACAGGGTCACCCGATGAAGGTGATCCGGTCCGCCGCCGGCGGCGCCAGGGGCGCGCTCGCCGAGGAGTGGGCCGCGAAGTAGGCCAGCAGCGCGTCCAGGTCGGACGCGCCGACCAGCTTGTTCGTACCGGTCTTGAAGGCCGCGAAGCCGTCGCCGCCACCGGCCAGGAACTCGTTCGCGCTGACCTTGTAGGTCGCCGCCGGGTCGATCGGCACACCGTTGAGCTTGACGCTGCCCGCCACGATCCGGGCCGCGCCGGTCTGCGCCCGGTCCACCGTGTAGGTAAGGCCCTTGGAGATCTGCAGGATCTTCGGGTTGGCCGCGTTCGAACCGGTGAACTGCTGTGCGAGCACGTCGAGTACGGCCTGACCCTTGAGGTCCAGGGTCTGCATCATGTTGGTGAACGGCTGCACCGTGAACGCCTCGCCGTAGGTGACGACGCCGTCGCCCTCGGCGCCGGCCGCCGCGAACTGCAGGTCGGACCGGATCCCGCCCGGGTTCATGAAGGCGATCTGCGCGCCGCCCTTGTCGGCCGGTGCGGTCGCCTCCAGTTGCGCGTCGGCGATCACGTCGCCGAGCGGCGACTCGGGCGTGGTCGCGCCGCGGCCGCGGATGTCGCCGGTGATGTACCCGATCGAGCGGTTGGCGACCGGAGCCGCGAGCTTTTGCCACTCGGCGAGCAACTGCGTCAGGTCCGGGGCCTTCGGGGTGTCCCGGCGCACGACGGTGTTCGTCGCCTTGACCGACGTACGCACGATGTCGCGCGTGCGCTTGTCGTAGGTGGCGTCGATCTTCGTGTACATCTTGCCGAACGACGAGGCGCTGGTGACCAGTCGCGGCTGCCCGGCCGGGTCCGGGATGTTGCACGAGTACGCCTGGTGCGTGTGGCCGGTGACGACCATGTCGATCGCCGGGTCCAGGCCCTTGGCGATGTCCACGACCGGGCCGGACAGACCGAGGTTGCCGCCCGCGTTGCAGTCGTAGTTGTACGCGTTGCTCGCGGGCAACCCGCCTTCGTGCAGCAGTACCACGATCGACTCGACGCCGATCAGGCGCAGCCACGGCACGATGTTGTTGGCGGTCTTGATCTCGTCCTTGAACTTCAGGCCCTTGACGCCCTCGGCCGTGACGATGTCCGGCGTGCCCTCCAGGGTCATGCCGATGAAGCCGACCCGGGCACCGCCCACGTTCTTGATCGTCACCGGCGCCAGGATCGGCAGGCCGGTGCGCTCGTCGAGCACGTTGGCGGCCAGGTACTGGAAGTCGGCGCCCTCGAACTTGCGACCGGGCGTGTAACAGCCCTCGGTCGGGTGGCAACCGCCCCACTGCATGCGCTGCAGTTCCTTCTTGCCCTCGTCGAACTCGTGGTTGCCCACCGAGGTGACGTCCAGGCCGACCTTGTTCAGCGCCTCGATCGTCGGCTCGTCGTGGAACAGCCCCGACAGGAGCGGGCTCGCGCCGATCATGTCGCCGGCCGCGATGGTCAGCGAGTTGGGGTTCTTCGCCCGCTCCGCGCGCAGTTGGGTGGCGAGGTGCTCGATGCCGCCGGCCGGGATCGCCACGGGCTTGCCGTCGGGGCCGAGCTCGGTGACGGTGCCGGCGGAACCCTGCGGTTCCTCCAGGTTGCCGTGCAGGTCGTTGAGCGCGAGGAATTCGAGGTCCGTCGTGCCGGTGGGTCGGCCGTGACCGCCGCGTGCGTCGGCCATGGCCGGGCCGGTCATCGCCAACAGGCTCGCGGCGACCAGGCCGGTGAGGGCGAGGCGACCGCGGCGTCGTCTGTTCCCGAGCATGGGATCCCTTCGGATGGCGCGCTCAGTGGTGACGCGCGTAGAAGTGGGCACTGAACGTGTCTCGCAGCCAGAGATTAGGGGCAGTTCACCGACCGGCACGAGACCTCACGCGAAACCGATGCGTGAAACCGCTGTGAACTTATGTGGCCGCTACCGCGCATAGGGCATGATCAACCACCGTTTCCCACCCCCGAGGGCTGGGCAGCCGTACGGCGTGGCACCTAAAAGGGAGGGATGTCCGCGATGCGCGTGGAATTCGCGACAGAACCGGGTCATCCGGGCACGCCGAACGAGGATTTCGTCGTCGCGGGGCCGACGACGATGGTGCTGCTCGACGGGGTGACGTCCGGTTCGGAGAACGGCTGCAAGCACGGCGTCCCGTGGTTCGTCCAGCGGTTGGGCACCGCCTTGTTCACGCACAGCGCCGGGCGGCCGGACCGGTCCCTGGCCGAGTGCCTGCACGACGCGATCGAGGACACCTCGGCGCTGCACGTGGACGGTTGCGATCTGGCCCGGCCGGACGCGCCCGCCGCGACGGCGGTGGTGGCGCGGGTGGTCGAGGACCGGTTGGAATACCTCGTGTTGTCCGACTCGACGTTGTTGATCGAGCGCGACGAGGATCTGACCGTGGTCACCGACGATCGCCTGGACGTGATCTCGGTGGCCGCGCGGCGGCGCCGGGACGAGCACGCGGTCGGCGGTCCGGCCTACCTGACGGCACATCAGGAGTACCTGGACACCCTGCGGATGTCGCGGAACGTGGCCGGCGGCTACTGGGTCGCGGCGGCCGATCCGGCGGCGGCCGGCGAGGCGCTGACGGGTGGTCTGGCGCTGGGCGAGGTGCACGCGCTGGCCGCGCTGAGCGACGGGGCCAGTCGACTGGTGGACCGGTACGGGCTGAGCGACTGGGATCGATTGATGACCACACTGCGGCACTTCGGGCCGGCCGAACTGCTGGCCCGGGTGCGGGCCGCGGAAAGCTCCGACGCGGACGGGGCCAGGTGGCCGCGCGGCAAGATCTGCGACGACGCGACCGCCGTGTGGGCACTGGTGTAGACCCCGACCCGGCCCCGGACCCGGCGAAGAGCCCGGCGAAGGCGCGGCGAAGGGCCCCACGAAGGACGCCCACCCCCGGCAGACCCACGAACGCCGGCCGGGCCCCCGACGACCCGACCGGCGTTCTACCCGTCCACCGACCTATTTCGGCAGCACGCTCTCGATCGCCGCGATCAGGTTCGGGTCGTGCGGGTCGGTCTGCGGCCGGAACCGGCCGACGATCGCGCCGTCGGCGGAGAGCAGGAACTTCTCGAAGTTCCACTGCACGTCACCCGAGCCGCCCTCGGCGTCGGAGGCCGCGGTGAGCACGTCGTAGAGCGGGTGCCGGTCCGGACCGTTGACGTCGATCTTCTCGGTCAGCGGGAACGTCACGCCATACGTCGTGGAGCAGAATTCGAGGATCTCCTGGGCGCTGCCCGGCTCCTGGCCCATGAACTGGTTGCACGGCACGCCCACCACGGTGAAGCCGCGGGCGCCCAGTTCCTTCTGCAGTTCTTCGAGGCCGGTGTACTGCGGGGTCAGACCGCACTTGGACGCGACGTTGACGACCAGTGCGACCTTGCCCTCGGTGACGCCGCCCAGGGTCGTGCTCTCCCCCGCCAGCGTGGCGATGGGTGTATCGAGGATGCCCATGATCGTTGTCCTTCCTGCGTGGTGCCGCTCGCAGCGACGCGGTCCGGTGACGTGGAGCGCTGTGCGGCGGCGCGAGTAAGACCTGAAGACTCGACGCTATCGAGCACAGCCGTAGGCTGCCCGACCCGGTCAGGCCGAATCACCGCGCCGGGCGGCGTACACACCCGCCAGCCCCGCCCGCCACCCCACCGCGCACGGCCCGGTGATGGCCGCGCGCCTGGTCGTGTCCTGCACCTGTCCGCGCAGCGTGCCGGGCTGTTCGCGGACCACCACCTCGGCCGGCAGCCCGCTCAGGTCGGCCATGTGCGCCGCCCACTCCTGCACGCTCACCGGCTCGTCGCCGCCCCAGTTGACCACCGTCGCGGGGGTGGACGCCGCGTCCAGCAGGGCCGCCGTCTGGCTGTTGATGTCGTCCTGGTGGATCGGGCTGTACATGCACGGATCCCAGCGGGTGACGATCGGCTTTCCGGCCAGCACCGCGTCCAGGTGCATCGTCGGCAGGCCGCCGCCCGGGCCGTAGGAGGCGTTCATCCGGGCGATCACCACCGGGAGGTCGAAGGCGCGGGCGCAGTAGCGCGACACGGCCTCCTCGGCGGTCTTGGAGACCGAGTAGGTGGGCGCGTGCGAGACGTTGGCGTCGCCGAGCGGGTCGCTCTCGTGGAAGACGTGCATCGGGTCCGGCTGCGGCTTGAGCACCGACGCGGTGGACATCACCAGCGCCGCCTTGGCCCGGCGACAGTGCTGGAGCAGCAGCCCGGTGCCCTCCGCGTTGACCCGCAGCGCCTCGTCGTAGTCGAGTCCGGGCCCCTGGAAGGTGGCCAGGTGCAGCACGTAGGTGAAGTCCCGGGGCAGTTCGTCGAACCGCCCGGCGCCGAGGTCGACGGCGCGCGTGGTCACCCCCAGCGCGTCGACCCGCTTGCGGTCCTCGGGGTTCGAGAAGCGGGCGATGCCCCACACCTCGTTGTCCCGGGCCAGGTACTCGGTCAGCGGGTAGGCGATCTGGCCCGCGGGACCGGTGATCAGGATCTTCTCGCCGGACAACATGCGGCTCCTCGGGTGACTCGGGTACTCGGGCACACGATCCGTACGGGATCCGGCTGCGATCCGTACGCGATGTACGACGTCGAGCTCGACGCTACATCTGACGTACCGTCATATCCGAGACGGTGCGGGGAGACCAGAGCGTCCACACGTGTCGCCGAACACCCCGACGGCGCCCTCCGCACGGGGGTGGCGGAGGGCGCCGGGGTATCGAGGACGGGCCTGCGCGCCCGGACGGCGGGCCCGGGCACGTCGGCCGGGCCCGAACTCAGACCTCGATCTCCTCCTCGACCCGCTTGAGGCTGTGTCGGGCCAGCGCGAGATTGGCGCGGTCCTTCATCAGCACGAGATACAGGAACAGACCCTTGCCGGCCCGCCCGGAGAGCGGCCGGATCAGGTGATACTGCTTGCCGAGCGTGATCAGGATGTCCTCGATCTGATCGCCGAGGTGCAACATCTCCATCGTGCGCATCTTGGCGCGCATCACGTCGGTGTTTCCGGCGGCGGCCACGTTCAGGTCGAGTTCCTTGCTGCCGCCGAGAATTCCCAGCGCCATTCCGCTGGTGTAGTCGACCAGGGCCACTCCCACGGCGCCCTCGATCGTCATTGCTTCCTTGAGGGCCGTTTCCATATTGGCCATGATTGCCTCCGGGGCGATCGGCGGTGCGGCTTTCCGGTGGACTCCGACGGGCTCGTCCTCGGGCGGTGCGTCACCCGGGGTCGGCACGGCGACCGGGACCGAATCGATCGGTTCGGCGGCGCCCGCCGCAGGGGTGTCGACCTCGACTGCTTCGCTGACGTTCGTCTCGGTCACCGCGCCCCGCTCGGTGTCGGACCCGACCGGCGGGTCGCCTGATCTGCGTCGGGACGGCCTGGACCGCCTCGGGGGTTGTGCCATCTCCGGCCGGCTCCTCGCCATCGGGCTCCGCGCCGGCGACCCCGGCGCGAGCGACCCTCGCCGGCCCGAGTCGCCCCGGAACCGGTCCGTCCCGGCCCGGGACACCGCCGGATCGGCGCGCCCGAGGCCGGACACCGAGGGCGCCCGGGCGCCGATACCGACGACCTCCGTCGAATTCCCGCCGCCACCGCTCACGTCACGCGCCCCTTCCCCCTGGTGTGCGCCGGTCGAGTTGCCGTATGCCCGCCCGAGTTGCCCGCGCGCCCGCATTTTGCCGCGCGTGCTCGGATTTCGCGGGGCGGATCCGGTAATTCGAGTTCGACCGCTTCGAACTCGACGTCCCGGACTCGCTGAACGGCAGCGTAGAAGCAGCCCGAAGCGGACTGCGGGCAATATTCGCTTAATTCCCGGAAACCCGACCCGAACGACGACGGGGCGCTAAACTCCCCGGCTTCGCACGAACGAACGCCCGCCGAGGGCTGTCCCCGGATGTGACTCGCCGGTAGCGTCGGCCGAAGTCCCGCGCGCGCCGAGTCCGAGGAGATGGACATGTCCGACACCGATGCCCAGCAGGCCCAGGACGTGCAGGCCCAGGCCCCGCCGCAACCGGTGTCGCCCGCGGACCTGACCTTCGCGCTGCCGCCCACGTTCGACACCGTCGAGCGGGAGCGCCGGCACCGCAAGGAGCGATTGACCGCGGCCCTGCGGCTGTTCGGCCGATTCGGCTTCGAGGAGGGCGTGGCCGGGCACATCACGGCGCGCGACCCGGAGTTCACCGACCACTTCTGGGTCAACCCGTTCGGGATGTCGTTCAAGCACATCACCGTGGACGACCTGATCCTGGTCAACCACGACGGGCAGGTCGTCGAGGGCCGATTCCACGTCAACCAGGCCGCGTTCGCGATCCACTCGCAGATCCACGCGGCCCGCCCGGACGTGGTCGCGGCGGCGCACAGCCACTCCGTGCACGGGCGGGCGATCTCCGCGCTCGGCGTCCGGCTCGAACCGATCACCCAGGACGTGTGTCCCTTCTACGAGGACCACGAGGTGTTCGACGACTACGCGGGCGTCGTGCTCGACGCCGAGGAGGGGCGCCGGATCGCCAAGACGCTCGGCCCGCGCAAGGCGCTGATCCTGCGCAATCACGGCCTGCTCACGGTCGGGCAGTCGGTCGACGCCGCGGCGTGGTGGTTCATCACCATGGAGCGCTCCTGCCAGGTGCAACTGCTCGCCCGGGCGGCCGGCGAGCTCAAGCCGATCTCACCGGAGAACGCGCGGCTGACCCGCGAGCAACTGGGCAACGACACGGTGGCCTGGATCAACTACAAGCCGCTCTACGACGTGATCAGCCGCTCCGAGCCGGACCTGTTCGGGGCTCAGGGGCCGATGACGCTCTGATCGCCGCGGTCACCGGATCGCGACGTTCCCACGCTCGCGGTGACCGCTCGATCACCCGCTGCCGCCCGGTCGGCACCCGTGTGCGCCGACCGGGCGCAATCTCGGCGATATCCGGTCGCGGCGGGAGTCAACCCGCCCGGTTGCGGAAAGTACAAAGGCATGTACGAACGGAGCCTTCCGCAGCACTTCGCGCGTTCGGCGCGCCCCGCCCGGTCGGGTGCCCGAGTGTGGCTGCCCGAGGTCGAGAGCCGGCTCGATCCGTTGGTGTTGTGGCGTCGATTCGGCCAGTTCCTGGTGGACGTGGTGGCGTCGGCGCTGTTGCCCGGAGCCGCGATGTTCCTGTTCGTCCTGCTGCCCACGCACCCCGACGGTTCGATCCGCAGCGGTCCGCTGACCGCGACGATCACCGCCGGCGTGGTCGTGGTCGCGGTCGCGATCCTGTTCTGGTACTGGGTGCTGCGACCCGCCGAGCACGACGGGCGCACCTGGGGCATGCAGGTGTTCGGCATCCGCGTCGTGGACGTCTCCGGGGGACGCGCCGGCCGACGCCAACTCGGGACCCGTTGGCTGCTGTTGCTCGTCGACGCCTTCGCGCTCGGGGCGATCGGGCTGACCGCGGTGCTCACCAGCGAGCGGCGCCAGCGGGTCGGCGACCGGGTGGCGGGCACCCTGGTGGTCCGCGGTCGCGGACCCGGCCTGGACTGAGCGGCCCGCGCGGTGTCGGGCCGCGGGTCGGTGCCACCCGCCGCCCTCCCCCGTCGCGCCCGCGAACGGCCCGTCACCGCACCTCGACGGCGTGCCGGAATGCGGCTATTGCTCGACCGCTCCGCCCCTCTTGTGGCCTTGCGCACGGTTTGCAAATGCCACCTTGTCGCCATGTCCATCCGACCACTAGTGTCGGCTCGCCGTGGTGTTCGGGAAGCCGGTTCGATGCCGGCGCGGCCCTCGCCACTGTGATCGGGAAGTTCTCCTCCATCCCCGCGGAAACGTTGAGTCGTCGCCTCGGGGAAGCCACTGGGACCGCTTGCGCGGCCCCGGGAAGGCGGAGACGTGAACGTACGACCCGTCAGCCAGGAGACCGGCCACGGCGATCGTCCGTCCACGAGGTGTTGGAGAGGGACCCTTCCTCATGCATATCGCCGAGGGCTATCTGCCCTGGGAACACGCCGTCGCCTGGGGCGTCGCGTCGACCCCGTTCGTCGTACACGGCGCCCGCGCGCTCACCCGCGAGGTGCGCGACCGCCCCGAGAACACCCTGCTGCTGGGCGCTTCGGGCGCCTTCTCGTTCGTCCTGTCCGCGCTGAAGATCCCTTCGGTCACCGGGAGTTGCTCGCATCCCACCGGCACCGGGCTGGGCGCCATCCTGTTTCGACCACCGATCGTGGCCGTGCTGGGCACGATCACCCTGCTCTTCCAGGCGCTGTTGCTGGCGCACGGCGGGCTGACCACGCTCGGCGCGAACGTGTTCTCGATGGCCATCGTCGGCCCGTGGGCCGGCTACGGCGCCTATCGGCTGGCCCGCTCGCTGCTCGATCGACGCGGCGGCACCATGCCGCTGGATGTCGCGGTGTTCCTGGGCGCGTTCGTCGCCGACCTGAGCACCTACTGCGTCACCAGCGTGCAGCTCGCGCTGGCCTTCCCCGACCCCGACAGCGGATTCGCCGGTGCCCTGGCCAAGTTCGGCGGCATCTTCTCGCTCACCCAGATCCCGCTGGCGATCAGCGAGGGTCTGCTGACCGTGCTGGTCGTACGCCTGCTGCGGCAGTCCAGTCGCGGCGACCTCATCCGCCTCGGCGTGCTCACGGACGCGCGGGTCGCCCGCGAGGAGGAGAAGAGCAAGTGAAGCGCTCGACGAAGATCAACCTGCTGATCGTGCTGGCCGTGGTGCTGCTCGCGGCGCTGCCCGTGGTGTTCGGGATGGGCGACCACAAGGACGAGCCGTTCACCGGCGCCGACTCCCAGGCGGAGACCGCGATCACCGAGAACGACCCGGACTACAAACCGTGGTTCAGCCCGCTGTACGAACCGCCGTCCGGCGAGATCGAGTCCGGTCTGTTCGCGTTGCAGGCCGCCCTCGGCGCGGGCGTGGTCGGTTACATGTTCGGCGTCAAGCGCACCCGGCGCCGACTCGCGCCGGAGGCGGCGGATACGCCCGACGAGCCGGCGGACACCACCGGCGAGGCACCGGTATCGGTCCCGGGTCGCTGATTCCGTGTTGCCGATCGACGCGGCGGCGCACGCGAGTTCGTGGCGCCGCCGCCATCCGGCCGACAAGGCCGTGCTCTCCTTCGGACTGCTCGGATGCGCGGTGGCGCTGCCGCCGTGGCCCGGCGCGGTGCTGGTCGCCGCGACCGTGCTGGTGATCGCGTTCGGGTTCGCGAAGGTGCCCGCCCGGCGACTGTGGCGGGCCGCCCGGGCACCGCTGGGCTTCGCCGCGACCGGCGCCCTGACGCTGCTCGTGACCATCGGCGCGGACGGCGTCGGCTGGGCCGAGGACGGGCCGCGGCGCGCGGCCGAGTTGCTGGTCCGCTCCGGTGCCGCCGGCCTGGCGATGTTGCTGTTCGCGTTCACCACGCCGCTGTCGGACGTGTTGCCCAGACTGACCCGGGTGGGTGTCCCGGCCGCCGTGGTGGACGTCGCGGCGGTGATGTACCGGATGTTGTTCCTGCTCTACGACACGACCGCGCGGATCAACCAGGCGCAGGCCGGCCGGCTGGGCCACCGCACCCGGCGGGCCCGCTGGCGGTCGGTGGCCGGGCTCGGCTCGGCGGTGTTCGTGCACGCGTTCGCCCGCGCCCAGCGGCTGGAGGCGGGCCTGGCCGGGCGCGGCTACGACGGGCGGCTGCGGGTGCTGGTGGACGAGGTACCGATCTCGCGCGCCTTCGTGGCGGGCTCCCTGACCCTGGTGGCGGCGGTCGTCGCCGCCACCCTTCTCCTGGTATCGGTGGTGCCGTGATTCCGTTGCGTGTACGAGAGATCGGCTATGCCTACCAGGACGGGCCGCCGGTGTTGAGCGACCTGTCCCTGACCGTTTCGGCCGGGCGGGCGCTGGCCCTGCTCGGGCCGAACGGCAGCGGGAAGACCACGCTGCTGCGGCTGTTGACCGGCGGTCTGGTGCCGGACTCGGGGCGGGTCGAGCTGCACGGGGTGCCGATTCGGCACGACCGCAAGGGGCTCACCGCGCTGCGCCGCGTCGTGCAGTTGGTCGTCCAGGATCCCGACGACCAGTTGTTCTCCGCGTCGGTGGCCCAGGACGTCTCGTTCGGGCCGCTCAACCTGGGGCTGGACCCGGCCGAGGTGCGCTCGCGGGTGGCCGAGGCGCTGGCCGCGCTCGGGATCACCGCGCTGGCCGAACGGCCGGTGCACCTGCTGTCCTTCGGCCAGCGCAAGCGGGCCGCCATCGCCGGGGCGATCGCGATGCGGCCCGAGGTGCTGGTGTTGGACGAGCCGACCGCGGGCCTGGACCCGGCCGGGCAGGAGGCGCTCCTGGACACCCTCGCCGAGTTGCGCGCGGCCGGGACGACGGTGGTGATGGCCACCCACGATGTGGACCTCGCGCTGCGCTGGGCCGACGACGCGGCCGTACTCGCCGACGGGCGGCTGCACACCGGGCCGGCCCCGGTGCTGCTCGCGGACACCGCGTTGCTGGCCGCGGCGAGTCTGCGGCCGACCTGGGCACACGCGGCCGCCGCCGTGCTGGCCGCACACGGCCTGGCGCCGGCGGGCGTGCTGCCCCGGACGCCGGCCGAGTTGGCCGCCCTGGCGGTACGACCGACGACCCTCGAACCCCGCTCCGGTTGAGCCGGCCCGCCGGGGCCGCTCAGCGCCGGCGCAACAACACCACCGCGCGGTCGTCGCTCACATTGCGGCCGGCCGCCGCCACGATCCGCCGCGCCGCGTCGCGGAAGTCGTCCCGAACCATGCGCTCGGCCTCACCGAGGAAGCGGTCGATGCCGGTGGCGATGTCCTCGCCCGGCAGCTCCACCATGCCGTCGGTGAACAACAGGAGCGCGTCCCCTCGGCCCAGCCGGCCCTTGACGCCCTCGAAGCCGGCGTCCTCGATCACCCCCAGGAGCGGGCCGACCGCCTCGATCACCTGCCACCGGCCGGAACCGGCGATCCAGTGCACGCCCGGCGGGTGGCCCGCCGAGATCAACTCGTAGTCGCCCGACTCCAGGTCGAGCACCACGTGCACCGCCGTCGCGAAGCCCTCCGCCCACTCCTGGCGCAGCAGGTAGTCGTTCGCCGCCGGCAGGAAGTCGCGTGGGGGCAACGAGCCGAGCAGCCCGCCGAACGCGCCGGAGAGCATCAGCGCGCGCGAGCCCGCGGCCAGCCCCTTGCCGGAGACGTCGACGAGCACCACCTCCAGCACCCGCCCGCCGCCGGCCCCCCGGGAGGCGACCAGGAAGTCACCGGAGAACGATTGGCCACCGGCCGGCCGCAACACCACCTCGGTATGCCACTGCGGCGGCAACACCGGCATCTCGCCCTGGGCCCGCAACCGGTCGCGCAGGTCGAACAACATCGACTCGCCGCGCGTCCACTGCACCCCCAGGCGGGTCCGCATCCGCGCCATCAGCAGCACGATGCCCGCGATCGCGCCGACCACCAGGACGGTGCCGCCGGTGACCTCCGCGGGGTCGTGCACCTGGTGCTGGGCGATCAGCACACCCGCGGTGGCCGCGTACAGGAGCAACAGGCTGGGCATCCGCAGCACCAGCCCGCCGATCAGGATGGGCACCACCGCCATCGTCGCGGGAAACCACGACGCGTCCACGTCCGACAACAGGCCGCACGCGGTGACCGAGGCCAGCAGTCCGGCCAGGGCGAACCCGTCCGAGGGCAGCACGTGATGCCGCAGCCAGGACACGACCCGGCGCCCGGAGCGCGCCAATGCCGCGCGCCTCCCGGTCCTGCCCACCCGGTTTCCACTGCTCGTCGGCGCGGCCACCCCGCGACACTACCGAACGGTCATCAACCGGAGGTTACGCCGACGGCTGACAGGTGGGACACCAGAACAGATTCCGCCCGACCAACTCGGCGGTCTTGACCGGGGTTTCACACACCAGACAGGGCATCTCGGTGCGCCGATAGACGTAGACCTCGCCGCCGTGATCGTCCTTGCGCGGCTCGCGACCCATCGCCTCGGGGGTGTGCTCGGGCCGCACCGTGTCGATCCGGCCCAGCCGCACGCCCTCGCGCATCAGCAGCACCAGGTCGGCCCACATCGCGTCCCAGGTCGCCCGCGCCAGCTTGTTGCCGGCCAGCTTGGGGTCCACCCCGAACCGGAAGAGCACCTCGGCGCGGTAGACGTTGCCCACGCCGGCGAGCACGTCCTGTTCCATCAACAGCGCGCCGATCGGCTTGGCGCTGCGCTGGATCCGCCGCCAGGCCGCCGCCGGGTCGGCGTCCGCCCGCAGCGGGTCGGGGCCCAGTCGAGCGTGCACCGCGTCCTTCTCGGCCCGGTCCAGCAGTCGGCACGCGGTCGGCCCGCGCAGATCCGCCCAGGTCGCCCCGCCCGGCACCTTCGCGGCCAGCCGCAGTCGCACCTGGCCGACCGGTTCGGGCAACTCGGCGCCCTCGCCGAAGGAGAACTGTCCGTAGAGACCCAGGTGCACGTGGATGAAGCGCTCGCCGGAGAACTCCAGGAACAGGTGTTTGCCGTGTGCGTCGGTGTCGACCAGGGGCTCGCCGTCGAGCAGCGCCGCGCTCTCCGCGAATCGCCCCTGCGGGCTGCTCAGCCGCAGTGGCAGGCCGCCGAAGCGCTCCTGATGGGTGGTGGCGAGACGGTGAATGGTGTGGCCCTCGGGCACGCGGCCTCCAGCGCTGCGATGACGGTGGGATGCGGGGTGTGGTGACGCCCCCACGCTACCGACCCGCACCGACATGCCGACGCCCCCGACCGGACGGACCGGTCGGGGGCGGCTGGGTACGGTGCGGGCTACGGCAGGGTCGGCAGTTCGCCGGTGTTCTCGTACTTGGTGAGCATGTTGATCCGGCGGGTGTGCCGCTCGGCCTCGCTGTACGGGGTGTTCACGAAGACCTCCAGGAACTTGGCGGCGTCTTCGAGCGAGTGCATGCGCGCGCCCATGGAGATCACGTTCGCGTTGTTGTGCTCGCGGGCCAGCGACGCGGTCTCCCGGCTCCACACCAGCGCGCAGCGCACACCCTTGACCTTGTTCGCCGCGATCGCCTCGCCGTTGCCGGAGCCACCGAGCACGACGCCGAGGCTGCCCGGGTCGGCGGCCACCCGCTCGCCGGCCCGCAGGCAGTACACGGGGTAGTCGTAGGAGTCGGCCTGGACGGCCGGGCCGCAGTCGACGGCCTCGTGGCCGTTGGCGTCGAGCCACGCGATGAGGTGCTGCTTGAGGTCGTAGCCGGCATGGTCGGAGCCGAGGTAAACGCGCATGGGCCGCAGTCTCTCAGGCGCGGTCCCGAACGTCCCATCAGGGCCGGTATCCACCGGGTGGCGTGTCCGGCGCACCGGTCGGCCGGGGCGGCGCGGAGGGCGGCGGGCCGGCCGGTCGGATGGTGGTGGGGAGGTCGTGCGGCGACTGCGGCGGCGGCCCGGCGTAGCCGAGGTTGCCGAGTACGCCGGGCGCGCCGTATGCCGGGCTGTACACACCGGGTGCGCCGTAGGGGTGCGACGCCGGGTAGGCGGACGCCCGGCGCGTCGACGCGTAGGAGGCCAGCACCGCCAGGCCCACGAGCCAGCCGGTGAGCAGCCCGAAGTAGGCACCGCTCTGGATCTGGGTCATCGCGTAGTGGAAGTCGGAGAGGCCGCGCGGCCGGCCCGCCCCCTCGTCCTGCACGATCGTGAACACGGTCAGCCCGTGGATCGCGCCGCCGAGCACCGGGGCGAACCAGCCGAGCAGGAAGGCCGTGAAGCCGGCCCGCTCGCTCAGACCGCGCGCGCCGAGCGCGAGC
The DNA here is from genome assembly GCF_044333915.1 of Embleya sp. NPDC020886. Lineage (NCBI taxonomy): Bacteria > Bacillati > Actinomycetota > Actinomycetes > Kitasatosporales > Streptomycetaceae > Embleya > Embleya sp. NPDC020886. The sequence continues at coordinate 290,649 of NZ_JBIRRX010000004.1, read as the reverse complement.
ACGGCCGCGACCACCACGAACAGCAGTACGGCGCCGACATAACCGGCGGTGACGTCCTTGGTGGTGAAGCTGTGCCGGAACTCGTCGCCCAGGTCGTCCCGGTCCGCGATCCACAGCGGGTAGCCGACGATCCGCAGCAGTTCCATGTACCACTTGCCGGTGTCGCTGCTCCGGCCCCACGACTCGTCGAACACCCACTGATTGCCCAGTCCGGCCACGATCAGAAAGGCGACGACGATCCCACTGACGACGATGCGCTTGGCAGCCCCCGGTCTCATGACACGAGGTTAGGCGCGTTCGGGTGTCGCGTGCCAAGAAGTGTCGCGACCGGGCAAAAAACGGGCCCCGCTCCCGAAGAGGGAAGCGGGGCCCGACCGGTGACGGGGCGTCAGCCGCGCCGGCCGACCAGCTTCCAGGCGGCGGGCAGCAGCGCCATCGCCAGGACGATCTTGACCGCGTCGCCGAAGAGGTAGTTCTGCATGCCGATCTCGTACGCCTTGGACATCGAGATGCCCAGGTCGTGCGCGAGGTAGGTGAGGCCGGCCGCGTAGATCACCGCGTTGCCCAGCACCATCGTGCCGGCGGTGCGCAGCGGGCTGCGGTCGGTGCCGCGCTGGGCCAGGAAACCGGCGACGGTCGCCGCGAGCACCATGCCGAGCACGTAGCCCAGGGTCGGGAAGCCGGTGCCGGAGGTGCCCTCGGCGAACCACGGCATGCCCGCCGCGCCCAGACCCAGGTAGAGCACCATCGCGGCGAGTCCGCGCCACGCGCCGAGCGCACTGCCGGCGAGCAGCACGGCGAAGGTCTGGCCGGTCACCGGGACCGGCGAGCCGGGCACCGGGACGGTGAGCTGGGCGGCGAGGCCGACGAACGCGGACGCGCCGACGACCAGCGCGGCGTCGCGCACGTCGGCGCCTCGGAAGACCCGGGCGGGAACCAGGTCGGCCAGGACGGGGCGGCGCGCATCGAGAAGGGCAGTACTCACAGCGGACTCCACACTCTTGGGTTGCGGGACCCGATGAACTTAACCAATCGGACATCGAACGCTCACGGGGGTGTCCGACAAGGTACCGATCCGTACTTTGTCGAACACCACCGAAAGCGCCCGTCCCGGGTCACAGTTGCAGCGACTTGACCTCCAGGTATTCCTCCAGGCCGAACCGACCCAGCTCGCGCCCGTTGCCCGATTGCTTGTAACCGCCGAACGGGGCGAGCGGGTTGAACGCGCCGCCGTTGATCTCCACCTGGCCGGTGCGCAGCCTGCGCGCGAACGCCACCGCCGCCTCCCGACTGGGGCCCCACACCGCGCCGGACAGGCCGTACGGGGTGTCGTTGGCGATCCGCTCGGCCTCCTCCTCGGTGTCGTAGGGCAGGATCGACAACACCGGCCCGAAGATCTCCTCGCGCGCGATCGTCATGTCGTTGGTCACGTCGGAGAAGACGGTGGGCCGCACGTGGTAGCCGGTTTCCACGCCCTCGGGCGGTTCCGCGCCACCGGTCACCAGGGTGGCGCCCTCCTCGATGCCCTTGGCGATGTAGCCGCGCACCCGCTCGAATTGGGTCGCGTTCACCAGCGGGCCGAGCTTGCCGGTCATCGCCCTCGCGCCCTCCGCCGCCAGCTCGACCGCGCGCGGCAGGTCGTCGCGGTGCACCAGCATCCGGGTCAGCGCGCTGCACGTCTGCCCGCTGTTGCGGTACGCGCCGCCGATGCCCGCGCGCACCGCCTTCTCCAGGTCGGCGCCGGGCAGGATCACGTTGGCGGACTTGCCGCCGAGTTCGAGCGCGACCCGCTTGACCGTCGCGGCGGCCAGCTCGGACACCCGGGTGCCGGCCCGGGTCGAGCCGGTGAAGGAGACCATGTCGACGTCCGGGTGCGCGGCGATCGCCTCGCCGACCACCGGGCCGGTGCCGGAGACCAGGTTGACCACGCCCGCCGGGAAGCCCGCGTCGTGCAGGATCTCGAAGAACACGTGCGCGGCCTGCGGCGCGACCTCGCTGGCCTTGAGCACCACGGTGCAGCCGGCGACCAGGGCCGGGCCGAGCTTGTTGGTGATCTGGTGCAGCGGGAAGTTCCACGGGGTGATCGCCCCGACCACACCGACCGGCTCGCGCACCACCAGCGAGGAGCCGATGGTCTGCTCCCACTCGAACTCGGCGGCGAGCTTGACGAAGCTGCCCAGCACGACCAGTGGCAGGCCCAGGTGCACCCGCTCGACCAGGGCCGCCGGGGCGCCCATGTCCGCGATGATCACCTCGGTCATCTCGGCCGAACGCTCGGCCAGCAGGTCCCGTGCCTTGGCCAGCAGCGCGGCCCGCTCGGCCGGCGGGGTGGCCGCCCAGCCCGGGAAGGCGCGCCTGGCGGCGGCCACGGCCAGGTCCACATCGGCGGGCGTGCACTGCGGCACGGTCGCCACGACCTGCTCGGTATTGGGGTCGACGACGTCGATGGTCTCGGTCGACGAGGGCGCCGTCCACGCGCCGTCGATGTAGATCGTGTCGTAAGCCTTGGTCATGCCGCCGAACTCCTCCGCTTGCCACTGGGACATGGCGCCGCAGCCGGGAACGGTCACCGGGCCCGGTCGCGACACCCGCCGAGAGTACGTCGACACGTGTGCAATCCCCAGGGCCGGCCGACCCCGATCTTCGCCCACCGACACCACGACCGCACAGGTCAGGGGCGCGGAGCCGGCCGCGGGCGGGCGCTACCCCGCGAAGCCGTGCGGCCCGTTCGAGGTCCACACCAGTTCGCCGCTCCGGCCGGTGACCGGGAATTCGCGGGCCAGACCGACCTCGTGCAGGCGCGCGAGCGGCGTGAAGGACACCCCGTACTCGCCCTGCCCCTTGTCGAAGCCCCAGTCCTTGTACACCTCGACCCGGTACACCAGCCGCACGTCCGGCAACACCGGCGAGCCGGGGGTGGCGGTGCCGCCGGGAAGTACCTCGATCCGGCCGGTGATCCGATATTGCAGACCGCGCATGGCCAACCACCAGTCGGTGTCGTCCGCGCGCCGGATCAGCACCCCGTGCCAGTGCGTGGTGGTCTCGAAGACGCTCTCGATGCCGCCGCTGTCGTGCCAGCGGATCGCCGCGAGCGCCCACCACTCCTCGAAGTGGGTGAGCGCCGCACGGCGAAACGGCTTGGCCCGCAGCGGCTGGGCCGGGTCGATCACGAACGGCGCGCCGCGCCCGACCAGGTAGTGCCGCAACGAGGCGGCCCCGGTGCGCAGTCCCACCCAGCGCCACAGCGGCACGACCGCGCGCAGCCCGAAGGCGAGCGCTCGGTCGCGCAGCCGCGGCATGCGGGAGCCGTAGGGGGCGTTGCCGTTGGGCGTGCGTGGATCCGGCCGCCCGGTACGGGAGGTGTGGATCACGCTGCTCTGGCGCTCCGGAGCCGTCATTTATCCAGATTAATTAGCTTTGCTTTGCTTTGTAGTCGATTCCGAGTCGGGACCGACAGGTTTCATCCGGTCAGTCGAAACCGGTCAGTCGAAAATCGGCCCCTGGTCACGGGTGCGCTTGATCTCGAAGAAGCCCGGCGTGCCCGCGACCAGCACCACGCCGTCCCAGAGCCTGCCCGCGTCCTCGCCCTTGGGCGCCGGGGTCACCACCGGACCGAAGAAGGACACACCGTTGACGCTGATCACCGGGGTGCCGACGTCCATGCCCACCCGGTCCATGCCGTCGTGGTGCGACTTGACCAGAGCCTCGTCGTACTCGGTCGAGTCGGCGGCGTCGGCGAGCTCGGTGGGCAGGCCCGCCTCGGTCAGCGCGGCCTCGATCATCTCGCGCGAGAACTCCTCGCCGCCCGGGTGCCGGCGGTTGCCCAGCGCGGTGTAGAGCGGCAGGAGCACCTCGTTGCCGAACCGCTGCTCGGCGGCGATGCACACCCGCACCGGGCCCCAGCCGCGCTCCAGCATCTCCTTGTACGCCTCCGGGATGTCGTCCCGGCCGCTGTTGAGCACGGACAGGCTCATCACGTGCCACTGCACGTCCACGGGGCGAATCTTCTCCACCTCGAGCATCCAGCGCGACGTCATCCACGCCCACGGACACAGCGGGTCGAACCAGAAGTGCGCTATGTCGCGGGCGGATCCGTTGTCCTTGGTGGTCACTGCGGGGTTCCTCTCGATCCTGCTGCCTGGTTCGCGACGCCGTGCGCCCGGCCGCGCTGCACCCGGGTCGCCTCGACGGACGGCGGACGGGCCGTCGATGACTGTGCAACCTCCGACCGCACCCCGCCATTCCTGCCGATCGCGACAATCCCACGCTCCCGGGCCGGCCGGGGCCGCACCCGCGCCGGACCGGGAATCCGGTCGAGAACCGGGCCGACACAGCCGCCCCCGCCGTGAAAGGATCGCCCGGACCGCAGCCAACCAGGGAGTGATCCAGTGCCCGGCAGGAATCTGACCCGCGAGGAGGCCCGCACGCGGGCCCGGATCCTGAGCGTCGAGGACTACGACGTCAGGCTCGATGTCACCACCGACAGCACGGAGACGTTCCGCTCCGAGACGGTGCTCCGTTTCGGTTGCCGTGAGGCGGGTGCGGCCACGTTCGTGGATCTGCTCGCCCCGGCCGTCCACGAGGTCGTGCTCAACGGCCGCGCGCTCGACCCCGCACAGGTCTTCGACGGCGCCCGAGTACTGCTGGACGACCTGGTCGAGGGAACCAACGAACTGCGCGTGCTCGCGTCGTGCGCCTACAGCCGCACCGGCGAGGGCCTGCACCGCTTCGTCGACCCGGTCGACGATCGGGTCTACCTCTACACCCAGTACGAGCCGGCCGACTCGCGCCGGGTCTTCGCGAACTTCGAACAGCCGGACCTCAAGGCGTCGTTCCGGTTCTCGGTGACCGCGCCGGCCGACTGGCACGTGGTGTCGAACTCGACCACGCCGAAGCCGGCACCGGTGCGCGAGGGGGTCGCACGCTGGGACTTCGCCCCGACGCCGCGGATCTCCACCTACCTGACCGCGGTCGTGGCCGGCCCCTACCACGCGGTCTTCGACACCTACACCGGCCCGGACGGCCTGGTCGTCCCGCTCGGCGGGTTCTGCCGCGCGTCGCTGGCCGAGTCGTTCGACCACGAGGACATCTTCGAGGTCACCCGGCAGGGCCTGGACCTGTTCCACGACCGGTTCGACTTCCCGTATCCGTTCGGCAAGTACGACCAGCTCTTCGTGCCGGAGTACAACCTCGGCGCGATGGAGAACCCGGGCGCGGTCACCTTCACCGAGGACTACGTCTTCCGCTCCAAGGTCACCGACTCGGCGTACGAGAACCGCGCCAACGTGATCCTGCACGAGATGGCGCACATGTGGTTCGGCGACCTGGTCACTCCGCGCTGGTGGGACGACCTGTGGCTGAAGGAGTCCTTCGCCGACTTCATGGGCGCCTACTCGCAGGGCGCGGCGACCCGCTGGACCGACGCCTGGACCAGCTTCGCCGCACGCCGCAAGGACTGGGCGTACCGCCAGGACCAGTTGCCCACCACCCACCCGATCGTGGCGGTGATCAACGACCTGGAGGACGCCAAGCTCAACTTCGACGGGATCACCTACGCCAAGGGCGCCTCGGTCCTCAAGCAACTGGTCGCCTACGTGGGCGAGGACGAGTTCTTCGCGGGTGCCCGGTCGTACTTCCGCAAGCACGCGTGGGGCAACACCACCCTCGCCGACTTCCTCTCCGCCCTGGAGGAGACCTCCGGCCGCGACCTCAAGTCCTGGTCGGCGGATTGGCTGGAGACCTCCGGCGTGAACACGCTGCGCCCGGCGATCGAGACCGACGCGGACGGCGTGATCACCTCGTTCGCGGTGCTCCAGGAGGCCACGCCGGCGTTCCCGACGTTGCGCCCGCACCGGATCGCGATCGGCCTGTACGACGGCGCCGAGCGGGTCGCCCGGGTCGAGGTGGACGTGGTCGGCGCCCGCACCGAGGTGCCCGAGTTGGTCGGCCGCGCCCGCACGCCGCTGATCCTGCTCAACGACGACGACCTCACCTACGCGAAGGTGCGCTTCGACCCGCGGTCGTGGCAGGCGGTGCTCGACTCGCTGGGCGAGCTCGACTCCTCGCTCGCCCGCGCGCTGTGCTGGGGCGCGGCGTGGGACATGACCCGGGACGGCGAACTGCCCGCGCGCGACTACCTGGACCTGGTGCTGCGGCACGCCGGTCGGGAAAGCGACGTGGGCGTGGTGCAAAAGCTCCAGGTGCAGGTCAAGACCGGCCTGGACCGCTACACCGACCCGGCCTTCCGGGCCGAGGCCCTGCGGCTGCTCGCGGCCGGCTCGCTGACCGAACTGCGGGCCGCGGAGGCGGGCGGGGGCCATCAGCTCGCCTGGGCCCGCTGCCTGGCCTCGGCCGCCGGCACGCCCGAGGAACTCGCGTTGCTGCGCGACCTGCTGACCGGTGAGCAGCGGATCGCCGGGCTGAGCGTGGACACCGAGCTGCGCTGGGCGATGTTGCGCGCGCTGTGCGCGGGCGGTGCCGCCGACGAGCCGGACATCGCCGCCGAACTGGAGCGCGACGGCACCGCGGCCGGTCGCCGACACGCGATCGAGTGCCGCGCCGCACGCCCCACGCCCGAGGCCAAGGCCGAGGCGTGGCGGCTCGTGGTGGAAACCGACGAACTGCCCAACGCGACGCTCGCCGCGGTCATCGCGGGCTTCGCCACGTCCGGTCAGGAAGACCTGACCGACCCGTACACCGACCGCTACTTCGCCGCGATCGCGCCGGTGTGGCGGGACCGCTCGATCGAGATCGCCCGCCGGGTCGTGGTCGGCCTCTACCCCTCGGGTCGGATCGACGTCGACACGCTGCGGCGCACCGACGACTGGCTGGCCGCGACCGAGCCGGTGCCGGCGCTGCGCCGGCTGGTCCTGGAGTGCCGCGACGACGTGACCCGTGCGCTCGCGGCCCGCAAGCGCGACCGACGCGACTGACTCGCCCGTTCGGATCCCGCCACCATCCCGACGGGGTCCGATTCCCCGGCCGCCCCTCCCCGGCGGCGCCCATCCCACAAGGAGCGCAGCGTGCCCGGAACCAACCTGACGCGTGACGAAGCCCGCGAGCGGGCCCGGATCCTGTCCGTCGACTCGTACGACATCGCCCTCGACCTGACCGGCACCGGTGCGACGTTCCCGTCCACGACGGTGCTGAGGTTCGGCTGTAGCGAACCGGGGGCGAGCACGTTCGTCGATCTGATCGCCCCCGACGTGCAGGAGATCACCCTCAACGGCAAGGCGCTCGACGTCGCGTCGGTCTTCGCGGACAGCCGGATCGCGTTGAGCGACCTCGCCGAGCACAACGAGCTGCGGGTGGTCGCGTCCTGCGCGTACATGAACACCGGCGAGGGCCTGCACCGCTTCGTCGACCCGGTGGACGGCAAGACCTACCTCTACACCCAGTTCGAGGTGGCCGACGCGCGCCGGGTCTTCGCCAACTTCGAACAGCCGGACCTCAAGGCCACCTTCGCCTTCACGATCACCGCGCCGAGCGAGTGGCGGGTGGTCTCCTGCTCGCCCACCCCCGAGCCCTCGGCCGGTGCCGACGGCGCCTCGGTGTGGGCGTTCGAACCGACGCCCAGGATCTCCACGTACATCACCGCCCTGGTGGCCGGCCACTACCACGCGGTACAGGACAGCTACACCGCCGCGGACGGCACGGTCGTCCCGCTCGGCGTGTACTGCCGGTCCTCGCTCGCGCCGTTCCTGGACGCGGACGCCATCTTCGACGTCACCAAGCAGGGCTTCGACTACTTCCTGAAGCAGTTCGACTTCGCCTACCCGTTCGCCAAGTACGACCAGCTCTTCGTGCCGGAGTACAACGCGGGCGCGATGGAGAACGCGGGCTGTGTGACGATCCTGGAGGACTACGTCTTCCGCTCCAAGGTCACCGACACGTCGTACGAGACGCGTGCGGAGACCATCCTGCACGAGCTCGCGCACATGTGGTTCGGCGACCTGGTCACCATGCAGTGGTGGGACGACCTGTGGCTGAACGAGTCGTTCGCCACCTACGCGTCGGTGCGCTGCCAGGCCGAGGTGACCCGCTGGTCGCACGCGTGGGCCACGTTCGGCAACCGGATGAAGACCTGGGCCTACCGGCAGGACCAACTGCCCTCCACGCACCCGATCTTCGCCGACATCCGGGACTTGGAGGACGTCGAGGTCAACTTCGACGGCATCACCTACGCCAAGGGCGCCTCGGTGCTCAAGCAGCTCGTCGCCTACGTGGGCAGCGAGAACTTCTTCGCGGGCGTACGGGCGTACTTCAAGAAGCACGCGTGGGGCAACAGCAGGCTGGCCGACCTGCTGGGCGCGCTGGAGGAGACCTCCGGTCGGGACCTGAAGTCGTGGTCGCGCGAGTGGCTGGAGACCGCGGGCGTGAACACGCTGCGGCCCGCGATCGAGACCTCCTCGGACGGCGTGATCACCTCGTTCGCGGTGCTCCAGGAGGCTCCGCAGGCGTGGCCGACGCTGCGTTCGCACCGGATCGCGATCGGCTTCTACGACCGCACCGACGCCGGTCTGGTGCGCACGCACCGGCTGGAGCTGGACGTCACCGGCGCCCGAACCGAGGTCGCCGACCTGGTCGGCCGGGCCCGTCCGGACGTGGTGCTGCTCAACGACGACGACCTGACCTACACCAAGATCCGGCTCGACGAGCACTCGCTGGCCTTCGTCACCGACGCGATCGGCGAGTTCGTCGACCCGCTGCCGCGCGCGCTGTGCTGGGCGGCGGCGTGGGACATGACGCGCGACGCGGAGATGGCGGCGCGCGACTACCTCAAGCTGGTACTGGCCGGCGCGGGCGGCGAGCGGGACATCAACATCGTCCAGACGTTGCAGCGCCAGGTCACCAGCGCGCTGGAGCTCTACCTCGACCCGGCGCACCGCGAGCGTTCGCTGGCCGAACTCGCGGTGGCGGCCGAGCGTTTCCTGCGCGCGGCGGAGCCGGGCAGCGACCACCAGTTGGCCTGGACGCGCTGCCTGGCGTCGGTGGCGGCGCGGCCGGACCACCTGGCGATCCTGCGTGCTCTGCTCGACGGCAAGGAGCAGATCGAGGGCCTGGCGGTGGACGCGGATCTGCGCTGGGCGCTGCTGCTGCGCCTGTCCGCGACCGGGGTGGCCACCGACGCGGACGTCGACGCCGAGTTGGAGCGCGACTCCACCGCGGCCGGTCGCCGGCACGCGGCGGCCGCGCGGGCGGCCCGGCCGACGGCCGCGGCCAAGGACGAGGCGTGGGCCTCGGTCGTCGAGTCCGACGCGCTGCCCAACGCGATCCAGGCGGCGGTGATCGGCGGCTTCGTCCAGCCGGCCCAGCGCGACCTGCTCGCGGCCTACACCGAGCGGTACTTCGCCACGATCGCGAACGTGTGGACGACCCGCACCAACGAGATCGCCCAGCAGATCGTGATCGGCCTGTACCCGACCCTCCAGGTCACCCAGGACACCCTGGACCGCACCGACGCGTGGCTCGCGAGCGCCGAGCACCCGGCGGGCCTGCGGCGCCTGGTGGTGGAGAGCCGCGACGGGGTGGCCCGGGCCCTGCGGGCGCAGGCACGCGACAAGTAGCACCCGACGTGGGGCCGGCCGGGCCGATCGACGGTCCGGCCGGCCGGCGGTTCGCACGGAAGGGTCAACCCGGTGCGTGTGTTCGTGCACCGGCCCGGTAGCGTGGGTTTCGTGGTGAACAGGAATGCACTTCGCGCCGGGGCCGTGTCGGCCGTTGTCACGCTCATGTCGCTGATTTCGACACCGGCCTTCGCGAACATCCGCGACGACGGCGACGAACCGGGCGCCGGCATCGGTATCGGCGAGACCCTCGGGGTCTTCGTCGGCATCCCGATCCTGGCCTTCGTGATCATCGCGGGTCTCGTGATGCTTCCGGACATCATCAACAAGAAGAAGAACTGACTTTCCCCGAAGCCGCCGAGCGGGTGCACACCCGCTCGGCGGCTTCGGCACGTCCGGGGCCGGGCCGGACAGGGCCTAACGCCCCCGGAGCACCCGGGCCAGCGACACCGCGCGCGGGTTGACCGGCAGGTCCTCCAGGTAGACGTGTCGGCCCTCGTCGTCGGCCACCGGCAGCAGCCAGTTCGGATACTGGTTCCAGGTGCCCGGCAGGTTCTGCGGGCGACGATCGCCCACCCCGTCCGGCAGCCAGACGCCGAGCAGCCGGCACGGCGTCGCGGCGAGCAGGCGGTGCAGCGCCTCGACCGTCTCCCGCTCGCCCGCGCCGGGCCGCAGGTAGCCGCGCCGGCGCAGCAGTTCGAGCCACTGCTCGCGGTCGGCGAGATCCTCGGCCCGTTCGATGTCCACGTCCCGGACCAGCAGGTGCAGGCGCTCCCACAGGTCGATGTGCTCGCCCGCGAGCCGGGCCGCGGTGGGCGGCAGGTCGTGCGTGGTCACCGTGGCCAGCGAGCCGGCGCGCCACTGCTCGGGCGGCAGCGGCCGGCCCTTGTCGTCGCGTTCGAACCACAACACCGAGGTGCCCAGGATGCCGCGCTCGGCCAGATAGGTCCGCACCCACGGCTCCACCGTGCCCAGGTCCTCGCCGATCACCACGGCACCGGCGCGGTGCGCCTCCAGGGCCAGGATGCCGACCATCGCCTCGTGGTCGTAGCGCACGTACGCGCCTTCGGCGGGGCTGTTGCCCTTGGGCACCCACCAGAACCGGAACAGCCCGAGCACGTGGTCCACCCGTACCGCGCCGGCGTGCCGAAAGGCCGCGCGCAACAGCTCCCGGTAGGGCGCGTAGCCGGTCTCGGCCAACCGCAGCGGATGCCACGGCGGCTGGTTCCAGTCCTGCCCGATCTGGTTCATCGCGTCCGGCGGCGCGCCGCCGGTGGCGCCCAGCGCGAGTACCCGGCCGCCGCGCTCGGACCCGAGCACCCACGCGTCCGCGCCGTCGGGGTGCACGCCGACCGCGAGGTCGTGCACGATGCCCACCGACATGCCCGCGTGCGTCGCCGCGTCCTGCGCGGCCTGCAACTGGTCGGCCAGCACCCACTGGGTCCAGCGGTGGAAGTCGATCGCGCCGGCGAGCCGTTCGCGCTCGGCGGCGACCTCGGCCGAGTCCGGGTCGTGCAGGTGCGCGGGCCAGTTCCGCCAGGACGGGCCGTACTCCTCGACCAGCGCGCACCACGTGGCGAAGTCGGTCAGCCATCGGCCCTCGCGCGCGACGAACGCGCGGTAGTCGGCGTCCCGGCCCAGGCTGCGCGGCACCTTGTGCACCAGCGCGAGCGCTTCCCGCTTGGCCACCCGCACCGCGTCCCGATCCAGGTGCTCGGCGCCGTCCTGCCCGTCCCCCGCCTCGGCCCGAAGCTCCTCGGCCACCGCCCGCTCGACCGGGGTCAGGTAGGCGAACTCCGGGACGGCCTCGACCCGGACGTACATCGGGTCGGGAAACCGGCGGCTCACCGGCAGGTACGGCGACGCCTCCACCGGCGGCACCGGCGAGGCCGCGTGCAGCGGGTTGACCAACACGAAGCCGGCGCCCTGGGTACGCGCCGACCACACCGCCAGGTCGGCCAGGTCGGCCAGGTCGCCGATCCCCCACGACCGGCGCGAGGGCAGCGAATAGAGCTGCACCATGTAGCCCCACGAGCGCTCCGCGGGCGTGGGCAGCACGGCCGGGGTGATCGCGATCGGGCACGAGGCGCGACTGCCCGCGCCGGCGGTGCTCGGCACCCCGCCCGAGCCGAGCGACTCCTCGGGCTCGGGCGAGCAGCGGGCGTGCAGGGTGTGCCAGCCCAGCGGCAGATCGGCGGGCACCCGGTGGGCGCCGACCGGGTCACCGAGCGGTCCGAGGCCGGGTCCCGCACCGAGGTCGCGGCGGACCCCGCCGTCCTCCAGCTCGATCCACAGCTCGACCCGATGCCCGGCCGGCACGTTGACGGTGAAGCCGGCCGGCCGGCCCGAACGCAGCACCAGCACCGGGGGCAACAGCCGGGTCCGCCGCAGTTCCTCGTGCTCGGCGAGCGCGGCCCGGGCACTCTCGGGGGTCGACGCGTCCACGCCGAGCGCACCGAGCACCGCTATCACCGTCGCCGGGTCGGTGTGCACGGCCTCGCCGCGCCACCCCTGATACTCCGTGGCCACCCCGAACGCGGAGGCGAGCCGGACCAATTCGGGAGACAACTGCGATACGCGTGGTTCCTCCATGCCCGCGAGCATCGCACCCGAACGGCCCCGGTGTCGGCGTGTCCGACCGACACGCGAGCAGATGTGTCGGGTTCCGGACCGCGGCTCCGGTGGAACCCGTCGAAACAAAAACGGCGACGGGCTCCCCGGAGGAAATCCGCCGCCTTCTAGGCGCTCGCGACCTGGTCGAAATGGTCGAAGCCCGCCTCCTGCGCACCGTACGGCGCCAGGTATGGCTCCCAACGTGGATCACGAAACCCGGTGCCCAGGATCCGCCACGCCAGGCCGGTGGGTTGGGATGGGGGACGCGGCATTCGCCAGCCCAGCTCGGCGATGTACCGATCGCTCTTGACGTGATTGCAGCGACGACACGCCGAGACCACGTTGTCCCACGTGTGTTGTCCACCGCGGCTGCGGGGGACGACGTGGTCGACACTGGTGGCGGCGCTTCCGCAGTAGACGCAACGCCCTCCGTCGCGAGCGAACAGCGCGCGCCGGGTGAGCGGGACTTGGCCCCGAAAGGGGATACGGACGAAACGGGTCAGTCTGATCACACTGGGTACGGGAATCTCGGTGGTGGCGCTGTGCAGGATGGTGCCTGTTTCTTCCAGGCACATTGCCTTGTCGTTCAGCACGAGAATCAGTGCGCGGCGAACGGGCACCACGCACAGGGGCTCGTACGACGCGTTGAGGACCAGCGAATGCGGCACGTATGCCTCCCTGTGACGCCGACAGCGCGTGGCTCGCGCCGGGGACGATCGGCCTCCAGTGTCCATGGCGGGATACCCCCCGCGCTACCAGGAATCGACAAGGTCACAGAGCGTTCACCTGCATGGGTGGCACCACGTGGCCGGGTGGTGACGGTGCGCACCGATCCGCCCGGGCGTCTAGGGTGCGCCCATGACGCGCTCTGTGCAGCCCGCGGAACACGCCCCCCACGAGACCCCGCACGCCCCCGCCGCCGCCCGCGGCGACACGGTCGACGTGCTGTTCGGCCGCTCCGTCCCGGACCCCTATCGGGCACTGGAGGACCCTGACGCGCCGGACACCCGCGCCTGGGCCGCGGCGCAGGACGAGTGGTTCCACGCCCATGTGGACCATCTGGCCGGACGCGATCGGCTGCGGGCGCGGCTGTCCGAGTTGCTCGCCACCGGCCTGATCGGGCTGCCCTGTTGGCGCGGCGACCGACACTTCCTGATCCGCCGCGACCCCGAGCACGAGCACGCGGTGTTGTTCGTGGTCGAGCCGGACGGGACCGAGCGCGCGCTGGTGGATCCGATCGCGATCGACCCGACCGGCACCACCACGCTGGACCAGTGGACGCCCTCGGACGAGGGTGATCGGCTCGCCTACCTGCTCTCCACCGGCGGCGACGAGGAGTCCCGCCTGTACGTGCTCGACGTGCGTACCGGCGAGCACGTCGAGGGCCCGATCGATCGGATGCGCGACACCTCGATCGCCTGGCTTCCCGGCGGCGACGCGTGCTACCTGGTGCGCCGACTCCCGCCGGAGGCGGTGCCCGCGGGCGAGGAACAACATCACCGCCGGGTCTACCTGCACCGGATCGGCGCCGATCCCGCCACGGACGTCGAGGTGTTCGGCGCGGGCAGCGAACCGGCCACCTACTTCGGCGTCGGCGTCAGCCGGGACGGCAACTGGCTCACCGTGTCCGCGTCCGCGGGCACCGCGCCGCGCAACGACCTGTGGCTGGCCGACCTGCGCACGGGTGCGCCGGAACGGCCGCGGTTGCGCCCGGTGGTGGTGGGCCGCGACGCGCTCACCGGCCTGCGGGTGGGCCGGGACGGGCGGCTGTACGTGTTCACCGACCTGGACGCGCCGCGCGGTCGGCTGTGCGTGGCCGACCCGGCGGCGCCGGGCCCCGAGGGCTGGCGGGACCTGGTACCCGAGGAGCCGGACGCGGTGCTCACCGGATACGCGATCCTGGACGGCCCGCACGCGCCGCGGCCGACGCTGCTGCTCGCCCGGACCCGGCACGCGGTGGGCGAGCTGACGGCGTGCGACCTGGCCACCGGCGAGGTGTTGGCCCGGCCGAAGACGCCCGGCGGCTCGCCCGGTTCGATCGGCGGACTGGCCGAGCACCCCGAGGGCGGCCACGAGGCGTGGTTCGGCTGGTCGGACTACACCGCGCCGTCGGCCGTACTGCGCTACGACGCGCGCACCGGCGCGATCGAGACCTGGGCCGGCGCGCCCGGCAACGCACGACTGCCGCGGGTGCACGTGCGCCAGGAGTCCTACCGCTCGGCGGACGGCACCACCGTCCGGATGTTCGTGATCGCGCCGACCGCCGAGCCGGACCGACCCCGGCCCGCCGTGTTGTACGGCTACGGCGGCTTCGGCATCGCGCTCGGCCCCGCCTACTCCGCGGGTGTACTCGCGTGGGTGGAGGCGGGCGGCGTGTACGCGATCGCCAATCTGCGCGGCGGCTCGGAAGAAGGCGAGGAGTGGCATCGCGCGGGCATGCGTGGGCACAAGCAACGCGTGTTCGAGGATTTCCACGCCGCCGCGGAGCATCTGATCGCCCGGGGTTGGAGCACGTCCGAGCGGCTGGCCGCGTCCGGCGGTTCCAACGGTGGGCTGCTCGTGGGCGCCGCGCTCACCCAGCGGCCGCAGTTGTACGCGGCGGTGGCCTGCTCGATGCCGCTCCTGGACATGGTCCGCTACGAGCGGTTCGGGCTGGGCCGGTTGTGGTCCGACGAGTACGGCAGCGCGGAGACGGCCGAGGAACTGGACTGGCTGCTGGGCTACTCGCCCTATCACCACGTACGGGCGGGCGTGGCCTACCCGGCGGTGCTGTTCACCGTGTTCGACGGCGACAGCCGGGTGGACCCGCTGCACGCGCGCAAGATGTGCGCGGCCCTCCAGGACGCGACCACGAGCAGCCGCCCGGTGTTGTTGCGCGCCGAGGCCGAGGTCGGCCACGCGGCCCGCTCGGTCTCGCGCACCGTCGAACTCACCGTGGACACGCTGTCCTTCCTGGCCGATCGGACCGGCCTGGACCTCGACACGCTCGGCACACTCGACGGCACGCCCGGCACGCCCGGCACCCCCGGCGCGCTCGGCGCGGCGACCGGCCGGGACGGCGAAGGTGGGGATCGGTGACCTAGCGGTGATCAGCGACACAGCAGCAACCAGTGACATAGCGGCAATCAGTGACAAAAGGAATGAACAAGAGGTATCGCACGAGGCTTTCCACCCGCGTGACTACTGTGGGAAGCCGATCCCCCGTCGCCGGGGGAGGTTCCTCCGCTCGCCGTCCGAAAGGTCCAGTACGTGTCCGCGCCCGTCCCCGGAATCCTGCTGTCGTTCGACGTCGCCAAGAGCGACGGCAAGGTGTCGTCCTGGTTCGACCGACACGGCGAGTCCCTGGTGGTGACGCCGATCCGGATCCTGGTGATCATCCTGGTCGCGCTCATCCTGCGCGCGGTGACCCGGAAACTGATCACCCAATTGGTCGGCCGGATGGCCAACAGCGGTACGGACAGCAGCGGGCGGCCGGTGACCGGCTTCCTGCTCAACGCCGAACGGCGCCGGCAGCGCGCCGAGACGGTCGGTTCGGTGCTGCGCAGCACCGCGTCGTTCGTGATCCTGGGCATCGCCGGACTGATGGTGCTCGGCGAGTTCAAGGTCAACCTCGCGCCGCTGCTGGCCAGCGCGGGTATCGCCGGCATCGCGCTGGGCTTCGGCGCGCGCAACCTGGTCACCGACTTCCTGTCCGGGATGTTCATGATCCTGGAGGACCAGTACGGCGTGGGCGACCTGGTCGACGCGGGCGCCGCGACCGGCACGGTGGTCGAGGTGGGCCTGCGGATCACCAAGCTGCGCGATGTGGACGGCACCGTCTGGTACATCCGCAACGGGGAGATCAAGCGGATCGGCAACAAGAGCCAGGGCTGGGGCACCGCCAAGGTGGACGTCCAGGTCGGCTACCACGAGGACGTGGACAAGGTGCGCGCGGTGATCTCCTCGACCGCCGAGGCGCTGGCCGAGGTCGAGCCGTGGAACGAGCGCATGTGGGGTTCGGCGACCGTGGTCGGGATGGAATCGGTGACCCCGGACGCGGTCGTGCTCCAGGTGCAGATCAAGACCATGCCCGGTCAGGAGCTGCCGGTGGCGCGCGAGCTGCGCGGCCGGCTCAAGCGGGCGTTCGACGACGCGGGCATCCGGATCAGCGAGCCGGTCGCGAGCGCGGCGGGGCCGGCGAGCGACGACGGCCCCGCGCCCGCCCCGGCCGAGCCCGCGCCGGTCCCGGTGTCCCCGCCGCCGGCCCCACCGACACCGCAGGCGCCCGGGGCGCCGGGAGCCTGAGCCCCGCCCCGGGGCGGAGACCGAACGGGTCACCGTCGGGCGCGCCCTCGCGGGATTCGGGCCGGCCGTCGCCGAGACTGGGTCGGGTGGACTCTCCCCTGTGTCTGGTCACCGGCGCCACCGGCTATCTCGGCGGCCGGCTCGTGCCCGAACTGCTCGCGGCCGGTTATCGGGTGCGCTGTATGGCCCGCACCCCGGACAAGCTGCGCGACCACCCGTGGGCGGACCGGGTGGAGATCGTCCGGGCCGACGCCCTCGACCCCGCCGAGGTCCGCCGCGCCCTCGACGGCGTGCAGATCGCCTACTACCTGATCCACGCGCTCGGCAGCGGCCCGCGCTTCGCCGACACCGATCGCGAGACCGCGCGCACCTTCGCCGCCGCGGCCGAGGAGGCGGGCGTCGGCCGGCTGGTCTACCTCGGCGGTCTGGGCCCGGCCGCCGGTTCCGCCGCCCGGGACTCCTCGCCGCACCTGCGTTCGCGCGCCGAGGTCGGCGAGATCCTGCTCGGCTGCGCGGTGCCCACCGCGGTGTTGCGCGCCGCGGTGATCATCGGCTCGGGGTCCGCCTCCTTCGAGATGTTGCGCTACCTGACCGAGCGGCTGCCGGTGATGGTCACGCCGCGCTGGGTCACCTCGCGCATCCAGCCGATCGCGGTCCGGGACGTGCTCCACTACCTGGTGGGTTGTGCCGCGCTGCCCCCGGAGGTGGACCGCGCCTTCGACATCGGCGGCCCGGACGTGCTCACCTACGAGCGGATGATGCAGCGCTACGCGGCGGTCGCGGGCCTGCGCCGGCGCCGGGTGTTGCCCGTGCCGATGCTCACCCCGTCGTTGTCCAGCCACTGGGTGGGCCTGATCACTCCCGTGCCCGGCGGCCTGGCCCGACCGTTGGTGGAGTCGCTGCGCAGCGAGGTGATCTGCCACGAGCACGACATCGCGCGCTGGATCCCGGACCCGCCGGACGGCCTGACCGGATTCGATCGTGCACTCGAACTGGCCCTCAAGCGCATCCGCGACGCGGACGTGGCCACCCGCTGGTCCTCGGCGGCCCTGCCCGGCGCCCCGAGCGATCCGCTGCCCACCGACCCGGACTGGTCCGGCGGCTCGTTGTACGAGGACGTGCGCGAGGCGGAGCCGGCCGCGAGCCCGGCGGCGGTGTGGCGGGTGATCGAGGGCATCGGCGGCGACAGCGGCTGGCACTCGTGGTCGCTGGCCTGGGCGGTGCGCGGTGCCCTGGACCGGATCGTGGGCGGGGTCGGGCTGCGTCGCGGGCGCCGGGACCCGCACCGCCTGCGGGTCGGCGACTCGCTCGACTTCTGGCGGGTCGAGGAGGTGGTGCCCGGCGAGCTGCTCCGGCTGCGCGCGGAGATGCGGCTGCCGGGCCTGGCCTGGCTGGAGTTCACCGTCTCCGCCGCCGACGGGCACACGTGCTACCGCCAGCGTGCGCTGTTCCATCCCCGGGGGCTGCTCGGGCACGCGTACTGGTGGGCGGTGTTCCCCTTCCACGGCATCGTCTTCGGCGGCATGCGCCGGGGCATCACCCGAGCCGCCGAGGAATCGGGCTGATCGGTCCCGATCCGTTGGGCCGCCCGGACCGATCGGACCGAGCATCCCCGGGTCGGCGGGCCGTCTGGGAGGATGGGACGGTGACCGAGATGCGAGAGCCGGAACCGAGTCTCTACGAAGCCGTGGGCGGCGAGGAGACGTTCGTCAAGCTCGTGCACCGCTTCTACCAGGGCGTGCGCGAGGATCCCCTGCTGCGCCCGATGTATCCGGAGGAGGACTTCGCCGGTGCCGAGGATCGCCTGCGGATGTTCCTGGTGCAGTACTGGGGCGGCCCGCGCACCTACAGCGAGCAGCGTGGACACCCTCGGCTGCGGATGCGGCACGCGCCGTTCGCGGTGACCGAGGAGGCTCGGGACGCGTGGCTGCGGCACATGCGCGCGGCGGTCGACGACATCGCGTTGCCCGCCGAGCAGGAGAACACCCTGTGGGACTACCTGGTCTACGCGGCGCAGTCGATGGTGAACCGACTCGACTGACCCGGCAACAGCCGCCTCCGCGCTCCGACGGAGGCGGCCGGGCCCGGTCGGTGGCACCCGGGCCGCACCGAGTGTCGACGGACCCGACCGGGTGGTGGTCGAGCACACCGACCGGGTCAGCGTGTGAAGAGCAGGCCGGGGGCGTCGGGGCGACGGACCGAGACCGAGCCGTAGCGGGCTTCCAGGCGTAGCCAGGGCCCGACGGTCAGCACCTCGACCCGGGCCTCGGGGTCCGGTGGACCCAGGAACCCGAAGGACTGGGCGGCGTGTGCGGCGCGCAGCGGGAGCCGGCCGGGCAGCGGTCGGGTCCAGATGTCGGCCGCGATCCGGTCGAACTCCGCGCGTGGCATCCCGGGTTCGGTGCGGGACCGGAACTCGGCCACGCCGGCCGCCACTTCGCGGCCCAGGTCGAGCACGGCCAGCTCGGCGACCCGTTCCCAGCCGGTGCGCGGCGGCAACATGCCGGCCCACCCCGGACCGGTCACCGACGCCGGCAGCCGCACGCTCGCGTCGTCCGCGATCGCGTCCAGGAGCTGCCCGGCGGACACCGTCGCGTCCACGGTCGCGGGCTCCGCCAACTCGCTGGTCCGCAGCGTGATCACACCCGACGCGGCCTCCCCGAACGGCGGGTGGCCGAACGTACCGAGCACCGATCCATCGGCGCGCACGCGTACCACCGCACGGCGGTCGTAGCGCAGCAGTCGGGTCAGGTAGCCGCCCAGGTCCGTGCCGGCGGCCGCATCGAGTCGCAACACGCTCATGGCCGGACCGGCCGCCCCGCCGGCTCGTCCCGGGGTTCGACGAAGCGCTCCAGATAGGCCCGTTCGTCCCCGGTCAGCCGCCGGGGGCGCTGCTCGTCGAGCGAATACGGCACCAGTACGGACAACGCCGTCGCGTACACCTGCTCGTCGTCCTTGATCTCGTAGGCCAGCGTGAACCGGGCGGCACCGATGTGGGTCACCCAGGTCTCCACCCGCACCGGCTCGGCGCGCCACACCATCGGGCGCTTGTAGTCGATCTCGTGCCGGGCGATCACCACGCCCTCGGAGAGCGTCTTGGCCCCCTCGCGCTGCCCGAGGGTGAACATCATGTCCACGCGCGCCTCCTCCAGGTAGCGGAGGTACTGCACATTGTTGATGTGCCGGTAGGCGTCCATGTCGGACCACCGAAGCGTCGCCTGGTAGATGTGCCTGGCCACGTGCCAGTCCTCTTCTCTGTTTTCCGGTCGTTCCCCGCCGAGGCGACCCGGGTGCCGCCGGGTGATGCCGGTGGCCTGCCGTATGCGGACATACGACAGGCCACCGGTCGCGCCGTACCGACCGCTCGGGTCAGTTGCGCTTGAGCTTCTTGTACGTCGCGCGGTGCGGCCGGGCCGCGTCCGCGCCCAGGCGCTCGACCTTGTTCTTCTCGTACGACTCGAAGTTGCCCTCGAACCAGAACCACTTCGACTCGCCCTCGTAGGCGAGGATGTGCGTGGTCACCCGGTCCAGGAACCAGCGGTCGTGCGAGACGACCACGGCGCAGCCCGGGAACTCCAGGAGCGCGTTCTCCAGGCTGGACAGGGTCTCGACGTCGAGGTCGTTGGTCGGTTCGTCGAGCAGCAGCAGGTTGCCGCCCTGCTTGAGCGTCAGCGCCAGGTTGAGGCGGTTGCGCTCACCGCCGGACAACACGCCGGTCGGCTTCTGCTGGTCCGGACCCTTGAACCCGAACGCGCTGACGTAGGCCCGCGAGGGCACCTCGACGTTGCCGACCTTGATGTAGTCCAGGCCGTCGGAGACGACCTCCCACAGGTTCTTCTTCGGGTCCAGGCCGCCACGCGACTGGTCGACGTAGGAGACCTTGACCGTCTCGCCGACCTTGATGTTGCCCGCGTCCGGCGTCTCGGCGTCGATCAGCATCTTGAACAGCGTGGTCTTGCCCGCGCCGTTGGGACCGATGATGCCGACGATGCCGTTGCGCGGCAGCGTGAAGGACAGGTTGTCGATCAGCAGCTTCTCGTCGAAGCCCTTGCTGAGGTGGTCCACCTCCACCACGACGTTGCCCAGGCGCGGACCCGGCGGAATCTGGATCTCCTCGAAGTCCAGCTTCCGCATCTTGTCCGCCTCGGCGGCCATCTCCTCGTAGCGGGCCAGTCGCGCCTTGCTCTTGACCTGGCGGCCCTTCGCGTTGGAGCGGACCCATTCGAGTTCGTCCTTGAGGCGCTTCTGCCGCTTGGCGTCCTTTTGCCCTTCGACCTTGAGGCGGGTGGCCTTGGTGTCGAGGTAGGTGGAGTAGTTGCCCTCGTAGGGGTGCAGTCGACCGCGGTCGACCTCACAGATCCACTGGGCGACGTTGTTCAGGAAGTACCGGTCGTGGGTGACCGCGACGACGGTGCCGGCGTACTTCTCCAGGTGCTGCTCCAGCCACTGCACGCTCTCCGCGTCGAGGTGGTTGGTCGGCTCGTCCAGGAGGAGCAGGTCGGGCGCCTCCAGGAGCAGCTTGCACAGCGCCACGCGGCGCTTCTCGCCACCGGAGAGGTTCACGATGGGCCAGTCGCCGGGCGGGCAGCCCAGCGCGTCCATCGCCTGTTCGAGCTGCGAGTCGAGCTCCCAGGCGTTGGCGTGGTCGAGCTGGTCCTGCAGCTCGCCCATCTCGGCCATCAGCTCGTCGGTGTAGTTGGTCGCCATCTCCTCGGCGATGGCGTTGAACCGGTCCAGCTTGCCCTTGATCTCCTTGACGCCGTCCTCGACGTTTTCCAGGACGGTCTTGGACTCGTCCAGCGGAGGCTCCTGGAGCAGGATGCCGACGGTGTAGCCGGGGGACAGAAACGCGTCGCCGTTGGACGGCTGCTCCAGCCCGGCCATGATCTTCAGAACGGTCGACTTACCCGCGCCGTTCGGGCCGACGACGCCGATCTTGGCTCCCGGCAGGAAGCTGAGCGTCACGTCGTCGAGGATCACCTTGTCGCCGTGCGCTTTACGCGCCTTGCGCATGGTGTAGATGTACTCAGCCATGCGTCCAAGCCTATGGTCTGGCGACCAGTGCCCGTGCATGGGTGCCCGGAGGGCGCGGGATTGTCCGGCTGCGTGTACCCGGCGGGCCGTACCGGGAGTGTGGCCCCGGGTCGTCTCGGCCGGCCGGCGGCCCGCTCGTCCTCGAACGCCGGACGGGCTCGGCGGACCGGCCGAGGGCACGGGGCCGGACGATGACGTCGGGCCCCGGCGCGCTCGGTGCGCGCCGGGGCCCGGCTGTCATCGTGGTTCGAGCGGTGTTGCCTGGATCAGGCAGCGGCGCCGTTCGAGCCGTTGTTGCGGCGGCGCATGTAGAACACCAGGCCGCCACCCGCGAGCAGGAGCGCACCGGCGCCGCCCAGGATCGCGGGGGTGTTGTTGCTCTCGCTGCCGGTCTTGGCCAGCTCGGGGCCCTTCGGGTTCACCGGGGCCACGGTCTCGCCGGTGGTCCCACCCGAGGTGCCGCCGGTCACGCCTTCGGTGGCACCGGCCGTCTTGCAGTCGAGCGTGCCGGTGAACTCCTTGGCGGTCTTGCCGTCGGGGCCCACGATGGTGATCTTGTACGCCTGGTCCTCGGCGACCTTGACCACCTGGTCGACCGACTTGCCGGCCGCGACGGTGGTTTCCTTGCCGTCGAGCTTGAACTTGTACGACTCGTCGCCGTTGTTCTTGACGGTGACCTTGACGCCGCCGTCGACGCAGTCCTTGGTGGCGTTGATCTCCGGGAGCGGGCCCTTGCCGGGGTTGCCCCACTTGGCGATCGCCTTGTCGGAGGTCTGCACCTTCTGCTTGTCCGCGACGATCAGCAGCTGGCTGGTCGACCCGTCCTTGTTGACGCCCTGGAAGACCCGACCCGCCTGCACGGTCGACTCGCCGGAGACCTCGAAGGCCTGGCTGCCTTCCTTGGTGGCGTTGGCGGCGTTGACGTAGAGCTTGTCGCCGTTGCCGACCTTGTCGACCGCCTTGCCGTTCGCGTCCACCAGGGTGGCCTTGGCGTCGGCGTCACCGGCGAGCAGCTTGGCGTTGATCGACTTGCCCTCGGCGTTGGTCTTGACCTCGAACGGGCCGATGCCGGGCTTGTCGCTGATCTTGCCGGCCTTCTCGCCCGGGGTCACCGAGAGCGAGACGGGGGGCTCGGTGACGTCGCCCTTGTTGGCGTCGCCGACCAGGTACTTGTAGAGCTTGACGACATCGCCGTCGTTCTTGTTGCTCTCGTCCAGGTTCTGGCCGTCGGTGAAGTGCCAGATGGCGGCCTGCGTGGCGGCGGCGGCCTCACCCTCGGTCAGCTCCGGGGCGGCGACCGCCTTGCGGACGCCCTCCAGGTTCACCGTCGGGAAGGAGTTCAGCAGCACCCACTTGACCTTGGCCTTGTCGGCCTGCTTGCCGAAGGAGGTCTCCTTCCAGCCCGACTCGTCGTACGTCGCCTCGCTGCGCACGAGGGTGTGGAAGTCGATGCAGTAGGTGCGCAGGATCTTGCCGTCGACCTCGAGCTTCAGGATCGAGGCGCGCTGCGAGTCCTTCTTGCCCTGCAGGAAGATGTTCGCACCGACATCGCCGCCCTTGTAGACGCCCTTGGCGCCTTCCGCACTGGCCGCACCCGCGAAACCGATCACGCCGGCCGCCGCCAAGCCGCCGGCGATGACCATGGCCGACAAGCGGGTGGCCGTCCGTCCCGGTGTACGGAACATGTGGTGGTCCCCTCAAAAATGTAAGCCGACTCGCGCGCGGCGCATGGTCCCCCGAGCGGGGCGCGAGTAAAGAACCGTTGAATGGTATGAGCAGCCGGGCCATCTCTCGCGACCCGGGGTACGCATTTGTTTCACGTTCTTTACCTCGGGAGAACATCCACGCCGAGGACATCAATTCGGATATCGCGAAGTCGACAAGTCTTCGACGGATATAACCGCTTATAGGGTATGTCAAGCCGCATAGGTGCCGATCGGGTCGATCCTGCTCACTATTGATTTTTCGAGGTGCAAAACAGCTCGAATCGGTCCTTCCATGAGCAATGCCTCGGCTCGGGCGCTATTCGCCTCCACGATCCGACCCTTTCCGACCTCCTGCCCCCTCGGCTGAGCGACATGCGCCGATTGGTCCGATAGTGCCGCATCGCTCCGTCTTCGATGTCGTCACAATTCTGTTTCAGATTCGTCCCGGAAACCGACTTGAATTACCTCCGGTATCGCCAATGAATGGCTTTCCCGAACATGCGATCAGCCGTCGCGGCAATTCACGCGGCCTCCTCTTCACCGATGGATCCGAGGTCGGAGTCGATCGCGAGGGTGCTCTGTTCGGCCATCGATGCCACCGCGCCGGCGTCCGCGACCACCGACAGCCGCGCCGATCGACCCACCCGACGAAACTCCGCGATCCCCCGCGCCAGGTCGTGTCCCACCGAGGACGCGTCGATCTCGGTGACGGTCCACCACTTCCCCTCCCGCTCCCACTCGCGCACCCGCAACCGGCCGGTCACCACGAGCGGGTCACCCTTGTCGATCGAGCTCGTCACGTTCTCCGCGAGCCCCCGGAAGCACACGACCGAGTAGAAGGAGGCATCTCCCGAGACCCACGTGCCGCTCTCGCGGTCGAAGCGCCTGGGCGACACCGCCATCCGAAATCGCGCCAGCGGGACGCCGGACTGGGTCACCTGGATCCGGACATCGCTCGCGGCGTTGCCGATCACCGTCACGTACGTGTCCACGCTTGCCTCCGTGTGTCACCGGCGTGCCCCGCAACATCGCCGTACGCCTTCGACGATCCGACATCCGGTGATCGACCGGGACGGGCGTCCGCAGGCTGTGGACAACTCGGCCCCTGTGCATCACGCGCGGTCACCGACGTGGGTGACACCCCGGCGGCCCGTCACTCACGTGGGTGACGCCCCGGTCACATCCCCCGACCGCGCCCCCTCACCCACACCCTCCGGCCGCATCGGCTCCCGAGCCGCCAGGAAACACCCGTGCGCCTCCCGATACCGCGCCGCCTCCGCCTCGGCCGGCCCCACCAGCAACCGATCCGCCGTCGCCGCCACCCGCGACCGCAGCACCGCCGCCACCTCCGCCGTCCGCCGCGCCGCGGCCACCCGCGCCGCCCGCCGCCCGAGCCACACCCCCACCGTCAGCACGACCAGCCCCGCGATCACCACCCACCACGGCACGGACAGCCCGAACCAACGCCCCACCGGCACCCCCGTCCAGGCCGACCCGGCCCCCGCCAACCCGACCGGCACCGCGACCACCCCGACCCACTGCACGCCCACCGCCGCCCGGGCGCCCGCCGTCGGCGCGGCGGCCTTCGGCACGGCCTCCGCCGGCACCGCGTCCACCTCGGCCGGCAACCCCCGCAGCCCCTGGGCCAACACCCGATGCAGCCCGCCCGCCCACGGCGCCGGCAATCCCCGCGTCAGCCGCGTCCCCGCCCGCCGGATCGCCTGCTCGGCCCGATGCACCTGCACCGGCTCGGGCCGCACCGCGGGCCGGCGCACCCGGCGTCCGGACAGCGGCCCGCGCGGCGTCCGCAGCCCCGCTCCCGCCGCCGTCGCGACCACCGCCACCCCGGCCGCGTCGCACAGCCCGTCCACCAGCGCGTCACGGTCCTCGGCGGTGAACGCGTCCGCCCCGGGCCCCTCGCCGGCGAACCACGGCTCCAGGCGTTCGGTCAGCGCGTCCAGGTCCGCGCCCAGCCGGGTCACCGACGCCTCGCCGGATCCGGCTGCGGCCAGCACCACACGGCGCAACTCGGCGATCCCGAGCCCGGTCTCCGACGACGTCGCGAGCACCCGCACCTCGGCGAGGCCGTCCGCCGCCAGCAACATCCGCACATCGGTCAGGCACGCCGCCAGGTCGCCGGGCGGCAACCGGTCCGCGTGGTTGAGCACGACCGTCATGGTGTGGCCGTGATGCCGCAACGGCCGCAGATAGCGGTCGTGCACGATCGCGTCCGCGTACTTCTGCGGATCCAACACCCACACGATGTGGTCCGCGACCGCCACCACCGCGTCCACCTCCGACCGGTGCGCGAGGTCGAGCGAGTCGTGGTCGGGCAGATCGAGCAGGACCAGACCGGCGGGCATCCCGCCGCCCCGGCGCGCGTCCAACGATCCGTGCCGGGCCACCCGGCGCACCGGTTCGATCCCGAGCAGGTCCAGCAGCGGCGCGGCACCCTCGGGGTCCCACGCGCACGCCAGGGTGGTCCGCGTGGTCGGCCGCCGGACACCGGTGTCCGCCAACCGCAGTCCGGTGAGCACGTTGAACAACGACGACTTGCCGCCGCCGGTGGCCCCCGCGAGCGCGACCACGGTGTGCCGGCCGGCGGTGCCCATCCGGGTCTCGGCGTGGCCGAGCAGGTCCTCGATCAGGGCGAGATCGGCGCTCGGCAGCCGATCCCGGCCCAGCACCGCGACGCGATCGAGCGCGGTCAACCGCGCCATCAGCCGCCCGGCCTCCTCGGTCCCATTGGCGTACCGGGCCCGACGCACGGCGAACCGATCGACCTCCTGCCCCCCGGCGCTCACCCGCTCCTCCGCACCAGGTCGAGTGCCTCGATCAAGGCGGCCTCGGCCCGCGCGGGCGGCGCGCTCGTCGTCGCCACCAGGAGCGCCCGCTCGCCGTCGAGCGCCGCCGCGACCACGCCGCGCAGTCCCCGGTGCACGTCCAGGATCAGCCGCGCGGCCGGCTCGGAGCCGATCCGGGTACCGAGCCGACCGGCCGCCTCCCGACCGATGCCGGGCCCCAGCGCGATACCGCCCACCGCCGCGATCAGCGCGAGCGGCTCGGCCGGGCCCGGCCAGGCGGGCGGCGCCGGTGCCGGTCGGCCCGCCCCGCTCGCCGACCGGGGCAGGCAGCCCGCCGCCCGCTCGGCACCGCGCGCGAAGGCGTCCGCCACCAGCGCGTCCAGGTTCTCCCGGACCGCCCGCGCGGCCCCCGAGGCGTCCCCGTCGTACCAACGTCCCGTCGCCGCCCCGCGCAACAACGACCCGTCGTCGATCGCCCCGAGCGCCCACCGCGACGTCGCCGCATAGGCCCGGTCCACGCAGTCCCGCACCCGATCGACCGCCTCGTACTGTCGGGCCGCCGCCTGCGCGAGCGGCGGCACCCGCCGGTCCAGGCTGTGCAACAACCCGCCGACGGTGCGCCGGACCACCGCGGCCCGCGCGTCCGGATCGGCGCCACGCTCGGCGAGCCAGGTGCGAATGGGCACCACGTTGCGCTCGGGCAGCCCGGCCCCGGGCCGGGTCTCCACGATCGGATACAGCGGCACGTCGCCCAACCCCGCCTGCCGCAACAACCGCACCAGGTCGGACCGGACCTCGTCGAGTTCCTCCGCCGGCACCCGGTCCAGCACGATCGCCAGCCGCGTGTCGCGCTCCCGGGCCAGCCGGAGCAGATGCCACGGCGCGGCGTCCGCGTACCGCGACGCGGTGGTGACGAAGATCCACAGGTCGGCGGCGCCGAGCAGGCGCACCGCCACCCGCCGGTTGTCCGCCGAGACCGAGTCGATGTCCGGTACGTCGAGCAACGCCATCCCGGGCGGCACCCGCTCGTCCAACCGCAGTTCGATGCCCGCCTCGTCGGCGAACCAGTGCCGATCCCCCGAGCGGCACACCAGGACCGGTACGCGCGTGGTCGGCCGCAGCGGCCCGGCCGGCGTGACCTCGCGCCCGACCAACGCGTTCACCAGGGTGGACCGCCCCGCGCCGGTGGACCCGCCGACCACCGCCAGCAGCGGCGCGCGCGGCACCGCCAGGCGCGGCAGCAGGTAGTCGCCGAGTTGGTCGATCAACTCGCGGCGGGCCAGCCGCGCCTGCACGGCGCCGGGCAGGTCCAGCGGGAAGCACGTCGCCACGACCTGGTCCCGCAGGCCGGCGAGGGCTGCGGACAGGGTGTCGCTTCCCATGATCACCACGGGCGACCAGTGCCCGAATTGTCCGCATTCCCAACGCGCGACGACCGTTACAGCACGACGGTCACTCCGTCGGCGGAGGAGCGCTGCGCCGCCTCGATCGTCTCCAGTACGGTCACCGCCTCCTCGATCGCCACGGGCGGCGCACCCTCGCCACGTACCGCCCGCGCGAACGCGGCGTAGTAGTCCTGGTAGGCGCCCGGTTCGGTCCGCACCGGGGCGGTCTCACCGGGCGTACCCAGCACTCCCCACGCCGCCGGCGGCTCGGTCCCCCATCCGGGCACACCGACCTCGGCGCCGGCGCGCAGCAGTTCCTCCTGCGGGTCCATCCCGAACTTCACATACGACGCCGTCGACCCCAGCACCCGAAAACGCGGCCCGAGGTCGGCCGCCGTCGCACTCATCCACAGATGCGACCGCACGCCCCCCGGGTGGGTCAGGGCGACGAAGGTGTCGTCGTCCACCAGCGCCCCGGGCCGCCGGGCGGCCGACTCGGCGTACACGTGCGTGGGTCGCCCGAACAGCGTGACCGCCTGATCGATCAGGTGGGTCCCGAGGTCGTACAGGATCCCGCCCAGCTCCGCCGGATCGGCCTGCTCCTTCCACACCGAGGTGCGCACCTGTGGACGCCAACGCTCGAACCGCGACTCGAACCGGTGCACCTCGCCCAGTCGCCCCTCCTCGACCAGCCGCCGCACGGTCCGGAAGTCACCGTCGAAGCGCCGGTTCTGGTAGACGCCCAACAATCGTCCGTGGCGCGTCGCCGTCGCGGCCAGCTCCCGCCCCTCGGCCGCGGTCCCGGCGAACGGCTTGTCCACCACCACGTGCAGCCCGGCCGCCAACGCCCGGGTGGCCAGCGGGACGTGGAAGCGGTTCGGCACGGTGATCACCACGAGGTCGAAGTCACCCGCGCGAGCGAACATCTCCTCGGTCGTCCCGATCACCTCGGCCTGCGGATGCCGCTCGCGCACCTGCGCCGCGCGCTCCGGATTCCCGGTCACCACGGCAACCAGCTCCAGGCCCTCCACGGCCTCGACGACCGGCGCGTGGAAGGCCGAGCCCCCCACGCCGTAGCCGACAAGTACAGTCCTGGTGGGACCCACTGCGCCTCCCTCTGTCCGTTTCGGCCCTTCTCTGATCACATTCTGGCCGCCAACTGCGTCTGATCAGGTAACGGTGACCATCGGAACGCCGGTGAGGCATGCACACGGCCCTATTCTGTTGTGCCGCGACCGGATCCGGTGCAAGATCCTGATTCGCCCACGCCCTCGTAGCTCAGTGGACAGAGCAGGCGCCTTCTAAGCGCTTGGTCGCAGGTTCGAGTCCTGCCGGGGGCACCGCCACGCCGCCGTCCGCCGCCCGCACCCCCGGGCGGCGTCCGCGCAGGTCGGCCCCGGTGCTCGGCCGTCCGGCCCGGCCCGGTGCACGACGCCGGCGAGACGTTCGTGCCGGACCGTCACCGGGCTTGCGCGAGCGGTGACCGAGGCCCCGCACGGGGGGTCGACACGGGTCGGCAATGCACCCTTTCGCAGTGTTTGCGGCGCACGGGGTTCTGGCCGGAAACAGACGGCTCCCGGGACGTGAACGAGCGGGCTCGCCCGTTGCCGGTGGAACGGCTCGGGCGACCACGCCGGTCGCGTGATCGCCCGAGGGAGAAGCCGGTTCGGAGTCGGTCGGGAGTCGGTCAGGAGTCCCGGCGCGCGCCCGCCGACGGCACCGCCTGGAAGAACCGCGGGGCGGTGAAGCCGCGGGCCGCGAAGGTCTTCGCGACCGCCTCCTCGACCGCCGTGCAGCGGTCCGCGTCGACCAGTGCGATGGCCGAGCCGCCGAACCCGCCGCCGACCAGCCGGGCGCCCAGGGCACCTGCGGCCAGCGCGGTGTCCACGGCGGCGTCCAGTTCGGGGCAGGAGATCGTGTAGTCGTCCCGCATCGACACGTGCGACGCGGTCAGCTCGGGCCCGATCGCCCGGACGTCGCCGGCCGCCAGCGCCTCGACCACCCGCAACACCCGCGCGTTCTCGGTGAACACGTGCCGCGCCCGCCGGCGCAACGGCCCGTCCGGCAGCGCCGCCAGGGCCGCGTCCGGGTCGGCCGGCTCGCGCAGCGACGGCACCCCGAGCAGTCGCGCCGCCTCCTCGCACGAGGCCCGGCGCTCCGCGTACCCGCCGTCCACGAGCGCGTGCTTGGCCCGGGTGTCGATCACCAGCAGCCGCAGCCCCACGCTCGCGCAGTCGAACGGGACCTGACGGCCGGTCAGATCGCGGCAGTCCAGGAAGAACGCGTGGCCCGCGACGCAGCCGAGCGAGGCCATCTGGTCCAGCATGCCCACCGGGACACCCACGAAGTCGGTCTCGACGCGCTGCGCGATCCGGGCCAACTCAAGGCGATCCAGGCCCAGTTCGTACAGATCGTCGAGCGCCAGCGCAACCGCGCAGGACAGCGCCGCCGACGAGGACAGCCCCGCGCCCACCGGCACGTCGCTGTCGATCCTGATGTCGGCACCGCCGATCTCGTGCCCCGCCGCGCGCAGCGCCCACAACACGCCCGCCGGGTACGCGGACCACCCGGTCAGCGCGCCGGGCGCCAGGTCGGCGACGGCCAGGTCGACCGATTCGCTCCCGGCGTGCCCGGAGGCCAGCCGCAGCCGGCCGTCCGTACGCCGCCCGACGGCCGCCCGCGCGGTCTGCGGGATCGCGATCGGCAGCACGAACCCGTTGTTGTAGTCGGTGTGTTCACCGATCACGTTGACCCGGCCCGGCGCCGCCCAGACGCCCTCGACGCGAAACTCGCTCATCCTCCCGCCTCGCCGTCCCGCAGGAACGTCCACGCGTCCGCCACGATGTCCTCCAGCGACGTCCGGGTGGGACGCCAGCCGAGCAGGTCGCGCGCCCGGTCGGCGGCGGCCACCAGCACCGGCGGATCGCCCGCCCGGCGCGGCGCCTCGTGCGCGGGCACCGCGCAGCCGGTCACCGTGCGGACCGCGTCCACCACGTCGCGGACCGAGAAGCCGGTCCCGTTGCCGAGGTTGCAGATCAGGTGCCCGGTGGCCGCGCCGCCCGCACCGGTCGCGGCGAGCGCGAGCAGGTGCGCGTCGGCCAGGTCGGCGACGTGGATGTAGTCGCGCACACACGTCCCGTCGGGCGTCGGGTAGTCGGTGCCGTAGAGCGCGACCGAGCCGCGGGTGCCGTTGGGCACCTGGAGGGCCAGCGGGATCAGGTGGGTCTCGGTCGCGTGCCGCTCGCCGTACCGGCCGTACGCGCCCGCGACGTTGAAGTAGCGCAGGCTCACCGCCCGCAGGCCGTACGCGTCGCAGTACGAGGTGATCAGCCGGTCGACGGTCAGCTTCGAGGCGCCGTACGGGTTCGTCGGCGCGCACGGCGCGTCCTCGGTGATCGGCGAGACCTCGGGGGCGCCGTAGACGGCCGCGGTGGAGGAGAACACGAAGCGGCCGACGCCGTGCGTGCGCAGCGCGTCCAGCAGCGCGAGCGAGCCGCCGACGTTGTTGTGCCAGTACTTGGCCGGCTCCGTGACCGACTCGCCGACCAGGGAGGACGCGGCGAAGTGCAGGACCGCGTCGAACGACGCGTCCAGATACCGCGCGGCGTCCTGGACCCGGCCCTCGACGAAGGCGGCCTTGTCCGGGACCGCGTCCCGATGCCCGGTGGACAGGTCGTCGAGCACCACCACGTCGTGTCCGGCCGCGACCAGATGGGCGGCGACCACGCTGCCCACGTAGCCCGCGCCGCCGGTGACCATGAGCTTCATTCGCCGACCTCCCGCAGTCGTGCCGCCGCGGTCTCCGGCGGTACGTCGCTGATGAACACACCCATCCCGGATTCGCTCCCGGCAAGGTACTTCAGCTTGCCCGGTGCCCGGCGAATCGAGAAAAGCTCCAGGTGGAGCGCGAAGTCGATCCGGCCCGAGCGCACCGGCGCCTGCTGCCAGGCGGCGATGTACGGCGCGGGCTCGCCGTCGAAGAGCCGATCGAAGCGGCCGAGGAGATCCAGGTACATCGGCCCGAACTCGGCGCGCGCGGCCTCCTCCAGCGCGAGCAGGTCCGGCACCCGGCGGTTCGGATACAGGTGCACCTCGTACGGCCACCGCGCGGCGGCGGGCACGAACGCGGTCCAGTGCTCGCCCTCGGCCACGATCCGCGACCCGTCCGCCCGCTCCGCGGCGAGCACGTCCTCGAACAGGTTGCGGCCGGTGCGGTGCCGGTGTGCGGCCGTGCTCGCGACCATGGTGGCCGTGCGCGGCGTGACGAACGGGTAGGCGTAGATCTGCCCGTGCGAGTGCGGCAGCGTGACGCCGATCTCCCGACCGCGGTTCTCGAAGCAGTACACCTGCTCGACGCCGGGCAGCGCGGACAACTCGGCGGTGCGATCGGTCCAGGCGTCCAGCACCAGGCGCGCGCGCTCGGGGGTGAGATCCTTGAAGGACGCGTCGTGTTCGGGGGTGAAGCACACCACCTCGCACCGTCCGCCGGACGGCCGGCGCGGGAACGGGTCGCGGTCCCAGCCGGGTTCGGGCCGGTCGGCCGCGCCGGGCCCGGACACCGACGAGCCGGACATCGACGGGAAGCGGTTCTCGAAGACGACCACCTCGTAGTCGGCCTCGGCGACCTCGGTGGCCCGCTCGGGCGTGGACGGACACAGCGGGCACGCGTCGGCGGCGGGCAGGTGGGTCCGGGTCTGCCGATGCGAGGCGACCACGACCCATTCGTCGAGCAGTCGGTCGTAGCGCATCTCGGACCCGCTCACCACGGGCGCGAGATCTCGCGGGTCGACGGCGGTGCGGACCGCGTCGTCCCGCGTGTCGTAGTAGACGATCTCGCGACCGTCGGCCATGACGGCCTGAGTCTTCTTCATGTCTCCAATTTTGCGAAGCTTTCCAAAACTTGTCAATGAGAAAGCGATGAGAAGACTCTGGGAAAGTCCTGAGACCCCGAGATGCCTGCCAATCCCGTCGAATCGCATCGTCATATCGGCGGCCCCGGCTGCGGTTTGACAAGTTTCGGAAGGTGTCCGCAAGATGCTGCCCATGCCTGACGACGACACCGACGGTCTGCCCGCCGAGGGCCGCCGCGCCCGGATGGCCGCGACGATCGCGGACCGCGGCTTCGCCAAGGTCACCGACCTGGCCGAGGCGTTCGGCATCTCGCGGGTGACGGTCCGGGCCGACCTGGAGGTGTTGGAGCGCCAGGGCCGGCTGCGCCGGGTCCGCGGCGGTGCGATGTTCACCGGCCGCGATCCCCGGGTCGAGCCGTCCTTCGAGGAGGCGCTGACCTCGGCGTCGCCCGCGAAGACGCTGATCGGGCGGGCCGCCGCGGCGCTGGTGTCGCCGTCCGAGAGCGTGGTCCTGGACGTGGGCACCACCACCACGTTCGTGGCCCGCGCCCTGGTGGACCGCGGCGACCTGCGCGACCTCGTGGTGTTCACCAACGGGCTGACCATCGCGCTGGAGCTGGAGCGGGCCATCCCCCGGTTCTCCGTCGTGGTCACCGGCGGCACGCTGCGTCCGTTGCAGCACTCGCTGATCAATCCGCTCGGTGACCACATCCTGGAGCGCATCCACGCGGACACGGTCTTCCTCGGCTGCAACGGCGTGCACCCCACGGGTGGCATCACCAACGTGAACCTGCCCGAGGCCGAGGCCAAGCGGGCGATGTTGCGGGCCGCCGGGCGTCGGGTCGTGGTCGCCGACGGCTCGAAGCTGGGCCGGATCGAACTCGCCGAGGTGTGCCCGCTGGCGGACATCGACCTGCTGATCACCAGCGGCCCGGCCGACCGGGACACGCTCGACGCGCTGCGCGACGCCGGGTTGGAGATCCTGGTCGCCCAGTAGCGGCCGAAGTCGTCGGGCGGCAGCCGAAGTCGCCCGAGCGGCAGCCGAAAAAGCACCCTCGCTCGGCCGCCGCGGCGCCCGTGGTTAGGCTGCCCTTGCGAACGGTTCACCCGGCTTCGACCGATTCCGGGTGTCGCAAGAGGGAATCCGGTGCGAATCCGGAACTGCCCCGCAGCGGTAAGTGGGAACGAAAGTCGCCATCAGCACTGGGCCCGGTGAAACGGGATCCGGGAAGCGGCGACCGGTAGGACGACCCGGTCACACACCCGTGGCCCGCGGAACCCGCCCACGAGTCCGAAGACCTGCCGTCGCCCGCGTTCGCCTCGCGCACGCGGACTTCCGGGACCTCGCGGGCGGGTTCGTCGGACGACGGCGCCGAGCGGTGTCCGCCGCCGCGCTCCCTCCCTCCCGAGTTCCCCCGACGAGGACTCGCAAGGGAGAGCTTCGACGATGCCGACGCCGATACGAACGCGGACACCGATGGGCCGCAGCCGACACTCGTGGGCCGCGGCGGTCGCCGCGCTCGCACTGTTCGCGACCGCGTGCGGCGGGGCGGTGCAGGACAAGAAGGCGAGCGCCCCCGCACCCACCGCGTACAAGCCGTACACCGACACCGACAACTGCGGTGTGAGCACGACCTACGACCGGCCGCCGCAGCGCGCCGCCACGCTCACCTCCAACGCCACCGAGCTGATGCTCGAACTGGGCCTGGCCGACAAGATGGTGGGCACCGCGTACCTCAAGGGCCGCACCATCGGCGACAGATACCGGGAGGCGTACGGGCGCATCCCGGTGCTCGCCGACGCGCAACCCTCGCTGGAGAAACTGCTCGAAGCCACGCCCGACTTCGTCTACTCGGGCTACCCCGACGGCTTCTCCGAGTCGTCCGGCCACACCCGCGCCCGACTCGGCGAACTGAACATCAAGACCCACCTCAATCCCGAGGGCTGCGCCAAGGCACCGGTCACCTTCGAACAGCTCTACGGCGAACTGCGCTCCATCGGCGGCATCTTCGGCGTGTCCGAGCGCGCCGAAGGCTCCGTCGCCGCACTGCGCGGGCGGCTGGACGCGGTCACCGCGCGGCTCGCGGGCGCCGCACCGGTCAAGGTCTTCGTGTACAACTCCGGCGCCGACGCGGCGCAGACCACCGGCGGCAACTCGATGCTCAACGAGATCATCACCCGCGCCGGCGGCCGCAACGTGTTCGCCGACCTGAACGAGCGCTGGACCAAGGTCTCCTGGGAGCAGGTCGCCGAACGCAAACCGGACGTGGTGCTGATCTACGACTACGTGACGCCGTCGGCGGAGGCCAAGATCACCACGCTCAGGGCCACTCCGGTGCTCGCCGACGTACCCGCGCTGCGGGCGAACGCCTTCCCGGTGATCTCGCTGTCCGTCGCCCAGCCGGGGCCGCGCTCGGTGGACGCGGTCGAGGAACTCGCGAAGCAGCTCCACCCCGACCGGTCATGACGATCGATCGGGACCCGACGGCGGCCCGGATCGCGGTGCTCCGTGGGGAGGGCGCGGCGGCGCCGGACCGGGGCCGGCCGGCCGACGTGCCGGGCGGCCGGGTACGGCTGTCGCTGGTGGTCGGCGTGCTGCTCGTGGCGCTGTTCGCGGCGGCGACGGCCGGGTTGCTGGTGGGCTCGGTGCCGGTGCCGTGGTCGGAGACCTGGCGCATCCTCGCGCATCGCATCGGCGGGGACGCGTGGGTGCAACCGTCCTGGAGCCGCGCCCACGACCTGATCATCGCCGACACCCGGCTGCCCAGGGTGCTGCTCGCGGCCGTCGTCGGCGCGACGCTGGCGGTGGTGGGCATGGTGATCCAGGCGATCGTGCGCAACCCGCTGGCCGGGCCGGACGTGCTCGGTGTCTCCTCCGGCGCGGCCACCGGCGCGGTGCTGGTGATGCGCTGGGGCGTGGCCTCGGTCGGCGGCCTGTCGCTCGGCGCGCTCACCCTCAACGCGGCCGCGTTCGCCGGCGGGCTGATCACCCTGCTCGTGGTGTTCTCGGTGGCCCGCTCCGGTGGCCGGGTCACCGCCGTGCGGCTGGTCCTGGCCGGGGTCGCGGTCAGCGCCGTGTTGTCCTCGCTGACCAGCCTGCTCGTCCTGACCTCGCCGGATCCGCAACTCGCCGCCCAGGTGCTGTTCTGGACGCTGGGCGGGTTCGGCTCGGCCCGCTGGACGCTGCTGCTGGTACCGGCCCTGGCGCTCGCGATCGGCCTGGTCGTACTGCTGCTCCAGGCGCGCAACCTCAACCTGCTGCTGGCCGGGGAGGAGAGCGCCGCCGCACTGGGTCTGGACGTCCAGCGGTTCCGGCAGGGGATGTTCCTGCTCGCGGCGGTGCTCACCGGGGTCGTGGTGGCGGTCAGCGGGGTGATCGGCTTCGTCGGCCTGATGTTGCCGCACGTGGTGCGGCTGCTGGTCGGGGCCGATCACCGGCGGGCGTTGCCGGTCGCCGCGCTGCTGGGTGCGGTGTTCGCGATCTGCGCGGATCTGGTGGCGCGTACGGTGCTCGCTCCCCAGGAGTTGCCGGTGGGCATTGTGACCTCGCTGGTCGGCGGGCCGTTCTTCGTCTGGTTGTTGCGCCGGGACGCGCGCCGGGAAGCGGGGGCACGATGAGCGGCCTCGCCGCGCGGTTGGTCCTGGACGAGGTCGGCTTCGCGGTCGGCGGCCGAAAGCTGGTGGACGCGGTGTCGTTGACCGTGGCACCGGGCGAGGTGTTCGGCCTGCTCGGCCCCAACGGCAGCGGCAAGTCGACCCTGCTGCGCAGCGTCTACCGGGTGAACCGACCGACCTCGGGTCGGGTGCTCCTGGACGACGAGGACGTATGGACACATTCGGCGCGCTGGGCCGCCCGGCGGATCGGCACCGTGCTCCAGGACATGCCGACCGACTTCCCACTGACCGTGCGGGACGTGGTCGCGATGGGCCGCTCCGCGCACAAGGGCCTGCTCGACCCCGACGACGCGGGCGACCGGGCGATCGTGACGGCGGCGGTCGAATTGCTCGAACTCGACGGCCTGACCGAGCGGGCGTTCGCGTCGCTCTCCGGCGGCGAACGGCAACGGGCGCTGGTGGCACGGGCGTTGGTGCAGCAGCCGGGGTTGTTGGTGATGGACGAGCCGACCAACCATCTCGACATCCACCACCAGCTCGGGTTGTTGCGGTTGGTCCGTCGACTGGGCGTGAGCGTGCTGGTGGCGCTGCACGACCTCAACCTGGCGGCGATGTTCTGCGATCGGGTCTGCCTGCTGGCCGACGGCCGACCGGTGGCGAGCGGCACGCCGGCGGAGGTCTTGACGGCGCGCACCATCGAGCGGGTCTACCGGATCGAGACGGAGATCCGGACGCATCCTCGGACGGGGACGCCGTTGGTGGTGGTGTTGTAGGGCTGCGAACGCCGGGAGGCGGCCGATGGGACGCGCAAGTGAGTACTTGTACGGATGCCCGCGTCGGACCCGCCGCCTAGCGTGACCCGCATGACCTACACGCCTCCCGGCCCGGCCGGCAACGGCGACGGCTTCGCCCGTGCGGCGGTGTTCGTCGTCGGCCTGTTCGCGTTCGTCGTGCTTGCGATGACCGACCTGTTCGTGCTGATCGGATTCGGCGGCGCCACCGAATCCTGCGCCAACCAGGCGTGCCGTGACTGGTACGAGGACCGACTCCCCTGGGTCTTCGGCCTGTTCGCGGTCAGCTTCGTGACGGCCCTGATCGCGCTGGTACGACCGGGCGGTCGCCGCGCGGCGGTCACGCTTCCGCTGATCCTGGCCGCCATCGCCCTCCAGGCCACCGCATTCGCCTTGAGCCAAAACGGTCCGGCGGCCTGAGGGCGGCGGATCAGACGTCGTAGACGTACCAGGCCTGGTTGTCACCGTAGTGGCACGCCCATTGCCCGACGGGGGTGCCGTTCGAGGTTCCCCAGGAAAGGGCTTCGAGGCACCTGGAGTTCGGGGCGGACGAGTTCGAATTGCCGAAGATGCTTTGGTTGGTCACGCTGTTCCAGTACCAGATCCACAACTGGGTGGCGGACTCGTTGCACGTCCACTGATTGGCTTCGGCACCGTTGGCCGTACTGTCGCCGCGAATTTCCAGACATTTTCGGGAATTCAGATTACCGAATTCATACAGACCATTGAAGACATGCCGCGCGCCCCATGTTTGCGTGTCGGACCCGTTGCATGTCCAAAGGTTGGCTCCGGCGCCATTTTCCAGACTGTCACCTCGGATCTCCAGGCATTTACCCGGCGCATTCCGGTTCTCGATCACCACCCATCGGTCCGCGTTGACCCGAAGCTCGTTGCTCGGCTTGACCTGGAGGAACCCCGCCGGAACATTGGGGTCCGAAACCGCGACTGCGACCGTTCCGGAAACCGGCCCGGGCCTGGTCACCTCGGTGGTGGCGGCGGTGGTGGTGGTGGTTGCCGACGACGAACCGGCCACGAACACCAGGCTGGTGGCGACGGACGCCAGGGCGAGCGCGAGTACGCGTATTCGCATATCGGAATTCGCTTTCTTTCGAGGAAATCCGTCCATTTATTGACACGCAGCGCCAACCTAGCGTTCGCGCACTGCGCGGTCAATGGATGATCTTGCAATGGCGCAAAACATCCGTGGATATGATTTTGCGTCCACCGGCCGGAATGAATGACAAATGCTCTGAATGGCACGTCATCCTTGCGTGCTTAAATCTGCAAGTTTACCCGCATATAGGGCAGCCCCGGCGGGCCGTCGGTAGCCGAGCCTCGGTACCGGGTGTACCCGTTGCGCCAACCGCCGGCAAAACATCGGCGCCCGCCGCCGGGATGCGCCGCTACCGGCACTGCCGCGTCCTCGCCCGGCGTACCGTGACGAGGGCAACCTTCCCACTGGCAGGCCATGCCTTTGAAGGCTCCTGCTCGACCGGCAGGCAGGTGAGGAACCGTGGTTGACGACCACGATCTGAGCATCGGGCAGCGCGTGAAGGCGCTCCGGAAAGAACGCGGCATCGACCGTCGCGCGATGGCGACGGCCCTGGACAGATCGCCCGACTGGATGCGCAGCGTCGAGGACGGGCGCCGCCAACTCGACCGGTTCAGCACGATCCTGACGATCGCCGACCTACTCGGCGTCTCCCTGCTGGACCTCGTCGGCACGCCCCACCGCGAGGCACGCCGCGACGAAGCGCCTCGGGGGCTGGACGCGGTGCCCACCCTGCGGCGGGCCCTCCTGCGGCACCAACTCGGGCAACCGACCGGCGCACCCCGGAATCTCGCGGATATCCACCTGGACACCCTGACCGCACATCGCTATCGGGCGAACGCCCGATTCGGCGAACTTGGCCTGCTCCTCCCGGCCTTGATCGACGACGCCTCGACGGCGGCTGCGGGCTTGGCGGGAGACGAGCGACTGGCCGCTGCGGGGTTCCTCTCCTCATGCCTCGCCGACGCGGCGATGATGGCCAAGAAGCTCGGCGCGATCGACCTGGCCACGATCGCGGCCCGGCAGGCGGCCGATGCCGCGATCGATGCCGAAAGCCCGTTGTTGTCGCTCGCCGCCGCGTGGACCCAGGCCGAGGTATGCATGTCGGCGGGTGCCACGTCCGAGGCCGACGCCACCATTCGCACAGCTCTCGATCGACTCGACGGCATGCTCGGCGACGACATGGCCGTCTGGTCGCTGTGGGGCACCCTGCACCTGGTCGCGGCCGTGGGCGCGGCGCAGTGGTGCGAACGACGGGACGCCGAGCAGCACTTGGCCGAGGCACGCCGCGCGGCGGAGCGAACCGGCGAACGCAACGACTTCGAGACTGCCTTCGGCCCGGCGAACGTTGCGCTGCTCGGTGTCTCGGCCCGGCTCGAACTCGGCGACGGTCGCGCCTCGTTGGAGGCGACCCGAGGCGTCGACCTGGCGCGCCTCCCGAAGGAACGAAAGGCGCGCCGATACATCGACATCGGCCGCGCCCACGCCCAGGACTCGGACGACGAGGCAAGCATGCGCGCCCTGCTGGAGGCCGATCGAATCGCGCCCGAGTACGTCCATGCGCATCCGCTCGTGCGCGACATGGTCACCACCGCGAAGCGGCGAAACCTCCTCGCCTCCCGCGAGCCGGTGTTGCGGATGGCGCGCCGCATCGGGATCTGACCGCAACGGATTTGCCCGGTATTGACGGGCCGGGTACGGAGGGTACCCGGTCCGTCGCCGCGCTCACGACACCCTGGTGGGACCACGACACAGGGAGCGAGATGAGCGACGAGACGACCCTCGACGACATCGTGCGCGTCGGACCCGGCGGGAACGGCCGCGAGCCGGTGCGGATACGGCTCCCGGGCCGCGAAGAACTGCCCGATATCACCGAAGCCGAGGCCGCCGCCCTGTATCGCCGACTCGGCGCCTACCTGATCCGGCGCGGCAACAGCCCGATCACGCGTGCCGACGCCTGATGCCTCGACCGCCGCCCGGCGTGTGTGTCGGGTGGCCATCGTCCCGGTCCGGTGGTCGTTGATCGCGGTCGGGCCGGGCCATACGCGGGGCGGGTCGGCAGGGATCGGAGGAGCTCTCCCCCGCGCCGTCCCGACGGCGGCACCGACCCGCCCCGCCACCATCCGCCCACCGTCGACGTCCATCACCCGTACCAGCCATGGAGCCCCTCGTGACCGAAGCCGAGGCGGTCGGCGCGACCGTCACCCTGCCCGCGTGGACCGCCCACCTCGCGCCCGTCGACCACCCGCGCCCCTGGCGGCTCGCCGTCGTCGCCGCCCCCGGGCCGTACCCGCCGGTCGGCCAACCCGACCGCGCCGACGTGCACCTGACCGACGCCGAGATGGCCGCACTCGCCGAGACCCTGCTCCGCCCGCGACCCACCCACGAGCCGCGACCGGGCCGAGCCCGCCTCGTCCGCGACGGTCCCGGCCTGCTCCTGCGCATCCTGGTCGACCCGATCGGCGGCGAACCCGCCCTCGTCGCCCACGTCGAGGAACACCACCGCCGAGTGCTCCTGGCCGACCTCGCCCGTCACCGCCCCGACCTGATCCCCACCACCGCACCACCCGAGCCGAGGTTGTGCCTGGACCCGGCACCGGTCGTCGGCCTGACCATCGACCAGGTCGCCGAACTGCACACCCGGCTCGGCCGATGGCTCGACAGCGAGGGCATCCGCGCGACCCTGGACGACCGCAGGGTCGCGTGCCCGCTCCGGGACCCGAAACCATGACGCCGACTACGCCAACAACGGTCGAACCTCGTGCGCGGTCCGGCGCATCGCGGGCAGCAGTTCGGCCGGCGACAGCCGAGCGGGCTGGGTGTGGCACAGCAGATCCGTGGCGTGCGGGTAGCCGGGGTCGGCCCGCAGCGACCGGGCCACGGATTCCGGGTCACCCGTGTACATGTTGCCGATTGCCAGGTAGTCGGCCGGCGTGAAATCGACCGGGAACCGGCCGGCCGCCCGACCCCGGGTGATCCACGGATTCAGCCGCTCGGCCAACGCACCCGCCTCCCCCGGATACACCGGACGGGACAGCGCGACCCGCACCGGGGTGTGCCGGGCCAGGTGTTCCGCCGCCTCGCGGTCGCCCGGCAGCGGCCCGGCGGGACCACTGGACCGGCGACCCGAGAGCACGCCGAGGCCACGCTCGACCGCCCAGGCGATGCCTTCCGAACTACCGGTCCCGAGCCAGATCCGGTCCCGCAGCGTGGGTGCCGACGGAACCAGTTCGGCGCCGGCCAACAGGTCGAGCACGGTGTCCACGGTCTCCCGCAGGCGCGCGTGGCGGCTCTCGTGCGCGATCCCGAACCGGGCCGAGGTGGCCGGGTCGGCGCCCGCGCCGAGGCCCAGTTCGAGCCGGCCGCCGCTGAGCGTGTCCAATACGGCGGCGTCCTCGGCGAGGCGGATCGGGTGCTCGGTGGGGCCCACCACGACGCCGGTGCCCAGCCGGATCCGGGTGGTGCGTTCGGCGATCGCGGCGAGCAGTACGAACGGCGAGGGCGACAACGCCCCCTGCGCCCCCAGGTGGTGCTGCGCGACCCAGAACGAGTCGTAGCCGAACTCCTCGGCGGCGACCGCGAGTTCGATGGTCCGGCGATAGACCGAACGGGCGTCGCCGGCGCCGGCCACATGGGTGAGGAAGCCGAGCCGCACGCGTGTCTTCCCTCCGGGCCGGAAAAGTGAAAGCCCCGACGACATGCGCGGGATCATCCGTGCCCACCGCCCCCGGAGCCCTGCCGATCCTAGAGCGCACCCCCGAACCGGGGGCCGCGCAGGGCCGAATACGAGCCTTCCCGGCCCGCGTACCGTTGGCGCCATGAGCAACCTCGATACCCACCCGGCCCTGACCACGTGCGGCGGCCGGGCCGACGTGCCCGGCGAACCCGTCCACGAGTTGCTGAAGTCGCGCGATGTGCGGCTCGGCGAGAGCACCATGGTCCGCCGGTTGTTGCCGAGCCTGGGTCGACGGATGATCGGCGCGTGGTGCTTCGTGGACCACTACGGGCCGGACGACATCGCGGACGAGCCCGGCATGCAGGTGCCGCCGCATCCGCACCTGGGACTCCAGACGGTGAGCTGGCTGCGCGAGGGCAGCGTGCTGCACCGCGACAGCCTGGGCAGCCTCGCCACCGTACGACCCGGCGAGCTGGGTCTGATGACCTCGGGTCGGGCCATCTCGCACTCCGAGGAGTCGCCGCGCGAGCACGCCCGGTTGTTGCACGGCGCCCAGTTGTGGGTCGCGCTGCCGGACGCGCATCGGCACGTTGACCCGCACTTCGAGCACCACGCCGACCTGCCGGTGGTCAGCGGCGGCGGCCTGACCGCGACCGTGATCATGGGCACGCTGGACGGGGCCACCTCGCCGGGCACCACCTACAGCCCGCTCGTCGGCGCGGATCTGACCCTGGCGCCGGGCGCGCAGGCCCGGCCGCCGCTGGAGCCGGACTTCGAGTACGCGGTGCTGTCGATGTCGGGCGAGGCCGAGGTGGACGGCGTGCCGCTGGCCCCCGGCGGCCTGCTGTATCTGGGCTGCGGGCGGACCTCGTTGTCGATCCGGTCGGCGAACGGGGCCGATCTGATGTTGCTCGGCGGCGAGCCGTTCGCCGAGGAGATCGTGATGTGGTGGAACTTCGTGGCGCGCACGGGTGAGGAGATCACGGCCGCGCGCACGGCGTGGGTGGACGCGACCGACTTCGGCACCGTGACCGGCTACGACGCTCCGCGCATGGACGCGCCCGCGTTGCCGTCGGTGCCGCTGCGGGCGCGGGGCCGGGTGCGCTGAGCCCGGGCCGAGTCGGGCCGTCGGCGTCGCGAACACCCCGTCGGCCTCGGGTGTGCCGCCGGAGCGGGCGGTCGGGTTCGGCGGATGCCGCCGTACCGCGCCCGACCCGGCGGCCCGCCGACGAACGGCGGGTTCCGTGCGTCGTGGCAGCGCCCGCCGGCGCGAGCGTCGATGCCCCGACCGCGGCCGTCAGCCGATGCTCGCGACCGTACGTCGCGCCGCCTCCACGATCTCGTCCAGGTGG
Organism: Embleya sp. NPDC020886; assembly: GCF_044333915.1. Lineage (NCBI taxonomy): Bacteria > Bacillati > Actinomycetota > Actinomycetes > Kitasatosporales > Streptomycetaceae > Embleya > Embleya sp. NPDC020886. The sequence goes on along the minus strand of NZ_JBIRRX010000004.1, from coordinate 247,922 downwards.
CCGCCGTGCGCGCCATGCCAGTAGACCCGGTCGCACGCACGGCACCGGGCGAACGCGTCCACCTTGTCCAACGTGCCCGCCTCGATCTCCGACTCGACCTCCTCGCGCGTCGCCGCGCGCAGCTCGCCGTTGCACGCCGTACAGCGCGTCCAGGGCGCGAGCGGCAGCGCGAACCGGCGGAGCAGGTCGTCGAGTTGGCCGTCGGCACGGATCCCGTAGACGTATGCGCCGAACCACAGGTTCTTGCGCCGAAGCAGGCCGCGGTCCTGGGTGAGCAACACCCGGCGTTCGGCGTTGGCCTGGATCACCAGGGTCGGGTCGTCGCAGTCGTTGTGATACGCGGTGTCGATCCCGACCAGGCGCATCCGTCGGGCCAACGCGCCCAGGTGCACGTCGAGCAGGAAGCGCGGCGGCGTGTCGGCGAACTCCGGGACGGCCTGCGGACGCCGAATCGGCAACACGTCCACCACCTCGCCGCCCACCGGCCGGTGTCCCGGCCCGACCTCCCGGCCGTCCACCAGCAGCGCGCCGACCTCGGGCAGCGGCGGTCCCGCCGATTCCACCAGATGCCCGATCGTCGAATCACCGTCGGCGGGAATGCTCACCGGCATCCCCCGCAGCCTCGGCGGCAGGAACTGTTGCAACTCGGCGGGGATCTGAAGCAGCACATCCGATCGATTCACCCGGCCAGCATCCCACCGCCGCCCCCACCGGCGCCGAGAGTTTCCTTGCCCGACCGGGCCGGGGGCGCCGTGGAATATCCGGGCATCCGGGCGCCTTGAAGCAGCCATCGGGGCAGACTTCGAAACTTCGGGAGGCGTGCATGGCTCGCAGCGAGCTTCGTCCGATCGTGAAGCTTCGGTCCACGGCCGGGACCGGTTTCACCTATGTGACCAGAAAGAACCGGCGCAACGATCCGGACCGGATGACCCTGCGCAAGTACGACCCGACGGCCGGAAAGCACGTGCTCTTCCGCGAGGAACGCTGACCACGACGACAACGACGACAACGACGAGCCGAGGCCGCGCACCGAAAAGTGCGCGGCCCCGGCCGTGCCCGCCGGCTCTGCGTCATATTCCGGGGTGTGGCAACTCTTCCGCGGATTGGGCGTCGGCGAGGAGTCGTGCCGTGAGTTCCATACAGCGCATCCGGGCGGGAGAGAAGTCGTAGGGCATTTTGGTGATCGCTTCGAGGGGGCTCATCCTTGTGTCCTCCTGCCCTTTCAGATCGGCGTCGTAGATCTCGAAGAGCTCCTCCTCGGCCGCATCCAGCCCGGCTGCCTCGATGGCCTGCTCCAGGGCCATTTGTTGGGCGCATCGCTGTACGGCGATTTCTTCGACGCGTGGGTCGTGGGGATCGACGCCGTCGTCGAGGGCGGCCTCGGCGGCGTCGAGACGGTCGTCCTCGGTCCTCAGGTCGGGGTGGGTGGCCAGCACGATGAACACGCCGGCTTGGATGGCGGCGCCCAGTGGGCCGAAGACCCGTTCCGTGACCAGCAGAGTGTCCAGGTCGGAGGGGCGCAGCGCGCCCGGGGGCAGGTGGCCGAGCCGGTCCGTGACCAGTTCGGAGAGCAGTCCCAGCGGGCCGTCCAGCGCCTGCAGGCGCTGGACGGCCGCGCGCCGACGTTTGATTTCGCTCTCCTCCGCCGCCAAGGTCTCCTCCAGCCTGCTCAGGATCTCCTCGATGTCCCGGGCTTCGTCGAACGCGGTCCGCATATCGTCCAGGCTGATGCCGACCGCTGCCATCCTGCGGATCCACAGCAGGCGGATCATGTCGTCGTAGCCGTAGCGGCGGCGGCCGTCCCCGCCTCGCTCCGGCTCCGGCAGCAGGCCGATCTCGTGGTAGTGGCGGATGGCACGTGGGGTGGTCCCGGCGAACGCGGCCGCGTCACCGATCCTGACCCGGCGGGGAGGCGTGATGGAGGGGTACATCGGACAGAGCCTTTCGTGCCGTGGAGCCTCGACCACACCACATGCCGCTACGGCAGGTGCAAACAACACCATCCGGGTTCCACCGGAGCCGGGCCCCGGCCGCCACCGGGACCGGGACCGGGACCGACCAAGAACGACGAAACATCCGGCAACACGGAGTCACCGCCACCGGTTTCACCACCCGTGGCCGTATGCCGACCGCGCCGTTATCCGCGCGGTCCCACGTCGCCCGGCGGCTCGTCCGGCCCGTCTTCGACCAGGTCGTCCCACAGGCCCAGGGTGCGCAACACCCCCACCCCGCGCGGCCCGGAGGCGGCGAGACCGGCGGCGATCGACTTCCGCAACTGATTCCGCTCGAAGTCGTCGGCACTGCCGAGCAGGGCCAACAATTCCGTACTCAACGTGAGATCCGTGCCCGCAGCCGAGCCGTTCGCGTCCAGGTGATCCAGCACCGCCTTGATCTGATCCGGAAAACGGGTCAGCCAGTATGCGACCAACGCCTCCGGGCCCTCGCGAATCAACGCCCGGTGAAAGTCCAGCCGCAATCGGGTGAGCCGCTGTTGCTCCCTTTCCAGGGGCACCGCCCAGCGGGCCTGTTCCAGCGCGGCCCGGACACTGTCCGGAATCTCCTCGGCACACAGGAATACGCCCACCGTTCGATAACCGAGCCCGTATTCCGCCAGCACCACCGGGTGGGCCGACACGATGTCCAGTTCGTCCCGGAGCCGGGACTCGTCGGCGCCGGGCACCACGTCCATCGCCTTGCGGAGGCGGTCGTGCACGTCGCGATGGATGAAGGAGACGGCGTCCACGGGGCGACGCAGCGCGACCGTCCTGGCGTCGTGCACCCACCAGTGGAGCTGTACCCGCACCCGGCAGGCCCGCTCCCCGTCCGGCCCGCTCCACAATTCGAAGTCGCGGATGTCGGCGAACTCGCCCGTGGCCACCCACCACACCTCGCCGGCCCGGCGCACCTCCGCGAAGGTCGGCCTCGGATCGGCGCTCGACGGGACCACCAGCACCCGATCCGCATGCCGCCCTAGACGGTGGCGAAGCCAGGTCAGGCCGCGCGCGCCGGTGGCGGGCCGGAGCAGGGGAACCCGGTCGTCGGTCATACGTTCGTTCCCCTGTTCGTGGGCACTGTGGGTTCCTCGAACGCGTCGATGGCGGGTTCGAGCACCCCGATGTCGATCACCTCGCCGTTCGGCAGACCCTCGTAGGCCAGCCGGGTCAGGTCGTACGCGAGGCGGTCCAGTCCGTGGCCGCGTCCGGGGCGAAACAGCAGCGCGAAGGTCTCCCGCAAGACCTCGGCGCGCCGCCGGTCACCGCGGATGTTGCCGAGCAGCGTGGTGAACATCCGGGCCACCACGGCGTATCCGTCCCGTTCGCGGACCGCGAGCCGGATCACGGCGAGGAACCGCTCGTCGGTCGACAGCTCGCCGTCGGCGTGCTCGGCGACCAGCGCGGCGGCCACCTCGGCGGCAGCCGCGGCCTCCTCCCAGCCCTCCACCCGCTCCAGCACCGAATCGGCGCGCATACCGTCCCGGCACAGCGTCACGATGCCCGCCCGGGCCGCCGCCGCCACCGAACGATCCCCTGTCCGGGCGAGGCGCAGCAGTTCGGTCATCGTGCGACCGGGATACACCGACGCCAGCCCCGGGTACGCCCGGGCCGCCATCAGCCGCAGCCCCGAGTCGGTGGCGTCCCGGCTCCAACTCGTCAACAGGTGCCGCACCTGGGTGGCCACGACCGCGTCCTGCGCCGCCGCCCGCAACGCCGGCACCACCATCGCCCGCTTGGCCTCGTCCTCCCGCACCCAACGCAACACCGGTGCCAACGGCCGGTGTCCGCGACCGCCGGCGATGAAATCGCCGGCCGCCCGGGCCGCGATCCGGTGGACGTCCGGTGGATACCTCGGGGTGGTGGCCAGCCAGTCCACGAACGCGTCGCGCAGGTCCGGATACGCGTCCCGGACGTGTGCCCGCACCGCCGCCGCCCAGTGCGGCCGGTTGAAGCCGACCACGTCGAGTCGGTAGTGGGCACCGCCCCGGGTCGCGTCGGCGGCGACCGAGGTCGCGTCGATCACCGCCAGGCGCTCCGTACGTGCCCGCGGCGGCCAGCCGTCGGCCGGTTCGCCGGCCGCGATCGGCAGCCGCGCGAGCAACGCCTCGCGCAGCGCCGTCGCCCGCTCGGCCACGATGCCGTAGTCCTGTCCCTCGAAGACGGCCGCCGCGATCATCAGCGCCCAGTCCGCGCGCCCGGGGTTGGCACGCAACCAGGCTTCCACGGCGGCGTGTTCGCGATCGCGCAGCGCGTCCAGCACCTGGGTCCTGGTGAACCTGCCGTCGGCCAGATCGGCCAGGTCGCCCGCGATGCCGGCCGCCCGGCCCGGCCGGCCGCCGTCGGCGCGCACCAGTTCGGCGATGTCCTCGTCCACCAGATCCAGGTGTCGGCGCTCCCAGTCCCGGCCCAGGTGGTGGGCGAGGTGGCTGTGCAACACCTGGAGTGGGTCGGGCCGTTCGCACGGCACGTGCCAGGGCGCCCAGAGCGCGAGTACCGGTGCGCGGGCGACCGCCGTCACGACCAGCACACTGTCCCGCTCGACCAGACGTCGGCGCACCGCTTCGAGATCGTCGCGGGTGTAGCCGGTCAACAGGTCCGCGCCGGCGCAGTCGATCAGGTAGCCCCGGTCGCGCTGGATCCGGCGGGTGGTCAGGTCCTCTTCGGGGTCGAGCGCGATCACCTTCTCGATGTACTGATCCTGGAGCAGGTGCAGGGCCAGCGTGCGCTTTCCCGACTCCGCCTCGCCGGTCAGCAGGATCAACTGCCGCGCCAGCATGCTGCGGGCCCGCAGATACCCCTTCGGCGGCACGAACGTACGGCGGACCAGATCACTCTCCTCCTGCCAGATCGGCCCCTCCCGTGCCTGGCGCGGCCGGCCCAAGGCTCCGGGGCCGGCGGCGGTCCCGGCCCCGAACATCCGCGCGCCGAAGGCGTGCTTTCCCGTCGTGCCGTTGAAATCGACGAGCACCGTCGTGGCCGCGGCCGGCGACGCGAACTCCTCGCCCGGCCACGTCTCGTCGGGCTGCTCCGGCGGGACTTCGCCCGAACCCCCGCGCGCCGGGCCGGCGGCGGTCGAGACGACCGGGTCGAGCGGTCGCTCGTCGGGGACGGTCATCCGGACCTCTCGGCGTCCACGGCGAACAACAACCGGATCGGCGGTATGTCGGACACGGAATCCCCCTTCGCTGAGCGTGTGACCACGCCGGACTCGACGGGTCCACCGTGCCGCAGCCGTGCGGGCGGTGCCGAGTACTTCCTGTCTCCACCCGGGATCCGCAGAGCCGGTCCGCCGCAGGACGGACCGGCAATTCGTGACCTTCGCTGACGAATCGGCGCACCGGGCGGATGGAGGCGGGCGCGGTTCGGCGTGGGTGGGCGGACCGGAAATGGGTCGACATCGGCGTGGTGGATGTGCCGATAGTCACGCATGCCGAACCGTCTTGGGCTGCCCGTGTGGGCCGGCCGCAACTACGTGCTCCAGACCGGGGCCACGTTCATCACCGGTCTGGGCAATTCCGGAGCACTGATCGCGGCGGCGTTCGCCGTGCTGGCGGCCGGCGGCAGCGGAACCGGGGTCGGGTTCGTGGCCGCCGCGCGGACCCTGCCGTTGGTGGGGTTCCTGCTGCTGGGCGGGGTGATCGCGGATCGTTTCCCCAGGCATCACGTCATGGTGGTGGCCAACGTCGCGAACGCGCTGTCCCAGGGGGCCTTCGGGATCTACGTGCTCACCGGCGGGACCGAGCTGTGGGTGATGATGCTGCTCTCCGGCATCGGCGGCTCCGCGCACGCGATGTATCTGCCCGCCGCACAGGGCCTGTTGTTCGCGTCGATGGAGGCCGAGCACGCCGGTCCGGCACTGGCCGCGTACCGGGTCGCGGTGAGCAGTTCGCAGATCGGCGGGGCCGCACTGGGCGGGGTGCTGATCACCGCGCTCGCGCCCGGAGCGGTGCTCGTGCTGGACGCCGCCGGCTTCGTGGTGGCCGCTCTGCTCCGCACGCTCATGCGACTGCCCGCCGCGGAGCCCGCCGGGGACGATCCGATGTGGCGCCAACTCGTCGACGGCTGGCGGGTATTCGTGGCCCGGCGCTGGTTGTGGGGGATCGTTGTGCAGTTCGCCCTGCTCAACGGTGTGGTGACGGCCGTCGAGACGGTGTACGGGCCGCTGGTGGCCGAGGAGCACTGGGGCGCGGCCTGGCCGTGGGGCGTGGCGCTGAGCGCACTCGGGCTGGGCACCCTGTTCGGCGGCCTGATCCTGGTGCGGTATCGGCCGCGTCGGTTGCTTCGGGCGGGCAACTGGGGGCTGCTGCCGCTCGCGCCCGGCTTCGCCGCACTCGCCGTTCCCGTGCCGTGGCCGCTGTTCGCCCTGTCGATGTTCGTCTGCGGTGTGGGCCTGGAGGTGTTCGGCGTGTGCTGGATGCTCGCCCTGCGCCAGGAGATCGCGCCCGAGTACGTGGCCCGCGTCTCGGCGTACGACTGGATCGGGTCGATGGCCCTGGCTCCGGCATGTACCGCCCTGGCGGGGCCCGCCGGCAACGCCTTCGGCACCGGGAACATGTTGTGGGCCTGCGCCGCGGCAAGTGTCGTGCTCGTCCTGGGCGTGTTCGTGATCCCCGAGGTCGGCACGTTGTCCCGGACGCCGGCCGGGCAGCGGGTCACCGACCGGGTCGACCCCGCCGAGGTGTCCTGAGCCGCGCCCCCGGGGAGATCCGCCGGGCAGGGCCTAGGCTCGCGGGCATGGTGATCAGCATCGATCCGGCCTCCGCCGTCGCGCCGTTCGAGCAGATTCGGGTCCAGGTGGCCGAGCAGGCCCGGGGCGGGGCGCTGCCGGTCGGCACTCGGCTGCCCACCGTGCGCGGTCTGGCGGGCGAACTCGGCCTCGCGCCCAACACCGTCGCCCGCGCCTATCGCGAGTTGGAGGCGGACGGCGTGATCGAGACCCGGGGTCGCTCGGGCAGCTTCGTGGCCGCCGTCGGCGACACCGCGCAGCGGGCCGCGAGCGAGGCCGCCCTGGACTACGCGCACCGCGCCCGCCGACTCGGACTGACCCGCGACGCGGCGATCGCCGCGGTGCTCGCCGCGTGCGACGCGGTCTACGACGACTAGGCCACGGGCCGGCGGACAGGGCCCAGGCCGGGACTTCGATCCCGCGCCGGGCGGCACAACGGTCCGGCGGGGCCGGAAACCACTATTCGAAAACCTCTGTACGGACGGCCCGGGGCACCGGATCATCGAAATCATGTCGATGCCTCGCCAGACGCCCCGCCCATCGGATGGGGCGCCGAATTCAGCCGGTGACGACCCCTCAACGCTGTTGCCCTTCGTTTTCGGCCTCGATGACGCGGACACCCCGTACGACGCCGTGGACGGACTCGCCCTCGCCGCCTTCCTGACCGGCGCTCAGCCGTGGGCCAGGACCACCCGACTGGACCGGGTCAAACCCGGCGCCCGACTCGTGCCGCGCGGCGCCAAGGTGGTGCGCGCCGTCGAAGAGGACGACCGCTCCTCCCAATTGGCCGTCGGCGACGGCTGGACCCTGCGCTCGGTCCGCTGGCGCAGCGGCGGCGGCGAGGTGACCGTGACCGCCGTCGACGAGAAGATCGGCCGCGCGGTGCTGAAGAAGGCGGTCAAGGGCGCCGCCGCCGATCCGCCGCCCAAGGACGAGGCCGTCGCGATGGGCTTTTGGTACTTCTCCGCCCGGCGCGGCCCGTACCGCACCACCCGGGCGATCACCGCCGCGCCGTGGGCGGACATCCGCTGCAACTACACCGCGCCCACCGCCGGCGCGTTCGACCGGCTGATGAAGGTCACTCCGGACGACGTGTCCGGGCGGCTGATCCTGCTGCACGGCCCGCCCGGCACCGGCAAGACCACGGCGCTGCGCGCGCTGGCCCGCTCGTGGCAGGACTGGTGCCGGATGGACTGCGTCCTGGACCCGGAGGCGCTGTTCGGCGACACCGGCTATCTGATGGACGTCGCGATCGGACGCGGCGACGAGGACGAGGAGTCGCACGACAAGTCCAAGACGCAGCGGTGGCGACTGCTGGTCCTGGAGGACTGCGACGAACTGATCCGGGGCGAGGCCAAACGCTCGGCCGGTCAGGCGTTGTCCCGGCTGTTGAACCTGACCGACGGACTGCTCGGGCAGGGCCGCAATGTGATGGTCGCGATCACCACCAACGAAAGCCTCGGCCGGCTGCATCCGGCGGTGGTCCGCCCGGGCCGCTGCCTGGCCCAGATCGACGTGGGTCCGCTGGACTTCGCCGAGGCCCGCGAGTGGCTCGGCACCGCCGACGGCATCGGCACCCACGCCACGCTCGCCGAGTTGTACGCACTGCGCAACGGCGCGGCGCCGGTGGAGGTCGAACGACCGGCGCACGGCGGCGAGGGGTTGTACCTGTAGCGCGCTTGGCCTTCGTCGAAGGCACCCGCCCGCTCCCGGTCGGAGTCGACGGCTCGTCGCACCGTCGACTCCGATGCCGGACGCGGCCCGGACCGGGACCTAGACGGCGAGGTCCACCACGACCGGCGCGTGGTCGCTGGTGCCCTTGCCCTTGCGGGCCTCGCGGTCGACGTATGCGTCGGTGACCGCGGCCTGGAACGACGCGTTGCCGTAGACCAGGTCGATCCGCATGCCCTTGTTCTTCGGGAAGCCCAGTTCGCGGTAGTCCCAGTAGGTGAACGGCACGTCGTACTTGAGCGCCCTCGGCATCACCTCGCGCAACCCCACGCCCTCCAGCGCACCGATCGCGTCCCGCTCGGCCTGCGTCACGTGCGTGGAGTTCTCGCCGAACAGCGAGATGTCCCACACGTCCCGGTCGGTGGGCGCGACGTTGAAGTCGCCGAGCACCGCGAAGGGCAGCGGGCCCGCGGCGTCGGCGGCGACCGCGGTCCGCAGTGCGGCCAGCCACTCCAGCTTGTAGGCGTAGTGCGGGTTGTCCACCTCGCGGCCGTTGGGCACGTATACCGACCGCACGCGCACCCCGCCGCAGGTCGCGGACACCGACCGGGCCTCGTGCGGACCGTCGACCTCCGGGAAGCCCGGCCCCGACTCCAGACCGACGGTGACGTCCGCCAGGCCGACCTTGGACAACACCGCGACGCCGTTCCAGCGCCCGCCGGCGTTGACCGCCGACGCGTAGCCGAGCTCCTCCAGCTCCTTGGTCGGGTATGCCTCGGGCGTGGACTTGAGCTCCTGCAGACACACCACGTCGGGCGCGGCCCGCTCCAGCCACTCGACGAGCTTGGGCAGCCGGGCCCCGATCGAGTTGATGTTCCAGGTGGCGACCCTCATGCGAACCTTCCAGAGCGGACGACGGCGTTCGGGCCCGCCGGATCGACCGGACGGGCCTGGGGGCCATTCTCCCTCGCCGGGGTGACACCGCCGGTGCGCCGAGGCCGTGGCGGATGCGGTAGTCATGGGGCATGGACACCACTCCCCCGGCCCGCACGGACGCCACTCCCCCGCCCGGTTCCGATCTCGCCGACCTGACCGCCGCGGTTGTCGCCTTCTCCGCCGAGCGGCACTGGCAGCCCTTCCACACCCCGAAGAACCTGGTGATGGCGCTGAGCGTGGAGGCGGCGGAGTTGGTGGAGATCTTCCAGTGGCTGACCCCGGAGCAGGCCGCCGACGTGATGTCGGACCCGGAGCGCGGCGAGCACGTCCGGGAGGAGATCGCGGACGTGCTGGCCTATCTGCTCGGGCTCGCGAACCGGCTCGGCATAGATCCGGCGCAGGCGCTGCGGGACAAGATGGTCAAGAACGCGATCAAGTACCCGCCGGGCGCCCCGGGCCTGTAGGGCCGCCTCCCAGCCTAGGGTCGGCGCAGCCGGATCCAGCGCCGGGCGCGGGTGATCCCGTGCGCGGCGCGGGGTGTGCGCTCGTCCGGCTTCGCGCCGGCCACGAGTCGGGTCTGGGTGCGTGGCGCGTCGGGTTCGTACGGCAGCGCGCCGAGATCGCCGGGCAGGCCGTCGACCGCGGACCGGGGGCCGTCGAGCGGGTCGGACGTACCTGCTCGCTGCTCCGGGATCCGGCCGATCCGCGGGACTGCGGCAACCTCGTCGACGTCGCCGGATGGCATTTCCGTCTCCGGCGTTTGGGTCTCCGGTGTTTCGGTCTCAGGCATCGCGTACTCCCCCCGAGCATGCGTCCACGGCGCGGCGGTCCCCTCGCACCTCGGCCGGCGTGCCCTCCGCAACCACGCGGCCGGATTCCAACACGGTGACCCGATCGCACAACGCGTCCACGAAGTCGATCTTGTGGTCCACCACCAACAACCCCACGCCGTCCGCCGCGACCCCGCGCAGGAGCAGCAGCAGGGCGTGCGTCTCACGTGCGTTCAACCCGGCGCTCGGCTCGTCCAGGATCAGCACCCGGGGCACCGCCACCATCCCGCGTGCGATGTCCAGCAGCCGCCGTTCGCCATAGGTCAGTACGTCCGAGGCGCGCTCTCGACGGCCTCGCGCGCCGGCCCGATCCGGTGTGATCCGGGCGCCGAATTGCCGCTCGTGCTCGACCCGCGCGAGCAGCGGCCGGGACAGCCAGGCCGCGAGCAGCCCGCGATGGCGGATGTCCGAGCCGGCGAGCACGACGTTGTCCGCCCCGGAGAGCGCACGCACCGGTTGCGGCGTCTGGAACATCCGGACCAGGCCGGCCCGGCGCGAGCGTTCGGGGCTGCCCAGGCGGACCGGCAGCCCGGACACGAACAGCTCGCCGGTGGCCGGCACGACTCCGGTGATCGCGTTCAACAGGGTGGTCTTGCCGCTGCCGTGCGGCCCGATCACGCCGACCGCCTCGCCGCGCTCGACGCGCAGGCACACGTCGTCCACGGCGCGCGCACCGGCGAAGTCCACCCGCAGGTGCCGGGCCCGCAGGACGGGTTGGCGGACCTGATCGGAGGCGGTGGCCGGAATCGGTTCGGGTCCGGACGCGTACAGCCGCGCCGGGTCAGGCATGGTCGCCCTCCTTCGCAGGACCCGGCTCGCGCACGTACGCGACGGCCGCTCGCGCACGCGTGGCCGGGCCGCTCGAACCCGCGGGTGTCGCTTCCCCGAGCGAACCCGCGTGCGCCGCGGCGATCACAGCCGCGGCGCCTGGTGCATCGGGCCGCCGACCGCACGGCCGTTCGGGCCCCGAGCCGGGGCGCGCATGCGGGCGCGCCCCGGCCTCGGACCCTTCCCCCGGGCGGCGCGCGGGGCCGGACGCCATACCTGACCAGGCGTCACCCCCCGCCCGCGCGCCACCCGTATCGGGGGCCGTACCGGAAGCCGGATCGACGGTCGAACAGGGCTCCCCCGCCCCGTCCGACCGCGACCCGGATGTATCCCGGACGGCCCCCGCGCCCCGGACGGACGCCGACTCCCCTCCTGACCCGGCGTCACCTCCCGGCCACGACAAAGTTTTTGTACCGGTTTGCTGGATCTCGTCCCGCCACGATCCGATCGGCCGGGTCGGGAACGGCCCGTGCGGGCGCACCACGAACCCGGGAATCGGGACCGGACGCGACGACACACCCGCGTGGTCACGCAACCGGCATGCGGTCCACGGGAGTTCTCCCGGACCGAGGGCCGGGCAGCCGATCGCCGGGTGGGCGACGGCGGCGAGTGACGCGACGAAGGTGTCCATGGTTCAGGACACGCCGATTGCGGGCGCGAGCAGTCGAGCCGATGTGCCGTTGCGGGCGTCGGCTAACGACGTGCGGCGGGCGCACGAAATAAGGCCGCCCGCACGGGAGTTGCCTCCGACGATTCGCCGATGTGTGCGCCCCGCTCTCGCGGTGCAGGTCGTGTGCACGGCCTGCGCCGTACGTGTGGTGCGACGAGCCATGGGAGCCAACGCCTCTCGCGTCGTCTCCCCGCCCGGCCATCCCCCACGGAGTCCCGGATGCGGCTCAAGCTAGACCGCAACGCCCTTCGCCGGCAAGGGCCTTGACAGCGATTCGGAAACTGGCGTAGAAGGTTCAGCACAATCTAACAAATGTTAGATAGGCAGTCAGGCTCTGCCGAGTTGTTCCCTAGGTTCTCCCTGAAGGCAATCCCCCACAGATCAACGGCAACCGCTCCACCTGCGGTTAGGCTGCACAGCACCAACGCAGCCGCATCCACCCGCCGGACCGAGAACGGGCGCTCATGGCACGCAGGAAGACGGAACCCGAAGCACTTCCGCGCCGGGAGGTGATCCTGTCCGAGGCTGCAACACTGTTCGCCCGCAAGGGCGTTGTCGCTTCGACCATCCGTGAGATAGCCGACGCGTCGGGAATCCTCGCGGGCAGCCTCTACCACTGGTTCGGTTCCAAAGAGGATCTGATCGACGAGATCCTCACCGCTGCGATGCGCGACCTGTCCGGCTGGTACGACGAGGCGTTCGCCGACGCGCGCAACTCCAGCGACCGGCTCCGCGGGCTCGTGCATGCCGCGTTCCTCACCATCGAGCACCACCCCGACGCGGCCACGATGTATGTCCGGGACTACGCGTACCTGGCCACGCTGCCGCGCTTCGCGCATCTCGCGGTGGACGGCATGCGAGTCCGTGATCTGTGGCTGGACACCCTCCGGGAGGGGATCGAGTCCGGGGAGTTCCGTGCCGATCTGGACCCGGAGTTGGTCTACCGCTATCTCGCGTACCCGCTGTGGCTCACCGCCGGCTGGAAGTCCGGCACCGACCGCACCCTGCCCGAATTGGAAGCCCAATTCACGGCGCTCGTACTCGAAGGCGTCACCCCCCGGAACTGACCAGGCGACGGCCGCCAGGCCACCCCGACACCGGTGGGTACTTCGAGCGCTCGAAAGGACCACACCATGCACGTCGACGGTTTCGTCGCGCCCGGATTCGCGCCCGTACAGGCCGCGTTCGAGGAGAACTTCGCGCTCCACGGCGAGGTGGGTGCCGCGGTCGCGGTCCACCTGCACGGAGCACCCGTGGTGGACCTGTGGGGCGGGCTGGCCGAACCGGACGCGGGGCGCAGTTGGGAGCGGGACACCGTACAGGTGGTCTGGTCGGTCACCAAGGGCCTGGTCGCGACGTGCCTGGCGGTGCTGATCGACCGGGGGCTGCTCGATCCCGCGTTGCCGGTGTGCCGCTACTGGCCCGAGTTCGCGGCGGCCGGCAAACGTGATGTGACGGTGGCCCAACTGCTCTCGCATCAGGCCGGGTTGCCGTTCCTGGACGAGCCGATCACGCTCGCCCAGGTGGCCATGCCGGACGCACTGGCGGATGCCTTGGCCTCCCGGCGGCCCGTGTGGGAACCGGGTGCGGCGCACGGCTATCACGCGGTGACCTGGGGCTTCTACGCGAGCGAGCTGATCCGCCGGGTGGACGGTCGCACGGTGGGCGCGTTCCTGGCCGAGGAGGTGGCCGGCCCACTGGGCGTGGACGCGCACATCGGCCTGCCCGCGACCGTGCTGCCCCGGCTCGCGCACCTGACCACGCTCACGCCGACCGACCCCGCGCTGCTCGACCTCGGCTCGGACCTCGGCCGGGCGATGCTCGCGCTGCCCGAACTCGCCGCCCCCGGCGCGGATCACGACCCGGACGTGCTGGCCTGGGAGGTGCCCTCGGGACTCGGCGTCACCAACGCCCGGGCGTTGGCGCGGGTGTACGCGATGCTCGCCGGCGGCGGCACGCTGGACGGCGTGCGGCTGCTCTCGCCCGCGACCGTCACCGAGGTGACCCGTACGGTGGTCGAGGGCCCGGACCGAATCCTCGGCGAACACACCGCCTTCAGCCTCGGCTTCATGAAGCCGGAGACCACCTTCTTCGCCGTCTCCGCCGACCCCGCCGCCTTCGGACACCCGGGCAGCGGCGGTCCACTGGCCTTCGCCGATCCGGCCGCGAGTCTGGCCTTCGCCTACGTGACGAACGGCCAGTCCCCGCTGCACACGGATGGGCGGGCGCTGGGTCTGATCGACGCGGTGCGGGGGTGCCTGGATCGGTAGGGGCGGGCAGGCCCCGGGAAGGCGGGCTCCGCAGCCCGGAGTTGCGTCGTGCGGCCGATCACGGTGGGGTCTGTCGGGGCGCGGCCGATCACGGTGGGGTCAGTCGCGGCGCGGGCGGTCGCGGCCGGGGCGGTCACGGCGGCGGCCGGCGACGAGAGCCAGGCCCCCGACGAGCAGGAGCACGCCGGCCGCCAGGCCGAGCGGCAACAGCGGGGCCGAACCGGTGTTCGCCACGCGGTCGGTGATGGCCCTGCGGGCGATCAGCGCGGGCCCGTCGTGCACCGCCCGCTTCGCGGCGGCGGCGCCCCGTTCCTCGGCCGCGTCGTCCCGCGCACCGGGAGGCTTGCGCCGCTGCGAGGGCTTGCCGGGGGCGGCCGGGGGGCGGCCGTCCGCCCGGTGTCGACGCGGTCCCACGCCGGCCCGATCGTGCTCGGATCGCCCGGCGGCGCCCGGCGACACCGCCGGCTCGGCGCCGCGGTCGGCCTCCGGCAGCCCGGGGCAGTGCGCCCGGAGCGCGGCGGTGCCGAGGTCGCGGGTGCGGTCGCGCCGGAGCGAGGTGCCGGGCAGGCCCGCCCCGTCCGCATCCGGCGGGCCCGAAGGCGTCGGGTCGAGGCAGGAATCCGACGGGATCGCGTCCGTCCCGGGCAGTCGCAGGCCGGGCCGAAGCGGCCCACTCGACGACGGCGGGGAAGGCAGCGGAGGCGGGATCGGCCGGCGGAACACCTCGGCCGAACCGCGACCGAGGGCCGGCGCGGATCCGGTGAGCGGCGCCGCGGCCGCGGCCGGCACGGCGACCACACCGAGCGCGACCGCCAGCGCCGCCGCCCGGTGGATTACGTGTCTACTCACCCGACCACGCTAGATCGCCCCGACCTCGCCCGACGGTCGCCGCGCGTACTATTCCCTCGTTCGGCCCAGCAACCATCACCCGCCCGGGACGGCCCGGACGACCCCGGGTCATCGGCGCAGGGTCAGTTCCGGCAGGTTCTCCATGTTGCCGCTGCCGTCGTCGGTGTCGACCACGACGAAGCCGTGCCGGCGGTAGAAGGCCCGGGCACCGTCGTTCTGTGCGAACACGTGCAGCCGGAGCCCGGTCGGGCTGTGTCGGGCGACCTCCTCCAGCAGCAGTGTGCCAACCCCTCGGCGCAGCAGGTCCGGTCGTAGATACAGGCATTCGAGCAGGTCGCCGGCCAACGCCGCGTAGCCGACGACCTCGTCCCCGCGCACGGCCACCCACACCCGACACTCGGCCGTCAGCACCTCGCCGACCCAGCGGGTCACCTCCTCGTGGGTGCGCCGCTGCGGCGGCAGGTAGGGCATCGTCGCGGACCGGGAGGCCATGTGCACGGCGGCCACACTCGCCGCGTCCGCCGGTTGTGCGGCTCTGATCCGCACCGCCCCGAGATCATTCGTCATGCCCGACCCGATACCCGGCCGACACCGGGCACAGACCCGAACCGCCTTGCCGTTCCCCCGCGTCGGCCGCCGCGCACCGGCCGGCGAGGCGGGATCGGCGGCCGCGTCGCAGGGGTCGGCGGCCGGCTCGGCGATCGGCATTCCCATAAAAGACAGCTTCCCTTACCGTGTAACGGCGTTACGACTCGGGCGACGATCCCCGGGTCCGCGTCCGGACCCGGGTCCGGTTCCGTGCCGCTCCGAGGGGGTCTTCGCCATGCGCGTCTTCGACGCCGACAACCACTACTACGAGGCCATCGACGCCTTCACCCGACACCTGGACCCGAGGCTGGGCGAGCAGGTCGTCCAGTGGTGCGAGATCAACGGCCGCAAGTACCACGTGCTCGGCGGCACGGTGAACCACGCCGTGGTCAATCCCACCTTCGACCCGATCGCCAAGGCCGGCGCGATGGCCGAGTACTTCCGCGGCAACCCCTCCGGGCGCAACCCGCTGGACTACCTGCGCGAGCGCGAGCCGATCCGCCCGGAATACCGCGACCGGGACGCGCGGCTGGCGGTGATGGACGATCAGGGCCTGGACCGGATCTGGCTGTTCCCGACGCTGGGCATGGTGTACGAGGCGGCGCTCGCGCACGACCCCTGGGCGGTCGGGCAGTTGTACTCCTCGTTCAACCGCTGGCTGGAGGAGGACTGGGGGTACGCCTACCGGGACCGGATCTTCGCCGCGCCCTACATCGCGCTCGCCGACCCGCAGACCGCGCTCGCCGACCTGGATCGGGCACTGGCGGGCGGCGCCCGGATCGTGTGCATGCGCCCGGCCGCGCCGAACACCGCGGACGGTCCGTACCCGCCGGGGCACCCGGTCTTCGATCCGTTCTGGGCCCGGGTGAACGAGGCCGGGGTGCCGGTGATCGTGCACGCGGGCGACAGCGGCTACTCGGCCAACGGCTACACCCGCAAGCAGGGCCTGCGTACCGACTTCAAGGGTGGCGGCGGCCCGTCGGTGACGATGTTGTGGACGATGGAGCGGCCGATCTTCGACTTCCTCGCGTCGCTGATCCTCGATCGCCTCTTCGAGCGTTTCCCGAACGTGCGGGTGGTCTCGGTGGAGAACGGCTCCGAGTTCCTCGGCGACCTGTTCCGCAAGCTGCGCTCGGTCGGCCGCAAGATCCCGGGCCTGTTCCCGGAGGACCCGGTGGAGACCTTCCGCCGGCACGTCTGGATCAACCCGTTCTGGGAGGACGACCTCGTCGAGGTGGTCGACCTGATGGGCCCCGACCGGGTCGTCTTCGGCTCCGACTGGCCCCACATCGAGGGCCTCCCCAACCCCAGGGACTACGAAAGCGAACTGAAGCCCTTCGACGACCACACCAAGGCCCTGATCATGGGCGAAAACGCCGAGGCCCTGAACACCCCCCGCCCGATCTGACCGACGCCGGACCACGCTCGGATCGCGCTCTTGCGGCGAACGAGCCGGGTGGTCCGGGTCAGATCAGGACGGCCTGGCCGCCCGGACCCTCCTCGGTGCTGTCGAGGACGGTCGGCGGGCGGCGGGTCGCGGGGGCGGGTGGGAGCAGGGCGGTGGGGTCGAGAGTGGGGCCTGCGCCGGCCCGGGCACGGAGTTCGGCCTGAGCTGCGGTCAGGTCGGCGAGCAGGCCCAACACGTGCAGCAGGTCGATCAGTTCGCTGGTCAGCTCGCTCGACCAGGTGCGCTCGCGGATCCGCTCCAGGCCCTCGCCCGGGGGTTCGGTGCGGGCCGCGATCCACGGTTCGAGGATGCCCAGGTCCCACACCTCGCGCGGCACCGGCCCGATCCGGCCGGTGCCCAGCAGCAACGAACGGCTCTCCTGGTCATAGGTCGCGCCGGTCGGCCGGGCCGGGATCGGCTCGCGCACGAACGGGCGGCGCCCGCCCGGCAGCCGGGGCTTGCCGTCGCCGGGGCGGCCGAAGCGCGCACCGAACGTGTACAGGCCGATCAGTCGGCGGCCGAGTTCGACGCCCGCCGTCCACAGCCCCGGGTCGGCGGTCAGCGGCACCCGCGCCGGGTCCACCGTCACCGCCACGATCCAGCCGAACAGGTCCTCGGCCGCGACCGGGACGGCGAGCCGGTCCGCGAGCAGTTCGACCAGTCCGGGCACCAGGTTGGGCTCGCGGCCCGCCGGGTCCCGGTACAGCGGCGCGACCCGCCCGCCGCGACCGCCGTGGTGCGCCGCGTCCGGCAGCAGCGCACTGCACAACAGCGGCCAGGGATCCCCGGCTTGACGCTCCGTCAGGTAGACCTGCCGGTCCCCGCGCACCCGCCACAGTTCGGGCCGGGCGAAGTCCACCACGCGGTGGTCCGCGAGCAGCCACTGCCGATCGAAGGGCCGCCGGGCGACCCGCACCAGTCGAGGCGTCGGCCCGACCACCCGCGCCAGCGGGCCGGTCGGCGCGTCACACCCGGGCAGCGGCGCGGGCCGAGACGACTCGGTCCGCGAACGGGTCGGCTGCAACAGGGCGTTGCGGTCCTCGGCGGCGGCCAACCGGGCCCAGCGCCGACGCAGCGTCTCGCGTTCGGGCGCGTACACCCAGGTTCGGCCCGTGCCGATCCCGGTCGTCCCCCACGGCATCAGATCGGCGAGCGCCGCCGCCCCGACCGGATTCACAGCGCGTGGTCCCACACCCGCCGCTCCTCCCGATCCGGATCCCCGACCACCGTCGCCGGCACGTCGAGCAACATCGTGCGCCGCTCGATCGGGTCGTACTCGGGCCAGTGCGGCAGCCCGTCGGCCACCGGCGGCCCACCCTCGACGAACGCGGCCCACGCCTGCTGCACACGATCGGACAACTCCCGCGCGGCGGGCGGCACACCGCCGGTCAACCAGCGACCGAGCGGCGTGTCCAACGTGCCGAACACGAACGGGATGTCGATCGCGTGCGGCGATCCGAGCCGTTGCGGATGTGCCTTGGGCGCCCAGCGGAACCGGTACAGGTACGCCGTTCCGCCGGCCGCGAGTTGCGCCTCGGCGAGCCGGACGGTCGGTATCCCGTAGGACTCCGCGGTGAGCAGCCGGATCCGCCGCGAACGCCCGTTCAGCTCGGGATACAGCTCCGCGTACCTGCGCACCAGGGCGGCGAGGTCGTCCGGGCGGCGCAGGTTGGCCAGGTCGGCGGGTCCGGGCTCGTGGGCGTCCGTACCCTCCATGACCACGAACATCTCCTCCTCGTCCTGATTCGACCCGAGCAGGATCGGCACGTCGCCCCGGATCGCGCGCACCGGGGTCACCGGCAGCGGCCCGGCGGGATCGACCACCGGCCGGAACACGAACCGCGCCGCGCCGCGCCCGATCGCCTCGGCCTGCGCGTCGAGCAACTCGGCCACGGGGACCCGGATCAGCGCGGCGGCCCGATCCGGGGCGATCCCCAGCGCGGCCAGCACGTCGCCGGTGGCCTGCTCGGCCTCCGGCACGCTGCGCACCGTCTGGGCCCCGCCGCTCTGCACGATCGCCCGGTGGAAGAGCCCACGCGCGGCGGGCAGCGCGAGCAGGTTGGCGGTGAGCTTCGCGCCGGCCGAGACCCCGCCGAGGGTGACCCGGTCGGGATCCCCGCCGAAGGCGCCGATGTGTTCGCGCACCCAGCGCAGCCCCTGAACCACGTCCAGGAGTGCGTTGACCCCGGAGGCGGCGTACTCCTCGCCCAGCAGGTGCCGCAGGTGCAACAGCCCGAGCACGCCGAGGCGGTAGGCGAGCGTGACCACCAGCACGCCGCGCCGGGCGAACCCGCTGCCGTCGTACACGCCCTCGAAGGACGCCCCGCCGGTGTATCCGCCGCCGTGCACCCACACGAGCACCGGGTGCGGGCCGGGCCCGGCGGGCGCGTGGATGTTCAGGTACAGGCAGTCCTCGTCGACAGCCACCGGCGCGGCGCCGTACTGGCCCATCGGCTGCGGCGCCGCGCGGGCGAATTCGCGCGCGTCCCGATCCCCGTCCCAGGCCACCGCCGGCCCGGCCGGCCGAAACCGGGCCGGTCCCAGCGGCGGCGCGGCGAAGGGTACCCCTCGAAAAATCCGGACCCCGTCCGACTCCTCGCCGATCAGGCCACCCAGCGACGTCTGCACTCGCACCATGGCATCGAGCATAGGACCCGCCGTCAGAGCAGACCCGCGAGCTTGTAGGCGACCAGCGACCCGGCCACCGCGACGTTGAGGCTGGTGCCGGTGCCGATCATCGGGATCTCCACCATCTCGTCGATGAACGGCAACGCCTCGAACGGGATGCCGTCGCTCTCGTGTCCGAGCACGGCGATGGTGGGTCGGCGGGCGGGTTCGAGGTCGGCGAGTCGGACCGCGTCGTCGGCGAGTTCGACGCCGACCACCCGGGCGCCGCGCTCGCGTCGACCGGCCAACCAGGTGAGCGGGTTGCCGACCCGATGCACGCAGGTCGGCCGGCGCAGCGTGTTGCCGCGGGCCAGTGCCTCGGGCACCCAGGGCAGGCGCGGCACGACCAGGCACGCGCCGACCGCGTCGCACGTGCGCAGCAGGGTGCCGAGGTTGACGCCGTGCTTGGGCCACAGCGGCGCGAGGTAGAGGTGGTCCCAGCAGCCGTGCGCCCGGGGTCGGCGCTGCCGTTTCAGCTCGGCGCGGGTGTTGACGTGGTACGCGGGGTCGGCGGGGCGAGGGCCGCCGCGCGAGGTCATCGCTCCCGGGAGGAGCGCCTCCCGTCGACGTGCGTGCCGATGCGATCGATGCGGTTCGATCGGTGTTCGCGGTGCTTGATTCGCTTCACGAGTGGGCCACTTCGCGGCGTGACCGGGCCATCGTCGAGTGTCGCTACCGCGTCAGGATACGGCGAACGACGCCGCATTGCGCCCACGGGAGCAACCTCGGATACTCCGCGAGCCGGATGCCGGTGCCGGCACGGGCGTGACACGCTTCCCGGGAAACATCCATTCACTCGGGAGTCCTGCCTTGACCGTTGTCCTGGTGATCGTCGCGGCCGTCGCCGTGCTCGCGCTGCTGGTCGGCGTGCACCTCTACGTGTGGCGGCGGCTCGTGCGCGACACCACCCGGTCGGGGCCGGTGCGGCGGATCGGCGCGGGCGTGGTGGTCGCGCTCGGCGTGTCGATGGTGGGCGCGTTGGTCCTGCCCAAGGTGTTCGGCCCACGCGGCACGGAGTGGATCGCCTGGCCGGGCTTCGTCTGGATGGCCCTGCTGCTCTACGTGGTGCTCGCGCTCGCGGTGCTGGAGGTGCCTCGGCTGCTCGCGCTGCGGACGCTGCGGCGGCGCGCGGGGGCGACCGAGCAGCCCGCGGACCTGCCGGTCGCCGTCCCGGTCGCGGTCGGCGCGGACGGGGACGGGGACGGGGACGCCGACACCTCGGAGCCGCCGGCCGCCGTCGCGGGCACGCCGTGGGCTCCGGACCGCCGGCTGGTGCTGAGCCGCTCGGTCGCGCTGTTGGCGGCGGGCACCTCGCTGGGCACCGTCGGATACGGGATGTCCCAGGCGCTGGGCGCGCCGCGCACCGTGCGGGTCCGCATACCGATCGCCCGGCTCGACCCTCGGCTGGCCGGTTTTCGGATCGCGGTGGTCGGCGACATCCATCTGGGCCCGCTGCTCGGACGTGCGCACACCACGCGTGTGGTGGAGACGATCAACCGGACCAACCCGGACCTGGTCGCCGTCGTCGGCGACCTGGCCGACGGCACGGCCGGGCAACTGGGCGGCGACGCCGAGCCGTTGCGGCGGTTGACCAGTCGTCATGGGTCCTTCTTCGTCACCGGCAACCACGACTACATGTCCGGCGCGGCGGATTGGGTCGCCGAACTCGCCGAATTGAACGTGCACACACTGGCCAACGACCGGCTGGAGATCGCCCGGGGCGGCGCGGCCTTCGACCTGGCCGGGGTCAACGACGTCACCGGCAAGTCGCACCACGACGGCCCCGACTTCGCCAAGGCACTGGCCGACCGCGACCCGTCCCGCCCGGTGGTACTGCTCGCCCACCAGCCGGTCCAGGTGGACCGGGCCGCCAAGTACGACGTCGACGTACAACTCTCCGGCCACACCCACGGCGGCCAGATGTTCCCGGTGCAACTCATGGTCAAGCTCGACCAACCGGCCGTCGCCGGCCTGCACAGGGTCGACGACACGATGCTCTACATCACCCGAGGCGCCGGCTTCTGGGGCCCACCGGTACGCGTCGGAGCACCCCCGGAGGTCACGGTGGTGGAACTGAGTACGCGATAGAACAGCCTGAGCGGGGCACCCCGAAATCCCACGTCGGCGCATCCGCAACCGGGTGTCCGGGTCGAGCGTGACGGTCACTCGGGGCAGGGCGGCGTCCGCTCGGGGCGGCCCTGCCCCGACACATCAGACCGTTTCCGTCATTCCACCGTCCACCATCAAGTGTGTGCCCGTGACGAACGACGCCTCGTCGCTCAGCAGGAAGCGGATCGCGCCGGCGATCTCCTCCGGACGGCCCAGCCTGCGCAGCGGGGAGCTGTTCTCCATCCGCTCCCGGGTGCCGGGGCGGGCGAAGGAGCGGGCCAGCATCGGGGTCTCGACGTAGCCGGGGCAGACCACGTTGCTGCGGATGTGGTACTCGGCGAGCTTGGCGGCGATCGAGCGGTTCAGGCCGAGCATGCCCGACTTGGACGCGCAGTAGGACGGGTTGAGCGCGTTGCCGACGATCGCGTTGAGCGAGGCGATGCCCACGATCGCCGAGCCGGCGTGTTCGCGCAGGTGCGGGGTGAGCGCCTGGACCAGCAGCGCGAACGAGCGCAGGTTGACGTCCAGGACGCGGTCCCAGTTCTCGGCGGTGACCTCGGTGATCGGGGTCGAGTCGACGATGCCCGCCGCGTGCACGAATCCGCCGATCGTGCCCAGCGCCTCGACCGAGGCGTGGATCGCGGCCGCATACGCCTCGGTGTCGGTGACGTCCAGGGCCAGACCGAGCGCCGGCACGCCGTGCTCGGCCTCGATCTCCTTGGCCGCCTCCTCGACCGGGCCCGCCGCGATGTCCCACAGCGCGACAGGTCGGCCGGTGGCGGCCAGCGCCCGCGCGGTGGCCCGCCCGATGCCCGAGGCACCGCCGGTGATCACGACGCCGGTTTCGGGTGATGTCTTGTGCGTACCCATTTCGAACTCCTCCGTGGACGGGCGGGCCGTACATCTGACGTACCGTCAGAACAAAAACCAGTGGTAGCACGAAGTCCGTAATGGTGTCCTGACCGGCATGGCGAAACGACTGATGGACCTGCTCGTGGTGATCGACGTCGAGGCGACCTGCTGGGACGGCCCGCCTCCCGAGGGGCAGCACGGCGAGATCATCGAGATCGGCGTCGCCACCCTCGACATCGCCACCGGCGAGCGCGACGCCAACCGCGGCATCCTGGTCCGCCCGACCCACTCCACCGTCGGCGCGTTCTGCACCGAACTGACCACGCTGACCCAGGCGAAGGTGGCGACCGGCCGCTCCTTCGCCGAGGCGTGCGCACTGTTGCGCACCGAGTTCCGGACCCATCAGCGGGTCTGGGCGAGCTGGGGCGAGTACGACCGGCAACAGTTCGAGCGCCAATGCGCCGCCGAGGGTGTCCCGTATCCCTTCGGCACCCGCCACCTCAACGCCAAGTCGCTGTACTCGCTCGCCCACGGTCTGGACCGCGAACTCGGCATGGCCGCCGCCCTCGAACACGCCGGCCTCCCGCAGGAGGGCACCCACCACCGGGGCGTCGACGACGCGTGGAACATCGCCGAGCTGCTCGGCGGCGTACTGCGCGCCTCCCGCCGCGATCGCCCGGACACCCGATCGCCGGCGGCATCCGCCCGATAGACCGCACCGACGGCCGGCAACCCGCAGGACGACCCCGGCCTCAGTCCCCGGCCACCAGCATCGCCGCGCCCACGATGCCCGCGTCGTTGTGCAACCTCGCCGGCACCAGGTCGGCGCGGATCTTGATGTACGGCAGGAACTTCTCCGGCTTCTTGCTGATCCCGCCGCCGATGATGATCAGCGACGGGGAGAAGAGCATCTCCACGTGCCGCAGGTACTCCTGCACCCGTGCGGCCCACTTCTCCCAGGAGAGATCGTGCGTCTCCCGGGCCACCGCCGAGGCCCGACGCTCCGCCTCGTGGCCGGCCAACTCCAGGTGCCCCAGCTCGGTGTTGGGCACCAACGTGCCGTCCACGAACAGCGCGCTGCCGATACCGGTGCCGAAGGTCAACATCAGCACCGTGCCGCGCTGCCCCCGGCCCGCACCGAAGCGCATCTCGGCGACGCCGGCCGCGTCCGCGTCGTTGACCATCGTCACCGGCCGGCCCAGCGTCGCGGTGAACAACGCGTCGGCGTCCAGGTCGATCCACGACTTGTCCACGTTCGCCGCAGTGCGCACGATGCCGTCGCGGACCACGCCCGGGAAGGTGATGCCGACCGGACCCGCGGTGTCGGCGAACTGCTCCAGCACCTCGCGGACCACCCCGATCACCGCCTGCGGCTCGGACGGCTCGGGCGTGAGCAACCGCACCCGCTCGTGGGTCAGCGCGCCGGCGGCGGGGTCCACCGGCGCGCCCTTGATCCCGGTCCCGCCGATGTCGATGCCCATGACCGGCACGTGAGGCTCCTTCGCCGTCGCAACCATCCACAACCCTGCGCACCGCCCACAGTCCTGCGCACCGTCCACCGCGCGACGCGGGCGACCGCGCCCCATCGGCCGTTACCCCGCCGGCGCGGGCCGATTCATCGCAGTTCGGGGAGATCCTCCGAATGCAACGTGCGCAACTCCTCCATGCCCGCGCCCGGCAGTTGGGCCAACCGGGTCGCATGCCGCTCGATCATCGCCTCGAACGTCCGCCGCGCCTCACGCGCGTTGCCGAACGCGGCGCCGCGCGGAAGCCGGCGGAAGTAGCCCAGCAGCGCATCGCACGCGTCGTCGGTGAGCACGTACTCGTGCTCGCTCACCTGCTTGCGGGTGATCTCGACCAGGTCGTCGGCCGAGTAGTCCTGGAAGGTGATGGTGCGCGAGAACCGGGACCCGAAGCCGGGGTTGGCGCCCAGGAAGCGTTCCATCTCGTCGGTGTAGCCGGCCACGATCACCACCACGTCGTCGCGGTGGTCCTCCATCATCTTCACCAGCGTGTCGATCGCCTCGCGGCCGAAGTCGCGCGAGGGATCCGGCGGAGCCAGGCTGTACGCCTCGTCGATGAACAAAACACCGCCGCGGGCCCGGTCGAAGACCTCCTTGGTGCGCGGCGCGGTCGAGCCGATGTGTTCGCCGACCAGGTCGACCCGGGAGACCTCGACCAGGTGGCCCATCCGCAACACGCCGAGCGCCTGGGCGATCTCGCCGTAGAGGCGGGCCACCGTGGTCTTGCCGGTGCCCGGTGAGCCGGTGAAGACCAGGTGCCGGCGCAGCGTGGGTGCCTTGAGTCCGGCCTCCTCGCGCCGCCGGCCGACCGAGATCAGGTCGATCAGGTTGCGCACCTCGGTCTTGACCCCGGCCAGGCCGACCAACGCGTCCAATTCGGCGAGCAGTTCATCCACGGTGCGCCCGGACGCCTCGGCGACGGGTCCGTCCACCGCCCCGCCCTCGCGCGCGCCCGGGATCGGCAGCGTGGCGGTCAGCGTGGCCACGCCCTGTGGTTGCGCGCCCGCCGCCGCGATCGGGCCGGGCGTACCCAGGATCCCGCCGCCGGCCGGTGTCTCCGTGCCGCTCGCCCCGTCCCCCTGCGACGTGCACTCGACCGCCACCGGCCCCGGACCGGCGAACTCGAAGCCGCCCTTGGCGTTGTCCCGCGTGGTGCACCGGGTGAACACCGGGTGGCAACCCTCGCGCACGTGGACACCGTAGCCGCGCCCGCCGAGCACCTCGCAGTCCTCGAAGTCGCCGCGCCCGCCCCCGGCGACGCGGATGCCCTCACCGCTCGCCCGGTCCACCCGGACCCGGCGCACGGTGGGACCGGCCGCGCCGGTGACCGAGACGCCGTCGGTGGTGTCCTCGATGGTGCAGTCGGCGATGATCCCGCCGCAGTCCGATTCCATGAACCACACACCGGTGGTGGCCTTGCGGACCTTGCAGGACTTGACCGAGACCACCGCGCCGGCGCCGATCCCGATGCCGGTCTCGTCCACGTCGTGGATCTCGCAGTCGTGCATGGACAGGCCGGTGCCGGAGCCGGCCACCTTGACCCCGTCCAACACGTCGTGGATGCGGCACTCACCCAGCGCCGCGTCCGCGCCGTCGGCCACCCACACGGCCGGCTTGCCGCCGGTGGAGTCGTGGAACTCGCAGTCGATCGCGGACGCCCGGGCGCCGTGGTCGGCGAGCGAGAGGCCGTTGCGGCCGAAGCTGCGGATCGTGCACCCGCTCAGGGTGACCTCGGAGTGACCGTGCACGTCGACGCCGTTGCGGCCCATGTCGCGCAGCCGACAGCCGACCAGGGTCAGGTTGGCGCCGCGGTCGACGGACACGCCATTGCCCTCGGCGTCGCGGATCGTGCAGTCGTCGAGCGAGAACGTGGCCAGGTCGTCGGCCTGGACGCCGGTGCCCTTGACCGAGGTGATCTCGGTGCGCGAGAGCGATCCGGCGCTGCCCTGGCCGCCGACCGAGATGCCCGCCCAGCCGACCCGCTCGATCCGCGAGTCGGCGATGATCGGCGCCGCGCCGCCCGCGACGCAGATGCCGCCGCCGCCCACGTCGTGGATGTGCAGGCCGGTCAGGTGCGGCGCGGCCTGGTCGCCGACGAACACCGCGGGCTCCGCGTCGGAGCCGTCGTGGATCTCGCACTCCTGCACGCTGCCGGTGGTCCCCGGGCCGGTGAACCGCAGTCCGTGCCCGGACGCGTCGCGCACCCGACCGCGGCGCAGGATCGGCGCGCTGCCCTCGCGCACGTCGAAGCCCTCGCGTCCGGTGTCGCCGATCTCGCAGTCCTCGAAGGTGCCCCGCGAGCGGCCGGTCACCCCGATGCCCACCCCCTGCGGGTTGCTCACCCGACAGCGGCGCATCATCGGGTCGGCTCCCGCGCGCAGTTCGACCCCGACCACCGAGGCGGCCCGGACCACACACTCCTCCAGTATCGGCGCGCAACCCTCGATCACGATGGCCGGCGACAACACCCCGGCGCCACCCTCGACGACCAGACCGTGCACGGCCGCGTCCGAGGTGATCGTCAGCGCGACGCCGTCGGCGGCGGTCAACACCACCGTCCCCGGCCCGTCCGAGCCGACCACCGTCACGGCGACGGCTATCGACACGTCCTCGCGGTACGTCCCGGGCGCGACCAGAATCGAGTCACCCGCCGCCGCGGCGCCGACCGCGGCGCCGATCGAGGTGTACTCACCCGTGCGCCGTCGCCAACGAGTGCCCTGCACCACCTGAAGAACCCGACCCGTCATGGCGCCCCTGCCACCAGCCCCTCGGTCCACACCCAGCACCCTCGCGAGTCCACCGTAAAGCGTCGCGGGCGGCCCCATTACCGGGTCTTGCCCCGGGGGCCCGGACGCTGTGTCGTCGGCGGACCCCTGCACCGTACAGTTCAACGCCCCGAGGGCACGGCCGGGTGGCGGTTAACGTCCCGCACTGCCCTGATTCGTGCTACCGGCCCCGGCCGTTCCGACGCTCGCGGTCGCGGTCGCGGTCGCGGCCGGCGTGGGCGCCGGCGCACCGTCGCGAAGCCGGGTGAACAGTTGCGCCGCGTCGGGCTGCTTGAGCGCGACCCGGTTGGGGTCCGGCGCGTAGTCGGTCAGCGGCGTGGTGGTGAACTCGATCCTGTCCAGCGGGATGCCGCGCAGGCCGTTGGCGAAGTCGTACAGGCTGACCAGCGAGTTGATCCCGGAGTCGGTGGTGATCGCCTTGGTCGCGGCGTCCATCACGTTGTACGCCTTGGCCGGGTTGGTCAGCAGGTTCTCGTCCTGGACCTTCTTGATCAGCGCCTTGAGGAACTCCTGCTGACGCGCGATCCGCTGGATGTCGCTGCCGTCGCCCAGGCTCTTGCGCACACGCACGAAGCCGAGCGCCTGCTCCCCGTCGAGGGTGATGTCACCGGCGGGCAGTTGCAGGTGCGCGGCCTTGTCGTCGATCGGCTGCTCGATGTGCATCGGCACGCCGCCGAGCGCGTCCACGACCTTCTTGAACCCGGTGAAGTCGATGGTGATCTGATGATCGATGCGCGCACCGGTGAGCCGTTCCACGGTGGCCGCCACACACGGCACGCCACCGACCTCCATCGCACTGTTGAACTGGCCGAAGTAGGCGCGCTGGGTGCCGCCCGTCGTGGTGCGACACGCGGGCACCGAGACCATCAGGTCGCGCGGGAAGCTGACCGCGGTCGCGGTCTTGCGCCCCTCGGGCACGTGCAGCAGGATCGTGGTGTCCGAGCGCTGGGTCCCGCCGTCGTCCCGGCCGTACGCGGAATTGTCACCGGCGCGCGAGTCGGACCCCACGAGCAGCACGTTCATCCCGCCGGTGGGCGGCGGTCGATCGGTCAACTGGTCGGCGAAGTCCTGCGTGCGGATGTTGCCGTTGAGGTGGTCGTACAACCACCACCCGAAGCCCCCCGCGGCCAGCAGCAGGGTGACGAGCCCGCCGGCGGTCCAGGCCAGGATGCGACGCCGTCGGCGTCGCCGATCCCGGATGCGCCGTTCTATGCGACCGGGACGCTCCGATCCCGGCTCCCCACCCGACGCCCCCGAAACGGCGTCGGCCGCCGGGGACGTCTCATCCTTGTCCTGCACGTCGTCGTCGCCTTCGTCGGGCCCCCGCGCTCGATGTGCGCTCGGCTCGATGCCCCGAAGTACGCACAATTACACAATCATAGTTGTTCCGATCGTTACACGCTGAATAGCATCAATTGGTTCCCACCCCGCGCGCCACAAAACCCCGCCCGAGCGCGGGATGGGCGGTCCACACCCCCGCGAGCGCAGGGCGGCCGAGCCGAATCCCGACCTATCCGGTCCCGCCCGCGGCCTTCGCCGCGCCGCGCTCGCCCAGGACGCCCAACGCGACGTCGACGATGCGGCCCAGGCGTTCGAGTTCGGTGCGGTGGAAGGCGGGGCCCTCGTGCCGGACCACGTACAGGGTCAGCCAGGAGGCGCCGATCGGCGCCGCCGCGCCGTGGCCGCTCGGGTCGCCCTCGTAGGCGAAGGCCAGCGGGCGCATCGGGGTGAGCGCGGGCAGCACCGGCGTCTCCGGGGCCCGCCAGCTCTGGTGCACGAGCTGCCGACCGCGTCCGCCGCGCGTGGCGACCGCCCAGTCCGCGTGGAAGAGCGTGGGCGCCGCGTCGATCAGCGTGGCCACCGCCCGTCCCGGATCGCGCGCCACCTGCCCCAGCACGTCCAATTCCGGCGCGGATCCGGGCACCTCGCCGGCCGCCCAGCAGCCCTCGACCCGGACACCCACCGAGCGCTCCATCGCGCCGACCAGCGCGGCGATGTCCCGCTCACCACCCCAGGAGAGCGTGAACTCGTCGACCGCACGGCCGCCGAGCTGTTCGAGCACGGTCATCTGCATCACGTCGGCGCCCGCCGCGCCCAGCAACTGCGTGATCCGCGCGAGCGATCCGGGCCGATCCGGCAGCGACACCCTCAGTCGGTACAGCACGCGACACCTCCTCCATTACCTGTCTTGCATCCTGACCTTTCCCCGTTTCGTTCGTGTTGCGTACATATGACAGCACCAAGTGATCATCGGCGTCGCGGACATCGCGGCGCGCGGGGCGACACCACCCGCCGAACGTGGAGGGGCGCCATCGGAGGATTCCGATGGCGCCCCTCCCCCTGCCTACTTCTTTTCGTCGGGCTCCCCGTCGCGGGTGACCTCGTCCGCCGCAGCCGCCGAGCCGTTCACGTGCATCGGCTCGTCGTCCGGGGCCACGCTCGACACCCGGGTCACCGCAGCATCCGGCGCCCGGTCCGCGGCGGACGCGTCCGCGCCGGCCGGCCGATCCGCATCGACCTTCGGTGCCGCCTCCTCGACCGGGTCGGGTCGCGAAGCCGGCTCGGCCGACACCGCCGCGTTCTCCTCGGTGTCCGGGACGAGCCCGGCCACCGGAGCGAACGCCGTAACGTCCCCGTCCGGCTCCGCGGGCGGTGGCACCGCCGCCGAAGCGCCGGCCGCCGGCGCGGCAGGCGCGGTCACCTCGATCGGCGCAGCCGCCGCGGCCTCGGCCGCCTTCGGCTTCCCCGCCCGCTCGGCCCTCGGTGTCCTCGGCGCCCGCGGCGGTTTCGCCGCCTTGGGCGGCTTCGGCTCCTTCGCCGGCCGCCCCGCCCGCACCGAGCTGTTGCCCACCGCCGTCGCGAACGTCGGCGCCGGGTCGTTGGCCTTGGGCCCGTAGGTCCACCACATCAGCCCGCGTCGAGCGTTCTCGCTGTCCGGGTGTTGCTCGCCGAGCACCCGCGCACAGTCCGCGACCAACTGGGTCAGCAACGTCCGGGCGCCCAGCGGATCGCCGGACTCGCCGGTCCAGTGCGCGTGGTTGTGCCGGATCACCAACGTGTCGTGGTGGTCCGGTCCCAGTACCCGCGTCGCGTCCTCGACCAGGTGCATCAACGCGTCCCGGGCCACCGAGACGTCGCCGGCCTCACCCGCCCAGGTCGCCCGGTCGTGCCGCGCCGTCAACGCCGCGGGATCGTCCGGCTCGTGCACCTCGCCGCGCTCGTCCGCGATCGCCGCCATCAACCGGGCCGCCTGGATCGTCTCGCCGGAGCGGCCCACCCAGTGCGCGTGCTGGTGTCGGATGGTCAGCGTGTCCGGATGCACCGGTCCGAGCGCGTCGGTCGCCTCCTCCACGATCGGTCGCAACATCCGGGCGGCGCCCGCGGCGTCACCCGCCTCGCCGATCCATCGGGCCCACCCGGCACGCACGTTCAGCGTCTCGGGATCGTCCTGACCGAGCACCAGGACACAGTCGGCCGCGACATCGCGCGCCAGCGACTCGGCGGTGACCGCGTTCCCGGACAATCCCAGGCAATAGGCATGGTTGTGCCGGGCCAGGAGCGTGTCCGGATGTTGCGCGCCGAGCACGCGCGCGTAGTCGCCCGCGAGCTCGCCGAACATCCGAGCGGCCTCTGCGGGCCTGCCCTCGTCACCGACCACCCGGGCCCACGCGGCGCGCGCGTCGAGCGAACCGGGGTGCTCGGGCCCGAGTTCCCGCGTCCGGGTCTCGGCCTCGGCCCTCAGTTTCTGTATCTCCTGCTCGTTCATCGCCGCTGATTCTCCCTCTTCCACCACAGGTGGCAAACCCGCGGTACCCCCTGATTGTGGGCGACGTGCACGGAGCGGGCGTGGTTGCACTCCCCGGGTACAACCGTACGGGGGAGTGCATTGACCCATCAGCGGTGCGCGGTCACAACTCGACGGCCGGCTTCAGCGATGCCATCGTCCACATCCGCCGATGCCGAACCACGAACACGGTCGCGATCAGCGCCACCACCAGGTAGCCGCCGAGCACCGCGAAGGCCACCCCCAAACGTGCGCCCTCGCCACCCGTGAGGGTGACCCGCAGTCCGTTCACCAGGTACGTCATCGGCAACACCGGATGCAGGGCCTGGAACGGCTCGGGCGTCGTGGTGACCGGATACAGGCCGCCGCACGAGGTGAGTTGCAGCATCAACAGCACCAGGATCAGCACGTCGCCCACCGCGCCGAACGCGGCCCGCAGGAACTGCGCGATGGCCACGAAGGTGACCGCCGCCAACGCGATCAGCAACAGGCTCAGGCCCGGATCGTCGGCGTCCAGCCCCAGCCCCAGTTGCACCACCGCGTACAGCACGAACGCACCCGCCAGACCGAGCGCGGCGGCCGGCAACCAACCGGCCATGGCCACCTTGACCGCACCCGCCCGCCCCGCGAGCGCCCGCGGGTTGTACGGCCGCAGGAGCAGAAAGCCGACCAGCCCGAACACCCACAGCGCGATGCCGAAGAAGAACGGCGCCAGCCCGCGGCCGTACAGCACCGCCGGATGCAGATTCGTCACCTCGATCGCCACCGGCGCGCCGAGCACCCGCGCGTCCTCGCCCGCGGCCTGCGCCGGCGGCGGAGCCGGCACCGTCGTGTTCAGCCGGGCCAGGCCGTCGGCGAGTTGCTCGGCCCCCTGCCGGACCTGATCCGGCGGCGCGGTGCCGACACCGGCGGCCAGTTGCCGGGCGCCGTCGGTGGCGCGGGCCAGTTCGTCCTTGAGCGCCCCGGTCTGTCCGTAGAGCTGCTGCACCAGGGTGCTCTGCGTGGTGGCCGAAATCTGCTGCTGCAACTGCGTCTTGGCGATCTCGGCCATCTTGCCGATGATGAAGCCGTTCGCGTCGTCCAGGGTCATGAACAACTTCGCCTGCTGCGGCCGGTCCGACGCCGTGGTGGCCAGCGTCGCACTGAAGTCCGCCGGCACGGTGACCACGAAGTGGTAGTCGCCGTCCTCCAGGCCGGTTCGGGCCGCCTTCGCGTCGGTGACCTTCCACCGGAAGTTGTCGTCCGTCCGGATCGACTCGGTCAACCGGCCGCCCGCGTCGATGTGCTGCCCGCGCACGTCCACCGGCCGATCCTCGTTCACGAAGGCCACCGGGACCTGGTTCAGCCGACCGTACGGGTCCCAGTTCGACCACAGGTAGAGCGCGCCGTACAGGGTCGGCACCAGCATCAGCATGACCGGTACCAGCCGGGGCAACGGGCCTCGGAATCGCCGTAGTTCGAACCAGGCCAGGCGCAGCACACCCATCAGGCGATACCGCCTCTCGGGTACAGGTGGTGTCCGGGCAGGTCCACCACCGCGTCGGCGCCGCGCGGCGCCTCGGTCGCGGTGGCGACGACGGTGATGCCGGTGTCGGCCAACTCGCGCAACGCCCGCCACACGCGCAGCAGGTCGGCGCCCGCGATGCCGCTGTCCACGTCGTCGACCAGGACCGCGCCGGGCCGCCCGGCCGCGGCCAACGCGACCGAGAACAACAACTGCTCCACCGCGGCCAGGTGCTCGACCAGGACGTGGCCGGGTGGGTCGATGCGCAGCAGGTCGTACATCCGGGCGAGCGCGGGCTCGGTGGGCAGGCCGCCGCCGATGGCTCGGCGCTCGGCGACCGTCTCGGCGACGAACAGGTGGGGTTCCAGGTCCAGACCGGGCCGGGCGCGGGCGAGTGCGGTGTGCGCCCGAGCGGACGCGGCGCTGTGGCTGCCCGCGACGGTCACGCGGCCCGCGTCGGTGCGGAACCGGCCGCCGAGCGCGAGCAACAGCGAGGTGCGGCCGGCACCGGCCGGGCCGACGAGCACGGTCAGACCCGCCGCGGGCGCGGTCAACCGGACATCGCGAAAGATCGTGCCGTCCGGTCCGGATGCCGCCAGGCCGACCGCGCTGATCTCCACCCCGGAGGTGGTTGTGGACACGGATCTCCCTCGTCGGTGGGACGTCCACCGAGGAGTAACCGGTACACGGGGTGCCAAACGAGCGAAACGGATGACGCCCGCCCGCCCCACTCGCCCGACCAGGCGTCGGGCGAGACGTCGGGAACCGGGTCAGCCGCGCTGCTCCGGCAGCGGCTCGGCGAGCCGGTCCAGGTCGAACTCGCCGTCGCGCACCCCGAGCACGAACGCGGTCCACTCGCCCTCGGTGAACCGCAGGATCGGCCCCTCCGGGTGGATCGAGTTCCGCATCGCCATGCCCCCACCGGGCAGTTCGGCGGTCTCCACGATGCCTTCGCCGGTGGTGTCCTCGCCGTAGCCGATCCAGGTGACACCGCTGATGTCCATCGCGTACAGCGCGGCCTTCTCGTCGTCCAACCGCTGCCGCGACGGCTGCTCGGACTCGCCGGTGCTCATGATCGAAACCCTCCCGATGACGCGTGCGTAACCCTCAGGTGACCGCACGCTACGCCGCGTCCGGCACCACACACAACGCGAACGCCGACATCGGGTGCACCGACCCGGGGACCGGTACAAAACGAGCGAGGTCCCGAGGCACTCGCGTGCCTCGGGACCTCGTCTGGGGTGAGTGACGGGACTTGAACCCGCGACTTCCTGGACCACAACCAGGTGCTCTACCAGCTGAGCTACACCCACCATCACCGAGGCGTTTCCGTCCCGGCGAGGAAAAGTGTACAGGCTCGCGGAGACTGCTCGCCGCAGGGTTTCCGGGCGGCCGGTGCCGCGCCTCGCGCGGCACCGGATCTCACGCGCGCGCGGCCGGCTTGTGGCCGTACTTGGCCGAGATCGCCTTGGCGGTGTCGCTGTCCGGGCCGGGCTCCGGCACGAAGATCGCCTCGCGGTAGTACCGCAATTCCTCGATGCTCTCGTGGATGTCGGCCAACGCGCGGTGGTTGCCGGCCTTCGGCGGGCTCTGGAAGTAGACCCGCGGATACCAGCGGCGGGCCAGTTCCTTGATCGAGGAGACGTCGATCACCCGGTAGTGCAGAAAGGCTTCCAGGTCGAGCATGTCCCGGGCCAGGAAGCCCCGGTCGGTGCCGATCGAGTTGCCGCACAGCGGTGCCTTGCGGCCGTCCGGGACGTGCTTCTTGATGTAGGCGAGCACCTCGGCCTCGGCCTCGGCGAGGCTGACGCCCGCCTCCAGCTCCTCCAGCAGACCTGAAGCGGTGTGCATTTTGCGCACCACATCGGGCATGCCGGCCAGCGCCTCGGCGGGCGGGCGGATCACGACGTCGACACCGTCGCCCAGGATGTTCAGCTCGGAGTCGGTGACGAGGGCCGCCACCTCCACCAACGCGTCCCGGGACAGGTCGAGTCCGGTCATCTCACAGTCGATCCAGACCAAGCGGTCGTTCATAGGGTCACCCTACGGCCCGGGCACATGCCTCCTCGTCTCCGGTCTCCTCCGGACTCCGGGTGCGGAAGGTCTCCCGGTAGGAGGCCGGCGGGACACCCAGTTGTTTGCGGAAGTGGCCGCGCAGCGCCACCGGCGAGCGGAATCCGCAGCGCCGGGCGATCTCCTCGACCTGGAGATCGGTGGTCTCCAGCAGCCGTTGGGCCTGGAGTACTCGTTGGGTGAGCAGCCATTGCAGCGGGGCGCTGCCGGTGAGCGTGCGAAAGCGTCGATCGAAGGTGCGCCGACTCATGTACGCGCGGGTCGCCAACTGCTCGATGTCGAAGCGGTCGGCGAGGTTCTCCAGCGCCCACGAGATGACGGTGGCCAGCGGGTCGCCGCTGATCTCCTCGGGCAGGGTGAGATCCATGTACTGCGCCTGACCGCCGATCCGGTGGGCCGGCACGACCAGTCGGCGGGCGAGCGCGTTGGCCGCGTCCGGGCCGTGGTCGAGGCGGACCAGGTGCAGGCACAGGTCGATGCCCGCCGCGGTGCCGGCGCTGGTGAGGATGTCACCGTCGTCGACGTACAGCTCGCGGGGGTCGACCCGGACCTTGGGGTAGCGCTTGGCCAGCGCGGGCGCGTACATCCAGTGCGTGGTCGCCGGACGGTCGTCGAGCAGGCCGGCCGCGGCGAGCACGAACGCGCCGCCGCACAGGCCGACGATCCGGGCTCCCTCGCGATGCGCCCGGCGCAGCGCCTCCAGCACGGGCGGCGGCGGCATCCGGGACGGCGAGTGCCACGCGGGCACGATCACGGTGCCGGCCCGGGCGAGGGCGTCGAGGCCGTACGGCGCGATCAGTTCGACGCCGCCGGTGGTACGGAGCGGTCCGGGTTCGGCCGCGCATACCAGTAATCGGTAGTTCGGCACGCCGGCGTCGCGTCGATCCACCCCGAACACCGATATCGGGATGGAACTCTCCAGGATCGGCGAGTTGGCGAACAACAACACCGCGATCGTGTCCGGGCGACGCCGACCGAGCAGCGGGCGCTCGCGCCCCGGGGCCAGGACGCCCTCGGCATCGGGGTCGTACTCGCCGTCGAGGTCGAGGTCGCCGGCCAGGTCGCCCTCGCCGTCGATCGAGTCGCTCTCGGGCGGGGCCTCGGACAGCACGGTGGACGCCGCGACGATCACCACCGCGTCCTGATCGCCGGCCGGGACGGCATCGACGCCGTCGATCGTGGTGAGCTCGGCCGGGTGGTCGGCATCGACCACGCGGGCTCGCCCCCGTCGCCGGTCTTTACGGCTGTCGATCCTGCTCATGGCCCCGATCGCCCCCTTCTCCCCTCACGCCCCAGTAGGTCACAGGCGTCACTCACGTAACCCAAGATCGGAACTTACTCTCTCTTACCTTGTCTATGCATGGTGTTCTCTACGTGACGTTAAGTAGATATGCGTGTTTGTGACGGTGGTCACATCACAGAACTTGTCGACAATGACGCGCGCGGTCAGGTCCCGGGCTGCCGGCGGGCCGCGTGCAGCAGGTGCAGGGCCGCCTCGGGCAGCTCCCGACCACGTGGCCAGACCGCCCGCAGGATGCGATCCATGGCGGGCAGATCGGCCATCGGCACGGCCACCAGACGCCCGTCGGCCAGGTCCTCGCGCACCGCGAGATCGGACAACACCGCCGGCGCGGATCCGGCGATCGCGGCCGAGCGCAGCGGTGCCGTGGCACCCAACTCCAGCGCCGGCACGGCCACTCCGTCGTAGGCGGCCAGCGCCCGCTCCAGCGTCTCCCGGGTGCCCGACCCGGCCTCGCGCAGCAGCAGCGGCGTCGCGGCCAACTCGGCCGCGGCGATCGGGCGCCGCCGCCGGGCCCACGGGTGGGTGGGCGCGACCACCACCACGAGCCGGTCCCGGCCCACCGCCGCCGATTGCAGGTCACGCGGCACCCACGGCCCCTCGACGAAGCCGAGGTCCGCCTCGCCCGCCCGCAACGCCTCGATCACATGCAGGCTGTTGGTCACCTGCAGGCCCACATGCACCCCGGGCACCGCCTCGCGCAGCGCGGTCAGCCAGCCGGGCACCAGGTGCTCGGCCACGGTCAGACTCGCCGCGACCCGCAGCCGGTCCTCCTGCCGGGCCTTGAGCGCGGCGGCGCCCTCGACCAGGGCGTGCGCCTGGTCGAGCACTCCACGCGCCCAGTCGGTGATCACCAGGCCCGCCGCGGTGGGCACCGAGCCGGTGGTGCTGCGCTCCAGCAGCCGCACCCCGAGTCGCCGTTCCAGCGTGCGCATCCGGGCGCTGGCCGAGGGCTGGCTGATCCCGAACCGGCGGGCCGCGCTGCCCAGGCTGCCGCTCTCGGTCACCGCGACGAGCAGTTCGAGGGTGTACAGGTCGGGCAGTCGGTCCGAGGGGCGTGCCGGCGAGGTCATAGCCAAACCCTATGACCTACCAGGCAACCGACCGCTACCCGCGCCGACCCGGCGGGTCGAGGGTGGTGATCATGACCTTGACCGTCGCGCGACGCGCTCACCCCGGACCCCGTTCGGCCGCCACGAAGTCGGCGAAGCCGCGATTGTGGCCGGGGCTGCTCGCCGCCGCGCTCGCGGTGGCGGCGGGTTGGGGCGCCCACCGGTTGTGGCCGCAGTTGCCGATGCTCACCGTCACCGTCGCGCTGGGCATCCTCGCCGCGAACGTGCGCGCCCTGCCCGCCGCGACCGCGCCGGGGCTGGGCTTCGCCGGCCGGCGGCTGATGCGCGCCGGCGTCGTGCTGCTCGGCCTCAAGCTCGCGCTCGGCGACATCGTCGGACTCGGGTTCGCGCCGGTGGCCATGGTGGTCGTGGTGGTCGTGGTGACCTTCTTCGGCACCCGGTGGCTGGGGCGGCGGATCGGCCTGCCCGGCGATCAACCGTTGCTGATCGCGACCGGCTTCGCCATCTGCGGCGCCTCCGCCGTCGCCGCGATGAACGGCGTCAGCGACAGCGACGAGGAGGACGTGGCCACCGCGGTCGCCCTGGTCACGCTGTGCGGGAGCCTGGCCATCGTGGTGCTGCCGCTGCTCCAGGCACCGCTGGGCCTGGACGCGGTGCGGTACGGCGGCTGGGTCGGCGCGAGCGTGCACGACGTCGGCCAGGTGGTCGCGGCCGGTGGTGTGGCCGGGTCGGTCGCGCTGCACACCGCGGTGGTGGTCAAGCTGATGCGGGTGCTGTTGCTCGCGCCCATCGTGGTGGGCACCGGCTACGCGATGCGTCGCCGGGCCGCGCGAGCGGGCGACACCGGGCCCGCGGGGGCTCGGCGGCCGGCGCTGATGCCGCTGTTCGTGGTCGGCTTCCTGGCCATGGTGGTCGTGCGCAGCACCGGTCTGCTGCCGGAGTCGGTGCTGGAGGTCGCGGGCACCGTGCAGGACCTGCTGTTGGCCGCCGCGCTGTTCGGCCTGGGCAGCATGGTCGACCTGAGCAAGCTGGTGCGCACCGGCTGGCGGGCGCTGGCCCTGGGCTTCGCGTCCTGGGCGCTGATCGCCGGCGCGGCCTACGGCGGCGTGCTCCTGACCATGTGAGCGGTGCGGCCGGCCTGTCGACGGCCGAGCCGAAGCCGCCGACAGGCACGCGCGTCCGGAAGTACATCGAACCCGCCGACGGCCCGGCGCGTGACGGGCCGTCAGACAGGTTCGACGTCGGCGCCGCGGCGCGGGTCGGCGTGCGGCAGGGTCGGCGTCCAACCTGCGGATCGCCGCCCGTTTCGACGCGGTCGCCCGGACGCACGGTGTCGTGCTGACCAACGCTCGGGCGGGGCCCGGGGTAACGCCCGTTCCCTCCTGCGGCGTCAGCGCGCCCCCTCGAACGGGCGCCGGGGCCGCCCCGCGGCCGGCCGGAACAGACCCCCGACCGGGCCGCCGAGCGACCCCGGGGAGGGCCGGGAATCGACTGCGGCCGGATCACAATCACC
Source organism: Embleya sp. NPDC020886 (assembly GCF_044333915.1). Lineage (NCBI taxonomy): Bacteria > Bacillati > Actinomycetota > Actinomycetes > Kitasatosporales > Streptomycetaceae > Embleya > Embleya sp. NPDC020886. Next base: position 209,929 of record NZ_JBIRRX010000004.1, on the reverse strand, counting down.
CACACGGCCGCCCGGGTCTCCCCATTCACGGTGTTGTCCGGCTAATGTGCGTGTCTCGCCGAGGCTTTGTCGGGGGCGCCATCCCCGTGCGTGGTCCGGCGGATCGCATCAAGCCCCGACCGGCACGCGCCGTGGTGTCTTTTTTGTCCGGGAGAACCCCGGCCGACACTTCGAATGTGCGGGTCGGCGCAGTAATCTGGTACAGGAAGCCCCGAGGCGCCCCTCCACAGCAAAGACGCCCGATTCCCATGGCTGCTTTCGAGTTCAGTGACCTTCCGGACGGCACCCCGTTGCTCCGTCCCGACTCCCCTCATCAGCGCGATCCCGCGTTCCAACACCCCGTCGTCGTCGGTTTCGACGGGTCCGAGTCCAGCGAACGTGCCTTGGCGTACGCGTCCGGCATGGCACGCAGACTCGGTGGTGGGCTGGTGATCGTGCATGTGGCCAACCGCATTCCGGCCACCGTGTGGGCCGGCTGCGAGCCACCGGTCTTCATCGACGTGCCGGACAGCCGCTCCGAGGCCCTGGGCCTGGAACTGGCCTGCGCGGACCACCTCAGCGACGTGCCGTGGATCCTGGTCGAGCGCGGGGGTGACATCTGCCACGAGATCGAGGACGTCGCGCGCGAATTCACCGCCGACGCGATCGTGGTCGGCGGGTCCACCGGGCTGGCCAGCCGGATCTTCGGTTCGGTCGCGTGCCGCCTGGTCAAGCACGCCAAACGGCCGGTCGTGGTGATTCCCTGACGTTGCCGCGTGCCCGGTCCGCAGTGTGTCGAACAGGGCGTCGCCGCCTTGCCACCGCTTTTCCGTGCCTTCCCGCACCTTTGCCACCGAAGTGTGATCGAACCTCGAACACATCTGCATTACGTTGGCCGCGGACACGGGGCACGAGGATCGCGAGGCACGAGGTTGGCGGAGTACCGGATCGAGGACCTCGCCCGCGAGGGGGGCACCACCGTACGCAATGTGCGGGCGTACCAGGATCGCGGGCTGCTGCCGCGGCCGAGGCGCCAGGGGCGGGTGTCCCTGTACGACGACGGGCACCTGGGCCGGCTACGGCTGATCGGGCAGTTGCTGGAGCGCGGCTACAGCCTGGTGAGCATCAAGGAGTTGCTCGACGCGTGGGACGGCGGGCGCAGCCTCGGCGGAGTGCTGGGGCTGGTCGCCGAGGCGAGCGGGCCGTGGAGTGACGAGACGCCGGAGCGGATGACCCGGGCCGAGCTGATCGCGATGTTCGGCGGGCTGTCGGATCCGGTCGCACTCGCCGGGGCGGTGCGGTTGGGCCTGCTCGAACCCGAGGACGACTCGCTGACCGTGTTCCGGGTGCCCAGTCCGCGCGAGCTCGCGGTGGGCGCCGAATTGCACGCGGCCGGCGTACCGGTGACGGCGGTCACCGAGCAGTTGCGGATGTTGCGGGCGGCCATGGAGCACGTGGCCGAGGGGTTCGGGCGGCTGATGGAGTCGCATCTGCTGCCCGCCGACGGCGACGCGGACGAGACGGCGGAGATGATCCGCCGGATGCGACCGCTGGCGCTGCGCGCGGTGGAGGCCGAACTCGCCCGGGCGATGCGCCGCACGGCCGCCCGTCGGCTCGGCGAGGAACTCGGGAAGGTGTTGCGCGAGGAGCCCGAGCCGACCCGGGGCCGGCCGGAGCCGGTCGACGACGAGGAGCCCGCGCTCGATCGGCACCCGTTCATGTCGGACGCGTGGATCGCCGCGGTGTCCCGACTCAGTCGGCTGATCACGCCGGATCCGGAGAAGCGCACGCCGCATCCGGCGATCGTGGACATCGTGGTCAGCGACGTGCCGGATCGGGACGACCCGGCCGAGCTGCACCTGGACTGCTTCCAGGGCCGGGTGCTGGTGCGTCCCGGGTTGTTGCCGGGCCCGGATCTGGTGGTGCACATGGACTACGACACCGCGCGCCGGGTGATCCTGCTCAACGACCGGCACGCCCCGCGCGAGGCACTGGCCGCCGGTCGGATGACCGCGCGCGGTGATCTGTTCGGGCTCACCGTCTTCCGCGAGGCGCTGGCCGGCCTGTCCAACTGGGATCTGGGCGCGGTGTTGCGCGAGCTGACCGCGGGCGAGGGTCCGACCGGGTAGGTCCGCCGGGTCAGGCCCGGATGCGGCGCAGCAGGTGTTCCACGTAGTCGCGGAAGAGCGTCGCCATGTCCACGTGTTCGGGGTCGAGCAGCCATTGCAGTTGCAGGCCGTCCATCATCGCGAAGATCTGCGCCGCGATCGCGGCGGGATCGATGTCCGCGCGCAGTTCGCCGGACGCCCGACCGGCCTCCAGCGACGCGGTGACGCCGGTGCGCACCATCGCGTAGCGGTCCTGGGCCCAGCCGTGTGCGGGGTGGTCGGTGGTCACCGCCTCGCCGGTGAGCACGGTGAAGAGCTGGACCAGGCCGGGGATGTTGCGGTTGTGCTCGGCGAGTTCGGTGAGTTTGGCCAGGGCCGCCTCGCCGCCGGGCGGGAGCTCGCCCAGGTCCAGATGTTCCGTGTCCATCCGGTCGCGCAGGTCGAGCACGGCCACCAGCAGTTCCTGCTTGCTGCGGAAGTGGTGCAGCAGGCCGGCCTGGGTCAGTTCGGCGCGCTCGGCGATCCGGGCCAGCGAGGTGCCGCGGTAGCCGTTCTCGGCGAATTCCTGGAGCGCGATGTTGAGGATCCGCGTGCGCCGGGCATCGCCGGAGGCGTAGCCGCGACCGCGCGGTCTCGCCGGGGCGGCCCGGGTGCGGGTCGGCGGGTTGGCGGGGGTGTCGTCCGGTCGTGCGTCCATGTGGTCATCCTGCCGTGTCCCGGCGACGATCCGCCGAGGGGTATGTCACGTCCAGATAACAAAGCTACCGTGTCATAGGTTTTTGTGGTTACCGTACGAGCGGATCCTCCGGCGGACTCGATCGGCGGGTCGCCCGGACCACGGGTCCGATCAGGCACGCGAGCGGAAGGCGAACCATGGCGTCTCACCCCACACCCACCGGCAACGAGGCCACCGAGGACGAGCTGCGCGACCTGGTGGCGCGGCTGACCCTGGAGGAGAAGCTCTCGCTGATCGTCGGCGAGGACTTCTGGTCGCTTCCCGAGATCCCGAGCATCGGCCTGCGCAAGCTGCGCGTCTCGGACGGCCCGGTCGGCGTCCGCGGTGTCACCTGGGACGAGCGCGAGACCTCGCTGCTGTTCCCCAGCCCCACGGCGCTCGCCGCCGCCTGGGACCCCGAGGTCACCCGCCGGGCCGGTTTCGTCATGGGCGCGCAGACCCGGGACAAGGACATCCACGTCCTGCTGGCGCCGACCGTGAACCTGCACCGCAGCCCGCTGGGCGGTCGGCACTTCGAGTGCTACTCCGAGGACCCGCTGCTGACCGCGCGGATCGCGACCGCCTTCATCGAGGGCGTGCAGTCCGCCGGTGTCGGGGCCACGATCAAGCACTTCGTCGGCAACGAGACCGAGGACGACCGGATGTCCTACGACTCGCGGATCGACGAGCGCTCGCTGCGCGAGGTCTATCTGGTGCCGTTCGAGGAGGCCGTGCGCACCGGTCGGGTCTGGCTGGTGATGAGTGCGTACAACCGGGTCAACGGCGAGACGATGACCGAGAACTCGCGCCTGGTCGACGACGTGCTCAAGGACGAGTGGGGCTTCGACGGCGTGGTGATCTCGGACTGGATGGCGGTTCGCTCCACCGAGGCCGCCGCCGCGGGCGGCACCGACGTCGCGATGCCCGGCCCCTCCGAGGTGTGGGGCGCGCCGCTGCTGGCCGCCGTGCGCGAGGGTCGGGTCGCCGAATCGCTGATCGACGAGCGGGTCACCCGGGTCCTGCGGCTGGCCGCCCGGGTGGGCGTGCTGGGCGACCGCACCCCGGCCACGACCACGACCCCTGCGGACGCGGTGGCCACTCTGCGCGCGATCTCGGCGCAGGCGATGGTGCTGCTCGGCAACGACGGCGCGCTCCCGCTCGACGCCGCGGCGCTGTCCCGGGTCGCGCTGATCGGCCCGAACGCGTTGCGGCTGTCCGCGCAGGGTGGCGGCAGTGCGCACGTGAACCCCGAGCACGTGGTCTCGATCCCCGAGGGCCTGCGGGCCGCACTCGGCGAGAACGTCGAACTGACGGTCACCGAGGGCGCGTTCACCCACCGGGCGCTGGCCGACCTGGACCTGGGGACGGCCGCCGACCCGGAGACCGGCGAGCCGGGCCTGCGGGCCGAATTCCTCGACGCGGCAGGCACCGTGCTCTCCTCCGAGCACCGGCTGGGCTCGAACCTGATGTTCTGGCCGGACAACATTCCCGCCGGGGCGGCGGTGATCCGGCTGCGTACGACGATCACCCCGGCCGAATCCGGGACCAACATCCTGGACGTGCGCGGCGCGGGCCGGTTCGAGGTCAGCATCGACGGTGCGACCCGCACCGTGGACATGACGCCGCCCGAAGGCACCGACGTGATCGAGATGATCATGCGTCCCGAGGCCACCCGCATCGAGATCGAGGCGACGGCCGGCACGCCGATCGGGATCCGGGTCGACTTCAGCCAGGGCGAGCAGTTCTACATGGCCGCGCTCGGTCTGGGCTGGGCGAACCCGCGCCGGTCCGAGGAGGCCGAGTTGGCGGCCGCGGTCGAGGCGGCGCGCGCCGCCGATGTCGCCGTGGTCGTGGTCGGCACCACCGACGACATCGAGTCGGAGGGCTTCGACCGCGCGAACCTGGCGCTGCCGGGCCGCTCCGACGAGCTGGTCCGCCGGGTCGCGGCGGTCAACCCGAGGACCGTCGTGGTGGTCAACGCGGGTTCGCCCGTGCTGATGCCGTGGCGGGACGAGGTGGCCGCCGTGTTGTGGGCGTGGTTGCCCGGCCAGGAGGGCGGCGCGGCGCTGGGCGACGTGCTCACCGGCGTGGTGGAGCCGGGTGGCCGGCTGCCCACGACCTACCCGGCGGCCGAGGCCGACGTGCCGGTCTACTCCACGGCCCGGGTGAACGACGACGAGCACCACTACGCGGTGCAGTCCAGCAACATCGGCTACCGCGCCTGGGCCCTGGGCGACGTGGCGCCGGCGTACCCGTTCGGGCACGGCCTGGGCTACACGACCTGGGCCTACCGGGAGGTCGCGGTCAAGGGCGACGCGAGCGGGGTGCGGGTGGAGATCACCGTGGCCAACACCGGCGAGCGGGCGGGCCGCGAGGTGGTGCAGGTCTACCTGGAGACCGCGGACGGCACGCTGATGGGCCGGGCGGAGCCGATCCGCCTGGTCGGCTTCGCCGCGATCGACGCCGAGGCGGGCGCGCAGGTCACCACCGTCGTGGAGATCGACGCACGCACGCTGGCCCGGTGGGACGAGCAGCGCGCGGCGTGGACCACCACGCCGGGCACCTACACGCTGCGCGTCGGCCGTTCCCTGGGCGACCTGCGGCTGAGCGCGGATCTCGCGCTCTGACCGAAAGCGCGGCCGCGTCGGGCCGGGGAGTCACGGCCCCGCCCGGTGCGGCCGTTCGCACGCCCGCCCTCGGCTGGGTCCGGGCGCGGCGCGCGGCCCGTGCCGGCCGGCCGGGCGCCCGACCCGCCGCCGAGCGTCAGCAGCGCTGACCGAAGGCCGGGTTGATGACGCCCACCAGGTCGGCCGTGTTGCCGCAGAGGCCGCCCGCCGCGTCGATCGGGTGCGCCCGGACCGTGTGCGTCTCGGTGCCGGCCGGTGCGGCGAGCGCCATGGTCGCGCCGACGACGGGGGTCGCGATGACGGTCGTGCTGACCAACAGGCCGCGGACGATGCGCTGCATGGGGACGGTTCCTTGTCTCGATGCGGACGGTCTCGAACGCCGAGGCGGCGCGAATCGCCAACGCGGCGAACCGCCGGAAGGACACGGGGATTGGGCCGAACGGAAGGGCCGCCCGGCTCCTCCCGACGGGTGCGCGGGTCGGCGTCCCACCTTCGAGGGATCGGACCCGGCCAAAATGCGGTGCCACGCGCGTCGCAGCCTTAGCGTGTCGGCCATGCAGCTCCGCATCGGTACCCGGTCCTCCCCCATGGCCCTCGCCCAGGCTCGGCTCGTCGCCTCCCTGTTGCCCCGGCATCCGCACGAACCCGTCGTCGTCCCGATGTCCACCAGCGGCGACCGCTGGGGCGGCAGCCTCGCCGAACTCGGCGGCAAGGGCGCGTTCGTCAAGGAACTCGACCGCGCACAGCTCGACGGGGAGGTGGACCTGGTCGTGCACTGCCTCAAGGACATGCCCGGCGACGTGCCGCTGCCCGACGGGCTCACCGTGGCCGCCTACCTGCCCCGGGACGACGTGCACGACTGCGTGGTCGGCGCGCGGTTGGCCGAGCTGCCGCCCGGCGCCCGGGTGGGCACCAGTTCGGTCCGGCGCGCCGCGCAACTGCGGCGCAGCCACCCTCGGTTGACCCCGCTGCCGGTCCGCGGCTCGGCGAACACCCGGCTGGCCAAGCTCGACGCGGGCGAGTTCGACGCGCTGATCCTGGCCGTCGCGGGCCTGGAACGCATCGGCGAAGGACGGCGCATCACCCAGATCCTGACCACCGGTCAGATGTTGCCCGCGGTCGGCGCCGGCGTGCTGGCCCTCCAGTGCCGCAGCGACGATCCGACCGTCCTGGCCGCCGCGCGGACCCTGGACGACGCACCCACCCGGGCCTGTGTCGAGGCCGAGCGGGCCCTGCTGCGCGAGCTGCGCGGCCACTGCCACAGCCCGATCGCCGCCTACTGCACGAACACCGAGGCCGGCCTGATACTGCACGCGGCGGTGTACTCCCCCGACGGCGCACGGCTGCTGGAGGCCACCGACCACGGGGGCGAGCCGGACAAGCTCGGCGTCGTCGTGGCCGGCGACCTGCTGGCCCGGGGTGCCCGCGCGCTGATCGACGCGATCCCGCACTGAGCGCGGGCCCTCCCGGGCCGCGATCGCTCGCGGCCCGGGAGGGCCCGTTCACGCCGGTCGGTCGCGCCCCCGGACGACTCGGCCGGCGTCGGGTGCGCTCAGGTGTTCAGGCACCTCTGCACGGTGGTCTGCAACTCGGACGGCAGCTTGTTGGTCCGCGCGTACTCCTGGTCGAACGCGTTCATCTGGGCCTGGCTGTACTTGCCCTGGAGTTCGGTCAGCGCGCAGTTGCAGTACTTCGTGTTGTTGTTCGACGTGCTCAGGCACCCGTTGAGGAAGTTCGTCGAGTAGAGCGAGCTCCAGTCGCCGCGGCCCGCCCCGGTCGAGGTCGGCGAGGCCGGCGCCGTGGTGCGCGGGCGCGACGTGGTCGGGCGCTCGGTGGCGGGCGGCGCCGGCGTGTCGTCGTCGGTGGCCCGGCTCGTCGGCGTCTTCCCCGTCGGCGTGGCGTCCGAGCTCGCACCGGTGGTCTTCGGGGCCCCCAGACCCCCGAAACCGCTGTCCCCGTCGCTCCCACACGCCCCGACCGCGCAGGTCAACATCACCGCGATCAGCCCGACTTTGATGGTGCGCATACATTCCCCCTAAAACGATGTTGGTCGAGACCCTCCTCCCCGGACTTCATCGGTCACAAGGGGATCTTTTCGGCCATTGCGTAATGGTTACGTCGCCGCAACCGTTACGACATCGGGGGCTTCGCACCATCGAGGCCGCGGGCTTCGCCCGGGCTTACCTCTCGACAAACAGGAGCAAACCGGGCACCAACGTGCCGATCGTCACATTCCATGGCGTTTATTGATCGAATCTGTTCACTATGGATGAGTTGCCTCCCGTCGGACGGCAGAAAGGAACGGCACACCATGACCTTGACGCCCGAGCACGTGGCCGCGCTGCGCGGCCTTGCCGCCGATGTCTCGGCCCTCGGCGCCGACGGCGCCCAGCGGCACCCCGCCTTCGCCGGTTCCGCCGGTTCGATCGCCGACCGCGCGGACGCGCTCGCGAGCGACGCGCCGCCGTTCCACAAGGTCGCCCTGCGCCGGATCGGCGACGCGATGCGCGCGTGCGCCGAATCGCGCGAGGCGGGCGACACCACCCGGGTGGCCACCACCCAGCGCACCGCCGCGCACCTGGCCGACCGGCTCGTGCACGCGCTCGACCGCTACGCCTCGGCCTCGCCGACCGCGACCCCGGCCACCTGCACCCGCTGCAACGAGCCCTACATCGCCCAGCTCATCCCCACCCAGCGGCGCTACCTGTCGCGCATCGACGCCCCCGTGTCCGGCCACGTGTTCAACGCGGCCGGCACCACCTACGTGGTCGAGCGGCACGTGTTGTGCCCGCTCCAGGACGTGGCCGGCCTGTCCGACCTGCCCGAGTTCGAGAACCTGGACGATCTCGACAACGCCTGAGCCCCACCCGCCCGGACCGCGCCGGGCACGCACGAACGAGGCCGGATCCCCGCGGGGGCCCGGCCTCAGTCGTCGCCGTGATCCTTCTTGTCCTTCTTCAGCCGGCGCAGGTACTCACGCGTCCACCCGGTCACCTTGACCACCTCGGACTGTTTGACCCCGGCGGCTATCGCCCGCACCGCCGCCCGTTTGAGCTCCTGACGCGCCTCTTCGTGCGCCTTCTCGGTCCTTCGATACGCCTTCGCGGCCCGGACCAGGCCCTCTCCGGCGGAATCGGGGTGCTGATCGACATCCTTGTGGTCCACCCCGTCAGGATGCCATATGGGTCGCCACCTCCGTAGGCCAACACAGTTGACATTTCTTCATACAAGAAGGAAACTGGGGACCGAACCAAAGGTGAACGGAAGGTTAACGTCACCAGTCTCGGAGGAACGACATGTTGAAGACCCTCACCGCCCCGGCCATGTGCACCCGCTGTGGCGAGCCGTACATCGCGGCACTCAGCCCGCGCTCGCTCGTCACCGTCCAGACTCCCGCGTTCCGCGCGCCGGAGATCGTCGGCGGCCGGCTGATGACCATCGACGACACCGTCTGCCTGGTCGAGCGGCACGCCCCCTGCACGGGTCCGGGCAACTACCGCTGATCCTCGGCGGCACCTGCCAACACGGCCGCCAGCATCCCCAGCGTCGACCAGTCGACGCGCCCGCAGCGCAGCAGTTCGCCGTACGTCGTGATCTCGACGTGAGTGCGTTCCCCGTCCCCGGCCACACCATGTGGGCCGGGGTCGCTGCGTAGTACGGCCAGTTCCGCCTCGGTCAGTTCGGCCGAGTAGACGTGCGCGTGATGCGCCGTCAGGGTGCCGGCGAGTTGCCGCGAGCCGTGCGCGCGCAACCGCTCGGGCGACAGTGCCAGACCGGTCTCCTGGACCACCTCGGCGCACCCGTCCGCCGCCGTGCGCCCGCTCCCGCCCGGCAGTTCGTGGACGAAGCCGTCCGCGGTACGCGCCGCCGACCGGAACTCGCGCACCAACACCACGGTGCTCGCCGAGAGCGGCTCGGCGCGCCGGTAGAGCACCACCGCGGCCACGTCCGGCCGGCCGAGCACCACCTCGGCGTCCTTGACCCGGCCGGCCTCGGCGGCGATCGCCACCCGCACCTGCGCCGCCCACAACCAGGTGTCCGCGCCGTTGCGCCACACCCACGCGATCCGGCCGCCGAGCAGCGTGTTGCCCGCCGCCCGCTGGGCCGCGTACCAATCCTCGAAGGCCCGGGTCAGCCACACGTTCAGCGGGATGTCCCGCTCGCCGTCCGTGCGCGGCGCGCCGACTCCGAGCCCCTTCAGCACGGTGTCCACCGTCTCGGGCAGCGTGTCGCGAACCGGCACGTCGTGGCCGAGCGCGTAGGCCCGCTGATAACGCACCTGCGGTGCGTCCGGCGGGGTGCCCAGCACCGCGCGACCCGAGTCCTTGAGCCAACCCCACTCGTCGTTGGTGGTCAGCCCGGGCAGATCACGCAGATCGCGCGGGATCCAGAACAACACCCGGTCGCTGCGGTCCAGGTTGCGCAACTCCCAGTCCCGCTGCACCCGATGCGTGGGCCAGGACCGCCCCTCGCCGGGCTCGGGCACGAACACCACCAACCGGCCCGGCCCGCGCCACCGCTCCCGAAGCAGCTTCAGCGCCGCCGGACGCCAGGAGGCCACGTGCGCCGCCCGGGGGGTGGGCCCGGCCAGGAAGACGCTCGCGTCCCATGCCGTCGGGGGCTCGTCGGGCGAGTTCACCACCACGATCTCGGTCATGGCCTCGACAGTAACGGTCGTCACCGCAGGGTGATCGAAGGTCTCGGCGAACCCCGTGCGGCCGACCCGATCCGCGTCCGAGTGGTGATGTCGCATACCGTTCCCCGCACGCACGCTGCTACGAAAGAATCACATCCATACGGCGCGTACGGGGAGGCGTTTGCGGTGGCTCAGTTGTGGCTTGGCAGCCGATACCGGCTGGACAAGAGGCTGGGCTCGGGAGGCAACGCGACCGTGTGGCGGGCCTGGGACCAGAAGATGCAACGGTTCGTCGCGGTCAAGGTGCTCAAGGAGTCGTTCGGGGCGTCCAACAACAACGTGGACCGATTCGGCCGGGAGGCGATCATCGTCGGCGGGCTGTCCTCGCCGAACATCATCGTCGTGCACGACCAGGGCCGGAAGGCGGTCGTGGAACACCGCACCGCTCCCGGGGCGACCGGGTCGACCGAGTCGGAGCCGGGCGATCACGAACGGCTCGATCCCGCGACCCGGGTGTTCACCCACGAGGCCGAGACGGTACACCACGACGCGCAGATCACCTCCGCGCTCGGCCCGGGACCGGGCGACCTGCGCCGGACCGACGGCAAGGTCATGTACCTGGCGATGGAGCTGATCACCGGTCGCTCGATGGCCCAGCTCGTCGCGGACGGCGCGTGGTTGCCCCTGGGGCATGTGGTCGGCTGGGGGATCCAACTCTGCGACGGCCTGGACGTGGCGCACGCGGGCGGCGTGCTGCATCGCGACATCAAGCCCGCGAACGTCATGGTGACCTCGCGCGGCGTGGTCAAGGTGCTCGACTTCGGCATAGCGCGCTACATGGAGAAGGTTTCCTCGCGCGCGGGCATCACGATGCCCGGCAGCATGATCGGCACACCCGCCTACATGTCACCCGAGCAGATCCTCGGCGGTCGCATCGACGGCCGGGCCGACCTGTACAGCGTCGGCTGCGTGCTGCACGAGTTGTTGACCGGTGCGCCGCCGTTCGGCCTGGATCGGCCGCATTCGATGATGACCGCCCACCTGCAGCGGCCGCCCGAGTCGGTCCGCAACACCCGGCTGGAGGTGCCCGAGGACCTGGCCGCGCTCGTGCTCGCGCTGCTCGCCAAACGACCGGAGAACCGCCCGGCGAGTGCGGCCGAGGTGCGCGATCGACTGTTGGAGCTGTCGGTCGTACCACCGCGCAACCTCGCGCCGCAGCCGTGGGGGATACCGGCCTCGGACCCGATCGCGTCGATGGATCCGCAGCCGACCCAGGACCTGCCGGTCCGGCTGGTCTCCGAGACGACCGACTCGCGCCCGGTCCGCGCGAGCGATTCGCTGCAGGTGTTGCGGGCCGAACTCGGGCAGCGCATGCGCGCGTTCGGCGTGGACCACCCGGATACCCTGCTGCTGCGCGAGCAGTTGGCCGCGCGGCTGGGCAAGGACGGGGACCCGCTCGCGGCGATCACGCTGCTGCGCGGGGTGATCTCCGACGGCGGGCGGTTGCGCGGCGCGCTGTCCCCGGACACGCTGCGGGCCCGGCGGGCGCTGGCGCACTGGACCGGGGAGGCGGGCCGGCCGGCCGAGGCGGCGCAGTTGTTGAAGAACCTGCTCCAGGACCAGGTCCACGTGCTGGGCACCGACCACCTGGAGACCCTGCGGGTGCGCCGCGAACGGGCCCGCCGGGACGGCGAGGCGGGCAACTTCGTCGGCGCGGTGCTGCACCTGCGTGCGCTCGTCCCGGACGTGATCCGGGTGCTGGGCCCCAATCACGAGCTGGTCATCGAGGTCTGGGACGACCTCACCTACTGGGAGCATCGCCTCGACGGCTACGGCTTCCGGGACGAGGCGTGAGGCGGCGCGCTTGGCGTCACAGGGTCAGCATGTCCCGCAGTTCGCGCTTGAGTACCTTGCCCACCGCGTTCCGCGGCAGCGCCCGCTCGGTGAACCGCACCAGCGTGGGCACCTTGAACGCGGCGAGCCGGCGCGCCACGTGCCCGCGCAGTTCGGCCGCGGTGACCGCGCCCGCCACGTGCAGCAGGACCACGGCGGCCACCTCCTCGCCCAGATCGTGGTGCGGCACCCCGACCACCGCGACGTCGGCGATGGCCGGATGCTCGAACAGGACCGCCTCGACCTCGGCCGAGTAGACGTTCTCGCCGCCGCGGATGATCACGTCCTTGAGCCGGTCCACCACGTACAACAGGCCCTCGGCGTCGACGTAGCCCAGGTCCCCGGTGCGGAACCACCCGTCCGGGAACGCCTCCTCGCTCTCCCGCGGCCGGTTCCAGTAGCCGCGCACCACCTGCGGGCCGCGGAAGCGGATCTCCCCGGTTTGCCCGGTCGGCAACTCCTGGCCGGTCAGCGGATCGGCCACCCGCAGATCCACCGTGGGCACCGGCCGGCCGACGCTGTCCGGATTGGCGTGGTAGTCGTCGCCCGAATTCGCCACCACCACGCACGTGGTCTCGGTCATCCCGTAGGCGTTCAACGGCACGATGGGGTTGCCGGACATGGCGCCCACCCGCCCGACCAGGTCCGGCGGCACCGGCGAGCCGCCCGTCCCCAGGCTGGTCAGGCTGGACAGGTCGCGCCCGGCCCGCAGCGGTGATTCGACCAGCCGGCGCAGCAGCGTGGGCACCATGTTGGCGGTGGTGATGCGCTCGGTCTCGATCAACTCCAGCGCCGTGGCGGTGTCCCAGTGGTGCAGCAGACACAGCTTGGCGCCCTGCGCGGCACCGATGTACAGCCCGGCCAGTCCGGCGATGTGGAAGAACGGGTAGACCTGCAGATTGCTCGGCGTCGGCAGGCCCGCGGCCGATTCCTCGAACACGGCCGGCCCCTTGGCCAACTCGGCGGTGGGCAGGCCCAGTCGGGCCAGCCCGATGGCCTTCACGAGCTGCATCGTGTGCAGGTTGGTGGTGTGGTTGTGGTGCGTGGCCACCGCGCCCTTGGGCCTCCCGGTGGTGCCGGAGGTGTACAGGATGGTCGCGTCGTCGAACGGCTGCGGCCCCTGCGCCGGCAGCGCGCACTCGCCGGTGAAGGTGCGCAGCAGCGCGGACAGGTCCCGCTCGCCCGCGACCGGCGGCTCCTCGGGACGGACCACCAGCACCTCGGGCGCCGTGCTCGGATCCAGGTGCCCGCGGATCAGCTCGGCCCGTTCGCCGTCGCAGATCAGCACCGTGCTGCCGGAGTCCTCGACGGCGTACCGAAGCTCGTCGGCGGTCCACCACGCGTTGAGCGGCACCGCGACCGCGCCCATCACCTGGGTCGCCCAGAACGCGAGCGGCCATTCGAGGTGGTTGCGCATCGCGATGGCCACCCGGTCGCCGCGCCGCACACCGCACTCGACGGCCAGGAACCGGGCCAGGTGGGCGACCAGTCGATGCTGCTCGGCGTAGTCGATCCGCTCGCCGTCGGCGACCAGCGCGTCCCGGGTCCCGTACGCCGCCAGGTCCTCGAAGACCGCGCGCAGCGTCGGCGGGGCCTTGCTCAGGACCCGCCAGGGGATGCCGTCGTGGACGACCCTCTCGATCGCGTAGGCCGATTCGGGTCCGGTGAGTTCGGCCAGGGCCTGTGTCCGATCCAGCATCCGGTGGGTCCACCTCCTGCACGCTGCGCGCGACTGGTACCGGGGTAGGAGCCCATCAAAGCTAGTGCGGAGATCGCACTGCGGGAACCCTGGCAATCGACATGATCACCCGGCAGGGTGGCCGAACGGGTACCACCGGCACGTGCGCCAACCGGGGAGCTTGCGTGGACTACGAGCAGATCTCGACGTCGGTCGAGGACAACGTGCTGACCGTGACGCTGGACCGGCCGGAGCGGCTGAACGCGTACACCCACCGGATGCGGCAGGAGATCTCGCACGCGTTGGACCGGGCGGACGCGGACGACGAGGTCCGCGTGGTGGTGTTCACCGGAAGCGGGCGGGCCTTTTGCGCGGGAGCGGACCTGGAGCTGGGCGCCGACTCGTTCGACCCGGGCGTACACGCGCGCCGATTCGAGAACGCGGTGGACGACGCGGACGCGTTCCGCGACGACGGCGGGCGACTGGTGTTGCGGATGTACCGCTCGAAGAAGCCGCTGATCGCGGCGATCAACGGTCCGGCGGTGGGCGTGGGCGCGACCATGACGCTGCCGATGGACATCCGGATCGCCTCCTCGGCCGCCCGGTTCGGCTTCGTCTTCGCCCGGCGCGGGATCACCCCCGACGGGTGTTCGACCTGGTTCCTGCCGCGGGTGGTGGGTCTGGATCGGGCCCTCGAATGGTGCTTCACCGGCCGGGTCTTCGACGCGGCGGAGGCGAAGGAGGCCGGCCTGATCCGCGAGGCGGTGCCGCCGGAGGACCTGCTCCCGCGCGCTCGCGAGGTGGCCCGCACGATCGCGGAGAACACCCCGGCGGTGGCCATCGCCCTGACCCGGCGGTTGTTGTGGGGCATGCAGACCGTCCCCGACCCGGAAACCGCCCACCTGCACGAGTCCCGCGCGCTGCACTGGACCGGCGGCTCGGCCGACGTCCGGGAGGGTGTGCAAGCCTTCCTGGAAAAACGCCGGCCCGACTTCCCTCTCCGGGTCGGCACCGACCTCCCGGACCTGCCCGGCCTGCCCTGACCACGCGCGGTGCACCCGCCGGTCCGGGGCCGCCCGGGGTGTGTTCGGGGGTGTGTCGGGGGCCGCACTCGGATGGCCCTTACAGCTTGTTGTGTTTTGCAACTGTTTCGGGCACTCTTGGCGCACATTCAGGGCGCGTGGCGGTTGAGGAGCAAGGCGATGTCGGAGAGCGTTGAGCGGCGAGTGGTCCGTGAGGTCGGTGCGGCCACCCGGCTGATTCGGCTGTTGATGGCTCCCCCGTTGCAGGCGGCGGGGATCACCCAGGCGGAATACCACCTGCTGGCCCACCTGGAGGAACGCGGCACCTCCACCGGCAAGGAACTCGCCTGCCGGCTGAGCCTGGACAAGACCACCATCAGCCGACAGCTCACCGCGCTCGAGGAGGCCCGGCTGATCACCCGGACCACCGATCCCGGCAACCGCCGGTCGCACCTGATCACCCTCACCGACGCCGGCCACCTGCGGCTGGCCGACGCCCGCCAACGCAGCCTCGCGGTGATGGCGGAACGGTTCGCCTCCTGGCCCGAGGAGGAACTGGGCGCCCTCGCCGACCACCTGGCCCGGTTCAACGACATCCTGCGCGGCGACACGGCCGAACCCGCCGCACCGGGACGGCGGGAACAGCACCAACAACCGCAGCAGTAGTCGGGCCGCCCGGACGGACCGCCCGGCGGTGTCGGGCGGCGCGGCCCACCGGGATCCGCCGGACCGGGCCTAGTTGTCCGCCACCCTGGGGTGCACCCGCGGACGGGCCCGGTATACGTCGTAGACGCCCTGGACTCGGCGCAGCGCCCGCAACAGTTTCGGCAGCGTCGCGAGGTCGGCCAGGCGGATCGTGTAGGTCTGGCGTACGCGCATCTGCTGCGGCGGCGCGATCGAGGCCGAGGTGATGTCGGCGCCCTCCGCGTCGATCGCGGCGGTCACGTCGGCGAGCAGCCGGGGGCGGTCCAGGGCCTCGATCTGCACGGTGACCCGGTAGCCCTGGTCGGCCTGGTGCGGCAGCCACGACGCGGCGACCACGTCGCGGCCCGCGCGGCGCATCTGTTGCACGTTGGTGCAGTCGGCCCGGTGGACCGCGACGGTGCCGCCGCGGATCACGAAGCCGGCGAGTTCGTCCGGCGGGACCGGGGTGCAGCAGCGGGCCAGTCGCACCGGCGCTCCGGGCGATCCCGGCACGCTGACCACGGCCTCGCCGGGGTCGGACAGTGGGCGCCTGGTCCGTACCGGGGCCTGCGCGGCGTCGCCGGGGGGCCCGGCCGGGGCCGGGACGGTCGCGGGTGCGCCCTGGGCGGCCTCGCCGGCGGCGGCCAGATTGCCCAGCGGCGGGGCCAGCAGGGGGTCGATCCGACCCTCCAGGCCCTGCGGGTACTTGGCCAGCCAGGCTTCGATCGCGACTCGGGCCAGCGGGCTGCGGACGAACGAGAGCCATTCCTTGGACGGTGCCGCGGCGCCGGGCGGGGCGGTGATGATGGACACCGTCTCGCCGTCCGCCAGGACGGAACTCAGGGCCACCAGGCGGCCGTTGATCTGCGCGCCGATACATCGGTGGCCGGTCTGCTCGTCGATCGCATAGGCCGCGTCCACACACGTGGACCCGGCGGGCAGGGTGAGCGGGCGGCCACCGGGGGTGAACACCAGGAGCTCGCGGTCCGCCGACAGGTCGGCGGTCAGCGAGCTCCAGAAGACGTGCGCGTCCGGGATGCCGCCCTGCCACGCGAGCAGTCGGTGCAGCCACGCGAGCTGCTCGGGGGCATCCGGCCCGGTGTCCGGTTTGCCGGTGTGCGCGACCACGCCGAACTCGGCCAGGCGATGCATGCGCCGGGTACGGATGAGCACCTCGACCTTGTCGCCCTCGGGCAGCGTGATCGCGGTGTGCAGCGACTGGTAGAGGTTGAACTTGGGGGTGGCGATGTAGTCCTTGAACTCGCCCGCGATCGGCGACCAGCAGGTGTGCAGTACGCCGAGCGCGCCGTAACAGTCGGTGTCCGCGTCCACCACGATCATCAGCCGGGAGAGGTCGAACGGACCCAGTTCCTCGCGCCCGCGCCGCTTTTGTACTCGGCGTACGGATACGTGGTGCCGCGCGCGCGGCGATACCTCCGCCTCGATCCCGGCATCGCGCAGCGCGCGTTTGACGGTCGTGCACAGCTTGGACACGGCCTCGTCGGTGGCCGCCTGGCTCGCGCCGACGGTGCGCGCGGTCGCGGCGTGCTCCTCGGGCCGGAGCGTGGCGAAGACGATGTCCTCCAGCTCCGACTTGAGCACGTGGATGCCCAACCGCTCGGCGAGCGGGATGAACACCTCCTGCGTGGCCTCGGCGGTGCGGATCTGGCTGGCCCGGCGGCGATATCGGATCGTGCGCATGTTGTGCAGCCGGTCGGCCAGCTTGATCACCGTCACCCGCAGGTCCCGGCCGGTGGCCACGATGATCTTGCGCATCGTCTCGGCCTCGGCCCGGTCGCCCAGGTCGACCCGCTCCAGCTTGGTCACCCCGTCGACCAGGTGCGTGACGTCGTCGCCGAACGCCGCGCGGACCTCTTCCAGGGTCAGGTCGGTGTCCTCGACGGTGTCGTGCAGCAGCGCCGCGACCAGCGTCGTGCTGTCCGCGCCCAGCTCGGCCAGGATGGTGGCCACCGCGAGCGGGTGGGTGATGTACGGCTCGCCGCTCTTGCGCATTTGCCCGCGATGGGACAACTCCGCGACCGCGTACGCCTCCTGAATGGCCGTCACGTCGGCCTTCGGGTGGTGCACCCGATGCACCTGGAGCAGCGGTTCGACCGCGTCCGGCGTGCGTCGGCGGCTTCCGGTGAGGAAGGTGACCGCGGCCAGACCCAGTCGTTGGATGGGTTGTTGGACAGGCCGGCGGGAGAGTCGTCCGACGCGGTCGGACATGCTCCGGCTCGGAACGTCACCCTCGGCTCGCGGCGCACCCTTGGGCACACCCGCACCGGCCGGCGGGTCGAGTCCCCCGATCGTCATGCGGCACCTCCGGCAGCTACCCCCGGAGTCGCCCCCGGTGATTCATGCTACCGACAACAACACGGACCGTGTCCGCGTGATGTCGCCCGTCACACACGATCACCCGCACGGATCACGGCGCCCGTTTCGGATGATGGTGAAGAGGCCAGCCTAACCCCTCGGGATCTTGTCCGGGTGCGCACCCGCCGGGCTCGGGGGGCGCACCCGGCGCGCGGCGGGTGTGCGGGTCGCGATGACCGGGCGTCAGTTCCCGTCGGCGCGCTCCCAGTAGGTGCCGGCGATCATCGCCTCGATCAGGCCGCGGTGCAGCACCGTCTCGTCCAGGTCGGCCGGTTGCTCACGCTCGCCGAAGTGCCATTGACGGTGCGCGATGCGGGCCATCACCACACCGTGCCGCACCGCCGCGTACATCTCGAAGTACCGCATGTCGCGCGGTGCGTAACCGGTGAGCTTCTCGTATTGGGCGCACACGTCCTCGGTGCGCATGAGGTCGGGCAGGCCCGGCATCCCGTAGCGGGTGGCGATGTCCTGGAAGAACGCGTGGATGAAGATCATCCAGGCGATGTCCAGCTCGCGCGGGCCGACGGCGGCCATCTCCCAGTCCAGGACCGCGGTCGGCTCGAAGTCCACGTACAGGATGTTGCCGATCCGTGCGTCGCCCCAGCTGATCACGTCCGGGCCGACCTCGGCCGGGAAGTTGTCCTCCAGCCAGGCGAACGCACGGTCCAGGAGCGGGACGCGCTGCCCCTCGATGCCCCACTCGTAGAACGCGCGCAGGTCGTCCAGATGCCGGCGCAGCGCGGTCTCCCCGGCACCGTCGTACTGGAGGAAGGCCAGTTCCTCGGGAGTCGCGGCGATTTCGTGGATCGCGGCGACGACGGCGACGGACTCCTCCTGGAGCCGGCGGCGCTGCTCGGGCGTGGCCGCGAGCATCCAGCCGTCGATCGTGTACGGCATCACGTCCGGCGGCGCGGCGCCCTCGGCCCGGCGCATCACGAAGAACGGGGCGCCGAGCGGACCTTCGTCCGGCTCGTTCCACAGCAGCGCGGGCACCGGGATCGAACAACGCTCGCCGACCAGGGTCAGTACCGCGTACTGCTTGTCCAGGTCGTAGGTCGGGAAGACCGGCTTGGCGTCCATCGACGGCCGCATCCGCACCACACAGCGCTCGGTGCGGCGCTCGCCGGCCACGGTCCAGGTCGCGTCGAACAGCAGCGTCTCGCTGGACATGCCGTTGCCGGAGGGGGCCTTGAGCTCGGAGATCTCCGGCGCCGCGCCCTCGGGCAGGCGGCCGGTCAACCAGGCGAGCAGTTGATCGTGCACCGTCGCCAGGTCCCGCGTACTCGTCTGCGGACGGGTGACCTCGTCGGAGTCGGACACGACAACCTCCGGTATCCATGTCGCAAGGTGCGACCGGCGCGGCCGGGCGTCCCTGCCGACGTCCGGTCCCCGCCCTGTTGTCGGCGGCTGCCCTGCCCCGCCACAAAAGTGAAACACGTTCTATCATGTGTGACACGTGTCATCAATGGCCGCGAGAGCGGGCATCGGCCGGGATCCCTCGGACGCGGTGCCGGGTTCGGGCAACGGGTGTTGCAGACTGGACGGATGCCCTCAACCCCCACCACGGTCCGCCGGCGCCCGCGCTGGTGGACCGAGTTGCTGCTGATCGCGGTGCTGTACGAGGCGTACTCGCTCAGTCGGCTCGTGGTCCGCGGCGACGTGGACGCCGCGATGCGCAACGCCGAGCGAATACTGCACGTCGAATCGCTCACCCACCTCGATCCCGAACGGCTGCTCAACCAGGTCGTCACCAACCACGTGTTCATCGGCGTGGTCTGCGACTACGCGTACGCGACGCTGCACTACGTGGTGACCCCGCTGGTGCTGTTCTGGCTGTGGCGGTCCCGACCGGAGCGCTACCGGGGCGCGCGCACCACGCTGGCGATCGCGACCGTGGTCTCGCTGGCGGGCTTCATGCTCTTCCCGACCGCGCCGCCGCGGATGATCGACGGCTTCACCGACACCATGGCGCACTTCGCGTCCTGGGGCTGGTGGGGCGAGGGCGCGAGTGCGCCGCGCGGCATGGAGCACATGACCAACGAGTACGCGGCGATGCCGTCCCTGCACGTCGGCTGGGCCGCGTGGTGCGGGTGGCAGTTGTGGCGGCACGGTCGCGGTCGGGGGCTGCGGGTCCTGGGCGTGCTGTACCCGCTCTTCGTGGTCGTGGTGGTGTTGGGCACCGCGAACCACTACCTCGCGGACGTGGTCGCGGGACTCGCGGTGATGGGGCTGGGCGCGCTCGCGTCGCCGTGGGTCCTGCGCGGCGTGGACCGGGTACGCAACGGGGTGGCGATGCGCCGAGCGGGGTCGGAAAAGTCTGTTCAACCGATCGAGGTCGATCAAAGAAACGCCGCTTGATCACGCCGAATCGCGATCGAAAAACGATTTCGATCAAGATCGGCCGGATACGACTTCCGAACGTCGCTTGCCTCCCAGGCAAGCGGTACCTTCTGGGTGTTCCCGCGCCCGGCAACGGCAAGGATTCCGTCATCGGGCACATGCCGATCGGACAATCCGCCACAACGGCGGACGAACCCGGTCGGGCTCGGCCTGACAGGCCCGGACCCCGCATGGTGGACGGAGGGTACGGCGAACCGGAGACGGGGCCGGCAGGCGACGACAGCGGGGAGCGGTAATGCGAATCAGCGCCGTGGTGTTCGACGTGGGCGAGACCCTGGTCGACGAAACGCGGGAATACGGCACGTGGGCCGACTGGCTCGGAGTGCCCCGACACACGTTCGCGGCCACCTTCGGGGCGGTGATCGCGCAGGGCCTCGACTATCGCGAGGTGTTCCAGCGCTTTCGGCCCGGCTTCGACCTGACCGCGGAACGAGCCGCGCGCACCGCGGCGGGCTTTCCCGAATGGTTCGGCGAGGAAGACCTCTACGCCGACACCCGACCGTGCCTGAAGGCCCTGCGCGACCAGCGCCTGTGGCTCGGCGTGGTCGGCAATCAGACCGTGAACGCGGGCGTCATCCTGCGCGGCCTCGACCTGGGCGTGGACCTGCTCGCGACCTCCGACGACTGGGGCATCAGCAAGCCCGAGCCCGCCTTCTTCGAGCGCCTCGTGGCCGAGTGCCCGTGCCCCGCCGAGGAGATCCTCTACGTCGGCGACCGCCTCGACAACGACGTCCGCCCGGCCCACCTCACCGGCCTCCGCACCGCCCACGTCCGCCGCGGCCCCTGGGGCTACCTCACCGCCGACGACCCCGAACTCCTCGCGGTCACCGACCTACGCCTGGAATCCCTCGGCGAACTCCCCGCCGCAGTAGCCCGCATCAACGGCATCACGGAACCCTGACCGGCCACCCCAACACAAACCGGCCGGGCAACAAACCAACGAGCCCGGCCGGCCCGACAGACTCCACCCCGACCGGCACCTGCGGCCACTCGACCCCGCAGGCGTTGAAAACCACTCAACCTCGCCGACGCCCGAGGCCACACAGCCCGGCCGACGCTTGAGGCCAACCAGCCTCGCCGGCGCTTGAGGCGAACCCAGCCCGGCCGGCGCTTGAGGCCACTCAGCCCCGCCGGCGCTTGAGGCGAACCCAGCCCGGCCGACGCTTGAGGCCACTCAGCCTCGCCGGCGCTTGAGGCGAACCCAGCCCGGCCGACGCTTGAGGCCACTCAGCCTCGCCGGCGCTTGAGGCGAACCCAGCCCGGCGGGCGCATGAGGCCAAGCAGCCCGGCCGGCGCTTGAGGCCACTCAGCCTCGCCGGCGCATGAGGCGAACCCAGCCCGGCCGGCGCATGAGGCCAAGCAGCCCCGCCGGCGCATGAGGCGAACCCAGCCCGGTGGGCGCATGAGGCCACCCGAGGCGCCGACCGTGGTCACGCCGAGCCCTCCTCCGCCCGCGCCCCGCCGCCCGAGTGCAGGCGATCGTCGATCTCCCGGACGAAGGACTCCCGAGCCCACGGCGCCAGCGAAGCCCGCACCGTGCGCATACGATCCACCGCCGTCGCATACCCCTGCACACCGACCAGGTCCAACGCCTCTTCCAACAGCCGACAGGCATCCTGCGGCTCGCGCGCCCCGACCGCCGTCGCGGCCAGTTCGGCCAGCGTCATCGCCCGCTGCTTGTGGCTGTCCGCCGGCAATCCGGCGAGTGTGCGTTCCAGGCTGGCCCGCGCCTCGGCCGAGCGCCCGGCCGCCACCTCCGCGGCCCCCCGGAAGCCCTCCAGACGGGCCGCGGAGAACCAGTCCAGCCAGGCCGGCGGCCCGTCCGCCGTCCACGACCCGGGCGTCTCCGGCGGCGCGTACGTATCGGCGGCGCGATCCAGCAGCGGGAAGGCCGCGTCCGGTGTGCCGAGCCGGACCTCCGCCTCGGCCGCGATCGCGTCCAACCACGCCCGCAGCGTCGGCCCGGCGTCGCCGCTCGTGGTGCGTTCGCGCGCGGCGGCCAGCGTGTCCCGGGCCTCCGCGCCCCGCCCGGTCCAGGCGGGCGCGAACGCCATGTGTCCGAGGACGGCGGCGGCCAACGAGCCGTCCCGGCCCCGGTCCGCCGCGTCCAGCGCGAGGTCCTGCCAGCGCCGCACATGCGGCCCGCGCAGGCTCAGGTCGAAGAAGGCGATCCGCGAAGCGAGCAACGCGGTCTCCGCGATCGCGGAATAGTGCGCCCCCTCCGGCCCCTCGGCCAGCAGCCGGGCACCGTTGCGGGCGTGTTCGGCCACCACCGGAAGCAACCGCCCGGGTTCCTCGATCCAGTAGCGGGACCGGAGCCGGGCGGTGGTGGCGACATAGGCGGTGGGATCGGGGAGAGAGGCCGCCGACCCCGAGGAGGCGTATGCGGCGGAAGCGGAACTCTTGGCGGTGAGGCCGGCGACGGCGGCGCCGGCCAGAAAGGTTCGTCGTTGCACCGCGTCCTCCCATACGCGTCGTGGTGACGGACATGACTGCGTGGACCCGATCACGCGGTGCACCGGGCCCGACCGCTCCGTGCTGGATCTCGATCGTGACCCCGTCCCACCTGCGGCGTCATGCCTCTAGCCCGTTAGAGCGGCAAGAGTCCTCAGCGCGTCCTGCAGGAGTCCCACCGCGGGCCTCGTCACACGGTGTGCCGACCTGGTTGCATCTAAGGCAGAAGCGGACGCCCCGAAAGTCGGACGCTTCGGGCTCGTGCAGGACGAAGAGGACGCTTCGAGGACCTCCCGGCCCCCGAGGACGATTCCGTTTCCAGACGAAACGAGAGGACCGCCTCACCGATGGACGCCGACGTGAACCGAACGACGCTGGCAGCGCTGCCGCAGGACGCGCTTCGGAACCCGTACGCCCCTCGCCTGGTCGCGGCCGGCGAGACGTTCGACGTGATCGAGGTGGAGGACCGACTCGGCCGCGAGGCCCTGGCCACGCTGCACGCACACCGCGTGCCGGTCGGCCCGGTCATCTTCGACCGCCGTTACCGCCGGATCGGCTTCCTCGTACCGCCGACCACGGTGATGCCGATGCGGCCGCGCGAGCGCCGGCTCGGCCCGCGCCATCACGGGCGGGGTGCGTGGATCACCTTCCCGCCGCCCCCGGAGCAGAACGACGGACCGCTGGTGTGGCTCGTACCGCCGACGCCCGACAACCGCCTGACGACGCTGCGGCACGTGCGCGCGGCGATCGCCGAGGCCGCCCGCGCGCTCGCCGAGCGCCACCAACAGGCGATCTGAGGTCGCCCCACAGGACGTACCGGTCGGGGACCTGACATCACGAGCGGCTCCCCCAATACCTGCTCGACCCGGCCGGTACCGGTAAGACGCGATGCGCCCCCTCGCCACTGCGCGAGGGGGCGCATCCGCTTGTCCGGACCGGCTCCGCGAGGTTTACCGGCCGCCGAAACCACCCGGCGGTACCGGGTCGACACCCCCGATTCGGGGTTTATCGGCGCGGGTCCCGGGCTGTCGTCCCTCTTTCGGGCAAGGGTCTTTCGGATGGCGTCCGGTTGGCGACAATGGCAAGGGCGCGGGATCTTGCGGGCCGGTTTCGGCCGATCCCGTTGCTCCCCCCGTCCGTATTCGTCGTCAGCACGTCTGCACTGTCGGAAGGAATCCGCGCATGCCGTCCGAGTCGCGCAAGCCCCGTATGCGGCCCGCGCCGCTGTTGTTCGAGCCCGCGGTACCCGAGCCGCCCGACGAACGCTTCTTCGACCTGGACGATCTGACCGATCCCCAGGAGGTGCTGGCCCGCTCGACGGACCTGGCCGAGGCGTTTCGCGCGGCGGCCGACCGGGCGGTGGACTATCAGGCGATGGCCGTGGCGCGGATGGCGGATCCGAATCGCTTCGACCATCTGACGACGGCTCAGGTCGCGGCGCGGGCGGGTTGGGGCGAGGAGTACACGGCGAAGATGATCGAGCACGGCCGAAAGTTGTTGTTGGAGCGCGGCGAGTAGCGCCGGCGCGGATTCCGGGCCGTGAACGCCGGTCGGGCTCGGCCCGGCCGGCGTTCGGATGTGTTCATCCGGGCAGGGCGACCCGGTGCCGGGCGAGTTCGGCCAATACCGCCTGATTCGCCTCCCAGCCGTCCGGGAAGCTGACCGGCACGCCCAGGTGCACCGGGTCGGCGGTGGGATGCGCGTCGAGCAGGTCGGGGATGCCCGCCCGGGCCACCACCAGGCACGCGTGCCGATGCCGCGAGGCCAGCACGCACAACCGGCCGGTCTCCAGGTGGAACTCGGTCGCGTCGCGCCGACCGGACAGCGGATGCAGCACCACGGTCACGTCGAACTCGCGGCCCTGGAGCCGGTTCGCGGTGTCCACCACGACGTCCGCCGCACCCAGGTCGCGCAGCGCCGACTCGATCCGGGCCCGCTGCTCGCGATGGCTGACCCCGATCGCGATCCGGGACGCGTCCAGCGGCACCCCGTCCGGCGTGCGCTCGCCGATCGTGGTCCCGCCCCGTGCGAGCAGCCGCGCGGCCAGCGTGGCGACCGCCCGAACCGCCTCCTCGTCGGCGGCCGCGGTGAACCGCGCGGGCAACTCCAGCAGGCCCCAGCCGGACTTCGCCGCAACGTCCACGGCCGCGTCGTACGCGTCGTGTTCGACCGCCGCACCGAAGTGCAACAGCCGCTCGCCCGGACCGGTGCCGGAACGGAACGGGGTGAACGGGTAGAACGCCTCGGACACCAGCGGCGCCGCACTCGCCGGCAACCGCCAGGACACCGGCAGTCGATGCACCGGCAGGTCCGGGTTGTGCCGTCGGAGCACCACCACCGCACTCTGCGAGGGGTCGTAGCTCAGGCTGTGCCAGCGCGAGGTGTCCACGGTGGCGAACGGGTCGAGTTGGCCGGGGTCGCCGACGAACAGCGCCCGGTCGAACAGTCGGGCCACCAGCAGCAGCGCGTCCGACCGCATCTGGTACGCCTCGTCCACGATCGCCCACGGCCAACGCCGATCCTGCACGAGCGCCCACTTGGCGGCGGTGGCCACCACCACCACACACGCGTCCAGCGCCTCGGCCTTCTCCGCGTTCGACACCGAGCTGCCCACCAGCGCGGGCGGCAGCCGATACCCGGTGGCGGACAACCGGCCCACGGCCAACCCCGGGTGCTCCTCGACCAGCCGGACCAGCAGGTCGTCCACCTGGTTGTTGGTCTGCGCGACGATCATCAGCCGCTCGCCGCCCCGGGCCAACTCCCCCGCCGCGCGCACCACCAGCGTCGACTTGCCCGCGCCGGGCGGCGAGTCGACCACCACACCGCGATGCGCGCCGGAGGCGAGATCGGCGAGCACGGCGTCGGTCGCGGCGGCGGCAAGCGCGGCCGGGTCGCCTTCGGGACGAACGGTGGCCACAGCCGTCACGACCAATCCTCCAACGCGTCGTCGTCCGCCTCCGGGGCAGCCTCCGGTTCGGGCACGGGCGGCGGGCCGCCGTGCGTCCACGGGGTGTCCTCGACGTCGGGCCAGTCCGGGCCGCGCCGGAATTCGGCGATCAGCGAGGTCCAGCAAAGGACTTCGCCCACTTCGGGCACGCTGCCCGGCTTGGGTGTCTTGCCGCCGCCCATGCCACCGCGCAGTTCCAGTACGACCCGACCGGGCTCGGTGGCCAGGACCCGCGCCTTGGCGTCCGGGCGTTCGACGCACGCGAGGTCGGTGCCCGGCCCGAACAGCGGTTCGTCGTCGGTGGCGAAGGTCAACATCGGACGCGGGCGGGCGGTCTTCTTCCCGGGCTCGGCAACCATGCGCTCGGCGTCCACCGCGCCCAACTCGCCCCGGAACGCCTCGCCCGCGAGCCGGACGGCGGCCATCAACAGCGGGTCGTCGCGCACCTGTTCGGCATCCAGTCGGGCCTGCGCCCGTTCCCTGCCCGCGAGTTGCGCGGCGGCCGAGATCGCTCCGGGAACGCGCGGCTGCGGGCGGGACTCGGGGTCGGCCAGCGCGGCGGCGAAGAAGCTGTACGAGGCCCGATCCGCCTCCCATCGCCCGGCCACCGACGCGCCCGAAGGCAGTGCGCGAAGCAGTTCCACCCCGCGCCAGACGCGATCCCAGGTGGGCAACAACTCGGCGGCCAACGCATCCCGGATCGCCTGCTCGGCGTCCCGACCGCGGGGTCCGAGGTCGGTCCGGGCGCCACCGGCCGCATCGGCCTCGTCCCGCTCCGCGGCCTCGCCCCGGTCCGCCGCCACCGCGTCGTCGAAGGCGGCGATCAACGGCACCAGCCGCTCGTCGAACGCCGGATCGGTCGCCGGCCCCGCGGTCGGACCACCCTCGACCGCACGCGCCGCCCGATCGCCGCGCTGCCCGGCCGGCGGGTCGATCCAGGCGAGCAGCGCGGCCAGGTCACCGTCCTCCAGCGCGCTCTGTCCGGTCACCCACGCCTGGGTGAGCAGGTCCGTCATCGCCAACAACACACTCGATCCGGGCACTCCGGCCCGATCCGCGAGCCACGTGCTCCACCGGCCGAGCAGCGGCACCTCCTCGGCCACCGCGAACTCGCCGTCGGTGCGCCGGAATCGGGTGGACCGGCCGAGCAGGCGCAGATACTCGACACCGCCCGCCGTGGGCACCAGCACCTGCGGCGCGTCCAGGCTGCGCTCGTACGGGTCCTCGCTCCGCCGCTCGATCGTCTCCGTCTCGGCCGCGAACGCGCCCAGGTAGGGCAGCAACAACCGACCCAGTTCGGCCGCGTGTGCGAACCGCCGGTCGCGGTCCCGCGGTTGCGGCACCGCGAGCAGATGCGGCCGGTCCCGGTCGGTGCCGACCAACACGGCCAACGGCGCGAACGCCTCGCCCGCGAGCACATACGGCACCAGCACCAGCGGCCCGGCGGACAGATGCCGGTGACGCACGGTGGCGGCCGGTTGGGCCACCCCGGTCGCGGCGGCCCGCAGCCGACCGAGCGCGGCGATCGCGCTCACCCGACACCGCCCGACACCTCGGAGAGCGGTACCTCGGTCCCGGGCGCCCGGGACCCGGGCTCCGCCGCCCCCAGCACCTCGGCGCGCAGCGCCTGGGCCCGACGGAGCAGCCGGGCCACGTCCTCCTCGCCGGGCCGGGCCGCGCGCCGGCCGTCGGCCAGGGCCAGTGCGTCGGCGATGTCCTCGATCCCGCCCAGCACACCGCGCACCGAGGTGCCCAGCGTGCCGACGCTGCCGCCGCCGGGAGCACAACCGCGGGCCTCGTCCCGACAGAACAGCGCGAGTTCGCACGCGGACAGACAGTCCGGCACGTACGCGGCGGGCACCCGTGCGACGGCCGCCCCGACCAGTTCGCCGTCGACGTCGAAGGTGAGCGTCTCCGGCAGTTCGCCCAGCAGTTCCTCCACGCCGGACAGGCGCTCCAACCGACGCCGGGTGGTGGCCAGTTCGCGCCGTACGTCGAGCACGACGGCGACCGGACGATTGGAGAAGTCCTGCGCACACACCAGCACGATGTCGGTGGCCACCACGTCCGGGTCCAGGCCCAGCTCGGCGGCCAGTCGGCGCAGCGCGTGCACGTAGACCGCGGCCTGGCGGGTGGCCGAGGCGAGCTTGCCCGGGTCGGCGGACCCGTCGATGATCGCGAACGACTTGATCTCCACCACGTACAGCCGGCCGGCCACCCGGCAGGCCATCGCGTCCGGTTCCAGGTAGGCGCGTCGGCCGGCCACGTCCAGCGGCAGCAGCGGGTGGTCCAGGATCGCGCACGCGTCCGGTTCGCCGCGGGCGGCCCGGGCCAGTGCGTCGCGGGTGCGGGCCACCCGCTCCTCGCGGCTCGGCCGGCCGGCGCTCTCGTGGTCCACGTCGATCAGCGCGCCGGCGTCCGGGTGCGCGCCCAGCGTCTCGGCGAGCAGTCGGCGCAGTTCGGTGCCGCCGTCCGCCTTGACCCGGGCCTCGAACACGTTGCCGCGGCCGATCGCGAACGGCGAGCGACCGCCGTATCGGGCCGGGAAGCCGAGTCGGTCCGCGAGCACGGTCTTCTCGATGCCGGCCGCGTCCAGCACGCCCCGGCGGGCGCAGCCCGGATTGGCCGCGAGGGCCGCGACCGTGCGTGCGTTGTGATTGCGGGTGGGCAGTGTGCCGCGCAACTGCTCCAGCCTGCCGGCGATCGCGCCGGTGGTACCCGTCGTGCGCATGTCTCGTGTACGGCTTTCGTCGTCGAACCGTCCGGTCCCGGGTCAGTGTGGACCATGTCACCGACAGGGGGAATTCAGCTCTGTTCGTCGGCCCCGGGCAGCGCCACGAACCCGGTCTCGTCGGTGGGCGCGAGTTCGCTGAACGATTCCAGCACCTCGTCGAGTTGGCGCACCGCGACCGAGTTCTTGTACGGCTCCAACTGCTTGCGGGTGACCCGCACCCGCTCCATCGCCATCGAATACCAGTGCACTCGCAACATGTCGGCGGCCTGGAACAGTCGGCCGCACGCCTCGTCCACCTGACCGGCCTGAAAGGCCGCCTCGGCCAGGTCGGCGTACATCACCGCGCGCTGTTTGTCGGCGTTGGGCGGCAGGTTCTGCAACGCGTCGTTGAGCGAGCCCTGGGCCTGGTCCATCCGGCGGGCGGTGAGTTCGGCCTTGCCGCGAAAGCCCCACAGCCGGGAGGCGTCGAAGAAGTCCAGCCACGGCGGCGTGGGGGTGTTGTCCGGGTGGCACAGCAGGTCCTCGGCCCGGTCGAGCAGGTGCAGCCCGCGTTCGGGGGTGCCGCGCAGCGACTCGAATTCGGACTGCACCGCGTCGAACCACGCGAGCATCACCATCGGCGCACCGCGCGTAGCCGTCTTGCGTGCGAAGTCCAGGATGTCCTGCGCGGCGGAGGGGGCCGCGTCGAAGGCGGGGATGAACGCGGTGTGGGCGAGCACCGCGGCGGCGAGCAGGGTGTCGCCGGCCTCGTTGGCGGCGCGGTAGGCGACCAGGTAGTGGTCCTGTGCGTCGTGCGGGCGGTCCAGATCGAAGAAGGCCATCCGGCCGGCCAGCATCGCGGTCTCGGCGAGCGAGGCGCCCAGGATCCGGCGGGCCCGGGGGGGGCCGGGGGCGTTGAGCAGTTGGGTGCCCAGGCGCACGTGGGCGATCACCGACGGGTATGCGATGGCGGCGGGGGCGACCCAATACATCTGTCGGTAGGTGCGGGTGAGCATCGCGTACTGGTCCGCGCCGACCACGGTGAGCCGGCCGGCCCGCGAGTGCATCGGCACCGCGAGTGGGCCCGGGTCGGGGGTGTCACGGAGCAGTTGGCGCAGCACCGCGGGGGTGGCGATCTCCAGCGTGCGGGCGGGCGGCTCGGCGACCGGCGAGCCGATCACCCGCAGCGGCGGGCGCACCGGCAGGCCGGGCGGACCGGGGCCGTCGCCCTCCAGACGCCGGCCGCCGACCACGGTGGGGCCGGTCTCCACCGAGGTCCGGGGGGGCACGATCGCGGGCCCGGGCGGCGGCACCGGACCGGGTGGCGGGACCGGGCGCGGGGGCGGCACGGGGCCGGGAGGGGGCACCGGGCCGGAGCGGGCCGGCGGCACCTGGCGGTTGCCCCCGGGGGCCGGGGCGATGGGCACCACCATCGCCCCGCCGACCGGTCCGCCGGTGGGCGGTGGCTGCCGACGGACGCGCGCCTCGCCGTAGGCCTGCTGCTCCCCGTGCTCGGGCGCCCGCCCGATTTCCCGGGTGGGCGCCGGGAACACCGGTGGGACGGGCGGTTGCTCGGCGACGGGAGACGGATCGACGAAGCTCTCGCCGTACTCGGCCAGCTCGGCCTGCCATGGCGGAGTGAACCCGAGGTCGGTCAACGGCCGTTCGAACAAAGCTTGTAGGACCTGTTGATAATCGGGGGTCGGCCAGGGCGGATCCGCGCTTTCCCACCGTCGCACCTGTCGCACGCTGACGCCGAGGCGAAGCCCGCATTCGAGGGCCTTCTTCTCGAAGGCGTCGGCCAATTGCTGCTGGGAA
The DNA here is from genome assembly GCF_044333915.1 of Embleya sp. NPDC020886. Classification (NCBI taxonomy): domain Bacteria; kingdom Bacillati; phylum Actinomycetota; class Actinomycetes; order Kitasatosporales; family Streptomycetaceae; genus Embleya; species Embleya sp. NPDC020886. The sequence goes on along the minus strand of NZ_JBIRRX010000004.1, from coordinate 179,879 downwards.
ACCCAGCCATGCGAGTGCCGTAGGGCCTTGAGCCGGACATTCCCGGACGAAGGACCGGCCCCCTGCCGCATGGCCATCGGCCCTCCCGGTTACGACGTGCGGTGTGCTGTGCAGGCTGTGATGCCGACGGTACCCGCCGTGAGACTGGCCGGGGGACCTCTTTGCGGATGTCTGGAAAAGGGCGTCCTCCCCGTGTCCTCAAAGAAGTCCTACGGGGGACCTTGCGCGCCCTCGTCACGCTCCATGTGCGCCCCCCTGAGCCATCCGGCGCAGGACGGAAGAGTGTCGAAGGGTGTCGATTTTCGATCGCCGCCGACCCCTGCTAATGTTTCCCACGCAACGCAAGCGCCGCTAGCTCAGTTGGTTAGAGCAGCTGACTCTTAATCAGCGGGTCCGGGGTTCGAGTCCCTGGCGGCGCACCTTGCGAAACGGCGATGGGGCCCTCGGTTCACCGAGGGTCCCATCGCCGTTTCGTCGTTCTCTTCCGCCGTATTTCGGGCTTCTTTCCGGCAATGTCACGGGAACATTTGTTCGCCTCGGTGAATACGGCACCGCATGGACGGGGGTGGACCCCGGGTGTCGTGGTCCATAGCCTGGACGGGTTGGTTGATGATCTTCGATTGCGTTGTTGGACAAGGGGATTCGATGACCGCCCTGGATGTGCCGGACATACTTTCGCCCGAGTTCGCGGCCGATCCGTATCCGCTCTACCGAAGCATGCGTGACGAACACCCGTTGGTGTGGCACGAAGGCATGCAGAGTTGGATCATCTCGCGCTATGCGGACCTGGAACGGGCTTTCAAGGAACCGGTGTTCACCACCGACAACTACGACTGGCAGTTGGAGCCCGTGCACGGGCGGACCATCCTGCAGATGAGCGGGCGCGAACACTCGGTGCGGCGCGCACTGGTGGCGCCCGCGTTTCGCGGCAACGCCCTTCAGGAAACCTTCATGCCGGTGATCGAGCGCAATGCCCGGCGGCTGGTGGACGCCTTCCGCGAGCGCGGATCGGTGGACCTGGTGCCGGAGTTCGCCCAGCGCCTCCCGGTGGACGTGATCGCCGACATGCTCGGCCTGGACCAGGCCGACCACGCGCGCTTCCGGGGCTGGTACACGTCGGTCATCGCGTTCCTGGGCAACCTGAGCCAGGACCCCGACGTGGCCGCGTCCGGGTTGCGCACGCGCGACGAGTTCGCCGCGTACCTGCTGCCGCTGATCGCCGAACGGCGCGCGAATCCGGGCACCGATCTGCTGTCCACGCTGTGCCTGGCCGAAATCGATGGCACTCGAATGAGCGACGAGGACATCAAGGCCTTCTGCAGCCTGCTCCTGGCCGCCGGCGGCGAAACGACGGATAAGGCGATCGCGAGCCTGTTCAAGAACCTGCTCGAACACCCCGACCAACTCGCCGCGGTACGCGCGGACCGGTCGTTGATCCCGCGCGCCTTCGCGGAGACGCTGCGCTTCTCGCCGCCGGTGCACATGATCATGCGCCAGCCCGCCGAGGACGTCGAGCTCAGCGGCGGCGTGGTGCCCGCCGGCAGCACGCTCACCTGCCTGATCGGCGCGGCCAACCGGGACGACCGGCGCTACGCGCACCCCGACCGGTTCGACATCTTCCGCGAGGACCTGACCGCCAAGACGGCGTTCTCCGCGGCGGCCGACCACCTGTCCTTCGCGCTCGGCCGGCACTTCTGCGTCGGCGCGCTGCTCGCGGTGGCCGAGGTCGAGGTGGGCACCAACCAACTCCTCGACGCGATGCCCGACCTGGCCTTCGCCCCCGGGTTCGCACCCACCGAGAAGGGCGTGTTCACCCGCGGCCCGGTCGCGCTGCCGGTGACCTTCACGCCGGCGGCCTGACGCGCGGTTCGGGGCGGGCGTCGGGCCCGCCCCGAACCGACCGGGGTCAGCCCACGTACGCGGGGGTGAACTCGACCGGGAGATCCTCCAGGCCGCGCATCCACACCGAGTCGCGCCAGACCAGCTCCCGGGTGGGCACCGAGAGGTTGACGTCCGGCAGCCGGTCGAGCAGTACCTCGATCGCGGCGCGCGCGATCACCTCGGCCAACTCCGGGGCCGGGTACGGGCAGCGGTGCTCGCCGTGGCTGAAGGACATGTGCGCGTTGTTGCCCGCGGCGCCGACGTAGGAGTCCGGGCGCACCTGCGGGTCGGTGTTGGCCGCCGACAGACCCAGCACGAGCAGGTCGCCGGCCTTGATCTTCTGACCGCCGAGCACCGTCGCGCGCACCGCCCAGCGGCCGATGAAGTTCTGCGTGGGCGTGTCCTCCCACAACACCTCGTTCAGCGCCTGCCCGACGCTGCGTCGGCCACCGAACAGGGTCAGCGCGAAGCGGTCGTCGGTCAGCATCAGCCGCAGCGTGTTGCCGATCCAGTTCGCGGTGGGCTGCTGGGCGGCGGCCATCACCACGAGCATGTCCTGGATCAGTTCCTCCTCGGCCAACCCGGCCGGGTGCGCGAGCAGTCGCGAGGGCACGTCGGCGCCCGGGTGTTCGCGCTTGCGCTCCAGCAGCCGGGCCATCGTGGCCCGGACCCGCAGGTGCGCCTCGACCGCACCGTCGCCGCCGTCCAAAGAGCCGGCCAGGTCCTGCACCAGCGCGGGGGTCTCCTGCTCGGGCAGCCCGAACAACCCGGCCACCACGAGCGAGGGCAGCCGGTGCGCGTAGTCGGCCATCAGTTCGGCCTCACCCACCCCGGCGAACTCGTCGACCAGGTGGTCCGCGATCCGCTCCGCCTGAGCGCGCAGCTCGAACTGGTCCACCGCCGCGAGCGCGTCGCTGATCGCCCCGGAGCGGCGCCGGTGTTCGGGCCCCTCGGTGAACATCACCGACGGCTGATAGCCGACGAACGGCATCAGCGGCCAGTCCGGCGCGATCCGGTCCCACGCGTGCCAGCGCCGCGAGTCGCGGGCGAACAGTTGGTCGTTCGCGGTGACGTGGTGCACCTCGCGGTAGCCGAGCACGAACCACGCGGGGATGTCACCGTCGAGCAGGATCGGCGCCACCGAGCCGTGCTCCTGCCGCAGTTTGCGGTACATGCGGTGCGGGTCCTGCCACAGACCCGGGCCGGACATGCGCTCGGCACCCGCGTGCGAGGCTTCCGACGGCCCGCCGCCCGCATGGGCCGGGCAACCCTCCGGCGGCGCGGAGGCGCTCGGGTCGTTGAGGTCCGAAGGCGTGGTCACAGGGCGCGCTCCCGGGCGGCAGACAACGTGTAGAGGTGGTTCACCAACGCGATCAGCACGGCCTTGCTGGACTCCCGGCTGCGCGCGTCGCAGTCGATCATCGGTATCGCCGCGGGCAACGACAGCGCGTCGCGCACCTCGTCCAGGCTGTGCTCGGGCGGATCGAAGTTGTTGCGGGCGAGCACGAACGGCATGCCGTGGTGCTCCAACCGGTCGATCGCGTACCAGGAGTCCTCCAGTCGCCGGGGGTCCACCAGCACGACCGCGCCGAGCGTGCCGGAGAACAGCCGGTCCCACAGGAACCAGAAGCGTTCCTGGCCGGGGGCACCGAACAGGTAGAGCACCATCTCGTCGTTGAGCGAGATCCGACCGAAGTCGAAGGCGACCGTGGTCGTGGTCTTGCCGTCCGCGCTGCGCGCGTCGTCGATGCCCACGCCCGCCCGGGTCATCGTCTCCTCGGTGTTGAGCGGACGGATCTCGCTCACCGAGCGCACCATCGTCGTCTTGCCGACGCCGAACCCGCCCACGATGGCGATCTTGAGCCCGTCGCGCGCGGTGCTCGCCAGGGGGGTACGCACGGCCGCCGCGGACGTGGCGAGCTCAGAGGTTGTGGAGTCCAACGAGCACCTGCTTCAGGATCTCGGTATCGGGTAGTTGCGCCCGGCGCGGGGACGTGCGCGGGTGCCGTGCGGTGATTCGCCCCGTGTCGAGCAGATCGCACAACAGGATCTTCACCACGCCCACGGGCAGGCCCAGTTCGGCGGCGATCTCCACGACGGCGGTGGGTCGATCGCACATCCGCAGGATCCGGACGTGCTCGGATTGCATGCCCGGACTCGGTTCGCATTCGCTGACGATCAGCGTCACCAGGTCGAACGCTTCCTCGTTCGCCTGGGTGCGACCGTTGGTGACCGTGTACAGCCGGTCCGGGTCCCCGGTGTCGACTGGCCGCCGAATCATGTCGATCGGCCGCCTTCGTCGAACTCCCGGGCCGGTGTGCTCAGGTACTCGCCGATCTGTTCGACCAGTTCGTTCATGTTGTGGCCGACCACGCCCGCGTCCGCGTCGTCGTCCGCGATCACCGCGAGGTGGGCGCCCTCGCCGGCCTCGACGATGAACAGGATGCCGCCGTGGAACTCGGTCATCGACTGCCGGACGCCGCCGCTGCCGTCGCCGAACTCGATCGAGGCGCCGTGCGACAGGCTCTGGATGCCGGAGGCGATGGCCGCGAGTTGGTCCGCCTGATCCACCGTGAGTCCGGCGGTGCGGCACAACTTGAGGCCGTCCTTGGACAACACCAGCGAGTGCCGGGTGCCCGGGGTGCGCTCGATCAGGTTCTCCAGCAGCCAGTCGAGGTCACGCTCGGGCTGCCGCTGGGTACCGCGCTGTGCGTCGGTGCCGTGTGCTGTTGCGCTCATAGGGCTTCCGAGGTGGACATCCGGTCCGGATGGCCGACCTCCGCCTCCGTTCTCTCGTTGCGTACGACCCGGCGAAGGGGCGATCAGGAATTGTCGTCGGGGGACGCCGTCACGTCCCGACCCGGCCGTTCGCCCTGGATCGCCTGGCGGAACGCGCCGAAGCGGGCGCCGGGCGCGGGACGGGGCTTGCTCGCTCGCGGGGCCGGGTCGGGGCGCGACTCGGCCCGCTCGGCCGCCTTGGCCGCGGCGGCCAGGGTCTGCCCGGGGCGGCGCTTGGCCAGCCCGGAGAGGGTGGGTGCCGCGGGCGCCGATTCGGGCGCCGCGGGGGTCGGCTCGGCCGGCGAGGCGAGGAGCGCCGGCGCCGGCTCGGCCGGCTTCGCCGCGACGCGCCGCGCCGGCGCCGGACGTGCGTCGGGCACGGCCCGCTTGCGCGGCTCGGGGCGGGCCTCGCCGACCAGTTGACGGGGAATCATCACCACGACGCCGGTGCCGCCGCGCGAGGACGGTCGGAAGGACACCGTCAACCCGTGCTTGCGGGCCAGACAACCGACCACGGCCAGGCCCAATCGGGTGCCGGAGAGGGTGGTCAGGTCCAACGCCTCCGCCGCGACCGCCTGTTCGGCCCGCCGCAGGGCGAACTCGCCCATCACCAGGCCGCCGTCCTCGACGGTGACCACGACACCCGCGGGTACGTCCTCGACGTAGACGTGCACCTGCTCGGACGGCGGCGAGAACTTGGTCGCGTTGTCCATCAGTTCGGCGAGTGCGTGCATGACGCCCTCGGCCGCGTAGCCGGCCACCGCCGCCTCGCTGGTCGAATGCACCCGCACCCGCTGGTAGGCGCTGATCCGGCCGACCGCGCCGCGCAGGATGCTCTCCATCACGATCGGCTTGGTCCACCGGCGGCCCGAACGCGCGCCGGTGAGCACCGCGATGCTGTCCGCGAGCCGACCCGCCTGGGCGGTGCTGTGGTCCAGCCGCAACAGGTCGCCGAACACCTCCTCGCCGTGCCGACCCTCCATCTCGCGCAGGTCCGCGAGCATGCTGGTGGACAGCGCCTGCACCCGGCCGGCGGCGTTCGCACACGCGGACATCGCCGCGGCGCGCATGCGCTCGCCCTGGCCGACCTCGCGGGCGACGGTGGCCAGCGTGCGCTGCAACGCCTGGTGTTGCGGGGCCGATACGCCGGCGAGCGCGGTGTCCACCGACGCGCCCTCGCGCAGCAGCGTCACCAGCGCCGGCAACGTCTCGTCGGCGAGCCGGGTCGCCTCGGCCTCGAACGCCGACACGCGATCCCGGTTGTCGTCGTTCCACCGGGCCGCGTTGCCCTCCATCTCGGCGATCCGGGCCCGCAACCGATCCGCGGTGCCGACCGCGTGCACGGTGGCCGCGACCGCGATGGCGAGCGCGAGCGCGACCGCCACGCCGCCCACCGCCACGGCGGTGCGGTGATTGGAGCCGACGACGGACACCGCCCACCCGACCGCGCCGGCGGTGATGATCGACACGGCCGCGAAGGCGAGCAGCGCCCGTCCCAGAGGCGGTCGTTCGGACCGGGCGCGAGGGGGCATGTGTGCTGACATCAAGCGGATCCTCGTTGCCGGGGGCGGGTCGGGCGTGAGCCTACCGGGCCGGATCCGGACGTGCGCAACACCGACGTTCCGGACGCAGGCGTAGCCTGACCTGTCGCCAACTGCCCGGAAATGTCCGGGACTTACCCTCTCTGGGCAATCCGGAACAGCCCGCCGAAACCGCCGCCGACCACTGATTCCGGCCGTCTTGCGGCGACACCCACACGGCCGACCGGGGCCCTTCGGGCGACGGACGACACCGGCACGGTGATCAGTGTCACCACGATCGCCTCGAACTCGTGTCCGGTCGGCCGGATTTCACCGGTCGACGCCGTATTTCGGCCGGCGTGTCGCGCGTGCACGGGATTACCCGGCCACGTCGGCCCGGGCGCTATATCTTTGCGAACGTCGCCCGCGCAAGCCGCGCGCCGAGGCCGATTCGACCGCCGGATCACTCGGCACGAGGGGCTCGCACGGCGGGCGCGAACCCGGGAATCCGCCGCCGTACCGGCCCCCGGCCGGTACCGAGGGCGCCCGAGGACCGGCTTCGGCCACGGTCCGAAACGGGGTTCCCATGGTTCATACGAGACATACATCACATCCCTCGGAGAGCAACCTGAGGGGCCTTCCGGAAGTCAATGATGCGGAGACTCGCGTCGCGCGGCCTCCGTCTTCTCGACCCGTTTGAAGGGAACCCCGAAACGTGGCAGGTAAAGCGATGCGACGGCGCACCATTCCGGCCGTCCTGGTCGCCGGCGCGATCCTGTTCACGGGGGCCTGCGGGCTGCTGGGCGGCGACGACAAGGGCGACAAGACGAGCAACGCGGGCAGCGAGTCCAAGGTGACCCCCGGGGCCGCCGGCGGTGCCGCGGGCGGCACCGAGTCGGGCAAGCCCCAGGATCCCGCCAAGGGCGCCGCTCCCCAGGTGAACACGAACCCCGAGGACGGCGCGACCGGGGTCGACCTGGCCGACCCGCTGACCTTCGCGGTCGACGGCGGCAAGGTCACCGCGGTCAAGGTGGTCAACGCGCGGGGCGAGTCGGTCGACGGCACGCTGGCCGCGGACGGCAAGACCTGGAAGCCCAAGGTCCCGTTCACGCCGGGCGGTCAGTACACGGTGAGCACCACCGCCACCAACGCGGACAACCAACCGACGACGGTGTCCACCAGGTTCACCACCCAGACGCTGGGCAAGGAGGTGACCGCGTCGATCTTCCCGGACGGCGGGACGGTCGGCGTCGGCCAGCCGGTGTCGGTGCGCTTCGACCGGCCGATCACCAACAAGGCCGAGGCGGAGAAGGCGATGAAGGTCACCGCCACCCCGGCGGTGTCCGGCGCGTGGCACTGGTTCGGCAACACGCGCGTGGAGTGGCGACCCAGGGAGTACTGGAAGGCCGGCACCAGGGTCAAGGTCGACCTCAACCTGCGCGGCGCGGACCTGGGCGGCGGTACGGGCTCCAAGCAGTACAAGAGCTTCAACTTCGCCATCAGCAACATCGCCCGGATCTCCACCGTCGACGTGGCCGCCAAGACGATGACCACGACCGAGAACGGCAGGGTGGTCAGGACCACCAAGGTCACCACCGGCGAGTCCCCCAAGTACGACACATGGGGCGGCGTGATGGTGGTGATGGAGAAGTACGCCCAGACCCGGATGAACTCGGCCACCGTGGGCCTGGGCAAGGAGTACGACATCGCGGACGTCCCGTGGGCCGTCCGGATCACCACCTCGGGCACCTTCGTGCACGGCAACTACTGGTACGACAAGGCGAATCCGCCGTTCGGTCGGGTCAACACCAGCCACGGCTGCGTGAGCATGACGCCCGACGACGCCAAGTGGTTCTACGACCACGCGGATCGCGGTGACGTGGTCAAGGTGATCAACACCAAGGAGCGCACCGTCGCGGCCGACAACGGCTACGGCGCGTGGAACCTGACCTGGTCGCAGTGGTTGGCCACGAGCGCGACCAAGCAGTGACGCGGGTCCGACCTCCGGGGGCGCGCCGCGATCGTGCCCCCGGTCGTCGATCGGGCCGCCCGGACGACTGAGACCGCGATCACACCGCCCCCCGCGCAACGGCTGCGCCGCCGCCGGCGTCACTGTGGTGAATCCACAGACGGCCGAGCCCGGGGGAACCTTTCCATGCCTCGAACCACCCAGCGCCTGGGGATCGCCGCGATCGTCGCGGCGTCCCTGTTGTTGACCGGTGCCTGCAGCAAGGACGACGCGAAGAAGAAGGCACCGGATCCGGCGAAGGCGGCCGGTGAGAACCGCAACGGTCCGGCCGAGGCGGCCACGGTCACCCTGACCCCGGCGGACAGGACCACCGGGGTCGAGCCCGGGACGCCGATCACGGTCGCGGTCGGCGGCGGCAAGGTCTCCGAGGTCACGGTGACCAACGCGGGCGGCGAGACGGTGGACGGCGCGCTCGCGGGCAACGTGTGGAAGCCCAAGGTGCCGTTCATGTACGGCGGCAAGTACAAGGTGACCGCGACCGCGACCAACGCGGAGAACAAGCCGACCACCGCGACCGCCGCGTTCACCGTGCTCAACCCCACCCAGGCGGCGACCGCTACGTTCATGCCGGACGCCGATTCCACCGTCGGCGTCGGTCAGCCGGTCTCGATCACCTTCGACGAACCGGTGAAGAACCACAAGGCGGTGCAGGAGGCGATCAAGGTCACCGCCACCCCGGCGGTGGACGGCGCCTGGCACTGGTTCGGCAACTCGCGGGTGGAGTGGCGGCCGAAGGACTACTGGCAGGTCGGCACCCAGGTCAAGGTGGACCTCAACCTGCGTGGTGTGGACCTCGGCGGCGGCGTGATGTCGAAGCAGTTCAAGAGCTTCTCGTTCAAGATCTCGGACACCAAGCGGATCGCCGTCGTGGACGCCAACGCGCACACGATGACCGTCTCGGAGAACGACCAGGTGGTCAAGACGATCCCGATCACGGCGGGCGAGGACCCCAAGTACACGACGTGGAACGGGATCATGGTGATGCAGGAGCGTTACCCCACGCTCGACATGAACTCGCAGACGGTGGGTCTGGGCAACGAGTACAACCAGCCGGCCGTGCCGTTCGCGATGCGGATCACCGAATCGGGCACGTTCCTGCACGCGAACACGTGGGCGCCGAACAACCCGTTCGGCAACGCCAACACCAGCCACGGCTGCGTCAGCATGACCCTGGAGAACGCCAAGTGGTTCTACGAGCGTTCGATCCGCGGTGACATCGTGCAGGTCAAGGGCAACGAGGAGAAGCCGGTCGCGGGCGACAACGGCTACGGCGCGTGGAACCTGTCCTGGGAGCAGTGGACCGCCGGCAACTGACCCACCGGCCGACGGACACCCCGAACACGCGGACTAACCTGTCGGGGTGACCACCCGTCGGGACCCACCGCGGGCCCGGTCGCACGCTGTTTGCGGCGGCCGGGCCCAACCACCCGGGTCGACCGATGGTACGTGCCCACTACACGGGAACGTGACCGAGACCACGGCGGTGAACGCGCCCGAATGAGCGTATGAACTGTTGAACACATCGACGCCGGGTACGCCTGCCAGGAAACAACCGTTTTGACAGCCGTCCCGACACCCTTTCGAGGATCCCCCGACAACCCTTCCCTGGCGAGACGAGGCAGCCGTGTGTTGGAGCGCCGAAGCCGATCTCGTGATGGGCAGCGCCATCACGGCCGTGGGTATAGCAAGCGTCGCGTCGGTCCGGCGGATCAACGATCTGCCGATGGCGATGTTGCCGGTGATCCTCGGCGCCCATCAACTCGTCGAGGCGGTGGTGTGGAAGGGCGAGCGGGGTGCGGTGTCCGCCGGCACCGCCGAGATCGCGCGCGAGGTCTGGGCCGTGATCGCCTTCCCGCTGCTGCCCGCGTTCGTCCCGCTCGCCGTGGTGGCCGCGCAATGGCCGCTGAAGCGCGGCCGGGAGCGGGTCCGGGCGGCCTGCTTCGTGGTACTGGGCCTGGTGGTCGCCGGCGCACTCGGACACGCGCTGGCCTCGCGCCCGGTGAACGCCGAGATCTGCGGGAACACCGTGCGCTACTCGGTGGGCATTCCCGGCGCCCCGTGGGTGATCGCCGGCTATCTGGTGGCGACCCTGGGGTCGTTGTTGTTGGCCCGGGACCGATTGTTGCGTTTCCTGGGTCTGGTCTGCGCGATCGGTGCGGCCGTCACGATGCGCCTGTGGTTCCACTCCTTCGCCTCGACCTGGTGCGCGGTGGCCGCCGCCGCGAGCGTGATCGTGTTGTGGTGGGTGCGCTCCAGACGCGACCTGCCACCGGGAGGCCCGGGGCACCGACACGGGCCGGTCTCCCAACTCGTGTCCTAGGCCCGGGTCCGGCGGATCTTGGTGGGGGGGTCAGGGCAACAGCAGCGAGCTGTCCCCGAATTCGTGCCACAGGTAGCCCTGGGCGAGCGCCTCGTCATATGCCCGGCGGACCACCGTCGGGCCCACCACCGCCTCCAGGAGCAGCAGGTGGGTGGCCTCCGGCGCGTGCAGGCCGCTGATGATGCCGTGCACCACCCGGGCCGGTCGGTCCGGACCGAGCAGTAGATCGGTCCAGCCGCGCGCGGCCGCGATCTCGCCGTCGGGTCGGACCGCCGACTCCAGCGCCCGGGTCACCGTGGTGCCCACCGCGATCACCCGACGGGCCTGGCGGACCAGGCTCGCCGTGTGCTCGGGCACGCTGAACCACTCGCGCAGCGGCGGCTCGCCCACGTCCGGCGAGGACACCCCGGTATGCAGCACGATCGGCGCGACGGTGACGCCGCGGGTGATCAGGTCGACCACGAGTTCGTTGGTGAACGGGCGCCCCGCGCTGGGCATCTCGGCGCTGCCCTCGTCGCGCGCGAAGACCGTCTGATACGCCGTCAGCGGCCATCGGTCGCGCAGGTAGGCGTAGGTGATCGGGCGGCCGCGCTCGGCCAGGAAGGTCTCCACCCGGGCCTGCGGCACGGTGATCCGCGCCTTCCACAACCGCTGCGGGGTGTGTTCGACCGGGTACGGATCCAGCAGCAGCGCCATCCCGCAGCCGGTGCCGGGAAAGCGCACCGCCTCGAACCGGCGCACCCCGCTCACCGGCCCGGGCGTGCCGTCGGTGTGTCGCAGTTCGAGCACCCAGGTCTCGTCGTCGATCCGGGTGGCGAAGTGCACGGTCACCGGCGAGCCGTCGGCACGGTAGCCGTCCACCGCGGCGGGCAGCGTCGCGGAGGTGTTCACCACCAGCAGGTCGCCGGAGCCCAGATGCCGACCGAGGTCGCGGAACACGGTGTGCTCGACCCGCTCCCGGGCGTGCACGAGCAGCCGGACGCCGTCGCGGGAGAGTCCGCGCGCCTCGGCGGGTTCGGTCGCCGCCTGGGCGACCGGGGTGCTCACGAGGTCACCGCCGAGGCGAACTCGGCGACGGTGTACCGGCCGCTCGCGGGCCGCTCGTCGAGCAGCCGCAGCAGCGCCGGCGCCACCGTCGCGGCGGCGGGCCGATCCGAGACGTCCTCGCCCGGGAACGCCTGGCGGTGCAGTTCGGTGTTCATGTCGCCGGGATCGAACGCGTAGACGTCCAAGCCGGGTTGCTCGACGGCCAGGGTCGCGGTGACGTGGTCCAGGGCGGCCTTGGTGGAGCCGTAGCCGCCCCACCCGGGGTAGGCGTTGACGGCGGCATCCGAGCTGATGTTCACGACCGCGCCGCGATCGGGACCGCCGAGCAGCAGTGGCAGGGTCAGTTGGGCGAGCGCGAGCGGTCCGAACACGTTCACCTCGTACGTGCGGGCCAACTCGGCGAGGGGGTGGTCGGCGATGGGCGGCATCGGGCTCGGGCCGAGCACGCTCGCGTTGTTGACGAGCAGGTCGAGCCGACCGGACTCGCGGACCGCGTCGAGCAGTTCGCGGCGATGAACGGGGTCGGCCACGTCGCCGGCGACGGCGGTCACGTCGGCGCCGGGGCGCAGTTCGTCGGCGGCGCGAGCCAGGTCGGCGGCTCCGCGGGCGTCCAGGACCAGGGTCCAGGAGCGGACGGCGAGCGCGTGGGCCAGGGCCAGGCCGAGCCCGCGCGAAGCGCCGGTGATCAGTGCGACAGGCATGGTGTTCTCCAGGGGAAATCCTCACCCCACCCGGTGATGGGTTGCCCCTCTACACTGCAAGTTCAAGTGCACTTCAGGTCAAGCGAACGAAACCGGGACGGACCGGATCGTGGACCGGACTTCAGGAGGCGGCGTGCTCACCGGGACGGACTTGTTGACGGTCGGCCAGATGACCGCGCGCAGCGGATTCGCGGCATCCGCCCTGCGTTACTACGAGGCGGAGGGATTGATCAGCGCGAGCCGCACGACGGGCGGACAACGCCGCTACGAGCGGCACATCCTGCGCCGGCTGGCGTTCATTCGCGCGGCGCAGAACATCGGCCTGTCCCTGGAGGAGATCAAGGAGGCGCTCGGCAGGCTCCCGGAAGGCCGAACGCCCACGCCGGCCGACTGGGCGAAGATCAGTCGGGCCTGGCGCGGGCGTCTGGAGCAGGAGATCGAGGCACTGGTACGGCTGCGGGACGGCCTGGAACAGTGCATCGGCTGCGGCTGCCTGTCGATGAAGCGCTGCCGTATCTCCAACCCCGACGACGTGGCCGCCCGCTACGGCTCCGGCGCGGTAACCCTCCCCGAACTCCTCCGCGAAGACCGGCGCGCACACGGCTGACGCCGGCCGGTGACCTCGAACGCCGGCCGAGCCGGATTCGGCCGGGCCGGCGTTCGAGGCCGAGCGGTCCGCGGGTGCGATCAGTACCGATCCCGCACCACCGCCGGAACCGCGGGAGCGCCCGGCGGCACCGTGAGCGTCGACCAATTCGGCTTCGCGCCGATGTCGTACGTCCGCAACTTCGCGAGGACCGCGGGATCCTGGACGTCGAGCCAGTCCACCAGGTCGCGGAAGCTCACACACTTGGTCTCCGGTCGCGCGCACGCGGTCCGCATGGTGCGCTCGACGGCCTTCATGTAGATGCCGCCGTTCCACCCCTCGAAGTGGTTGCCGATCAGCAGCGGCGCCCGGTTCCCGGTATAGGCGCGGTCGAAGCCGGCCATGTAGCTCGCGAACGCCTGATCCTCCCACTCCTGGTACTTGGCCGGATCGCCCTTGACCGTGCGCGACTGGTTGAACATCACGTTGTAGTCCATCGACAGGACCTCGAACTTGCGCCCCGGCAGCGGAATCTGCTGCAACGGCAGGTCCCACACCCCGTTCACCTTGACCGGCCACACCTGCCGCCCACCGGGCGAACTCGCGTCGTAGCGAAAGCCCAGCGACGGTTCGGCCGCGAGCAGCGCCTTCTGACCCTCCAGGCACGGCGCCCGGCCGCCGATCAGTTCCTTGTCGTAGTCGAACGGAAGCGCCGGCAGGTCGGCCCAGCCGGTGTTGGTCTTCCAGTTCTTGACGAACGCCTTGGCCTGCTCGACCTCGCTGCGCCAGTCGTCGGCCGACCACGAACCGCCGCCGGTCGGCCCGCAGAAGTGGCCGTTGAAGTGCGTGCCGATCTCGTGGCCCTCGTTCCACGCGGCGCCGAGCTGTTCCAGCGTCATCCGCAGGTGCGCGTCGTCGAGGTAGCCGATGTCCGAGGCCCCGATCGGCTTGTGCGGCGGCTGGTACCTGGCCTTCCGGGCCTCCGGCAACACGTACACCCCGGACAGGAACAGCGTCATCTTCGCGTTGCTCTCCTTGGCCACCTGGCGGAAGCGGGAGAACAACTTCTTGTCGTCCTCGCCGGCGCCGTCCCAGGAGAACACCACGAACTGCGGCGGGACCTGGCCCGGCGCGAGCTTCTCCGGCTTGAGCCGGCCCGGCTGCTCGCCCGTATTCGAGGTCGAGCCGTCGCCGATCAGGGTCGGTGCCTGCGCGGGCGCTGCCTGGCCACCCCGAGCCGGCGCGCCGGCCTGCTGCTTCGGGTCGTCGCCCTGTCCGCGGGCGAAGACGACGAAGCCGATGGCGGCGACCACCGCCACCACCAGGACGATTGCGGCCGCGCCGCGGGATGATCGCACGAGTGCCCCAAATGGTCGGAATCATAGGGAAATTCACAGCAGGCTAAGTCGACCGTCGCCACGGTTGGGGGCACGCCGAGCCGCGCGAAAGTCGATGATCACCGCATGGGGTGAACCGGTACGGCCACTCGGCGGCAGCGTGATCGCGTTCACCGGCCGGCCCAGGTGTCGGCGCCCGCCGGACGGGCTATGGATAGCCGGGTCGGCGCCGGAGACCGGGCATCCCGACGGCGGTCGAGGTCGACCGAAGCACGGCCGATCCCGCGGCCGATCCGAAGGGGGCGCGATGCGTGAAACGCTTCGGGAGGCGAAGGACACCCTCGTGCCGCCCCGCGAGGTGGGTCCGCTCCCGCCGCTGCTGATCGTGCTCACCGTGGTGACCGGCCTGGTGGACGCGCTGAGCTACCTGGAACTGGGCCGGGTGTTCGTCGCGAACATGACCGGCAACGTGGTCTTCACCGGCTTCGCCCTGGCCGGCACTCCCGGCCTGTCCGTGGCCGCCTCGATGGCCGCCCTGGCCGCGTTCCTGGTCGGCGCCGCCGCCGGTGGCCGACTCGGCGCCGCGTTCGGCGACCGGAAACTGCTCCTGCTCCGGGTCGGGTGCACCCTCCAGGCCGTGCTGATCGCGGCGGCCCTGGTGGTGGCGGCGGCGGTGAGCGGACTGGGCACCGGCGAGCGATACACGCTGATCCTGCTCCTGGGCCTGGCCATGGGGCTGCAGAACGCGGTGGCCCGGCGGCTGGCCGTACCGGACCTGACCACCACGGTGTTGTCCCAGACGCTCACCGGACTCGCCGCGGACCTGCGCCGCTTCGGCGGCCCCGGCTCGCGCGCGGGCCGTCGGCTGCTCGCCGCGGTCGCGATGGCCCTAGGCGCGTTCTCCGGCGCGACGCTGGTCCTGCAGGTGCACGTGCTGATCGCCTTCGCCGCACCGCTCGTGCTGCTGGTCGGCGTGGCCGGGTGCGCCTACCGCCTGGATCGCCCGACACGCGCGGCCGGGGTCCGGGACGAGGTCGCGCGTCCGCCCCACCCGGACGCCGATCCGGGGCCGGTCGGGCCGCCGGACGGACCGCCGGACGGAAAAAGCGTTTGAGGTTCGCCTCGACCGGGGGTTAGCCTGGTCCGGTCACATTGTCGTCCGTCTGGATGGTCCGTTGCGCATCTGAGGTCAGGACATCGCGCCGCTTGAGCCCGAGTGCTCGCGGTCGCGTTCTCGACCTCGGTGTGGCCGTCCCGGACGACTTTTTCATGTCCGGCTCCCCCCGATCCCGCCGCGCGGTGTCCCACGCGATCCGTTCGTCACGCGTCTCCGGGAGCCACCCCATGTCTTTTCCGACCGCACCCGCGATCGTCTGTTCCGACCTGTCCTTCGCCTGGCCCGACGGAACGCCCGTCTGCACCGGCCTCGACCTTGCCATCGGCAACGGCCGAACCGGCCTGGTCGGAGTCAACGGCGCGGGCAAGTCGACCCTGCTCAAACTGATCGCCGGCGTCCTGCGGCCCACCTCCGGGTCGATCACCGTCGGCAGCGACCTCGGCTACCTGCCGCAACATCTCCCGCTCGACGCGGACCGCCCGGTCGACGACGTAATGGGCATCGCCGAAACGCGCGCCGCGTTGCTGGCGATCGAGGCCGGCGACGCGGACGTACGGCACTTCGACGCGGTCGGCGACGACTGGGACGTCGAGGAACGCGCCCGGGCCCAACTGGACCGTCTCGGGCTGCCGCACGTCGATCTCGACCGCACGGTCGGCACGCTGTCCGGCGGCGAGTCGGTGCTGCTCGGGCTCGCCGCGTTGTTGCTGCGTCGTCCCGACGTACTGCTCCTGGACGAGCCGACCAACAACCTCGACGCGTCCGCGCGCGAGCGGCTGTACGACGCGGTGCGGGGATATTCGGGCGTACTCCTGGTGGTCAGCCACGACCGGGTGCTGCTCGATCTGGTGGACCGGATCGTCGAATTGCTCCCGGACCGGGCCCGCACCTACGGCGGAAACCTGAGCGCGTATCTGGAGGTCCTGGAACAGGAGCGGGCGACCGCCGAACGGCTGGTCCGCACCGCCCAGACCGACCTGCGCAAACAGAAGCGGGAACTGGCCGAGGCCCAGGTGCGATTGGCCCGCCGGGTCCGGACCGGCCGCAAGGCCCAGTTGGAAGGGGGCCTGCCCAAGATCGTCGCGGGCAACCTGAAGCGGGCCGCCGAGGTCTCCGCCGGCAAGCTCCGGGGCACCCAGGAGGGCCGGCTCGACGACGCCCGCACCCGGTTGTCCGAAGCGAAGGACGCGGTCCGGGACGACAAGGAGATCCGGATCGAGCTGCCCGAGACCGAGGTGCCCGCCGGGCGCACGGTGCTCGTGGCCGAGGGCCTGAACACCGCGGACGGGCTGTACGGGCCGGACGGCCTGGACCTGATCGTGCGCGGCCCCGAACGCATCGCACTGACCGGCGACAACGGCGCGGGCAAGACCACGCTGCTTCGGCTGCTCACCGGTGCGGAGCAACCGGCCGCGGGCACGGTGCGGATCGGCGTCGAGGGGGTGCGTCATCTGCCCCAGCGGCTGGACGTGCTGGACGAGGACGCGAGTGTCCTGGACAACGTGCGCCACTTCGCGCCCTCGGCGACGGACGCGCAACTACGCGGCCGGCTGGCCCGCTTCCTCTTCAAGGGCAACCGCCCCGATCAGCAGGTACGCACCCTCTCCGGCGGCGAACGTTTCCGCGCGGTCCTGGCCGCACTCCTGTCCGCCGAACCGCCGCCACACCTACTGATCCTCGACGAGCCCACCAACAACCTGGACCTGGCCTCGGTCCACCAACTCGAACAAGCCCTCAACGCCTACCGAGGAGCCCTCCTGATCGCCACCCACGACCGCCCCTTCCTCACCAACATCGCCATCACCCGAGAACTCCCCCTCCACCGAGGCCACGGCCTCACACCCCCCACCGAAACCCCAACCTGACCAACCCCAACCCAGCCCCTCCAGCCCGGCCGGCGCATGAGAGCACTCAGCCCGGCCGGCGCTTGAGGCCACTCAGCCCCGCCGGCGCTTGAGGCGAACCCAGCCCGGCCGGCGCTTGAGGCCACTCAGCCCCGCCGGCGCTTGAGGCGAATCAGCCTCGCCGGCGCTTGAGGCGAACCCAGCCCGGCCGGCGCTTGAGGCGAATCAGCCCCGCCGGCGCATGAGGCGAACCCAGCCGGGCCGAGCGCATGAGGCCAACCTCAGTGCGCGTCGCGCACAGGTGCGTCCAAAGGATCGTTCCCCCGCCGAATCGTGCGCACGGAAGCCCCCGGCCGCCAGACCCGAATCACCATCTCGTCCCCGTCGATCCCCATCCGACTCACCTCCTCCAGCTCCGCCCGAAACAGGTGAAACGGCTCCGGCGGCTTCGTCTCGACCACATACCGCCCCTTCACCGCGTCGTCCACGACCTCGACCGCCCGCCCACTCACCCGCACGTCGCCATGCAGCATCTCCGCCCCCTCCCCCGGGTTGGCGAAGATCGAAAACCGCGGATCGCGCAGCAGATCCCGCGCCTTCAACGACGACGGCATCATGCCGAGCCACAGCTCCCCGAACCGGAAGTCCACCTCCAGCCCGCTCAACCGAGGCGCCCCGTCGCGCCGCACCGTGCCCAGCACATGGTGCTTGTACATCCCGAATCGCTCACGCACCGTCGCCGCGAACTCCGGCTCGACCTTCTCGAACTCCGCCCAACTCGTCATACACCGATGCTGCACCGCCATCCCTGACAACCGTTGGCAAGGATTCCGAGTTATTTTCGAGTCATGCGATCCGGCCGACTGGTGGCGCTCCTGCTCCACCTGCAGAACCGACCCGGCGGGGCGACCGCCGCCGAACTGGCGACCGAGTTGGAGGTCTCGGTCCGCACCGTCTACCGCGACGTCGCCGCGCTCCAGTTCTCCGGCGTACCGCTGTGGACCGAGACCGGGCCGCACGGCGGGATCCGGCTGGTCGAGGGGTGGCGGACCAGGCTGGACGGGCTCACCGGGGACGAGGCCGCGGCACTGTTCCTGTCCGGCGCACCGCACGCCGCCGACGCGTTGGGCCTGGACACCGTGCTCGTCGCGGCGCAGACCAAGGTGATGGCCACGCTGCCCGCCGACCTGCGCACCCGCGCGGGTCGGGTCCGGCAGCGCTTCCACCTGGACGCGCCGGGCTGGTTCCAGCGGGACGAGGACGTCCCGTGCCTGACCGAGATCGCGAGCGCGGTGTGGACCGGTCGCCGACTGGACCTGCGCTACGCGCGCCGCGATCGCGAGGTGACCCGCAGGCTGGACCCGCTCGGCCTCGTGCTCAAGGCCGGCGTCTGGTACCTGGTCGCCCGTCACCGCGCCGACATCCGCAGCTACCGGATGTCCCGGGTGGTGGCCGCGACCGCCCGGCCGGAGCGCTTCGAGCGTCCCGACGGCTTCGATCTCGGCGCGTGGTGGGCGCACAGCAACGACGACTTCGCCCGCTCCCTGCTGCGGTCGGCCTGCGTGATCCGGGTGTCGCCGTTCGGATTGGGGCAATTGCCCCGGGTGTTCGGCCCGGTGGTCGCCGCGGACGCCCTCGCCTCGGCCGGGCCGCCGGATCCCACCGGTTGGCGCGAACTGCGACTGCGCACCGAATCCGAGGAGGTCGCGGCGGGCCAACTGGTCGCATTGGGACCGCACATGGAGGCCGTGTCCCCGCCGAGCCTGCGCCGCGCCCTGGCCGAGATCGGCGCGGCGATCGCGGCCCGCCACGAGGGCGCGGAAGATCCCTCGCAAGGCTGACGGCGCCCCCCTTGCGGCGTGTGTCGAGTCCGGCCACGACATTTCGGGAACCCGGGGTCGGATGCGGATCGTTGGTACGGAGCAGGTGGACGCAGCGTGACGAATCGTCGACTCCGGTCGGCGACATACCCCACCGGTACGGGCCTCCCCTAGGGGTAGGGGTCGTTCGGCGTACCCGGGGTCCTCCCTGCGTAGGACGACCGGATCTGTCCTTCGAGAGGATTCGCGAGGCCCTCCTCCCCCCTACGGTGATCGTGTGCACTGCAAATCGCGGGGCGCGCCACCGTTACCACCTCATCTGGGGGACAGACTCGTGACCACGGCCACGGCTGCCATGACCGACGCGGACTCCAGGGGCACGATCGCCGCCCGCGCGCAGCAGCTCACCAAGGCGTACGGCGAAGGCGAGACCCGAGTCGTCGCTCTCGACAGCGTGGATGTCCAGATCGGTCGCGGTCAGTTCACCGCGATCATGGGCCCCTCCGGCTCCGGCAAGTCGACCCTGATGCACTGCCTCGCCGGCCTCGACTCGGTGAGCAGCGGCAAGAGCTGGATCGGCGACACCGAGATCACCGGCCTGAAGGACAAGGCACTCACCAAGCTCCGCCGCGACAACATCGGCTTCATCTTCCAGGCGTTCAACCTGCTCCCGACGCTGACCGCGCTGGAGAACATCACGCTGCCGATGGACATCGCGGGCCGCAAGCCGGACAAGGCCTGGCTGGACACCGTGATCGAGACCGTCGGCCTGCGCGACCGGCTCAAGCACCGCCCGAGCGAGCTCTCCGGTGGTCAGCAGCAGCGTGTCGCGTGTGCCCGCGCGCTGGCCAGCCGGCCGGAGATCATCTTCGGCGACGAGCCGACCGGCAACCTCGACTCGCGCTCCGGCGCCGAGGTGCTGGCCTTCCTGCGGCGCAGTGTCAACGAGCTCGGTCAGACCATCGTGATGGTCACCCACGACCCGAACGCCGCGTCCTACGCAGACCGGGTCCTGTTCCTGGCAGACGGTCGAATCGTCGACGAGATGCTGCGTCCCACGTCCGACGCCGTCCTGGAGCGCATGAAGCGCTTCGACGGCGCCCGGACCAGCTGAAACAGGCGGAGAGCCCCCCACCATGTTGAAAGCCACGTTCCGCAGTTTCCTCGCCCACAAGGGGCGAATGGTGCTGTCCGCCCTGGCAGTGCTGCTGTCGGTCGCGTTCGTCTCCGGCACCCTGGTATTCACCGACACGATCACCAAGACCTTCGACGACCTGTTCAAATCCACCGCGTCGGACGTCTCGGTCAAGCCCAAGTCCGAGTTCGACAAGGACGACCTCGCGATCACGGGGGAGACGCCCACACTGCAGCGATCGGTGATCGACAAGATCGCCAAGGTCGACGGCGTCAAGGAAGCGCACGGCAACGTCAGCCTCGAGTCGCTCACCGTGGTCGACAAGCACAACAAGTCGGTGGGCCCGTCCTCGGGTGCCCCGACCATCGCCACGAACTGGTTCGAGACCGACCGCACGCCGGTCAAGATCACCAGCGGTGCCGCGCCCAAGGGCCCGGCCGAGGTGATGATCGACGCCGACACGGCGGACAAGAAGCACGTCAAGATCGGTGACGAGCTGCGGGTGATCGCGCCGAACGGCGAGTTCCCGGTCAAGGTCAGCGGCATCGTCACCTTCACCACCACCAACCCCGGTGCGGCGCTGCTCTCGTTCGACAACGCGAGCGCGTCGCAGCGACTTCTCGGGGACGCGAACCTGGTCACCTCGGTGTCGGTGTCCGCCGCCCAGGGGGTCAGCGACAAGGACCTCAAGCTGCGCGTGCAGCAACTGCTCAACGACCCGAAGACCTTCGAGGTGCAGACGGCCGCGGAGTCCGCCAAGGACGCCAACGACCAGTTGAGCGGCTTCCTGAACGTGATGAAGTACGCGATGCTCGGCTTCGCCGGTGTCGCCGTGCTGGTCGGCATCTTCCTGATCTTCAACACCTTCTCGATGCTGGTCGCCCAGCGCACCCGCGAGTTGGGCCTGATGCGGGCGATCGGGGCGAGCCGGGCGGACGTGAACCGCTCGGTGCTGCTGGAGGCGGTCCTGCTGGGCGTGGTCGGCTCGACGCTCGGTCTGCTGGCCGGTCTCGGTCTGGCCGTCGGGCTCAAGGCGCTGATCAGCGCGGTCGGGATCAACCTCAAGGGCACGTCCCTGGTGATCAAGACCGCGACCCCGATCGTGGCCTACCTGGTCGGCGTGATCGTCACCGTGATCGCCGCGTACGTGCCGGCCCGTCGCGCGGGCCGGGTCGCCCCGATGGCGGCGCTGCGCGAGGCGGGTGCGCCGCCGCAGAAGTCGATCAAGACCCGCTCGATCATCGGCGCGGTGTTGTTCGGCCTGGGGGCACTCGCGCTGGTCGCGGGGGCCACCGCGGAGAACGGCGGCCAGGGCGGCGGATTCCTGGGCCTGGGCGTGCTGTTCACGCTGCTCGGCTTCATCGTGTTGGCGCCGCTGCTGGCCCGCACGGTGGTCCCGGCGCTGGCGTCCTGGTACCCGAAGCTGTTCGGCTCGATGGGCCGGCTCAGCCGGGAGAACGCGCTGCGCAACCCGCGCCGCACCGGCGCCACGGCGTCGGCGATCATGATCGGTGTCGCGCTGGTCAGCGGCATGGCGGTCGCGGCCTCGTCGATGTCGGCCTCGTTCGACAAGCAGATCGACAAGTCCCTGGGCGCCGACTACACCATCCAGTCGCTGACCGGAACCTTCCCCGAGACCATCGTCCAGGCGGCGCGCAAGACTCCCGGCGTCGGCGAGGTGGTCGCGCAGACCCTGAGCAACGCGACGGTCACCGCGGACGGCAAGTCCAAGAAGGACTTCATCCTCGGCTCGGAGCCGGGCATGGACGCCACGCTCAAGACCACCTACCTCCAGGGCAGCGGGGACGCGGCCATCGCGGCGGGCAAGGCGGCCATCGGCGAGGACTTCGCCAAGGACCACCACCTCGGCATCGGCGGCAAGATCGAGATCGGCTTCCCGAACGGGCAGAAGACCACGGTCGAGGTCGGCGCGATCCGCAAGAAGTCCGACGATGTCATCGGTGTGGGCGAAACGCTCGTGATCCCGAACACGATCATGAAGAAGTTCGTCCCGAACGTGCAGTACCAGAGCGTGAGTGTCAACGCGGCGAGCGGTCAGGACGAGAAGAAGGTCGGCGCGGCGCTCAAGGCGGCGCTCGATCCCTTCCCGCAGGTCAAGGCCCGTGACCAGAGCGACTACAAGGAACTGATCGGCAAGCAGATCGACACGTTCCTGTACCTGATCTACGGTCTGCTCGGCCTGGCGATCATCATCTCGATCCTGGGCGTGATCAACACGCTGGCGCTGTCGGTGGTCGAGCGCACCAGGGAGATCGGCCTGATGCGGGCGATCGGCGCCTCGCGCCGGCAGATCCGCCGGATGATCCGCCTGGAGTCGATGGTCATCGCGACCTTCGGCGCCCTGGTCGGGCTCGCGCTCGGCATGGCATGGGGCATCGGCGCCCAGCGCCTGCTGGCCAAGCAGGGTCTGGACGTCCTGGAGGTCCCGTGGGGCACGGTCATCGGCATCGTGATCGCCGCGGCGGTGGTCGGCCTGCTGGCCGCCGTGATGCCCGCCTTCCGGGCGGCGCGGATGAACGTCCTGCGGGCGATCGCGACCGACTGATCCACCTCGAGTGACGCACCCATGAAGCAGCCGGCTCCCCATCCTCCCCCCTTGGGGAGCCGGTGACCGAAGAGCCCCCGAACCACCTTGCGCAGGTGGTTCGGGGGCTCTTTCGCGTACGGGGGCCGGGTTCGGGCGGGCTACGCGCCGGCGGTCTCCCGGTGGGTCTTCAACGCCCGGCGGCAGACCTGGTCCGCCTGGCGGGTGGTTTCCGGGAGGCGGTAGCGCGGGGTGAGGGCCAGCACGTGCGCACACGCCGTGTCCAGGTCGACGCCGTGGCCGATGGACACGAACACCGGCCTGATCGCCTCGCGGGTGCGCAACGCGCGCCCGACCACCTCCCCTTCGTGCACGATGTCGGCCGCGGCGCCCCGCTCGACCGCCGGCGTCTCGTACGCGCCGACGAAGAGCGTCTTGCCGACCCCGACGGCCGGCAGCCCGGTCAGCACGCCGAGGTGGCAGGCCAGGCCGAACCGGCGCGGATGGGCCAGGCCCTGCCCGTCACAGACGAGCAGGTCCGGCGTGGTGCCGAGTCGTCCGAGCGCGGCCAACAACGCCGGCACCTCCCGGAAGGCGAACAGGCCGGGCACGTACGGAAACGTCGCCACCCCGTGCACGACGGAGCGCTCCACCACCGCATGCGTGCGGGCGTCCAACACCACTACGGCGGCGGCCAGTTCGTCCGAGTCCTCGGCGTAGGCCACGTCCAACCCGGCGACGAATCGCACATCCCGAGGGCCCGGCCCGGGCCCGACGGTGTCCAACGACGGCCGCAACCGGTCCTGCACGGCCAACGCCTCGGCGACCGTCCGGGGCCAGGGCTCGGTCGCGTCGGTCGCATCGGGCGCGCGGGTCGCGTCGGGCGCGTCAGACGCGCCGGCCGCTTCGGTCGCCGAGGAAGTGCTCATCCCGGAACGCTACCGCCGCGGGTGGTGCACCGAGCCGCTCGATGTCGCCGGTCGGCACCGCCCACGCGGCGGGCCCGGGGACCGGGCGCCGGGCGGGACGTACCGCCCGCCGGCCCGGCAGCGGCACCCGGGCGTGGGCGCCGGTACGGCCGACGCCGAACTCGGCGGTGGCGCCCAGGTAGGTGCGGGCCTGATCGCGGGTCAGGCCGTGGCCGGCGACCAGCAGTTCCTCGCCCTGGGCGGTGCACCGACGCAGCGCCAGGGCCGGATCGGCGGCGATGCCCAGCGGGATCAGCGTGTCCGCCGTGCTCGCGAACGGGTGCCGCAGGTTGCCGAATCGGGTGCGGACCTGCGCGTAGGGGATCACCTCGACGCGCAGGGTCACCTTGAGCGGCCCCTCCAGCGCCGCACCGCGGCCGTGTGCCAGGCGTGGGCCGCCGAGGTGGAGCAGGGCGCCGGCGGTCCGCACCGGCAGGTGCAGGGTGGTGCCCGCGCCCAGGAACGGCAGGTCCAGGTTGCCGCCGTGCGACCCGGCCCGGGTGGACAACCGGCGCAGGCCGTCGGGGGTGGCCACGCCGAGGACCGCCAGGCTCGGGCGCAGGGGCAGGGTCAGCTCGCCGGCCGGGGTGGGGATGCGGGCGAGGCCGTCCCGGATCGGGCACACGGTGACCGGCGGGGTGCCCCGGCCCCGGCCGTGCCGCTCGGTCAGGACGCCGTAGCCGGTGCGCGGGGCCAGGTCGAGCAGGTGCACCGCGAGTACGTCGCCCGGCCGCGCGCCGGCCACCGCGATCGGGCCGGTGATCACATGCGGGCCGTCCACGACCGGATCGTGCGTGAGATCGGACGCGGCGAGCGCGTGGTGGTCGGCCGGCACCCGGTCGGCCGGGATGTGGTGCCGGCCGAAGAAGGCCGCCGGGTCGCGGCCCTGTTCGTCGAGCAGGCCCTCGTGCGACACCGTGTCCACGGTCAGCGTCTCGCCCGATTCGGCGAGCAGGACGGGCCGGTCCCGGGCGCCGGGCAGCCAACCCCACAACACGGTGCCGGGCCGGGACGGCAGGTGTCGCGGGTGCCGCCCGGGGCCCGGTACGGCGACGGGGGGCGCCTCGGTGATGGTCATGGAAACGGTTGTACGGGTGTGCCGTTGCCGGTCGGCGTCGGTCGCGTTACGTACCCGTTTCGCCCACTCGGGGTGCTCCGTAACGACGTCGAAACGCCGACGCAACAGCCCCGGGCCACAGTGGGGCGAGCGGCACGAGGATGCGGTGCGCGGCCCGCGACGGACGCAGCCGGTCCGCGCGGATTCGAGTCCAGGGGGTAGCGATGAGCGACAGGATCACCTTGTTCGGTGCCACGCTGCCGGACGGACGCAGGCGCGACGTGGTGCTGCGCAACGGTCGGATCGGCCTGGTGCGCGAGCCGGGTCGGCTGAGCCGGGAAGCCTGCGCCGGCCCGGACCTGACCGGCTACCTGCTGCTGCCGGCCCCCGCCGAGCCGCACGTCCATCTCGATCGTGCGCCGACCTGGCAGCCGGTGGGCTCGGATCCGGACGGGCGCGACGGCGCGTGGCGATCCTGGCTGCTCCGGCCCGCCCGCTATCACCCCGGCGACCTGCGGCGGCGCTCGTGCGCGGCGTTGCGCACGCTGGCCGGGCACGGGGTGAGCGCGGTGCGCACGCATCTGGACATCGGCGAGGGCCGTACACCCCTGCGCGCGGTGGAGGTGATGGTCGAACTGCGCGCCGAGTTCGATCGGGTGCTCGACCTGCAGATCGTCGCGCTCCCGGTGCCGGGGACGACGGACCGCACCATCGTGGACGCGGTGGGCGCGGGCGCGACGGCGCTCGGCGGGCGACCCGGGTACGCGCCGGACTGCCGGCAGGAGACCCGTCGGCTGTTGCGGCTCGCGGACCGGGCCGGGGTCGCGCTGGACCTGCACCTGGACGACGGCTTCGACCCTCGGCTGCTCGCGGTCGGCGACCTGGCCCGACTGCTGCGCGCGTCGGGCTTCGACCGACCGGTGACGGCCGGTCACCTGGCCGGCCTGAACCGGCTCGCGCCGTCCGCCCTCGGGCGGGTCGCCGAGACGATCGCGGCCTCCGGCATGCGGGTCGTGGCGCTGCCGTCGGAGCGTGGCGGCGGACTGCCGATCCGCGAACTGGTCGCGGCGGGCGTCACCGTCGCGGCCGGCGGCGACCACCTGCGCACCGCAGGCCATCCGATGGGCCTGGCCGACCCGTTGGCCACGGCAGCCGCCACCGGGTTGCCGCCCGCCCAGGCGTGGGCCGCGGTGTCCGAGCACGCCCGAAGCGTGCTGGGCCTGGCTCCCGGCGGCCTCGAACCGGGCGCCGCAGCCGACCTGTTCGCGATCCGCGCCTCCTCCCTCGCCGAGGCCCTGCGCACCCGCTCCCGGGACCGCATCCTGATCCGCGGCGGACGAGTGGTCGGCCGGAACGCGCCTCCTGCTCGGCAGCCCGGCGTCCCGAGGGCCGCCTAGCCGTATCGACCCGGGAGATCGACGACCCGCCCTGGACACCGGCTCCGGCCGCAGAGCGGGACCGGCGCTCGGATGCGGAAGGGAACCGTCCGGCGCCGGTCGTGCGTGCCCATCGGGGAAGGCCCGGGCGGCATCGGCTCGGGCGTTGCTCCGCACGAAGCCGCCGGCCTTGGAGTCCACGTGCACCCACGATCGGATGTGCTTCCCCTCTCGCCGCGTTCGACTCGGCGGGCCGTCTCGGTCACGCTCGGTCTGCTCATCGCGTTCATCGCCCTGGTCACGTGCCTGCACGATCCGCGACGGGAGCCCGACGAGGGTGCCATCGATGCGTATCTGCGGCAGTACGTCCGGCTGCTCAACGCGCGGGACACGGACGGCCTGCGCGGCAGGCTGCATTCGCGCGAGGCGCGTACCGACGCGGCGGTACGCGTCGCGGTGTTCGGCGGTCAGGGGTGGACCGACCTGAGGTTTTCTCGGGAGCAGCAGTTCTACGGCGTGTATCGGATCGTGTTGACCGCCGTGCGGACCGACACCGGTGCCCGGGTCGCGGTGGTCGAACACCTGGTGTGGGGCGGTGACAACACCTGGTCGCTGAGCCCGTACGTGCCGGGCGCCGGCGGGTGGTCCGGGTAAGGGACGCGCTCGGATCGGTGGGACGAACGCCAAGAGCGCGTCAACAGGGGGCCGTGCGGCCCGATTCGGGGCGAGGCTTGAAAGCGGTCGAAAGGAGGCCGCCATGTTCGCCACGATTCGTCGGGTCACCGGAATCCGCCGCACCGCCTCGATCCGCCGGGCCGACGCCCGCCGGGTCGAGGGCGATCCACAGGCCGTCGTGGTGCCGATCGCCCGGATGGACGTCGCCGCCGTCGCCGCGCTGTCCGCCGCTCGGGCGATGGCCGGTCGGGCGATCGCCGTGCATGTCACCCGGGCCGGCGAGCGGGCCGCGCGGGACGAACTGGTGGCCGCCTGGGACGCGTCCGGTGTGGATGCGCCGTTGAGCGTGGTCCACGACGAGCGTGATCGGCTCGTCGAGGCGTTGGCCACCTTCGTGCGGGGGTTGCCGGAGCGGCGGGTGGCCGTACTGCTTCCGGCCGGCGCGGCGCCGGCGCGCGGTCGGCGACACGATGTGCTGGTCGCCGCCCTGCGCGCGGAGGGCTGTGCGATCCGGGTGGAGCGCGCCGCCGCGCCGACCGGGAACGCCCCGACCGCGGGTCCGCGAAAGCCACTGGTCAGCGCGGCCTGACGCCGGCTCGGCTGCGCGCCCCCGGCGTCGCCGCGAGCCGGTGGGAGGGGTGTGCGCCGCCGATCCCGGAACACCACCGTTTAGGCTGCCGGGGCGTTGTGCCCATCCACCGGAGGCCGAAATGACCGAAAGCAGAGCAGGCGGACCGTCCGCGCGGCGTGGCCCCGGCGAGTTGGAGTCCGAGATCCTGTCGCTGCTGTGGACGTCGCCGACGGCGATGGGCGCGGGCGCGGTCCAGGAGCAGTTGTCCGGTGAGCTGGCCTACACGACGGTGGTGACCATCCTGTCCCGCCTGCACGACAAGGGTGTGCTCCAACGCGCCCGGTCGGGCCGCTCGTACGTGTACGCGCCCGTGTACGACGAGGCCGGGCTCGCCGCGCGACGGATGCGGCAGGTGCTGGACAAGGAGGGCGACCGGCAGGCGGTGCTCGCGCGGTTCGTCTCCGACCTGTCCACCGACGACGAGGCGCTGCTGCGCCGGCTGTTGGAAGAGGGCGGGTCGTAGTCGCGTGCGTTGGATCGTCTACCTGCCCCTGCTGCTGCCGATAACCTCGGTTCCCGTGGCCCGGCTCGCGGCCGACCACCTCGCGCCGCGCCGCGTGGTGGTCCTGCTCACCGCGCTGACCTGCGTGTTGGCGCTGTGCGCGACCATCAGCCTGGGTCTCCTGACCGTGGTGGGCACGGCGCAGCTCCCGGGGGTACCGCTGCCGGACCACTGGTCGGACCCGCAGGTGCGGGCCTCGATCCCCAATGTGCAGGTGATCGGCTCGTTGGCGAGCGCGGCGCTGGCCTCGGCTCTGATGTGCGTCGCGATCGTGTCGCACCGGCGGCGGCGCGCGCTCGCGGCATTGCGCGCGGGGGTCGCGACGGCCGGCGACACCGAGTTGACCGTGCTGCCGACCGGCCCGCCGACCGCGTTCGCGCTGCCGGGCCGCCGCCCTCGGATCGTGGTCTCGGCGTCGATGCTGGCCCGACTGGACGCGGACGAGCGACGGGCGCTGCTGGCCCACGAGCGGGCCCATCTGAGCGGCCGGCACGATCGGGTGCTGCTGGTGGCGACACTGGCGATGTGCGCGCATCCGCTGTTGCGGCCGATGCGCACGGCGATCGCGTACGCGCTGGAGCGCTGCGCGGACGAGGCCGCCGCGCGTGTGGTGGGCGATCGTCGAGTGGTGGCGCGCGCCGTGGGCAAGGCCGCGCTGGCCGGCCCGGTCACACCGCGCGGGGCGATGGCCGCGACCGGCGGCCCGGTCCCGCGTCGGGTGGCCGCCCTGCTCGCGCCGACCCCGGCCGACCGCTGGCCCACCCCGTGGAGTCGCCCCGGCGCCGCCACCCTGATCGCCCTCGGCGGCGCCGCCCTCTCCACCTGGGCCACCTGGGACGCCGCCATCGACCTGCACGCCATCCTCCTGACGGCCGACCACATGTTGTGACATCGCCCCGAGCGATACGCGTCCCGACGATGCGCGATGCGGGCGTGGCGATACCTGCCCGGGCCCGGTGGGCGGGGTCCGCGTGCTGGTAAACGGTTGACCGGCGCGGGTGTGTGTGGCCAGAATCCATGCCGTGGGGATCACGGGGACTACGCGGACGGCCGGCATCGCCGGTCATGTCGTCGCGTGCGTGATTCGTCGACACCGGATCACCCACCTGCCCGTCCCGCCCGGCACGCGCTGTCGCTAGGGCGTACGCCGGCCCCGGTTCGTCACCTTCGCCACACCCGTGGTCGACGGACCGTCACCATGCTCGATCGCCGATCCGCTCGGCGGTCCGCGGCCGCGTGCGCCCGCTTCGGATGACGTCTTCCTCCATCTGAAGGTCGAAAGGGACACCGCACTCATGACTGCCACCACCATCGCCGTATCGCCCGTCTCCGCCCGAATAGGGGCCGTGGTCGAGGGAGTTCGCCTGGGCGGCGACCTCGACGCGATCACCGTGGACACCATCCGCGGCGCATTGCACCGGCACAAGGTGATCTTCTTCCGCGGCCAGGACCACCTGGACGACGCGGGTCAGCTCGCGTTCGGCCGGTTGCTCGGCGAGCCGATCGGGCATCCGACCGCGTCCGCCGAGGGCGACCTGATCGTGCCGATCGACAGCGACCACGGGGTGGTCGCCGACCGTTGGCACACCGACGTCACGTTCGTGCCCGCGTATCCGCTCGCGTCCATCCTGCGCGCGGTGCGGCTGCCCGATGTGGGCGGCGACACGCTGTGGGCCAACACCGCGACCGCGTACCGGGATCTGCCCGCGCCGCTCCAGGCGTTCGCCGACTCGCTGCGTGCGGTGCACAGCAACCGGTACGACTACGCGGCGGCCGATCCGGACCGCTACTCCGAGGCGCAGAAGGACTATCGCGAGCTGTTCGAGTCGACCCTGTACGAGACCGAGCACCCGCTCGTGCGAGTGCACCCGATCACCGGCGAACGCGCGTTGCTCGTCGGGGCGTTCGTACGTCGACTGGTCGGCTTCGAGGCCGAGGACTCGACCGCGCTGATCGAGCTGTTCCAGAACCGCGTCACCCGGGTGGAGAACACCGTGCGGTGGCAGTGGCGCACGGGCGACGTGGCGATCTGGGACAACCGGGCCACCCAGCACCGGGTGATCGGCGACTTCGGCGCCACGCGACGGCTGTTGCACCGGGTCACCATCAACGGTGACGTTCCGGTGGGCGTGGACGGGAACAGCAGCCGAGTGCTGAAGCCCGCGGCGTAGGGCGGCCGGCCGCGAACGCCGACCGGGCCGAATTCGTGCCCGGCCGGCGTTCGCGCGCAGGAGCCGACCACGGCCGAGCACCGGCGTCGGCCGCGTTCGTGGTCCGTGGTCAGCCCGACTTTCGTGCCGTCGCCAGCCGTCGGCCCGCCTCGTCCAGGAGGCGACGCAGCTCGGCTTCGCGGGGTAGCGAGACCGGGAGGCGTTCGCCGTAGGGCAGGTGGGTGCGGGCCTTGTGCCACAGGCGGTTCGGGAGGGTTTTCGGGTCCTGGTGGTAGCGGACCTTGGTGAGCAGTCCGCGCGCCTCGGCGTCGGCCGGGTTCAGGGCGAGGGTGACCGCCAGGTGTTCGGCGGCGGTGTTCCACCGGCGCGCACGCGCCGCTCGCACCGCGTCGTTGAAGTGCCGGTCGGCCAACTCGACGAGGCCCGCGAGCGCGCCCAGATCGCCGCCGCACGCCGGACAGCGCTCGGTCAGGTCGGCGATCCGGCGGCGGCACAGGGGACAGGTGATCGCGAACGCCATGTCATTTCTCCAGGGAGCTCTTCGGGAGCCGCAGCCCGATGTGCGGGGAGCCCTCCCGGATCTGTTCCATCCAGCGGTCCGCGCGGGCCCGCAGCGGCATGATCCGACCTCGATAGATCTCCACGAGTCGGCGATTGCCCGCCGCCTCGTCGCGTACGTCCACCTCGGCCGCGTCCTCGGCGATGGTGTCCAGTTCGCGCAGGTAACCGTCCGCGTCCGCGCGATGGCGGCCGGCGGACGCCTGGTCCATCTCCTGGATCGAGCGGCGCAGGTACTCGACCTCCTGGAGCACCGCGACCTGGAACTCGGCGGCGGTGAACTGCTGCGGCGAACGGCCGCCGTGCAACATGCGCTCGGCCGCGTTGATCCGGTCCCGCACCGCCTCGTTGGCCAGGTGCCAGTCCATCTTGTTGCCCGCCGCGTACGCGGCCCGCCCCGTCGCCCGCAGGCCGGGGATCGCACCGCGGAAACGCTCCGCCTCGACCGGGTCGTGATCGACCAGTCGGTCGGCCAGCCGGGCCAGGAAGGCCAGGTTGTCCTCGAACTCGCCGATCGCCGGGTTCAGCGCGCTGCCCGCCGTGGTGGCCACCCGCAGGCCCTGGACCAGGGTCTCCGCCTCCAGGATCTTGTGGTGCGTCTTGCCCGGGTCGATCCGGTCCCGGACCAGCTCGGCGATCTCGGCGAGCAGCCGGTCCAGCGCCGGCCCGACCCGGATCGCGTCGGCGGCCGGGATCGCGTCCCGCTTCTCGGCCCAGCCGGTCAGCACCTGGCGGTGTCGTTCGGCCAGTTCCGGCCAGCCCGGGATCTCCCGACGCGGGATGTCGATCACCGCGCTGCCCTCCGCACCGACCTGCGGTAGCCGCGCCTCGGCCCGGATGCTCCAGCCCGCCTCGAATTCGAGCGTCACCTCGACGGTCGAGCCGACCGGCACGTCCGTGGGCAGGTCCCGGATCGAGACCTCGCCGATCGGTACCAGACCCTCGACCAGGCCGACCCGCAGGCTGGACCCCTGGGACGCGGTCTCCAACCGGAAATCGGTGCGGTAGGGCACCATCGTCCCGGCCCGGACCACCACATGCAGACCGTCCACCAACTCGACCGAGAAGTCGTGTGCGAGGACGTCGCCGGTCGCGTCGGAACGCGGCTTGCCGTCGGATTCGATCAGCAGTTGCCGGGCCTCGATCTCCCGCCCGTTCACCATCACCTGCACCGTGAAGCCGTTCTCGCCTTCGCGCAACGGCACGTCGGCGAACAGGAATCGGCCCTCGGCGTCGGCGGTCTCGCTCAGTTGCACCCGCCCGTCGTGCGAACCGAGCAGGATCTGCGCGCCCGCGGGCGAGGCCAGTTGCGGCCCGGCCAGCACCCGACCGCCGATGTCGGTCTCCGGCGGCAGCGCCTCGGGCCGGTCCAGCTCCAGGTGTCCGCTGCGGCTGGGCACGTTCGCGGCCTTGAGCGCCGCGCCCAACGCCACGCACAGGTCGGGGTTGAGCAACCGGGGCCCGCGCCCGAAGTGTTCGGTGAGCATCGTGGCCACCAGCGGGATCCGGGACGAACCGCCGACCATCACGATCTCGTCCAGGTCGGCGGCGGTCATCCCGGCCCGCAGCAGCGCCCGGTCGCAGTCGTCCAGCGTGCCGCGGATCCGGTCCGCGATCATCTCCTCGAACTCCTCGCGGCGAATCGGCAGTCCGATGTTCATCGGGGTGCCGCGCCGGTCCTCGCAGTACTGGCTGACGATCTCGGTCTCGGGATAGCGGGACAGGTCGTGCTTGGCCCCCTCGGCGACCGAGAGCAGTTGCGCCTCGACCTTTCCGTCGGCGGGGTCCTCGGTGTCGATCGCCAGGTCGTACTCGGGCAGTTGGGCCGCGATCCAGGACACGATCCGGCGGTCGAAATCGAACCCGCCCAGATAGCGGTCGCCACTGAACGAGCGGTTCTCGAAGCCCACTTCGGGGTCCCAGGTGACCACCGAGGTGTCGAACGTGCCGCCGCCGAGGTCGTAGACCAGGAACGTCTGCGGCTCGGTCAGCTCGCGGGCCCGCTCGTGGGTGTAGGCGAGGGCCGCGGCCACCGGCTCGATCAGCGTCTCGACCACCTCCAGGCCGGCCGCCTGCCCGGCCCGCGTGGTCTCGTTCTTCGCCCGGGTCTCGAAGAACGCCGGCACGGTCACGATGGCGCGCTCCACCGGCACGCCCAGGGTCTCCTCGGCCACCTGCTTGAGGTGACGCAGGATGTGCGTGGACGCCTCCAGCGGGGTCAGCCGGGCGTGGCCGGCGGTGACCACCCGGTCGGTGCCCATGTTGCGCTTGAAGAACATCGCGGGCGGCGCGCCGGGCAGTCGGGCCTTGTTCTTGGCCAACTGACCGACGATCGCCCGGCCGCTCGGGTCGATCCACACCGCCGACGGCGTGGTCGGCGAGCGGTCCGGATTGGCCACGATCAGCGAGTCGCCGACCGGCCGCAACCGGCGGGCCGCGATCAGCTCCTCCTTCCCGGGGATCTCGGCGTCGGCCGGTATGGCGATGCACGAGTTGGTCGTGCCCAGGTCGATGCCGACCACGATGCTCATCTGGTGGTACCGCCTTCGTCGTTCGCGTTCGCGTCGTTCACGTCACTCGGGTCGCTCGGGTCGTTCGGGTCGTTCGGGTCGCTCGTGGCATCGGGATGCGGCGGGGTCGGCTCGGCCGCCGTCGGGTCGGACACGTCGACCGGGTGCTCGGCGGCACCGCGCGCGTGCGCCGCGCCCTCGCGCCGAGCCGGCGTCGGCACGAAGCCCAGGACGACCTGGGCACGCCGGATCACCTCGCCGTCGTCCAGGAGTACGCCCGGCCGCAGCGTCTTGGTCACGATCATCGCGCCCTCGTCACCGCTGTCGGGCGCGTGCGCGACGTCCACCCGACGGCCCACCGCCGCGTACGGCTCGCCCACCGGGTCGTCGAATCGCACCCCGGCCCGGTCCAGCGCGGTGGCGAACCGCCGGGCGATCGAGGCGAGAATGCCCGGCACCGGCTCGCCCTCCAGGCTGCCGCGCAGCTCGTGCAGCGCGACCGCGGCGTCCGCCGCCAGGCCGGTGTACCGCTCGTGGGTCGACTCCAGCCGTTTGCGCATCTCCTCGCGGCCCGCCTCGCGTTCGCGCGCCGCCCCCCGCACCGCGTCGTACACGAGCGCGAACGGCGGGTCCAACGGGCGCTCGGGGACCGGCCGTTCGGTTTCGGTGATCGCCATCGGGTCGGCCGCGGGGTCGGCCGTGGCGTTCGCGCGATCCGCCGGTGGGTCCGCCGCGACCGAGCCCCGCTCGGGTGTCGCTGCCATCAGTGCGCCCCTTCTTCCGTCCACAACGGTACGAACTCACGCGGCGCGGGCGCCGGCACCAGGCCCGCGAGCACGCGTCGGTCGATCCCGATTCTGGCCGGGCCACTCGACTCCGGCGGGTCGGTCTCGGCGAACTCCTCGGCCAGCTCGGCCGGATCCGGTCCGGGTCGCTCGGGCCGATGGGTGAGCAATTCGGCGAGCAGCCGGCCGGCCGGGTCGGCCAGCGTCTCCTCCGCCGCGTTGACCTCGGCCGCGCTCAATACCCGTCCATGCACGGGGAAGCGGTCCGCGCTGCGGGCGATCCGCTGTCTGCGCTTGCGCACCCGGGCCTTGATCGCCGCCCGTCCGGCCAGCTCCGGATCCAGGTCCAGGATCTGAAAGACCGTGCCCCGGTAGGGATTTCGACCCGCCTGCCAGGCCCAGGGGTTCTCCCGGGCGCTCTCGTTCGCGGTGCCGCTCATCGCGCTCAACTCCATTCGGACCCGCGCGCCGACGCCAGGGACAGCACGACCCCGCGGAGCGCGTTGACGACGTCGGGCTGGTTCGCCTCCGGATCGGCGGCCACCTCGTCCGCCAGCCGGCGGGCGGTGGCCAGGTCGTCCGGCCGCACGGTGTGCAGGTTGATCAGCACCCGCGCCATGAACAGTCGACCCCACGATCCCGGCTCGGACATCGCCAGCGCCCGGCGCAGCGCGTCCCGGACGTGGCCGTCCGGCAGGCCCTGGCGTTGTCGGGCGGTGGCGGCCAGGGCCCATTCCTCGGCGGCGAGTTGTTCCACGTCGCGATACATGTTCTTGACCGCGAGGTCGCGGTCGAGTTCGAGCGCGCGCAGCAGGTGCCGGCCCGAACGCAGGGTGGCCTGTTCCAGCGCGGCGGGTTCGGTCGCCGGACCGGATTCCAGCTCGCGCACCACGATCCCGCGCCAGTACTCGTTGCGGGCCAACTCGACCGCGAACGAGCCCTCGGGCGTGCCGATCTCGTCCCAGGCCGGCAGCACCAGCCGGGCCACCCGCTCGACCAGCGGTTCGATCTTTCGGGCCCAGCCCGGCGCGGCCACCACGATCTCGATGTGCCGCCGGGCCGCGTAGAGCAGGGTCCGGGCCAGCCCGAGGTTGCCCGGGTCCACCGCGAGCCACGAGGCGAGCAGTTCGACCACCTCGTCGAAGCGGCCCTCCTCCACGTCGCGCGACGCCTCGGCCAGCACCTCGCGGACCAGGTCGGCCCGGGCACCCAGGACGGCCGAGCGCGGGAAGCCGGACTCGCGGATCAGGTCCACGTGCGAGCGGGCGCGCAGCGGATCGGGCACCCGGTGTTCGGCGGCCAGGGTCAGGTGCGGCGCGAGCAGGTCGCGGGGCAACCGCTCGCGTACCTCCTGCACGATCGCCGCCGGCACCTCGGTCCCGCCGACCGCCTCCAGGTGCTCGTGCATCCGGTCCCAGAACGCGCTGTCGTGGTAGAGCTCGGCCCAGTGCGCCAACCCCCGTTTCCAGTACGGGAACGCCCCCTCGGGATCACCGGCCGCCTCCAGGTCGTAGGCCCGCGCGTGCAGCGCCACCGCGAGGTGGTGGGTGCGCCACGAGCCGCCGCCGCTCGTCCACAGTTCCTCGGCCCGCGCGCTCCACGGTTGCGCGTCGCCGCCGCTGCCCAGGCCGGCGTAGGCGTCGCCGTCCACCGCGTCCTCGCCGACCCCGTGGGCGCGCAGCCGGGCGGCGAACGCGCGCAGCGTCGCCCGGTCAGTCATCGCCGCTCCCCACCACGAGCGTGTCCGCCGCGACCTCGACCCGGACCGAGCCGATCGGCCGACCGGCCGCGTCGCGCTCGTCGAGCAGCCGCAGGACGCCCGGCACCACCGCGTTGACGCAGCGGTTGACCCCGCGGGCGGCCTCCTCGGGTCGGCCGCGCCAGGCCACGGTGGCGATGTGGGCGGCGGCCTCGTCGCTCCAGCGCAGGTCGACGCCGATCTGCTCGCGCAGCCGGGCGGCGAGCCGGGCCAGGCCGTTCTCGGCGATGCCGCGCAATTCGGTGGGGCCGAACGGCGAGTACAGGATCACCTCGTCCACGCGGTTGAGGAACTCGGGCCGGAAGAACCCCTCCATGGTGCGGCGCAGGCGGGCACTCGCGGCCGTATTACCGGTGGAGCCCTCGGCCAGGATCGAACCGATCAGGTTGTCCACGCTGTCCACGTCGTCCTCGACCGCCTCGGCCGCCGAGTGCGTCGCGCCCAGGTTGGTGGTCAGGACGACCACCGCGTCGTGCGCCTCGCGGACGGGGCCGGCCGGATCGCTGATCCGACCCTCGTCGAGCAGCCGCAGCAGCGCGTCCAGGACCCGGGCGTCGGCCTTCTCCACCTCGTCGAACAGGAAGACCCGGCGCGGGTTGTCGCGCAGTCCGTTGGTCAACTTGCCCTCGCCGAAGCCGACGTAGCCGGGCGGTGCGCCGATGAAGTTGTTGATCGACTCGCGCGCGCTGAACTGCCCCATCTCGAAGACCAGGACGTCCTCCTCCGAGCCGTAGACGACCTGGGCGAGCAGCCGCGCGGTCATCGTCTTGCCCGACCCGCTGGGGCCGCACAACAACAGGGCCGCGCGTGGCCGGTCGTCCGGGCGGAAGCCGCGGCTCAGCGAGCGCTTGATCAGCTCGATGTGGAAGGCCAGTCGCTCGACCACGCTCTCCTGGCCGATCAGCCGGGAGCGGACCCGGCGCACCGCCTCCTCGGGGGACAGCGGTTCGGCGACCCGGGTCGGCTCGGGCTCGGCGGGTTCGCGGTAGTAGGTGTCGGCGAAGCGGCGCAGCCGGTCCAGGTCCAGGCCGATGTCGCGAAAGAAACCGGCCGCCAGCCCGCTGGGGGTGTCCAGCAGCGCGGCGAGCAGGTCGCGTTCGGTGATCGGCTCGCCCTTGTCCGGATCGCCGCCCGGTTCGGCGCGGATCGCGGCGAAGGCCGCCGCCCGGCGCAGGGTCGAGCGCAGCGACTCGTCCGGCCCGGCGGGCCCGGTGCCCGGCGCGCCGCGGCCCCGGGTGCCGGTGAGCGCGATGGTCTGTTCGCGCAGTGCCCGCACGTCGCGCCGCAGGAACAGGAACGCCTGTTCGAGCAGGCCGCCCGGGGTGGCGGCGAGCGCGTGCAGCAGCAGCGCGATACCGCAACGTTCGTGCCCGAGGCCGGCCGCCTCGGTGGCCATGATCGCCAGCACCCGGCGGGCTCCCGGGCCGAATGGGGCGGGATCGATCGACCCGTCGGCCCGCAGCACCTCGACCGCCGAGCGCGGCGCGGCCACCTCGGCCTGCCAGGCGGCCAGGTCGACCCGGCCGTAGCCGACGAGCAGGTCCACCGCGCCCACTTCCAGGCGCGGCAACAGCTCGGCGAGCAGCGCCCGTTCGTCGACGTATCCGGCGTCGGCCGCGGCCGTGAAGGCGAGCCGCAGATCGCCGGTGACCGGCAGCCCGCCCAGCAGCCCGGCCGGCCGGCCCTCGCGACCCGGCGCCGCGTCGGCTCGGTCGGCGGCCCCGCCACCGAGCAGGCCGGCCGCGAGCACGTCGGGCGGAATGCCCTGCCGATCGAACAGGCCCGCCGTGCGCCCGCCGTCGATCCGGGCCAGCGCGATCAGCGTGTGCGCGACCTCGACGGTGTCCGCGCCCAGTTCGCGCGCCACCGCGGCGGCGCCGGCGAATCGGCGGGTGGCCGCGAGCAGCGCACTGTCGAACACCTGCTCCGGCACCCCCAGGATGTCCGTGTCCACGTCGTCTCCCCCGCCTCGCTCGCCTCGCCCGCCGTCCACGTCGCGCCGTTCACGCCTCGTCGCCGTCGAGCAGTCGCTCGGCCAGGTCCGCCCGGGCCCGGGCCACCTCCGGCCTGCCCGCGCCCAGGGCGCGTACACCCGAGGCCAGTATTCGGTACGCGGCCGCCGTCGAGACGGCCCGGCCGAGTCGCCCGGCGCGCAGCTCCGCCGGCAACGACTCCACCAACGCGGCGGCCAGTTCGGGGTCGACCCGGGTGACTCGATGCAGCACCAGGCCGGGCCCCAGCGGCGTGCGCCGGGCCCAGGCCGCGCCGTGCCGCTCGAACAGGTCGCGGGCGGCGCCGGCCACCATCGCGTCGTGGTCCTCCAACGCGCCCAGCAACAGGCGCACGGGCCAGCTGTCCGGCTGCGGCCCCGCGGCGTCCTCGGCCTCGCGCAGGCCGCGCCGCAGCAGTCGGACCGCACCCATGTCGTCGCCGCGTTCCAGCAGCTCCGCCGCCGCCGACACCAGGGCCGCCGCCGAGCCGGGCCGGGTGCCGGCGGCCGGGCGGCCGTCCCGAGCCGCGACGGCGGCCCGATGCAGTTCGCCGTACTCCGCGTGGTCCGGATCCAGCATCGCCGCCTCGTACAGGAACCGGACCGCCCGGCCCGGGTCGCCGCCGGCCAACTCGCGATGCCCCTCGACGGCGAGCCGATGGGCCAGCCGCGGGGCCGCCGCGGCGCACCCCTGTTCGAAGGCGAGCCGGTAGCAGGTCCGGGCCTCGGCCTCCGCACCGCGTGCCGCCGCCCGATCGCCCAGCACACACACCCAGTCGCCGCGCCCGGTCGGCGCCCCCGGCGGCGCCACCACCGGCAACAGCCGCCACAGGTCGTGCTCGGGGTGTCGGCAGGGCTGCTCGAAGCGCTCCTCCAGGCATTCCAGCACGCGCGTGGTGGCGGCCACCCGCCAATGCCGGACCGGCGCGCGCGGGTCCAGTCCGCCGAGCACCTCCAGCAGCGCGCGTTCCAGCGGGCGCGGCCCGTCCGCCAGGGCCCGCTCCAGGGTGCCCCACGTCTCGGCGAAGCCGTTGCCCGGCTGCACCACCCACCAGCGCAGTACCGCGTCCACCGCGCGTGCGTACCGACCCTGCGGGTCGCGTGCGAGCACGTCCGCGAGCATGCGCGCGGCGGTCTGCGGCTGCCGGGCGGCGACCGCCTCGATCTGACTCTCGATCAGTCCCCGGTTGCGGGCCACCTCGGCATCGGAGGCGTTGGCCAGAAAGTCCCGCATCGCGACGAGTCGAGGCTCCACCCCGTCCTCCCGATGCGTGGCCGACCGGAATGCCCGTACCGCCCCGGCATCCGACATGGCGTCTCCCCCGCGAACACGACCGGCCCGACGGTATGGGTCGCGACGACGTACAAGCAGCACGGTACTCGGCCACACCAACGCCGGGCAGCGCACCCGGCGAACCCGTCCCCGTAACGTGATCGTCACCGATGGTGAGAGCGCTCCGGCCGGAAAACCCGGGTGAGAGCGCCCCCGAACATCGGGTAGTATTTCTCTCGCAGCAAGCGCCGCTAGCTCAGTTGGTTAGAGCAGCTGACTCTTAATCAGCGGGTCCGGGGTTCGAGTCCCTGGCGGCGCACAGCGGCAACACCGAGAAGGGCCCCCGGTTTCCGGCGGGCCCTTCTCGCCGTTCCGCACCGCACGGGGGCCGGTGGCGGTTCTCAGTCCTTGCGCAGTTCGTAGCGCATGGACTGGTCCGGGTCGCCCAACTCGGTGATCAGCCGCGGGTGTGCGCGCGCGCCGCGGGGCCGAAGGCCATCCAGGTAGAACTCCGGCAGGGCCGGCGGGGATTGCGAGCCGGCGGCGGGCTGCGTGGTCAACGTGAGAGTGCCCTCGTCGTACGTCCAACGGCCCTCCCCCGACCAGCGCTCGGCGATCGGCACGGGCAGGTGCTCCGGGTGGTTCTCCTGCCAGTCCCGGCCGGGCAGGCCGTTGGCGACGAATCGTCCGTCGGCGGTCAGGGTCACCCGGCCGCCGCCCGCGTCGTGCCAGGTGCCGACGAACTCGTCGTGGGACAGCGTGACCGAGAGCGGGCCGGTGGCCACGTACACCGTGCCGACCCAACACATCGGGAGGGCGCCGAGGCAACACACGACGACGACCGCGGGAGTGGTGAAGTCGAGCCCGTTCCGGCGCAGTTCCGCCCAGCTGCGGTCGGCCGGGGGCTCCGCACGAAGGGCGTGTTGGGCCCGGGTCAGCGCGAGGACCAGGACGATCGCGGCGACCGCGGCGCCCACCGCCGCGGCGCGGAAGGTCGCGTCGGCGCCGATCACCCAGGAGTCGGCGCCGCGGCCGTCGGAGTCCGCGAACAGGCCCATCCCGACCGACGTCCACCAGGCCGCCCACATCCCGATCCACAACGTCCACCACACCCGCAGCACGACCCGTAACCGCGCGCCGCCCGCGCAGCCGGCGACGATCGCCCGCATCAGGCCGTAGGGGGCCCAGCACTGGTGGAACGGGATCAGCCAGGGCGCGACGGGGGACCGGGTCAGTTCCGGGGAGAGTCCGCCCGGCCGAAACAGGGCCCGGGACCGCATGGTGGCCACCCAGGCCAGGAACGGCACGCCCGCGACGGCGATCCCGACGATCCATCGCGGTCCGTCGTCCCCGTCGTACTGGCGACCCGTCAGGACCTCCCGGAAGCCGAGCACGTGATCACCGGCGACCACGACCAGCGTGAGCACCGTGAGCAGCGCCCACCGTCGCGCCCCGGGCAGCGGGCGAGGCGGTCGCGGCCCCTGGGCCGCCGCCCCCGGTATCGACGCACGTGCCCCACTCGACCCACTCGTCCCGCTCCGCATCGCACAGCCCCTCCACGGTGGCGCCCCCGCCCGGGCACGTTGTGCCCACACTCGCACGCGAGCCCGCCGGCCGGTGGCGCGGCGCTACTTCAGGTAGTCCTCCAACAACGCGGGGGTGAGGCCGGCGGCCCGGGTCCGATCGACGAAGGACCGGATGTCCGCCTTGAATTCCTTGCGGAAGTGCATCAGCACGATGTCGCCCGGCCGGAGCCGGTCCCCGACGGCGAATTGCATTTCGCCGTTCCGGATCTCGGCGCTCCAATGCACGACGCGCTCGATGCCGCAATCGCCCGCCGCACGCATCGTGTTCTCGTCGTGGTTTCCGTACGGCGGGCGCAGCAGCGTCGGGCGCTTGCCGAAGGCACGTTCGTAGGCGTCGGACGTGCCGCAGATCTGGTTCTTTTGCACGTCGTACGACTTGCCCTGGAGATTGGGGTGGTCCAGGGTGTGATTCTCGATCGCCCCGCCGGTCTCGTCGCGCATCCGCCGGAAGAACTCCGCGTCCTGCTTCGCGTATTGATCGGTCAGGAACAGCGTCGGCCGGATCCCCGCCTCGCGCAGCACCCGAATCATCTCCGGGTCCTTGTACGCCCCGTCGTCGATGGTCAGGAACGCGACCTTGTCCTGGGTCGATATGCGATAGAGCGGCTTTTCCGGCAGCGGTCGCGGAATCGGCTTCGCGGCTATCTGCGCCGTCGTCGGCGCGGTCCCGGCCGCCTGCGGCGACTTCTGTCCCAGGGTGTCGGCGTCGGCGGCGACCAAGCCGGTGATCGCGACCGCGACGAGCAGGGGCACGGCGAGGAGCGCGCTGCGACGCAGGGTGCGATTCCGGCGGTTCTCGGGCGTGTCGAGCAGGCCCGTGGGGTCGTCGTTCCTCGGGGTGCCGGAGTCGTCTGCGAAGGTCATGACGGCGACGCTAATCGGCGCCGCCCATCCGGTTGCCCGCGTCGTCGTTGCGGGTGGCCGTCGGTCATCCGTAGATCGTGTAACAGGGCCCGACGGGTAGGATCGGTCGGATGTCGGTGAAACGTGGCGTTCCGCTGGTTCTATTGCTGTTTGCCCTGATCACCGGGTGCGCGGTGGACTCCGGTGTGCGGGTCGCGGGCAAGCCGGACCCGGTCGGCATACCCCTGGCCCCGGCCCCCTCCGGCGCCGGCCTGAGCATCGACCCGGTCCGCGTCCTGCGCGAGGACTCGGGGGTGAACGCCAAGGTCAAGGCGGCCCTGACGCCGTCCTGCGGCACGTCCTATCCGGTGGTCGCGCAATACCTGAACGCACCCGGAACGAGCGGGCCGCCGGTGCCCATCGCCGTGGTGTCGGTGTTCCAGTGCGGTGCCGAGACCTGCACGGTGCGCCGGGACGTGGCCGCGTACGTCTACCGGCTCTTCGAGGACGGGCGCACCGAGCGGGTGTTCGATTCCGAGGAGCCCGGCAGCCGGATCGAGATCGGCAAGCAGATGCTGGTACTGCAACTGCCGGTGTACCAGGGCAGCGAACCCGCGGTCTGCCCGTTCGGCGAACACGGGGTCGGACTGCGCTGGGACGGCTCGGAGTTCGTCGAGGACGTCGATGGAAAGGCTGTGTCGTGAGCAAACCGCACGTGCTCCTGGTCGAGGACGACGAGGTCATCCGCGAGGCGACCCAGCTCAATCTGGAACGCGACGGCTTTCGGGTGAGCACCGCCGCCGACGGCGAGGCGGGCCTCGCGGTGTTCCGGGCCGAGGGGCCGGACCTCGCCCTGCTGGACGTGATGTTGCCGCTGATGAACGGGATCAGCCTGTGTCGGCGGATCCGCGCGGAGAGCCTGATCCCGGTGATCATGGTGTCCGCCCGCGACGACCCGATCGACATCGTGGTCGGGCTGGAGGCGGGCGCCGACGACTACGTCACCAAGCCGTTCGACACCGTCGTCCTGCTGGCCCGCATCCGGGCCCTGCTGCGCCGCGCGCAACGCGCCGCGGGTCCGGACCAGGACCCGGGACCGCTGCGCTTCGGGGACCTGGAGATCGACCCCGACGGGGTGCAGGTGCGCCGCAACGGCAAGGTGCTGGCCCTGACGCCGACCGAGATGAAGCTGCTGTTGCGGTTCGCCGAGTCGCCGGGCACGGTGCTCGGTCGGGAGACCCTGCTCGAAGGCGTGTGGGAGTACGCGTGGGGCGGGGACACACGCGTGGTGGATGTGCACGTACAGCGGCTGCGCAACAAGATCGGCGCGCACCGGATCGAGACGGTGCGCGGTTTCGGCTACAAGTTGCGGGCCGGGTCGACCGGGTGAGCCTGCGTTGGCGCATCTCCGCGGTGGTCACGGTGGTCAGCGTGGCGGTCGCCCTCGCGCTGAGCCTGACCGTGCACTTCGCGTTCGCGTACAAGCAGGCGGACGAGGCGCGCAAGCTCCAGGTCGACCGGATCGACCTGGCCCTGCGCGAGTTCGCCCGGACCGGGCAGCCGACCTTCGGCAGCCGGGTGGACGATCCCGCGCTGCCCGGGGCGCTGCGGGTCGCGGTGCGCGACGGCGATCGGGCCACCCAGTTGTCCGACGGGTGGATCTGGGCGGCGGTCGGGGTGGACGGGCACGTGTTGTCGCTGCGCTCCAGCTATCGGGACCGGACCAGCGATCTGGCCTCGCTGGACCGGGTCCTGGTGCTGGGCGCGGTGTGCGTGGTGGTGTGCGGCGCCGCGGCGGGCGTGCTGATCGGAGCGCGGCTGTCGCGCCGACTGCGCCGGGCGGCGGACGCGGCTCGGCGGGTCGCGGCCGGCGAGCGCTCGATCCGGGTCCGGGCGGCGATCGGTGGCAGCAATCGGGACGAGGCCGCCGAACTGGCCACCGCGATGGACGCGATGGCGGACACGCTGCAGGCCCGGTTGGACGCCGAGCGCCGGGTCACCGCCGACATCGCGCACGAGTTGCGCACCCCGCTGACCGGGTTGAGCGCCGCCGCCGACCTGCTGCCCACCGATCGACCGGGCGAGTTGGTCCGGGATCGGGTCCGGGCGCTGCGCTCGCTGGTCGAGGACGTGCTGGAGGTCGCCCGGTTGGACACCGCGACCCAGCGCGCGGATCTGACCGAGGTGGCGCTGGGTGCGTTCGCCGCCCGGCGTGTGGCCACGATCGCGCCCGCGGCCGAGGTGCGGGTGGCGGACGACGAGGTGGTGATCACCGACCCCCGGCGGCTGGAACGCATCCTGGCGAACCTGCTGACCAACGCGACCAAGCACGGGCTGGCGCCGGTGGTGGTCGAGGTGGACGGGCCGCGCATCCGGGTTCGGGACGCGGGACCGGGTTTCCCGGCCACGCTGCTCCGCGAGGGGCCCAGCAGGTTTCGCAAGGGCACGGACGACCGGGCGGTGGGTGGGCACGGGCTGGGGTTGACCATCGCGATGGGCCAGGCGGCGGTACTGGGCGCGTCGTTGACGCTGGCCAATCCGGAATCGGGCGGGGCGGTGGCGGAGTTGACCCTGCCGTCGGGGGCGTCGGCCGCGCCGTGAGGGCGGGTCGCCTCGGACGGGCGGCTCGCGTTCGGGCGGGTGTGTGCCCGCATCGTGCGGAGGGCTCGCCCGCGTTGTGCGGAGGGCTCGCGTCATGGGGGCGCGGCCCGGCGCTCCCCCGGGCGAATGACAGCGAAGAAGGAGTGTCGCGTGGGTCCTGTGGTCGGTTTGTTGTTGGCCGCCGGTGGTGGGCGCCGGCTCGGCGGGCGGGCCAAGGCCCGGTTGCCGCATCGGGGGCGGCCGTTGGTCGAGTTCGGCATCGGCGAGTTGTTGCGCGGCGGTTGTGACCGGGTCGTCGTGGTGCTCGGCGCCGAGGCCGACGCCGTGCTGGCCGAGGCGGACCTGGCCCGCGCCGTCGTGGTCCGCAACGACGACTGGGCGAGCGGCATGGGTTCCTCGCTCGCCGCCGGCATCGCCGCCCTGCCCACCGACGCCGAGGCGGTCGTGGTCACCCTGGTGGACATGCCCGGCGTGGGCGCCGCGGCCGTCGCGCGCCTGATCGCCGCGGCCGCCGGGCCCGAGGACCTGATCGCGGCGGGCTACACCGGCCGGCGCGGCCATCCGGTGTTGTTCGGCCGCGCGTGGTGGGCCGAATTGGCCCGTACCGCCGAAGGCGACGTCGGCGCCCGAACCCTGCTCGCC
This sequence comes from Embleya sp. NPDC020886, assembly GCF_044333915.1. Taxonomy (NCBI): domain Bacteria; kingdom Bacillati; phylum Actinomycetota; class Actinomycetes; order Kitasatosporales; family Streptomycetaceae; genus Embleya; species Embleya sp. NPDC020886. Next base: position 135,292 of record NZ_JBIRRX010000004.1, on the reverse strand, counting down.
GCCCAGCACGCCCGGGTCCGGCTGATCGAATGCGCGGACATCGCCGACCCGTTCGACATCGACACACCCGCCGACCTGGACCGGCTCGCCCCCTGAACGCCGTACGGACCCGGGCCACCCGGCCCGGGTCCGTACGAAGTCTCGTGTGCTCGGCACCACCCGAGCCCGGTGCTATGCCTGGTTGAAGAACCCGTCGTGGTTCTGCTGCGACGGATCGCCCGTCAGCAGGCGGGCGTCGGCCGGCATCAGCAGGAACACCCGCTTCGCCAGTCGCTCGATCGCACCTCGGCGGCCGAAGGTCAGCCCCGAGGCGAAGTCGACCACCCGCTTGGCGTCCGACTCGTCCATCGACGTCAGGTCGATCACGACCGGAATGTCCTGCCGGAAGTACTCACCGATCGCCCGTGCCTCGTGGTAGCTCTTCGGGTGCACGACGGCGATCCGCGTGCTCGGCCGAGCCGGCGTCTCCGAGGCGGCTGCCCGCGCGGCGAACACCTCCGACGCCGGCACCACGCTGCCCTCCAAGGCGCGCGAACGCGACTCCTCGGGCTCGTCGTCGTAGACCCAGCGCGACCCCGTGTCGTCGTCTTCCGCGTCGTATGTACCGGTCTCGTAGGCACCCGCGCCGGTGCGGTACAGGTCGTCGTCCACGTCCCCCGAACCGATCCCGAGCCACGAGCCGGCCTTGCGCAATGCGCCCATGGGCACCTCCGCGTCCGCTCGTCCCGGCCCCGTCCGGGCTATCTCGTCATCCTCCACTCGACCGAACTGTATGCGAGTGCCGGGCCTGGTGCGTCGAACGACGCGCCTATAAACGGACAGATCATCCAACCGACCTCGAACGGGCGTACCCAGTGCGGCTTCTGACGCCATTTGAGGTCTTTATCCGCGCATTTCGAAGCGAACCGCATCGAAATTCCGGGCGCGTCGTTCGAACACGATAACTCGAACGGATGTACGAATACCCGAATTCCACGAACCGCGGCCGGTCGGGGACGGACACGGACGCACCGGCACGGACCTCTACCGGTGGACCGGGGACAGGTCGCACACTCGGATGCGACATCTTCGGAGGTGAGCATGGATTCGCCTTTCCGCATCGTGCGGCCCCCTCGTCCGCTCGAAGAGCCGTATCCCTCGCGGGCCCGCATCAACGAACAGGTGGGCGCGGTCTGGGAGTGGGGGATGCGCGAGGATCCCGCGGCGGCCGTCCGGCTCTACCACCACCTCGGCGAGGTCGCGAGTCGGGTGCTCGGCAGCACCGACCGCGACACGCTCAACATCCGCCGGGCCTATACGCACTTCGTCGGTCTGGACGGCGATCCCCGGCGCGCCGCCCAATTATTGGCCGGCCTGATCCCGGTCGCCGCGCAACACCTGGGCCCCGGCGACTGGGTCACCCTGGACATGCGGCTGTGTCACGCCCGGTTCACCGGCGAGGGCGGCGAACCACCGCGCGCGGTGGCGCTGTTCACCCAGCTCGCGGCGGACATGACGCACGCGCTGGGCGCCGAGGCGGAGAGCACCCTGACCGCGCGCAGCTTCCAGGCCCGGTTCACCGGCGAATCCGGCGACCCGCTCCGGGCCGCCGCGATGTACGGCGCGCTCGCCCTGGACTCGATCCGGATCCTGGGCGCCGATTGCCTGGAATCGCTGGTCGCCCGGGCGGGACACGCGGTCAATCGCGGCCTCGCGGGCCATCGTGGCGAGGCCCTGGCCCTGTACGGACCGCTGGTCGCCGACTTCGCCCGAGTACTGGGTCCCGATCATCCCGAGACCCGTCAAACCCAGGTCTGGCAACAGTATTTCCGAGGGGGAAGCAGCTGATTCCCGTTCCCCGACGGCGGTTGAGGTGGCCTCTCCTGAACGACCGGAACGGGGAACGGTGGTCATGGAAGCACTGCGCGACGGGGATCCGACGCGGCTCGGGCCGTATCGGCTGCGCGGCCGGTTGGGTGAGGGCGGGATGGGCGAGGTCTTCCTCGGCACGTCCCCGAGCGGGGTTCGGGTCGCGGTCAAGACCGTGCGTCCGGAGTTCGCGACCGACCACGGCTTCCGGGACCGGTTCCGGCGCGAGATAGACCTCGCCCGGCGGGTGGACAGCGCCTGGACCGCGCCGATCGCCGAGGCCGACCCGGATGCGCAACCGCCGTGGCTGGCCACCGAATACCTGACCGGGCTGTCGTTGTCCGAAGTGATCGCCCGGTACGGTCCCCTGCCCTCGGGCGCGGTGCGCGTGCTGGGGGCGCAGTTGGCCGAGGCGTTGATGGCGATCCACCGCGCGGGCCTGATCCATCGCGACCTCAAGCCGTCCAACGTCGTGCTCGGTCGGGATCGGCTGCGGGTGATCGACTTCGGCATCTCCCGTGCGGTGGACGACGGCGGCCAGGGACTGACCGGAACCGGACGGGTGGTCGGATCGCCCGCCTTCATGTCGCCGGAGCAGGCGGGCGGGCGCACGCTCGGGCCGGCGAGCGACGTGTTCTCGCTCGGTTCGGTACTGGTGTACGCGGCCACCGGACACGGGCCGTTCCATCGGGATCCGCCGGTGCCGCAGTTGCAGATGATGTGGCGGGTGCTGCGCGACGAACCGGCGCTGGACGAAGTACCGGACATCATCCGGAACTTGCTCGCCGAGTGCCTGGACAAGGAGCCGACCCGGCGACCCGAGCCGATCGCCGTGCTGGAGCGCTGTCTGGGCGGCGACGAACCGCCGTCCACCACATCGTGGTTGCCGGCCGGGCTCGCGGCCGAGCTGGAGCGGCGCCACCTGCACGATCCGGCGGCGCCGGTCGAGGTGACAAGCGAGATGCCGGAGCCGCCGGCTCGGACCCCGGTCGGCGGAACGGACGACGGCGCATCCACCGCGACGAGCCGGCCGGCATCGGGCGGTTCGAACGGCACGGGCGGATCGGGCGCGCTTGGTGGGCCGGGCGGGCCCGGTGAGCTGCCGCAGCCGAGCCTGCCGCCGACCGTCGGCAGCCCGGATCCGCCGCTCGGGAAGCGGGCGTTGGCCCGCCGCACCTTCCTGTTCGGCGGCGGCGCCATCGCCGTGGCCGCGGCGGGTGGCGGCATCGGCTGGATGTTGATGGGCGACGAGGCGGATCCGGGCAAACGGGTGTGGACGTATCCGGCCGGCGCCGCCGCCGGTTGCGCACTGAGCGTGCAGGGCGACCTCGTCTACCACGTCGCCGAAGGCGTGGGCGGCGGCAAGGGCCAGGTCACCGCGATCGACGCGGAGTCCGGCAAACAGGTCTGGCGCAAAGCCACCGCGGGCAGTTCGGTGTCCGCGCCGCTGACCACGAAGAAGCACGTGTTCGTCGTCTCCTGGACGGTGAACACCACGGCATCGGTCCCGGAGCCGTCCCAGCCCTCGACCTGCGTCGTGCACGCGTTCGACCCGATCAACGGCGAACAACGCTGGGTCCTGGAGTACGCGGCCCGCTGGGTCAACCTGCCGGCGGCCCTGGACGGCGAATTGTTGTACCTGGGCGTCGCCGAGGAGAACTCGTTCTCCACCGGCCCCGGCCGGATCGTCGCGATCGACGCGACCACCCACCGGGAGGTGTGGAAGGCGGACATGTCCAGGGACACCGGTTTGCCGGCCACGCCGGTGTTCGCCAACGGTCTGGTCTACGTGTTCGCCGAGCCTCGGAACAGCTCGAACCCGGCGGTGATCCGCGCCTACGACCGCAGCGGTACGCCCGGGTGGGAGATCCCGTTCAAGGACTGCCCGTGGGGTCGCGACGTGGTGCCGGCCGGCGACCGGGTGCTCGCGCTGGTGACCTCGGGTCGGAGCAACGGCCAGTACACCTGGCAGCGCTACGCCCGCGACGCGACCACCGGCGCCGCGGTCTGGGGCCCGATCCCGGTCAAGGGCGGAGCCACCGGCGGTCTCACGCTCGCCGGCGACACCGCGTTCCTGGTCTACGAGGGGGCCGACGACACGGCCCGGTCGGGTGTGGTGGCGGTGGATCCGCTCATCGGCGCACAGGTGTGGAAGTACGAGATGGAGACCCGCAACGTCAGCGGGATCACCCGGGTGGGCGACACCGTCTACGTCGCGAGCCACCCCTCCGAGGCGCAGGCCGGCGTACCGCCCACCGCCTCGGGCACCGCGCCGCCCACGAACGGGCCGGCCACGTCGGTGGCCAAGGGCGCGGTTCACGCCCTGGAGGCAAAGACCGGCAATCTCGTCTGGAAGCGCGAAATGCCGTCCCGCGGCGCGCTGGAGACACCGGTCGTGGCGGACGGCAAGGTGTACGTCGCGATGGACGCGACGTCGAGCAATGCGAGTGGCGACGACGCCGCGCACCTGTTCGCGCTGACGGAGAAGACCGGCGAACCGGCCTGGCAGGTCGTCCTGCCGGCGCCGGTGTCGTCCCGGGTGGTGTCGGCGAAGGGCAACGTCTACCTCGGGCAATGGCAGCGTCCGGACACCCCGAAGCCGGAGGCATCGGTGGTCGCGTACGAGGGGTGAGCCCGGAGGGGGCTCGGGCGGGCGGCCCGGGTGGGCGCTCGGACGGGCGGGCGGTCGCGCGGCTCGCGCGGCCCGGCTCGGGCGGGCCACACATGAATGGGCGCGAAGCGGGAACGGGAACGAAGTTGTGGGCGGATCGCCCACTCCGCCCCCGCACATCCCCTGCACATTCCTTCCCCTCCCTCCCCTCCCCCTCCCCGAGACGAGGAAGCATGGCCGAGTTGGGACCTGTCGACGCCATCGTGTTGGGCTTTCCGGGCCAGCGGCTGACCTCGTCCGTGCTGGAAGCGTTCGAGTCGGTCGAGGAGCGCGGCGACGTGCGGTTGATCGACGCGATGATCGTGGTCAAGGACATCGCGGGCGAGGTGAGCAGCCACGAGGTCAGCGAGTTCGAGGGGCTGCGCGACATGGCGGCGGAGTTGGCCGCGCGCGAGATGTTGGGGCTGGCCGGGGACGAGGACGCCGACCAGATCGGGCAGGTCATGCCGCCCGACTCGCTCGTGGTGGTGCTGTTCGTGGAGAACATCTGGGCCCGCGAGGTGGCGACCCGAATCCGCGATTCGGGCGGCCGGTTGCTCTCCTACACCCGGTTGCCGCAGTCCGTACTGGACGACGCCGAGGAAGCGCTGGCCGGGACACCCGACGGCACCTGAAGAAAACGAATCGATTCCCGAATGGCAAAGTAGGGCAAAGTATCGCAACCCACCCTACCGGTTGGCCGTCTCCACCAATGCAAGGGCACATCCCCAAGCAAGCGGAGGTCGACATGACCACCAACATTCGCCGCACGGCCGCCATCACCCTGGCCGCCGGACTCCTCCTCACCGCCGGCGCCGCCGCTCCGGCACTCGCCGCGGAGGGCTCCCCGCCCGGCGTGACCCAGACCCGACAGATCGGCGTCGTGGAGAAGGTGACCGCCTTCTACGACCAATACCTCTCGGCCGTCAACGGCACCAACCCGAACATGAACCCGACCGAGGTCCGCAACGAATTCCTCACCCCCGACCTCAACGCCCGCCTGGACCAGTGGGCCGAGGAGCACGGGGCCGACCCCGTCTTCCGCGCCCAGAACACCCCCCAGAGCCGCGACGTCCGCTACGAAGGCAGCGGCGCCGGCAGCGCCACGGTGATCGTCACCGAACACTTCGGCGACTCCACCATCGACGTCTGGTACCAAGTCCCCCTCGCCGGCGGCCGAATCACCGACCTGACGGACGCCCCGCAGTAGGCCGACGTCGGATCGAACCGAGGGAGGGTCGAGGTGATTCGCCTCGGCCCTCCCTCTTCGCGCCCCGCCCGAATCAGGCCGATTCGGTCGGGAGGCTCGCGGCGGTCCAGTCCTCGATGCCCTCGGCGTACTTGCGGATGTTGGTGTAGCCCAGACGCGTCAGCCGGTCGGCGACTTGGCCGCTGTTCGGGCAGGCGGTGTTCGAGCAGTACGTGACGATCGCCGCGTCGCGGTCGGGCAGGAGGGTCGGGGCGAGGGTGTCGACCTCGTCCCGGACCAGGGCGAGCGCGCCGGGCAGGTGCTGCTTGGCCCAGTACTCCCCGCCGAGCGCGTCGACGACGGTCACGGTGCCGGCGGCGATCTCGGCGCGCAGTTCGTCCCGGGTGATGAGCGCGGTCATGGCGGTGCCTCCACCTCACAGAGAATCGGACTATAGTCCGCTTGTGCCAAGAGACGCTAACGGACCGCAGTCCGCTTCCGCAATCCCCCTGGACCTCCTCCGCACCCCACCCCCCAAGGAACGCGCCGACGCCGCCCGCAACCGAGCCGCAGTCCTGGAAGCCGCCGCACGGCTCTTCGCCGAACACGGCGTCGCAGCGGTATCGATGGACCAGGTGGCAACGGCGGCCGGAGTCGGCAAGGGCACGCTGTTCCGCCGCTTCGGCGACAAGTCCGGCCTGGCCGCGGCGCTCCTGGACACCCGGGAGCGGGTCCTGCAGGAGGCGATCCTGCACGGCCCGCCACCCCTGGGCCCGGGAGCCCCGGCGGCGGAACGCCTCCCCGCGTTCGTCGACGCCTACCTCGACTACCTACTGGAACACCTGGACCTGATCCGCATGTCGGAAACCGCCTCCCCCGGCGCCCGCTACCGCATCGGCGCGTACCGCTTCTGGCACCGCCACGTGACGATCCTGCTGGACGCGACGACCCCCGACCCGGAACACACGGCCCACACACTCCTGGCACCCCTGGCAGCCGAACACGTCACCGCCCTGCTCCCGGAACTGGGCCCGAAACGAATCCGCACGGGTGCGATCCGGTCGGCTCGCGCCGCAGCGCGCCCCGAGCACCGCTGACGGGCCCGCCGGCGCTGCGGCCGCTCCCGGCGATCCGCAGCGTCAGCGACCGACCCCCGTCGCGGAGTGCACCCGCCAACTCTCCTCGTATGGGATCCGCGTGCCCGGCGTGCCCCCCGTGTCGAGATGCGCGAGCAGACTTTCGACGTACCGGCTTTCCCCGTCCGTGCGCATCGGGGCGATCTTCGCGCCGGAGAACTTGCGCACGACGCTCGCATCGGCGTCCGTCCACAGGCGGTCGACGGCCAGCGCCAAGCGGTCGAGAAGGTACTCGAACGTCCGGTGGGAGAACTGCAGTTCCGACCCCGCAGGCGGTTCGAGGCTGGGGTGGGCCGTGAAACCGCGCAGCTTGACCAGGGCGTCGGACTCGGGAACGGACTCACCCTCCGCGACCGTCTCCAGGTTCTCCAGATGGTTCAGCCCATTGCGCAACCGCTGCGTGACGCCCTGTTCGGTGCGCTCCGAGACGCATCGCCCGACGAGTTCGGCCCCGTCGAGCGACAGCGACGCGGCGGCGAGGTACTGCCCCTGCGTCACCAACAAGCCTGCCGACGCGATGTATTCGCGCAGCACGCCGGCGGTGTACAGGTACTTGCAGCCGTACGGCGGTATCCCGTACCGCGCGGAGACCGGCGCCCAGACCTCGGCCTCACCCCGCGGCAACGCGTGCCGGGTACGGCGAATCGATGACTTCATGGCCACATGGGTACCGGTGCGCACAACCCTCGGACAACCGGATTTCTCCGCATGGCGTCCCGACCGAGTATGCGACGGACGTTCTCGGTGTCGGTCGCGAGTTGTCCGTCGAGTACACGCTCGACCGAGGATCCGGGGTCAGTCGCCGGCGGGCCTTGGCACGGGTGGGGTCGGTTGGGTGGTGGGCTTTGCCGGTTGCCGGCGGAACAGGACCGGGGCGGCGGCCAGGGAGGCCAACAGGGTGCCGGCGCCCGCCAGTTGCAGGGCGCCCGCGCCGCCGAGGGAGGTTGCCGTCGGGCCGCCCAGGGCCGTGCCGGTCAGGTTCGCGGCGTTGAGGGCCGCGCTGGAGGAGGCGAAGGCGCGGCCTCGGGTTTCCCGTGGAACGCGGGCGTGGATCAGGTTGCGGATGGCCAGGTTCTGGAGGGTGTTGGCCACGCCCGTCAGGACGAAGGCGACGAAGGCGACGGCGAGGATCGGTACGGTCGCGCTGACGAACAGGGCCCCGCCCATCATCGCCCCGGCGCCGGCCAGGACCCGGGGTTGCCAGGCCAACGGGATGCGCGCGGCCAGGAACGCGGCGGCGAGGAGCATGCCGACGGTGTGGCCGGTGACCAGCCACCCGTAACCCGCGTCCGAGGCGCCCAGATCGTCCCGGATGAAGAAGACCCGCGCCACGTTCAGCATCGCGGTGAACACGATCGCGGTCGCCAGCGCCGGGATCGCCACCCGCAACAACCGGTCGCCGCCGAGCACGCCGACCCCCTGGCGCACCTGGCCGAGCCACCCGAGTCGAGCGTCGCCGGCGGCCGGCTCGCGGCGGATCCGCAGGACGACGAACACCGCGGCCACCACCGCGAAGGACCCCGCGTTGCCCAGCAGAACGGCCCGATCACCGACCACGGCGACCAGCACCCCGGCCAGGGCCGGCCCCGCCACGTTGCCGACCGAGCGAAACGTCTCCAGGCGCGCGAACCCTCGGGTCGTGTCCGCGTCGCCCACGATCTCGGGTACCAGGAGCTGAAGCGTCGGCGAGACCACCGCCAAACCGGCGCCCAGCAGTGCCAGCAGCACGATGGTGGCCACGACGTCCGTGGTGAACGCCAACCCGAGCGCCACCACCGCCTGGAGCCCGGTCACCGTCACCACCAGCCGACCACTCTCCACCCGATCCGGCAACGGACCCGCCAACGGCCCGACCACGACGATCGGCAACACGCTCGCGATCACCAACGCCGAGATCACCACCCCGGACCGTCCTTGATCGTGTAATCGCAGGGTCAACACGACCATGGCCATCTGGTCGCCCATCGAGGACAACCCGTAGGCGGCGGCCACCACGGAGAGCACGACGTTCGCATTCCGACTCATCCCGCGATGCTGCCGGCCGCAACGGCCGGTCGGCACCCGCGAAATACCCCCGGTCGACTCAGGATTCGGGGTGGGCCAGCGGCCGGAGCAGGGCCACCGCGTCGTCGACGGCGACCGGCTCGAAGAAGCGCGCGTCGGCCTGTTCGACGGCGGCGATGGCACGCGGAGCCAGCTCGGCGCCGGTGTCGGTGACCCGTAGCCGTTTGGCGCGGGTGTCGGCCGGGTCGACCTCGCGTTCGATCAATCCCTTGCCCTCCAGGGTGCGCAGGACCTGTGAGGTCATCTTCACGTCGGTGCCGGCCTGGCGTGCGAGGGCGAGCTGGTTGGGCTGTTCGTCGCGCGTGTTGAACCACCAGGTGCAGGCCAGCAGGACGAACTGCACGTGGGTGAGGCCGAGGGGCGTGAGGGCCGCGGCGATGTCGCGCTGCCAGCGCAGCGTGGCATGCCAGAGCAGGAAGCCGGGGCTTTCGGCGGGACCGAGAGCCATCAGGCAAGCGCCAGTTCGACCAGCGCGGCCATGGTGGCGGGCCAGTCGGAGGTGATCGCCGGGCCGATTTCGGGACCGACGACGTCGGCTGCGGCGCCGGTGATCTCCATCCGGTACACCACCCGGGTGCGCCCGGTGTCGCCCCGGTCGAGCCGGTGGGTGGTACGCAGCACCAGACCCTCGATCCGGGCCTCGTCCACGAACAGTTCACCGGCCTTCACCTCGGCGACGCCCAGCCGCACCGGATCCTGCCCGGACGGCGTCATCACGATCTCGGCGCCCACCGCGAACGGTCCGCTGATCGTGATGCTCTCGATGTCGGCGTTCCAGGCTCCCCAGTTCTCCACATCGGTCCACAGTCGCCAGATCGCCTCGGGCGCGGCATCCGTCTCGACATCGTGCTCGTACATCCACATGAAGGGTCTCCGCGGTCCGACGGGCAAAACCATCAACGCAGAGATTATCTATGCACAGACTATCTGTCCATCCACCTCCTCGCGCCCGAGCCGGCCGGCGTGTTGCCGGTGGGGATCAACCGCGGACGCGGACGATGTTGTCGCAGTGATCAAGGTGATCCACCCGCACGAACAGCAGGAGTTGACCAACATGGCGGAGCGAGCCCGTATCGGTGTGACCGGCCTGGCCGTGATGGGGCGCAACCTGGCCCGCAACTTCGCGCGGCACGGGCACACCGTCGCCGTGCACAACCGGACCTCGGCCAAGACCCGGGCGTTGGTCGACGAGTTCGGCGACGAGGGCACCTTCCTGCCCGCCGACACCGCCGAGGAGTTCGTCGCACTACTGGAGCCGCCTCGGCGGCTGGTGATCATGGTCAAGGCCGGTGCGCCCACCGACGCGGTGATCGACGAGTTCGCCGCGCTGCTCGAACCCGGCGACATGATCGTCGACGGCGGCAACGCGCACTTCGCCGACACCCGCCGGCGCGAGGCCGCGCTGCGCGAGCGCGGGATCCACTTCGTCGGCTCCGGGATCTCCGGCGGCGAGGAGGGCGCGCTGCTCGGCCCGAGCATCATGCCGGGCGGCTCCCCCGAGTCGTATGCCGCGCTCGGCCCGATCCTGGAGGACATCGCCGCGAAGGTCGACGGTGTGCCGTGTTGCGCGCACATGGGCCCGGACGGCGCCGGTCACTTCGTCAAGATGGTGCACAACGGCATCGAGTACGCCGACATGCAGCTGATCGCCGAGGCGTACGACCTGCTCGATCGCGCGCTGGGGTGGCAACCCGCCCGGACCGCCGAGGTGTTCCGGACCTGGAACTCCGGCCGGCTGGAGTCCTACCTGATCGAGATCACCGCCGAGGTACTCGCGCACACCGACGCGGCCACCGGCCGGGCGTTCGTCGACGTGGTCCAGGACCGGGCCGAGCAGAAGGGCACCGGCCGATGGACCGTGCAGACCGCGCTGGACCTCGGTGTTCCGGTCAGCGGTATCGCCGAGGCGGTGTTCGCCCGGTCGTTGTCCGGACACGCCGACCTGCGCGCGGCGGCCCGGGAGTTGCCCGGTCCGACCCGCACCACGCTCGACGCGGACGCGGCCGACCGCTTCGCCGACGACGTCGAGCAGGCGCTGTACGCGTCCAAGATCGTGGCGTACGCGCAGGGCATCCATCAGATCGAGGCAGGCAGTGCCGAATACGACTGGTCGATCGATCCCGGTAAGGTCGCCGAGATCTGGCGTGGCGGCTGCATCATCCGGGCCCGCTTCCTGAATCGCATCCGGGAGGCGTACGACGCCGACCGCAAGCCCGACTCGCTGCTGACCGCCGACTACTTCCGAAACGCGATCGCCGGCGCCCAGGACGCCTGGCGTCGGGTGGTCGTCACCGCCGCCGAACTGGGCATCCCCACCCCGGGCTTCGCCGCCGCGCTGTCCTACTACGACGGCCTGCGCTCGCCCCGCCTGCCGGCCGCGCTGATCCAGGGGCAGCGGGACTACTTCGGTGCGCACACCTACCGCCGGGTGGACCGCGAGGGTTCCTTCCACACCGAGTGGTCCGGCGACCGCACCGAGCACTCGGTCTGATCGAGGGCGGAGCCGGCCACCGGCAGCGGCCACCACACGGCCGCTGCCGGTCCGGATCACCTCACTCCCAGCGCCCCGCCAGCAACCGCGTCATCGCGCCCGTCAACGACCCGCGCAACTGTCGACGCACCGGCGGCGTCAGGTGCCGCAGCCACAGATGCGCCGCCCGCTCACCCATCAGCCCCACGCACAACAGCGGATCCTCGAACAGGAACGCCGGCGCGTGCCAGCTCACGCACACGTTCGGATCGGGGTCCACGGCCGGCACCCGCCGGATGCCCACCGCGGCCAGCCCGGTGGCACAGAGCAGACAGCAGCCCCCGCCGACCTCCATCGCGGTGTCCGTGAACTCGCCCGATTCCAAAGGCAGTCCGTGCATCCGGGCCTGCTGGAGGCAATCCATCTCGGCGTGCAGCCCGCGCTTGGGCGAGCCCTCGAAAATCCGCCGGCCGAAGCTCATCACACAGTCCGCGTCGGGCTTGGCCGGCACCGCCCGCCCGAGCGTCTCGACCCGCCCCTCGGCGGCCCGCACCCACCCCACCCAGTCACCGGCGATCTTCGGCACGATCATCTCGGCGGGCGGTGTCTGCACCCGGCCGCCGGAAACCTTCGGACAGTACTCGCAGTGCATGGCGCCTCCCCAGGGACGACATGCCGCAAGCTAGCGTGCGCGGGGTCGAACCCGCCAGCATAAGACCGGCCGACAATCACCGGAAAACCACCACTTGTGCGGCCGAAGGGACTCGAACCCTCATATCCTCTCGGACGGCAGGACCTAAACCTGCTGCGTCAACCAATTGCGCCACGGCCGCGCGACCGACCTGCGCGACAACGCCCCGAGGTCGACCACGCCTCATGCTAGTGCCCACCGGATCGACCGGCCGGCATATATCCCCCCACGACCAACCATCCGGCCGAGCCCGAGCCGACGTCGAGTCGACCTCGAAGTCGTTCCCGAGCCGCACCCGCGGTGGCCCGCGACGCCCGTCCCTCAGCGGATCAGCCGCCCGGTCGCCCGCCGCGCCAGCGCCAACGCGCTCTCCCGAGTCGTCCCGCCCAGTCCGAGCACCGTGCGCGTACTCAGCCCCTCCAACAGCGCGAGCAACTCCGAGGCGACCGCGTCCGGATCGTCGATCAGCAATACCTTGCGCTCCGCACCCCGGGTCAGGACGGTGACCAGGTCGGCGTGCCAGCCGAGGTCGATCTCGTCCTGCGCGACCCGCAGTTCCACGTTGCCGGCCGTCCTGGCCCACAGCTCCAGCCACAACATCCAGCGCGGATCGCGCGGGCCGACCGGCAGGTACAGGCCCAGGAACAGGTCGAGCTTGCGATCGGCCGCGACCCGGCGCGCGAGCAGCCGGGCACGCTCCTCGCCCAACCGCTCCTCACTCCAGCGCAGCGCGGCCAGCAACAACCGATCCTTGCTGCCGAAGTAGTACAGGATGTGCCCGCCACTGGTGCCCAGGCGCTCCGCGAGACCGGACATGGTCAGCTTGGCCAGGCCGTGCTCGGCGATCGCCGTTATGGCCTCCTCGAGCATCCGATCCTGGGCGATCCGACCGTCGCTCCGCCGCGTGGCCACCACCGACACCCGCCTTTCGATCGCGCGGCCGACCCACGACCCGCTCGCGCAAGGGCTCGACCCTATCCCGCCGGCCACGCCGACCTTGAACGACGGTCAAATTCTGGTCGGGTTCGCCACGAACTCTTGACACCTTCCTTGCTCGCAGCGCACCTTGAGTGGCGTTCAAAGTTCTTGAATGCCATTCAAGCTTCCGGTTCGGCCCGAACGCCCACGAAGGCCGCACCGCACACCATGAGGAGGAGGTCCGGTGACCCTGCCCCGCACGGACTCCACGAGCGGCGCGGCAAGCGGCGACGCATCCGCCGCCCCGCGCACCACCCCCGCCGCCGACCCGCCCGGCTTCGGCCGGGGGGTCGCCTCCGACGAGCTCTTCCAGGTGGAGACCCGCGGGATCGACCCGATCCCGGACGACGAACGACACGGCAGCGCCAAGGACGTCTTCTGGCTCTGGTTCGGCTCGAACCTGTCGTTCACGTTCGTCATCAACGGCACCCTCGCGGTGATGTTCGGCCTCTCCTTCTGGGCCGCCATCGCCGTGGTGGTGGTCACCGGTCTGTCCTTCTTCGCGGTCGGTGCGCTCGGCCTGGCCGGGGTCCGCACCGGCACCGCGACGCTGGTGATCTCGCGCGCCGCGTTCGGCGTACACGGCAACTTCCCGGCCGGCCTGCTGAACTGGGTGGTCGGCATCGGATACACCATCCTCAACACCGTGGTCGGCACCTTCGCGCTCGAAGGGCTGTTCGCCAAGCTCGGCTGGGCCGGCGGCGACCTCGCCCGGGTGGTCGCGCTCGCGATCACCCTCTCGCTCACCTTCGCCGTGGCGATGTGGGGGCACGCCACCGTGCAGGCCGCCGAACGCTGGATGGCCTACGTGCTGGGCATCGGCTTCGGCCTGCTGATCCTGTTCGTGGTCCCGGGCCTGGAGACCGGAGCCGCGCCGGAGACCTCGAACAGCTTCCACGCGATCTCGCTCGCCGTGCTCGTCCTGGTCGCCGGCCCGATCTCCTACCTGCCGATGCCCTCGGACTACACCCGTTATCTGCCCCGGGACACCTCGCTGCGCTCGATCACCCTGTGGGGCGCGGCCGGCGGGATGCTCTCCTCGGTGCTGCTCGGCGTGGTCGGCGTGGCCGCCGCCACCCAGGCGGACATGACCGACCCGGTGGCCGGTGTCGCCGACCTGGTGCCGAACTGGTTCGAGGCGCTGTTCCTGCTGCTCGTGGTGGGCGGCTCGATCACCAACTCGATCCTGACCCTGTACTCCTCCAGCCTGAACCTCCAGGTGCTCGGCATCCCGTGGTCGCGCTCCAAGGGCATCCTGGTCAGCACCGCGTGCATCCTGGTCGGCTCGTTGTGGGCGCTGTTCAACGGCAACTTCACCGACAACCTGACCAGCTTCCTGTCCGTGCTCGTGGTGGTGTTCGCGCCGTGGGGCGGGGTGTTCATCGCGGACACGCTGATGCGCCGCTGCCGCTACGACGCCGACGGCCTGCACGACCTGCGCGGCGGCGCCTACCGGTATCGCGGCGGTTTCCACCCCGCCGGGATGATCGCGCTCGCCGCCGGCATCGTCTTCGCCTGCCTGACCGCCGAGTCCGCGCTGTGGACCGGCGCACTGGTGGAGACCTTCGACGGCGACTTCACCCTGCTGGGCGCGGTCGTCTCCGGCGGCCTGTACTGGCTGCTCGCCCGCCGCGAACCGCAATTCGCCGAGCGCTGACCGACCCCGAAACCAACCACCCCGCACCACGTTTCCGCGCCACCCCCCTGGAGTCACCGTGTCCCACACCGCCGATCTGGTCCTGCGCAACGCCCGCCTGCACACCGTGGACCCCGACCTGCCCGAGGCCGAGGCACTCGCGGTGCGCGCGGGCCGGATCGCCTGGGTGGGGGCGGACGCCGACGCCGCGGCCTGGATCGGTCCGGACACCGTCGTGCTCGACGGCGCCGGGCGGCGGGTGTTGCCCGGCTTCGTCGACGCGCACAACCACGTGCGGCTGGGCTCGGACGACGCGTGCGTGCAATTGGCGGGCGTGCGCACGCTGGCCGGCATCCACGAGCGGATCGGCACCTGGCTGGCGGCCAACCCGGACGCCGAGTGGATCGAGGCCGAGGCGTTCGACTACTCGGCGATCCCGGACGGCCGGATGCCGCGGGCGAGCGACCTGGACCCGGTCACGGGCGCGGTGCCGGCCTTCGTGCTCAGCTACGACGTGCACACCGCGTGGCTCAACAGCGCGGCGATCAAGCGGCTCGGGATCACCCGGGACAGCGACATCCTGCCGTTCGGCCGGGTGGACAAGGACCCGGAGACGGGCGAGCCGACCGGCTTCGTCAAGGACTTCGCGGTCCGCGGGCTCTCCCGTGACGGGCACCGGGCGCTGCGCGAGCTGGGTCTGCCCTGGGCCTCGGCCGACCGGCAGTACGGCCGGCTGGCCAAGAGCCTGGACGACGCGATCCGGTTCGGCATCACCACCGTGGTCGAGCCGCAGAACTCGCTCGACGACCTGGCCCTGTACACCCGTGCCCGACACGAGGGCCGGCTGCGCTCGCGCGTCGTCGCGGCGCTGTTCCACCCGCGCGGCACCACCGCGGCCGACCTGGACGAGTTCGCCGAGGCCGCCCGCACCTACGCCGACGACCGGCTGCGGGTGGGGCCGCTCAAGCTGTACATCGACGACGTGGTCGAGCCGCGCACCGCCGCGCTCCTGGAGCCGTACCGCGGGTGTGCGCACCACCGGGGCGAGACGTTCTACCCGGCCGAGGAGTTCGCCGACCTGCTGGCCGAGTTGGACGGCCGCGGCTTCCAGTGCTTCGTGCACGCCACCGGCGACCGGGGCATCCGTACCGTCCTGGACGCGGTCGAGCACGCCCGTACGGTCAACGGCGCACGCGACGCGCGGCACCAGGTCGTGCACGTGGAATGCCTGGACCCGGCGGACGTGTCGCGCTTCGCCGAGTTGGGTGTGGTCGCCTGCATGCAGCCCAGGCACTGCGCGCCGGAGATCGCCGGACCGGGTCGGGACTGGGCGGAGAACGTCGGCGAGGAGCGCTGGCACAAGGCGTGGCCGATGCGGAGCCTGCACGCGGCGGGCGCGGTGTTGGCGCTGTCCAGCGACTGGAACGTGGCCGAGATGGACCCGATGGTCGGCGTGTACACCGCGCTCACCCGGGCGCCGCTGGCCGGCGGCCCGTCCTGGATCCCGACCGAGACGCTCGACGTCGAGACCGCGGTGCGCGGCTACACGATGGGCTCGGCGTACGCCAACTTCCTTGAGCACGAGCGCGGTTCGCTGACCGTCGGCAAGCTCGCCGACTTCGTCGTGCTCTCCCGGGACGTCATGACCATCGCCCCGGCCGACATCTTGGGCACGGTCTGCGAGATCGTCGCGGTCGGCGGCGAGATCGTGCACACCACCGAAGCCGAGCGCACCACCGAAGCCGTGCACCCCGCCTGACCGGCCCCGCCGTGCCGCCTACGGTCGCTGCGCCGCCACCAGTTCGCGGGCCTCCTCGACCGTTTCCACCGCCGGGGGCGAGCCCATCAGCGGCTTGCGCGCGGTCTCGGTCATCGAGATCGCGGCGACCAGGCCCACGACGGCCGCGAGCATCATGTAGAAGGCCGGCATGTAGTCGTTGCCCGTCCCGCTGACCAGCGCCTCGCTCACGAACGGGGTGGTGCCGCCGAACAGCGAAACCGAGATGTTGAACGAGACGGACAACGCTCCGGAGCGGATCTCGGTCGGGAACAGGGCGGGCAACGCGGCGGACATGGTGGCCAGGAAGCAGACCAGGACCAGGCCCAGGATCAGCAGGCCGATGAAGATCGGCACCAGCCGGCCGGTCTGGAGCAGTACGAAGCACGGCAGCGGCAGCACGATGAAGCCGACGCAGCCGGCGATGATCACCGGCCTGCGGCCGATCCGGTCGGTCAGCGCGCCCAGCGGGTGGATCACCGCGAGCAGCACGACCATCACCACGACGATCTGCAACAGGCCGTGCGTCTCGTCGTAGCCGAGGGTGTCGGAGAGATAGGTCGGCATGTACGACAACAGCATGTAGTCGTTGATGTTGTACGCCGCGACCAGCGCGATGCAGATGATCATCGCGCGCCGCTGGCCGAGGAAGATGCGCTTGAACTCGCTCAGGGTCTCCGACCCGCTCCCGGCATCGTCGCCCTCGCCCGCCGCCGACCGTTCCAGCACCTTCGCGAACGCCGGCGACTCCTCCAGCCGCAACCGCAGATACAGCCCGATCACCCCGATCGGACCGGCCACCAGGAACGGGATGCGCCAACCCCACGACCGCATCTCGTGCTCGCTGAGCACCGCGGTCAGCAGGGTGACCAGGCTCGCCGCCAGGATGTAGCCGATCAGCGTGCCGAACTCCAGGAAGCTGCCGTAGAACCCGCGCCGCTTGTCCGGCGCGTACTCGGCGATGAAGGTGCTCGCGCCGCCGTACTCGCCACCGGCCGAGAAGCCCTGGAGCATCCGGAACAGGATCAGCAACACCGGCGCCAGGAAGCCGATCGTGTCGTAGCCCGGAATCAGCCCGATGCACAACGTGCCGCTCGCCATCATCAGCATGGTGATCGCGAGCACCTTCTTGCGCCCGATCCGGTCGCCGAGCGGCCCGAAGAAGAAGCCGCCGAGCGGTCGGACCAGGAACGCGGCGGCGAACGTCGCGAACGAGGACAACGTCTGCGCGGTGTCGTTCCCGGACGGAAAGAACACCTTCCCGATCGTGACCGCCATGTAGGCGTAGATGCCGAAGTCGTACCACTCCATGGCGTTGCCGAGCATGGTCGCCCGGACCGCGGTGTCCACCGTCTTGGTGTCGACGACCGTGATGTCTTCCTCGCGCACCTGTCTCCCTCGCCTTGCGGTCGCCCCGCGCTCCAGGTTGGGGCAGACCGCCGCGCAAGACGGGGCACGACACAGGCTTACGCGCAAAAAGCCCCGAATCACCCGAAGATCGGGCGAATCGGGGCCGTTCTACGGAGCTCCGAGCGGAGCGTCCGAGCGAGCTCAGGCCGCGTCGAGCTTGAGGTCCTTGATCAGCTTGGCGACGTGACCGGTCGCGCGCACGTTGTAGAGCGCCCGCTCGATTCGGCCGCTCTCGTCGACGACGAACGTGGAGCGGATCACGCCCTTGACGGTCTTGCCGTACATGGTCTTCTCGCCGAACGCGCCGTACGCCTCCAGCGTGCTCTTGTCCGGGTCGGCGACCAGCGTCACCGTGAGCTTCTCCTTCTCCCGGAACTTGCCGAGCTTCTCCGGCTTGTCCGGCGAGATGCCGACCACGTCGTAGCCCGCGCCGGCGAGCAGCTCCAGGTTGTCGGTGAAGTCGCACGCCTGCTTGGTGCAGCCCGGGGTCAGTGCGGCCGGGTAGAAGTACACGATGACCTTGCGGCCCGCGTAGTCAGACAGCGAGACGTCCTTGCCGTCGGCGTCGGACAGGGTGAAGGCGGGGGCGGTGTCGCCCGCCTGGAGGCGGTCGCTCACGAAGAACTCCTCGGATCGCTCGGCAACGTATGCCGCCACGCTAGCGCTGCCGTCCGACCGATTCGGCTCCCGAGCGCCGCGGCGCGGTCGCGCGTCCCGCAGGGGCGTCGTTCGTCAAAGCCGGGCAAAGAACGCCCCCCGTGCGCCGTTGTTGCCTCGATCACCCAATTGCGAGCCTTTTGCAGTTGCGGCCACAAGCCATAAAATCCCACAGCCGAATCCGGCATTTCGGGAGGCGTCACATGCACATACCCAACGGGTTCATCGACGGCCCGGTATCCGCGGGGGCCGGAGTCGTCGCCGTCGCCGGGATCGCCGTCGGCCTGCGCGGCGCGCGCCGGGAGCTGGACGAGCGCACCGCGCCGCTGGCCGGCCTGGTCGCGGCCTTCGTCTTCGCGGTCCAGATGCTCAACTTCCCCGTGGCCGGCGGCACCAGTGGCCATCTGCTGGGCGGCACCCTGGCCGCGATCCTGGTCGGCCCGTACACCGGCGTGTTGTGCGTGGCGGTGGTGCTGCTGATGCAGGGTCTGTTCTTCGCCGACGGCGGCCTGACGGCGCTGGGCCTGAACATCACCATCATGGGCATCGTGACCGTCGTGGTCGGCTACGGGCTGTTCCGCCTCGTGCTGGGCCTGCTGCCGGCCCGGCACTCGTCGGTGCCGATCGCCGCGTTCGTCGGCGCGCTCGTCTCGGTGCCCGCGGCGGCCTGCGTGTTCACCGTTTTCTACGCGATCGGCGGGACCACCGACGTGTCGATCGGCAAGGTGGCCGGCGCGATGATCGGCGTGCACGTGCTGATCGGCATCGGCGAGGCGATCATCACCGCGGCCACCGTCTCCAGCGTGCTCGCGGTCCGGCCCGACCTCGTCCACGGCGCGCGCGGCCTCGCGCGCCCGCTCGAACTGCGCTCGGCAGGGGGATCCCGATGACCCGCGTCCGTACTCGCACCCTGCTGATCGCGGGCGCGCTGCTCGCCCTCGTGCTGGCCGGTTTCGTGAGCTATTACGCGAGCCAAAGCCCGGACGGCCTGGAGAAGGTGTCCGCGGACAAGGGCATCGACGCCAAGGAGCAGGAACACCAGATGAAGGACGGCCCGCTGGCCGACTACACCGTCAAGGGCGTGCACAACGAGCGGCTCTCCGGCGGTCTGGCCGGCGTGATCGGCGTGGGTGCCACCCTGCTCGTCGGCACCGGCGTCTTCCGGCTGGTCCGCAAGCGTTCCACCGGCACCGACCCGGCGGGTGCCCGCACCGCCGACTCCGGCGCGGGCGACGGCGCCTGATCATGTCCGCAGGACACGGCCATCGGCTGTACCGACCCGGCGACTCGCCGATCCATCGACTGCCCCCGCACTGCAAACTGCTCTCGCTGGTCGCCTTCGTGCTGGTCACCGTGTCCACACCGCGCGAGGTCTACTGGGTGTTCGGCGGGTATGCCGTGCTGCTCGCCGCCGTCGCCGCGCTCGCCCGGGTGCCGGCCGGCTTCCTGCTGCGACGCATGCTCGTCGAGCTGCCGTTCGTGGGCTTCGCGCTGCTGTTGCCGTTCGTGGCGAACGGGCCGAGCGTCGAGGTGCTGGGCCTGTCGGTCAGCCGGGACGGCCTGCTCGGCGCCTGGAACATCATGGCCAAGGGCACCCTGGGCGTGATCGCCGGAGTCCTGCTCGCGGCCACCACCGAACTGCGCGACCTGCTGCTGGGCCTGCAGAAGTTGCGGATGCCGCCGCTACTGGTCCAGATCATGTCGTTCATGCTGCGCTACGGCGCGGTGATCACCGCCGAGATGGGCCGGATGCGGATCGCCCGCGAGTCCCGCGGCTTCGTCGCGCGCGACCTGCGGCAGACCCCGGCGGTGGCCAAGTCCGCCGGCGCGCTGTTCATCCGCTCCTACGAACGCGGCGAGCGGGTGCACCTGGCCATGCTCAGCCGGGGCTACACCGGGACCATGCCGGTAATCCTGGACACTCGGGCGAGCGGTGCGCACTGGGCCGCCGCCGCGGCGCTGCCGGCGGCGGCGCTCGTGCTCTGGGCGGGTGCGCTGACCCTATGAACGGAGTACCTCACGTGAGCGAACCGACCGCCGCCCCCTCGCTGGCCGTCCGCGGCCTCGCCTACGCCTACCCCGACGGCCATCAGGCGCTGTACGGCGTCGACCTGACCATCGCCCGGGGCGAACGGGTCGCCCTGCTCGGCCCCAACGGCGCCGGCAAGACCACCCTGGTGCTGCACCTCAACGGCATCCTGACCGCGGGCGCCGGCACCGTCGAGGTGGCCGGGCTGCCGGTGGCCAAGGAGCACCTGCGCGAGATCCGTCGCCGGGTCGGCATCGTCTTCCAGGACCCGGACGACCAACTGTTCATGCCCACGGTCCGCGAGGACGTCGCGTTCGGCCCGGCCAACCTGGGCCTGCGCGGCGCCGCGCTGGAGGAACGCGTACAACACGCCCTGGCCCGGGTGGGCATGGCCGGCTTCGCCGATCGCCCGCCGCACCACCTCAGCTACGGCCAGCGCCGCCGGGTCGCGGTGGCCACGGTGCTCGCGATGGAGCCGGAGATCCTGGTCCTGGACGAGCCCTCCTCGAACCTGGACCCGGCGAGCCGGCGCGAGTTGGCCGAGGTACTGCGTTCGCTCGACGTCACCGTGTTGATGGTGACCCACGACCTGCCCTACGCGTTGGAGCTGTGTCCGCGCGCGCTGGTGCTGGCCGGCGGCGTCGTGGTCGCCGACGGGACCACCCGCGAGCTGCTCCTGGATCGCGACCTGATGGCCGCCCACCGGCTGGAACTGCCGTACGGTTTCGACCCGTCGTCGGTCCCGGCCTGACCGGCTCGCCCCCGCCCGCCCGCGCCACGCCACCCGGTTGACACGGGTGCGGGGCTGCACCTGACAGACTTGGGGAACACACGAGCGCAGGGGCCGGAGAGGACGGGTTGTGAGCGACCACGGGCGGGAACTGTCTCCGGCGGAGTTGGAGCGGCAAGGCCGGGCGGCGTTGGGCCGTCCGGTGACGGCACACGCTGAGCGGAGTCGGGTGGAGTCGGTGAACGGTGCGCACAAGGCCGACGGTTCGAACGCCGGGCACAAGGCCGGGGAGGCCGTCGACAAGCCGTCGACCGGCGACCAGCCGGACCGGCGCTCGCCGCAGCAGATCGAGCGGGACATCGAGGCCGCCCGGGCCAATCTGGCGGTGACGCTGGACGAGATCGTCGATCGGGTGAAGCCGGCCAACGTCGCGGCGCGCGCGAAGGACAAGGTCCGGGCGCAGTTCATCGACAGCGACACGGGCGCACCGCGCACCGAGCGGATCGTGCCGCTGGTGGGCGGGGTGGCGGGGCTGCTCCTGCTGGTCGTACTGGTCAAGAGCCGCGGCAAGGGCGACAAGAACGGCAAGGCCGGCAAGAAGCGCTGAGGTCCCGCA
The DNA here is from genome assembly GCF_044333915.1 of Embleya sp. NPDC020886. Taxonomy (NCBI): domain Bacteria; kingdom Bacillati; phylum Actinomycetota; class Actinomycetes; order Kitasatosporales; family Streptomycetaceae; genus Embleya; species Embleya sp. NPDC020886. The sequence continues at coordinate 113,411 of NZ_JBIRRX010000004.1, read as the reverse complement.
CCGACGCCGGGCCGACCTCGCCGGGCCCGGCCGAGGCGGAATCGGATCGGGACATCACACCTCCCGGTGACGCACGTTCCGCGTCGGACGGGTAGCTTGTCGAAGCGTGAGTTCCGACAGGTCCCAGTCTTCGAGCAAAAACGCCCACGATCTCGGCGAGAAACTGCCCATCCGCATGCTGCACGACCGCGTGCTGGTCCGCCAGGACGCGGCGGAGGGCGAGCGTCGTTCCGGCGGTGGCATCCTCATTCCCGCGACCGCGCAGGTCGGCAAGCGGCTGGCGTGGGCGGAGGTGGTCGCGGTCGGCCAGAACGTCCGCACCGTCGAACCGGGCGATCGTGTCCTGTACGACCCCGAGGAGCGCGCCGAGGTCGAGGTGCGCGGTGTTCCGTACGTCCTGCTCCGCGAGCGCGATCTGCACGCGGTCGCCGCCGAACGCATCGAGGTTTCCGGCGAGGCCACCGGCCTCTACCTCTGACCGCGGACCGTCCGCCGAGAGATCCCCGAACAGCCGTCGAACGCCGGGTGGTGAGCCCTTCACCACCCGGCGGCTTCGTATGCGCGCGGTGGATCGGGCCGCCGGGATGGACCGAATCGGGTGAGCCGGCTCACTCCTGCGGGTGAACTCTTCTGCCAGGATGACCCGATCCGCACGAAGAGCCGGCCAAGAGGAGAGGGACAGATGCCGCGACGTCGGATCTGGATAGCGGCGCTGTGCGCGGTCGCGCTGGTGGGTTTCCTGGGCGGCGGCCTGGTCGGGGTGTTCGGTGGTGGCGGTGGCGGTGGTGGCAAGTCCGCCGCCGCGGCGACGTCGCCCGGTGCGACCAGCCCCTCCCCCACCACCGTGGTCGGTGCACAGGTCAGTACGCCGCCGACCACCGCCGCGCCCACCTCGACGTCCCCGTCACCGTCCAGGACCGCGCCGCCCAAGTCGCCGCTGACCCTGGGTGCCCGCTACGTGCTGACCCTCGGGGACGGCCGGGCGATGGACGTGAGCGGCGCCAGCGACCGGGACCGGGCCGCGGTGATCGCGTATCCGGCCGGAGCGGGCAAGGCGAACCAGCAGTGGGTGGTGCGCGACGCGGGCGGCGGCTTCGTCCGGCTGGAGTCGGCGCTCTCGCGCAAGTGCCTGGAGGTGTCGGGCGGCCGGGACTCGCGGGCGTACCAGGACGACTGCGGACGCGGCGACAACCAGTTGTGGAAGCCGCAGGCCGACGGCTCCGGTGTGGTCCTGCTGGCCCGCAACGGCTCGGCGCTCGGGCTGGGCGAGCAGAACAAGGGCCTGCAGGGGCTGGGCCTGGTGCCGGCCGGCTCGGGCGCGGTGTGGCGAGCCGCCGGCGCGTGAGCGGGCGCCGGGCGAACCGGCCGGGCCCGCCCGGCCCTGCGGCGGATGTGCTCCCCCACCGGGTGTGACCCCCTGCACGCCCGCCGCCCGGAACAGCGCGCGCCGCCCTGCGGTTGCACCTCAGAGCGATCGCGGCCACCCCACCCTCGGCGGCACGGGTGCACGGGTGCGCAATCGGGCGGGCGAGAAACGGCGAGGAAGAGGGACGCGGAGTGGACGCTGTGAAGCTGTCGGTACTGGACGTGGCCCCGGTGGGGACCGGGTATTCGGCGACCGAGGCACTGCGCACGAGCACCGAGCTGGCCCGGCGGGCCGAGCAATGGGGCTTCCATCGGTTCTGGGTGGCCGAGCACCACAACATGCCCGGCATCGCCAGCTCCTCGCCGCCGGTGCTGCTCGCCCACCTGGCCGCGCACACCTCCACCCTGCGGCTGGGCTCGGGCGGCGTGATGTTGCCCAACCACGCGCCGCTGGTGGTCGCCGAGCAGTTCGGCACGCTCCAGGCGCTGCACCCCGGGCGGATCGACATCGGCATCGGCCGGGCCCCGGGCACCGACCAGGTCACCATGCGCGCCCTGCGCCGCGGCGGTGGCGCCGAGTCGGTCGACGAGTTCCCGCAGGCGCTCGGCGAGCTGATCGGCTTCGTCACCGGGTCGTTCGCCCCGGATCATCCCTACTCGCGAATGCACGCGGTGCCCGGTCCCGCGTCCGGGATCGAGGCGGGCGGCGAGTTCGCGGCCGGCGAGGCGCCGGTGTGGCTGCTCGGATCCAGCGGCTACAGCGCCCAACTGGCCGGGATCCTGGGCCTGCCGTTCGCCTTCGCGCACCACTTCAGCGGGCAGCACACGGTGCCCGCGCTGCGGTTGTACCGCGAGTCGTTCCAGCCGTCCGAGTCGCTCAAGGAGCCGTACTCGATGATCGCGGCCGGGGTGATCGCGGCCGACACCCACGAGCAGGCGGAGCGGCTCGCGCAGTCCCAGGCGTTGTCGATGTTGCGGCTGCGCAGCGGCAATCCGGGCCGGATGCCCTCGCCGGAGGAGGCCGAGTCCTATCCGTGGACGCCGGCCGAGCGGGAGTTCGTGGCGAACTACCGACGCCAACACATCAGCGGTGACCTGGCCGAGGTGCGAGCCGGTATGCGGGAGTTGCGCGAGCGCACGCAGGTGGACGAGTTGATGGTGATCAGCAACGTCTACGGGCACGATGCCCGGATCCGGTCGTACGAGTTGATCGCGAAGGCGTGGGGGCTCATCGAGGAGTGAGCCCGGCGCCGGGCCCGGCTCGTTGTCGGGCTCCGGGCCCGGCTCGCCGGTCGGCGATTCAGCGCACCGTGACCTCGACGTGGTGCTGCCCGGTGGCGCCGTCGGGCAGCACGTCCGCGGTCTTGGCGGTCTGTACCGCGCCGGTGCCGTCGGTGGCTCGGACGCGCAGGGTGTGCCGGCCCGGCGTGGCGTCCCAGCGCAGGCGGTACTGCCGCCAGGTGTCGGTGGTGGTCTGCGGCGCGAGTTCGGCGGGCCGCCACGGGCCGTCGTCGACCTGGATCTCGACCGCAGCGATGCCTCGGTGCTGGGCCCAGGCGACGCCCGCGACCGGGATCGGGCCGGCCTCGACGCTGCTCCCGTCCCTGGGGGTGTCCAGTCGCGACTGGATCTTGATCGGGGCCTGCCGGGCCCAGCCGAGCCTGACCCAGTAGGCGCTGAACGTGTCGAACCGGGTCACCTCCAGGTCCACGAGCCACTTGCACGCGGAGACGTAGCCGTACAACCCCGGCACCACCATCCGCACCGGGAAGCCGTGTTTGATCGGCAGCGGCTCGCCGTTCATCGCGTACGCCAACATCGCGTCACGCCCGTCCAGCACCTCGCGCAGCGGGGTGCCGATGGTCATCCCGTCCGACGAGCGGGAGACCAACTGGTCGGCGCCGGGCCGGATGCCCGCCTCGCGCAGCAGGTCGGCCAGCGGGGTGCCCAGCCAACGGGCGTTGCCGATCAGGTCCTCGCCGACCTCGTTGGACACGCAGGCCAGCGTGATGTCCCGCTCGATCGCGACGCGCTCCAGCAACTGCCGGTAGTCGAGCCGGATTTCCCGGTCGACCAGGCCGTGGATGCGCAGCTCCCAGTCCTCGGCGCGCAGTTGCGGCACGGTGAAGGCGGTGTCGATCCGGTAGAAGTCGGCGTTCGAGGTCAGGTACGGGGTCAGGCCGGGTTCGAGCAGGCCGGGGCCGGCCGGGGCGGCGGGGCTGAGCGGTGTGGGCAGGTTCGCGGCGACCGCGGCCCGGGACTTCTCCGCGTTGAACCGGGCGTGTTGCAGCATCCGGCCGCCGAACCCGGTCAACGCGGCGAGCGCGGCGGCGCCGGCCACGAGCACCGTGCGGCGTGTGGTGTCCGGGGCCGGCTCGCTCACGCCGTCCTCGGGCGCGCCCGGCAGCGGGCGGGCGAGCGGGCGGCGGTCGATCAGGTCCGGCCGGGTCAGCACGACCAGCGTCAGCACCCCGAACAGCGTGCCGACCGACACCGGCGCCAGGTCGGCGGCTTCGAACGAGGGTCGGTCGGCGGCGGTCCACGCGGCGAAGGCGCCGAGCGCGAGCACCCCGGCGATCCCGTAGCGGAGCCGGCGGGCGGCGAGCACACCCAGTCCGGCGGCGAACACCACGAGCAGCACGGCGATCACGGTCAGCAGAAACGCCTTGTCGCCGGTCCCGAAGGTGCGGATCGCCCACTCGCGCGGCCCCTGCGGCGCCCGGTCGGTGACCGCGCCGCTGATCGTCACGAACGGGGTGGCCTCCGGTCGCACGAAGGCCGCGACCGCCTCGGCCACCCCGAGCGCCACCGCCGCCGAGACCACACCGACCAACGCGGCACCGGACCGACCAGAACGCCGCACAACGCCACCTCACGTCCGAGAACAACCCTGGCGAACGGCTCGCCAGGGCTGCCCCCCATCGTGGCTTCGCGCCGGCCCGCACGGGGAAATCCGCTGCTTACCGTTGTGTGACGAAGCACCCCGAGCCTTATTGCGAGTACCTTGCAATAAGCTTTCCGGGTCGAGTCGTCGATCCGTCTGGGGAAGCCGTGACCACCACCGTCCGCGAGCACCTTCCGTTCCCCGCCGCCGAACTGGTGCGGGCCTGGGTCACCGGTTGGGCGCCCGCCCGCGAGGTGCCGCCGCCGGTCGAGGTGGCGGGCGGCTTCCGGCTACAGGTGGGCCTGCCGGGTCATCGGGTGCGGTACGTACTCTTCGATCTCGATCGGGTGGCCGAACTCGCCCGGACCCGGACCGCTCCCGGGACCTGGATCAAGGTCCTCGCCCCGGTCGAGCGGGTGCGGGCCGAACTGACATCCGCGTGGACCGTGGGCGAGCCGGAGTATCCGATGACCGGACCGCTGCGGCGGGCGACGGTGGACGTGCCGAGCGGCTACACGATCGAGATCGAGCCGACGGGCGGGGTGGTCCAGGTCCGGCTGCGGGCCGCCGACGGTGCCGTCGCCGCCCACGGTTGGATCGCGGTGACCGGGGAGACCGCGGTGGCGGACCAAATCGGGACCGATGCGGCGCACCGCCGTCGGGGCCTGGGCAGCGTGGTGATGACCGCCCTCGGCGACGCCGCCGCCGCGCGGGGCGCCCGGACCGGGGTCCTGGTGGCCAGCCCGGACGGGCTGGCGCTGTACCGCACGCTGGGCTGGACGCAACACGGCGTGCTCACCGCGGCCTGGATCCCGGAGCCGGTCCGAGAAGACGATGCGGCTCAGCCCCGACCCGCCAGGTAGGCCCGCTTCACCTGCGCCCAGCGCAGTTCCTGGGCCGGCGTCGACCGGCCGCGCAGTTCGGCCAGCTTGAGCAGGTTCGCCTCCGCGTCGCCGGTCAACGTCTGGGCCTCCGCGGCGTAGTGGTCGTCCAACAGCGTTTCGACCTCGGCGTCGTCCAGCACCGGCAGGAGCCGCTCGGCCAGCCTGTTGGTGTCCCGATAGGAGCCCTGGAGGCGGAACGGCGGTTCGGTGCGCGAGGATTCGGACTGTGCCGCCGAGGCGATGTAGGCCCGGTTGACCGCGAGGACCGTCTCGCACACGTGCAACAGTCGGCGCAACACCGCCACGATGCGCTCCAGTTCGGTCGGATCGTACGGGTGGGCGAGGCGCTCCGGGCGGGCGGCGGCGTCGCCGCGGGCGAGCCGGACCAGCAGTTCCAGGTCGCCGCGCTCGCGACCGACGAGCGGGGCCAGGATCGGGTTCGCGGTCAGCGCGTTCTCGATGTGGCTCAGTGCGAACAGCTCCTCCCGGCCGCCCAGCACGTCGCCGAGGTTCCACACGTCGGCCCGGTTGGCGAGCATGTCCGGGATCCGGAAGCGGGCCCCGGACTCGGTGTACGGGTTGCCCGCCATGCACACCGCGAACCGCTTGCCGCGCAGGTCGTAGCTGCGCGCCTCGCCCGCTCGCACGCCCTCGATCCGGCGTTGCGCGTCGCACAACGAGACGAATTTCTGGAGCAGTTCGGGCGAGACGTGCTGGATGTCGTCCAGGTGCAGCAGCACGTTGTTGCCCAACTCCAGCGCGAAGCCGATCTTCTCGATCTCGCGCCGCGCGGCGGCGTCCGGTGCGGCGGCCGGGTCCAGGGACGTGGTGCGCGACCCCAGGGCCGGGCCGTCGATCCGGACGAACGCCAGGCCCAGGCGGGCCGCGACGTATTCCAGGAGCGTGGTCTTGCCGTATCCGGGCGGGGACAGCAGCAGCAACAGACCCTGGTTGTCGGTGCGCCGGGCGTCGCCGGCCGCGCCCAGTTGCCTGGCCAGGTTGTCGCCGATCAGCGGCAGATAGACCTCGTCGATCAGCCGGTTGCGCACGAAGGTCGGCAACACCCGGGGGGTGTGCGCGTCCGGCCGCAGTCGCTCGCGCTCGGCGGCGAGCAGGCTCGCCCGGGTGCGCTCGTAGGCCCGATACGCGGGCACCCGGACCCGGCGGAACTCGTCGGTGCGCAGCAGGAATTCGTCCAGCCGCAGGTCCAGCGTGCCGGCGCCGGTCAGGCGCGGGTGGCTGCCGAGCAGACCGGTCACGGTGGTCGCCAGGGGCGCGTCCACGGGGTGTCGGTCCAGCGTCTTGCCGCACACCTCGATCGCGATCGCCTCGGGCAGGTCGACGGGCGGGCCGGCGTCGAGTCGTTCGGCGTAGGCGCCGAGCCACGCGGCGACCAGTTGGTGGCGGGCGGCGAGGTCGTCGCCGAGGGCGCGCAGGTCCTCGGCGAAGTCCTTGGCGGCGGGTGAGCCGTCGCCGCCGAGCGCGGTGCGGAAGTCGGCGAGCAGCGTCCGGGCCGCGGCTCCGGTGACGAAACGTGGTCCGCCGGCCGCGAGTTCCTCGACCAGGTAGCCGCCGACCGCCTCCCCGGCCACGGTCGGCGCGCCGAGCGTGCCCGCCAGGAACTCGACGGCCCGTTCGCCGAGTTCGGCGGCCAGATCGTGCGCGGCCGGCACCGGGCCGAAGGTCTCCCGGGCCCGGGCCAACGATTGGGCCCGGATCGTCCACGGCGCCCGGGCGTCCGGACCGGCGCCGTAGGCCCAGAAGAGCTGGGCCGCGGCCCGCACCTGCGGCGTGAAGCGCAGCAGTCCGGCGCCGGCACGCAACCGCAGTACGGCCGCCAGCAGCGCCGCCGCGTCGTGGTCGTGCACGCCTCGGTCGTAGCCCTCGCCGTGCCGGGGCAGCGCGATCCGGCGCACCTCGGCGAGCAGTTCCTCGGCCGAGGGGGTGGCCGAAGCCGGGAATCGGATCTCGGCCAGCACCACCGCGGCGAGGTACTCGGCCCGGTAGACCTGCGGCGACTCCGAGCCCAACGGCTGGTCCCGAAAGGCCCGGTGCGCGGCCGGCAGCGGCTCGCGCAGCGGCGCGCGGTAGTCGGTGCCGGTGATCGCGAAGGCCAGGCCGTCCCCGTCCGGGAGCAGGGTCAACTCCATCGGCCGCCCGTGCACCGCGAACCGATGCCGGCCCAGCCGTACGGTTCCCGCCGCGTCGTGGAGTTCGGCCCGGTCGCGCAGGGCCCGGGCGGCCTCCTGCCGAGCGGCCTTGAGCCGGCCCTCCAACTCGCCGGCCCGCACCGGGTCGCCGAGTCGGTGCAGTTCCGCCGCGGTCGAGCGCACCTTGGCGACCAGCGCGTCGGAGGCGAACCAGGTGTTGATCTCGTCGGTGCTCGCCAGGTCGGCGACCCGGCGAGCGATCGTGGTCAGGATCCGCCGCGCCGAGTCGACCAGTCGGGCGCTGTGTCGGGCGCGCTCGTCCAGCCGGGCCTGCTTGCGGGCGGAGAACGCGTCGTGGACGCGCTCGCGTTCGTGGTCGATCCGGGCCTGGTGCTCGTCGAGATCGCCGAATCGGGCCTCCAGGTTCTCGATCCGGGCGAGCAGCCTGCCGAGTTGTTCGTCGCACTCCTCGGGATCGACGGCGGCGGACAGCGCGCCGACCACGGTCTGTTCCAGGAGGGTGATCTCGGCGGCGAATTCGGCGCGTTGTTCGGCCGCGACCAGCTCGCGCCGGCGGGTCGAGAGGGTGGCACGGGCCCGGTTGACCCCGCCGAGCACCTCGCCGATCCGGGTCAGGATCGTGGTGCGCACGGTGGCGTCGGTGCCCTCCAGCGTGCCGACCACCTCGGTGACGATGCGCAGGCCCTCGGCCTGTTCGTCGATCCGCTCGGTCAGCGCGGCCGATCCGGCGACGGTGTCCGACTCGGCGGCTTCGGCGGCCAGGCGGTCCACGGTCCGGTGGGTGTCGGCGAACGCGTCGGCGGTGGCGAGGAAGGCGACCGCACGCCGGCCGGCCTCGGCCAGTTCCTCGACCACGCTCGCGTCGAGGCCGTCCAGGGCCGCGGTGTCCACGTAGCGGATCTCCCGCAGGGTGGCCAACCGGCCCTGGGCCCGCCGCAGTTCGGTGAGCTGTCGGACGCACGCCGCGGCGCTGTCCGGGTGTTCGCCGCGCACCCGCCGGGTCAGCGTGACGGTGTTCGCGGCGGCCTCCTCGACCGCCTCGGCGGCGATCCGGCGCAGGTCCAGGACCCGGCGGAACTCCTCGACCACATCGGCCGCGGTGCCCCGGACGGCGGCCAACGGTTCGTCGAGTCGCTCGAGTTCGGGATCGGCGAGCCAGTGGTGGGTGTCCTCGACCCGGGCCGCGGCTGCGGCGATCGCGGCGAAGACCGCCGTGGTGGGCGCCATCTCCTCGGCCATCGCGGCGATCGAGAGGCAGTCGGCGATGCCGCGCACCAGTTCGGGGTTGCCGATCCGGGCCAGCGGGCCGGTCCCGGCGGGCCGCGCCGCCGCGTACGCGTCCGAGGTGTACGGCGTGCGCCACACCTGGATCGGGTGCACCCGGCCGGGTTCCTCGCCCACCGCGCGCAGCACCGCCATCGTGCCGTCCGCGAAGAACGCCCGGCCGTGTCCGACGATCGGCGCCGCGGCCTCCTCGCGGATCACGTTGTAGGAGAGCAGCACGGTGCGACCCTGGGCGCGGACCCGGAACACATAGAGCACGTCCTCGCCGTTGGGCGAGCGCACCGTCGACTCGAACTCCAGGCCGACGGTGTCGATGTCGAACGTGCGCGCGGTGCCGGTGCTCAGGTAGTAGCCGCCGGGGAAGACGATGCCCTGCTCGTCGGGAAGTCGCCGACAGGCCGCCCCGATGCCGTCCAGGCGCAGCACCTCGCCGGTGCGGGTGTTGTGCACCAGATGCCGCCACGCGTCCTCGTGGTACGGGCGCACCCGGACCAGCAACAGCGGCCCGACCCGGGCGTGTTCGACGTCCGCGTCGGCCAGCGACTGGAGCGGATCCTCAACCGGTTCGGCGTAGACGCCCTCGGCGGTCGCGGTGTCGTCCACCACCTTGACGGTGAGCCGGCCGTCGAGGGTGGACACGTACAACGTCTGTGCGATCGCGATGTGCGGATGCCGGCCCGGCACGTGGTCGGCGCGGGTGCTCGCGGTCCAGGCGAAGTCGTGTGCCGGCGGGAGGGCGTACTCGCGCTCGCCCTGCGCGTCCAGATAGGTCGGGCTGCCGTCCGGGCCGAGCCGCCAGCGCAACACCCGGATGTCGGTGAGCCGTTCGCCGACCCGAAAGACCGCGAGCAGGTGCGTGCCGGTGTCGCGCAGGTGCAGCAGTTCGGTGTCGCGGAAGTAGCGGAAGAGTTCGGTGAAGTCCTGCCGGAAGCGGGCGTCGTCGAGCAGACCGGGCACCGCGTCCGCCGGCGCCGGGGCGAAGCCCTCGGGCGTGCGCCGGTGCAGCGCGAACACGTCGTCGGGGCAGACCGGTTCGCCCGGCACGCCGCCGCCCCGGAGGCCGACCAGGAGCAGCCCGCCGACCTGGACGACGTCCCGGGCCCAGGCGGGGCGTTGCGTGTGCACCCGGTGGGTGTCGGCCAGGTCGAGCGTGCCGCCGCCGTAGGTGTGCACCCGGCGCTCGTTCAGCGCCCCGGCCCGCGCGCCCAGGTCGCGGGCCGCGCTCAGCAACCGGTCGCGCAGGACCTCGTAGGTCCCGGACTCGGCCTCGGACTCGGAACCGCCCCGGGCCGGGGCTGGGCTGCTCACGTTCGGGTCAACTCCCTTGTCGTACGGGCGGTTCGGGACGCCGGTGACTACTTGCCGGCGCCGTTGAGCTGCGCCGGGACCACCAGGTCGGCGAGTCGGGTGTCGCCGAGGCCGCCGGCCCGCACCGATTCGAGCAGGCCCTTGAGCACGGCGGTCTGCGGGCCGCCGCCGGCGATCAGCGCGCCGAGCGCGCCGGCCAGGGTGAGGTCGCGCACGCCGCTCGCGCCCAGGCCGCCGACCATCGCACCGAGGTCGGCGGCGAAGGTGGAGCCGTTCGGGTCCAGCCAGGCGCCGGCCATCGTGCGTACCGTGTCGGAGCGGTCCACGAACGCGTCCACACTCTTCCCGGCGGCCATCGCCCCCATGATGCGGTCGAAGAACATGCTGTCGCCGCCGACGATGTCGATCTTGGCGTTCTCCAGGCCGGTCGCCAGCACCGTGGCCTGGGCCTCGGCGATCTGCCGGTTCACCTCCAGGCCGGCCAGCCGGATCTCCTTCTCCGCCTCCAACCGCAGCCGGTATTCCTCGTGCTCGCGGCTGGACTCGTCCAGCGCGGCCATCGCGGCAGCCTTCTCGGTCAGGCCCTCGGCCTCGCCCTTGAGCCGCTCGCGCAGGCCCTCGGCGCTCGCGAGCGCCTTCTGCCGGGTCACCTCCGCCTCGGCGTGGCCCAGCTTGGCCACCGCCTCGGCCATCCGCTCCTGCACCTCGGCCTCGGCCAGGCCGACCGCCGCCGCCTCGGCCCGCTTGCCCTCGGCGCCGCGGATCGCCGCCTGGGTGTCCAGCTCGGCGGCCTTGCGCCGGGCCTCGGCCAGGGTGAGCTGCTCGGCCGCCCGGTGTCCGGCCGCCTGCTCGGCGGCCTCGGCCGCCTTGATGTCCTTGACCAGTCGCTCCTGCGCCTGGGCCTCGGCCTGGATGATCAACGCCTGGCGCTCGCGCTCGGCCTCCTCGACCAGCCGGAGCTTCTTGATCTCCTCCTCCTGCGCGGCGACGGTGCGCTCGACCGCGATCCGCTCCCGGATCACCTCGGCGATCTCGCGCTTCTCCCCCTCGACCTCCTTGTCGCCGGCGATCCGACGCAGTTGGGTCTCCCGCTCCCGGGCGATCACCTCCAGGAGCCGGTCCTTCTCGATCCGCTCGTTCTCCACCGCGATCACCCGCTCGCGGTTCTTCTGCGCGACGGCCACCTCACGCTCGCGGTTCTCGTTCTGGATCCCGAGCGCCTCCTCCGTCTTCATGTGGGCGCTCTGCGCGCGCAGCCGCTCCTCGGCCTGCACCCGGGCGGTCTCGGCCTCCTCGCGGGCCCGGCTGATCTCGATCTCCCGGCGCTGCTTGATCTCCGCGTCGGCCTGCCGGCGCTCCAGTTCGAGCACGGTCTCCCGGGCCTCGACGTTCTGCCGGGTCATCTCCTTCTCCTCGGTGCGCTGGTACTCGTTGGTGCGCACGTGTTCGATCGCGGTCAGCTCGGTGATCTTGCGAATGCCCTGGGCGTCCAGGATGTTCGCACCGTCGAGCTGGCTCATCGGGGTCTGTTCGAGGAAATCGATCGCGGCGTCGTCGAGGTGGTAGCCGTTGAGGTCGGTGCCGATCACCGCGAGGATGCGGTCCCGGAACTCCTCGCGCTTGGTGTACAGGTCGACGAAGTCGAGTTGCTTGCCGACCGTCTTGAGCGCCTCGGCGAACTTGGCGGCGAAGAAGTCCTGGATCGCGGCCCGATCGCTGGCCCGGTCCGCGCCGATCGCCTGGGCGACCTTGATCACGTCCTCGACGGTCTTGTTGACCCGGACGAAGAAGTAGATGTGGATGTCGGCACGGATGTTGTCCCGACAGATCAGGCCCTCGCGGCCGGTCCGGCGGATCTCGATGGTCTTCACCGAGATGTCCATGGTCTCGGCCCGGTGCAGCACGGGCAGCACCACGGCACCGGTGAAGGTGACGTCGACCGTGTCCGCCTTGGAGATGATCAGGGCCTGGCCCTGCGACACCTTGCGGTACAGCCGGGCCACGGCGAGCAGCACGACGAACAGGACGAGCAGGACGACGGCGACGAGCACACCGATGCCCACGGTGATGGCATCCATCAGTGAAATCCCTTGGTCGAACGGGACGTTGGTTGGCAGGAAGGCGGTTTCGGCGCAGGCGATCCCGCGGCCGCGACGCACGGCGCCGCGAGCGGGGTGGGGACGAGCACGAGGGGCGGGCGCGGCCCGATCAGCGCACCGTGCGATCCGGGTCCAGCGCACTGTCGAAGCGGGTGACCCGGAAGAACTCGCCCGCCACGTCGTAGTCGAAGATCAACGCGGTGCTGCCGGAGACCAGCCCGCTCTCGTCGGTGCGCACCTGGAGGATCGCGGTCGAGCCGTCCTCGGCGCGGACCTCGGCCTGGCCGAAGTCGGGGCCCACCCGGCCGGTCCGGACCCGACAGGTACGACCGACGAAGTCGGCGCGCACAGAGGGCCGTTCGGCCGGCAGGAAGCGCCGGCCCAAAGCTCGCACCAGGCGTGCGGCGAGCAGGCCGAGACCGAGCGCCGCGGGGAGCGCCGCGGCGCGCAGCCACCATCGGTCGGTCAGCGCGGTGCCGACCAGACAGACGAACCAGGTCACCACGATCGCGAACGAAAGGGTCACGGTGATCGGCACGCCGGCGGTGTCGCGAGGGTCGTGGTCCCCATGACCCGGATGACCACCGTGAGCATCATGGCCCCCGTGGGCCCAGGGCCCCCCATGATGTGCACCCCCATGGTCCCCGTGGCCGCCATGACCCACGACGACACCGCCGAGCAGCACCAGCAGCCAGTAGGCCGCCACCACGACGAGCGCGAAGCTGAACAGGACGGCGGGAAACGCCAGTGCCGCCCGCACGAAATCCCCCACCGTTCCACCCCCTCGGCTCGCTGTGCGCCGACATCGTGGCACCGGCCGCCCGGCCGGCGCATTGCCGGAAGCCGGCAGTGTTGACACCTGTTTGGCGTCCGGTACCGGGCCCGAGGGAAAGCGCGATTAAAGCGGGGTACCGGGCCAGCCCAAGAGCCGGGCACCCAGGGCGGCCGTCTCCAGGGTGTAGCGCTGGAGCGCGTCGCCCGGGTCGTATCCGGTCAGCGTGCGAATGCGCTCCAGCCGGTAGGACAGCGTGCGTACGCTGATCCGCAACCGGCGGGCGGCCTCGGCATTGACGTAACCGGCCGCCGCACACGCGGTGATCGTCTCCAGCAGCGGGCCCGCGCCGCCGCGCGCGTGCACGAGCGGACCCAGGGCGGTGCGGACCAGGTCCGCCATCGCCGCCCGGTCGCGCATCAGCACCGGGAAGACCAGCAGATCGCCCGCGTCCAGCACGGTGCCGGGCAACTCCAGCCGCACGGCCAGGTCGAGCGCGCCCAACGCCTCCTCGTAGGACAACACCACGCCGCTCGCCCCGGCGTGCGGTCGGCCCGTCGCGACCCGGTGCGCGCCCTCGTGGCCGGCGTCGGTCCGGGTCGCGTGCTTGGCGAACGCCGTCAGTACCGACTGCTCGTTCGCCGCCGCGATGCACACGAGCCGGCCGTCCTTGGTGGTCAACAACACGTCGCGCTCGCCGAACCGGCCGATCAACTCGCGCTCGACCCGGCGGGCCAGCGGATGCACCTCGTCGTAGTCGCTCGGGCCCACGGCCACCGCGACCGTGTGCGCCCGGGCCAGGCGCAGCCCGAACCGCTCGGCGCGCTCGGCCAACCGTCCCGGGTCGCTGCGGCCGTAGAGCAGATCGTCGATGAACTCGCGGCGCGCGGCCTCCTCCTGGCGCACCGCGAGCCGCCGCGCGCGCTCGTGCCCCGCGCCGAGGGCGGCGATCGCCGCATCGAGCGCGGCCAGCACCGCGTCCCCGCTCCGAGCCGCGCCGCTCACACTCGCCGCGCGCCCGATGCCCGGCAACGTGGCCCACGCCCGCCGGGTCTCGCCCAGGTACAGCCCGACCAGGGGGCGCCAATCGTGCCCGGCCTCCGCCGCCCGCTCGCCCGACTCCGCCAACGCCTGCAACTCCGCCCGCCGCAACAGCCGCCCGGTCTCGGAGACCTCCCCGAGCACCTCCGGCCAGCCGTCCGCGAACTCGACCGGCATCCCGTCGTCGCTCTCCACGTCCGGTCCCCCCGAAGCCCCACCCCGTTGCCGAATTCCCGAGACCGAAACGCTACCAACATTGCCGATTCCCGGCAGCGACCGGGCGCGCGGCGCAACACCCGGCCCTGGCAGGACGCGGCACCGAAGGGCGCCGGCAGAATCGAGGGTTGTGACGATCTCGGTATTGCTGGCGGACGACCAGGAAATGGTGCGGCGAGGGATGCGGCGCATTCTGGAGCGGCAGGCCGACATCGAGGTGGTCGGCGAGGCCGGCGACGGTGTGGCCGCGCTGGAGGCGGCACGGCGATTGCGGCCGGATGTGGCGCTGGTGGACATCCGGATGCCCCGGATGGACGGGCTCGAACTGACCCGACTCCTGGCCGGGCCGCACGCCGAGGTGCCGGTCAAGGTGGTCGTGGTGACCACGTTCGACCTGGACGAGTACGTCTACCCGGCGTTGCACGACGGCGCGTCGGGCTTCCTGCTCAAGCGGGCCGGCCCGACCCTGCTGGTCGAGGCGATCCGGGCGGCGGTGGTCGGCGACACCCTGATCAGTCCCTCGATCACCGTGCGCCTGCTCGAACACGTCACCCGACCGAGGCCGGCACGCGGCCGGCCCGCGCCGATCGAGGCGCTGACCGAGCGCGAGGTGGAGATCGCCGGCCAGGTCGCGGAGGGCAAGACCAACGCCGACATCGCGAGCGAGCTGTTCATCTCGCCCGGCACGGTCAAGACGCACGTGGCCGCCATCGGACGCAAACTGGGCGTGCGCAACCGGGTCGGCATCGCGATGCACGCCTGGGAGATGGGCTACGCCCCGGCCGGGCCGCGATGACCCCCGTTCGGCAGCGTCGCCGGATCGGCTGGGCCGTCGCGGCCGTGGCCCTGGTCCTGCTGCCGCTTTTGCTCGCCCCGCCCGTGGGGATCCTCGCCGCGCTGCCGGCCGCACTCGCCGTCGGTGTCGCGCTGCCCCGCTGGCCGATCGGGCGGGTGAACCTGGCGGGCGCCGCGTGGGTGGTCGTGGCGACCTCGTTGCTGCTCGACCTCTGCTATCCGGGCCCGCATCAACTCGCGGGCTTTTGGCTGCCGTTCGAATTCGTCGGCCTGTGGCTGACGGTCGAGCGGGTGGTCCGCCGGCTGCCGGCCCGCACCGCCGCACGGCTGGGTTCGGCGCTCGGCCTGGCCGTCGCGGTGCTTCCACTGCGCTTCACGTTGCGCGCCCCGGAGGCGACCTGGGAGGCGTCGGTGGCGATGTGCGCGGTGGCGCTGCTGCCCGCGGCGGCCACCGCCGGCGTCGGCCTCTACCTGCGCTCGCTCGACGACCGCCGCACCCGCGCGGTCGCCCTCGCCCGCCGGCTCCAGCGCCTGGAAGTGGCCCGCGACCTGCACGACTTCGTCGCCCACGAGGTCACCGGCATCGTCTTGGAGGCCCAGGCGGGGCAGCTCGACGAGCCGACCGGGCCGGACACCGAGCACACCCACGCGTTGCTCGCCCGGATCGAACAGGCCGGACTGCGCGCGCTGGACTCGATGGACCGCACGGTACGGACCCTGCGCGAGAGCGCGGGGGAGGGCGACGCGACTCAGTTGCCCGAGCCACCGACCCGGGTGTACGGAATCGCCGATCTCCCGCTCCTGGTCGAGCGCTTCACCGACTCGGGCCGGGTGCGCGCCGAACTCGACCTGGCCCCGGACCTGGCCGCCGTACCGCCCGGACCACTGGACGAGGCGGCCTACTTCGTCGTCCTGGAGGCACTCACCAACGTGCGCCGGCACGCCCCGGACACGGCCGGCGTCACGGTCGCGGTCGGCCCCGCCCGCGGCCCAGGGGTCGAGATATCGGTGACCGACCTCGGCGGCGGCGCCCGTCCCGCATCGACCGAACGGGACGGCGGCGGCACCGGGTTGGCCGCCCTCCGAACCCGCCTGGAAGCACTGGGCGGCACCTTGTCGGCCGGTCCCCACCAGGGCGGCTGGCGCGTGGTCGGGCTGCTGCCGAACCCGCGATAGCACCGGCGCACGGCGCCCCGACCCCACCGGATATCTGCCGAACGGCAGATGTCCCCGCTCTCGCGAACGCCCAGGCTGGTCCGGTGCCGCCACATCACGCGGCGCGGCGTCGGGCGACCCGTCCCGGCGCGTCATCGCGGAGGGTCGACCGACATGCTCGAACTGATCGACGTCACCAAGGAATACCCCGGCGGCAAACGCGCCGTCGCCGGCGTCACACTGCGCCTGGAACCGGGCCTGCTCGGGCTGTTGGGTCCCAACGGCGCGGGCAAGTCCTCGCTGATGCGCATCATCGCCACGGTGACCCGGCCGACCTCCGGGCGCATCCGCTTCGACGACGTCGACGTGCTCGCCGACCCGGACGCGCTGCGCCGTTCGCTGGGCTACCTCCCGCAGGACTTCGGGGTCTATCCGAACCTGGGCGCCCGCGAGTTCCTGGGCTACCTCGCCGCCGCGAAGGGCCTGAGCGCGCGCTCCGCCCGGGCCCGGATCGAGGAGCTGCTCGAAGCGGTCAACCTCGCCGACGTCGGCAAACGCCCGCTGGGCAAATTCTCCGGGGGCATGCTGCGCCGAGTGGGCATCGCCCAGGCGCTGCTGGCCGACCCGCGCGTGCTGGTCGTGGACGAGCCGACCGCCGGCCTGGACCCCGAGGAGCGGGTCCGCTTCCGCCACCTGCTGGCCGAACTCGCGGTGGACCGGGTGGTGCTGTTGTCCACGCACATCGTCTCGGACGTCGAGTCGGTCGCCTCCGACATCGCGGTGCTCGCCGCCGGAACCCTGCTCCGTCGCGCGAGCCCGGAGCGGTTGCTGCACGAAGTACGTGACGTGGTCTGGGAGATGACGGTGCCTCAGGACCAGGTGTCGGCCGCCCGGGGCCGCTGGGTGGTGAGCCGGATGGTGCGCACCGCGGCGGGCGTACGGCTGCGCGTACTCGCGCCGCGGCAACCAGCCGATTCCGCCGTCCCGGTCGTGCCCGACCTGGAGGACGCCTACCTGGCGATCGTCTCCGGCCTGCTCGCCGACAGCGCCCAGGCGGTGCGGCCGTGACCGCGGGCATCGTGGTGCGCCTGGCCGGTGCCGACTTCCGCGATCGGGTCCGCCGTCCGGCCTACCTGGTCACCCTGGCCGCGGCGGTCGCGCTCGCCTATGTGGCCATCCCCGGCCCCAACGCGCACTGGACCGTGATGAACATCGGCGACTACCGGGGCCGGTACGACAGCGCGTACGTGGGCACGGCCACCGCGCTGGCGGGCGCGCTGTGGTTGACCCTGGGCGGCTTCCACGTGGTGCGCGACGCGATCGGCCGGGACGAGCGCACCCGGGTCGGCCGGTTGCTGGCGGCGACACCACTGCGTACGTGGGCCTACCTCGCGGCCAAGTTCCTCGGCAACGTGCTGGTGCTCGCCTCGATGGTGGGCGTGCTCGCGCTGACCGCGGCCGGCATGCAGTTGCTGCGTGGTGAGGATCGGCGGATCGAACCGGTCGCGCTGCTCCTGCCGTTCGCCACCATCACGCTGCCGATGGTGGTGGTCACGGCCGCGATGGCGCTGCTGTTCGAGACGATTCCCCGGCTGCGTGGCACCCTGGGCACCGCCGTGTGGTTCTTCGTCTCGCTCACCGCGGCACTGGGCGGGCAGTCCGGGTCGGCGCCCCTGGGCGGCCTCGGCGTGCATGCCGCAGTCGCCTCGATGCGTGACGAACTCGTCGCGCAGAACGGCGAATTGGCCGGTCAGGAGTTCAGTCTCGGGCTGACCTGGCGGGACGAGCCGCTGCGCACCTTCGACTGGGCCGGCTTCACTCCCGGCGGCGTCTTCCTGCTCCAACGGCTGGCCCTGGTGCTCCTCGCGGTCGCCGTCGCGGTGCTGCCCGCGCTGTGGTTCGCCCGTTTCGACCCGGCCCGGGCCGGCACGCGCGTCGCCGTCGGGGACGAGCCGTCGACCCAGCCGGTTCGCCCGGACACACCGCCCGCGCTGCCGCGCACTCCGGCCCGCGTCGGCTTCACCTTCCCGCGTCTGCTCGCGGGCGAGCTGCGCATCCTGGTCCAGGGCGTGTCCCGACGTTGGTGGGTGGTGGCCGCGTCGTTGTCCGCGTTCGGCCTGGCCGCGACCGGGAACGTGGTGACCTCGGCGGTGCTGCCCGCGTTGTGGATCTGGCCGCTCATGGTGTGGTCGCGGCTGGGCACCCAGCGCACCGAACACGACTTGGCCGGCCTGCTCGGCGCCTATCCGACGCCGCGTCGACGGCTGTTCGCCGAGTGGACGGCCGGCCTGCTGCTGACCGTGTTGATCGGACTCGCCCCGGCCGTCCGGATGGTGGTCGCGGGAGACACCCCGGGGCTGGCCGCGTGGGCCGCCGGCGCGCTGCTGATCCCGTCCTTCGCCCTGTGCACCGGACTGGCCGGTCGCACCCACCGGCTCTTCCAGGCGCTCTATCTGCCGCTGTGGTGGGGCATCCTGAACAACATCACCGGACTGGACTTCATGGGCGCGATCCGCCGCCAGGGCGAACCGGCCGGACCGCCGTGGTTCGCGGTCGCGGCCGTGGCGGTGGTACTGCTCGCGGTGGCGATGGGGATCGGCGCGGCACGCCGGCCGGACCGCCGCTGAACGCGGGCGGCGAGCGACCGGGCCGGGTCAGCCGACCAGTTCGGAGACGATCGGCGCCAGAGCCCGAAACGCCTTGCCCCGGTGGCTGATCGCGTTCTTCTCGGCGGGGCTGAGCTCGGCCGCGGTCCGGGTGTCGTCGGCGACCCGGAGGATCGGGTCGTAGCCGAAACCGCCGGTGCCACGCGGCTCGCGGGTCAGCGTGCCCTCGAACCGGCCCTCGACCACCCGCTCGGTGCCGTCCGGCAGGGCCAGCGCCGCCGCGCAGGCGAACCACGCGGCGCGGTGCTCGTCGCCGATGTCGGACAACTGCGCGAGCAACAGCCGCAGGTTGGCCGCGTCGTCGCCGTGCGTGCCGGCCCACCGCGCGGAGAAGATGCCGGGCATGCCGTTGAGCGCGGCCACGCACA
This sequence comes from Embleya sp. NPDC020886, assembly GCF_044333915.1. Classification (NCBI taxonomy): domain Bacteria; kingdom Bacillati; phylum Actinomycetota; class Actinomycetes; order Kitasatosporales; family Streptomycetaceae; genus Embleya; species Embleya sp. NPDC020886. The sequence continues at coordinate 94,403 of NZ_JBIRRX010000004.1, read as the reverse complement.
GGCCGGAGTCGTCGGCGATCGCCGCAAGTCCGGTGGCCTGCGCGATGGCATGCGCCTTGAGCAGGGCGTTGGCCGCGAAGGTGAGGCCCGTCTCGGGCACGTCGGGGACCTCCGGATAGGCGTCCATGCCGACGAGTTCCACATCGAGCCCGGCATCCTTGAGGATCTGCTGAAGCTCGACGACCTTGTTGGCGTTGCGCGTGGCGAGTACGAGACGGCTCATGCGGCCAGCCTAGCCTCGCCGGGTGTGGCCGGATTCCCGGCGGCGGATCGACACCGACCGCCGCCCGGGTCCGCTACTTCACACAGATCGTGGTCAGGTTCTTCGCACCGTTGATCAGCGGCTGCACGTCGCTCGCGCTCAGGTTGCCGCCGTTGGCGAGCCGGGTGCTGAGCTGGGTGATCACGTCGCCGAGGCCGTTCGCGGCGTTCTTCGCGTCGTTCGAGTCCAAGTCCTTGGTCTTGTCGTCCAAGGTCTTCTGCAGGTTGTCGAGCGCCTTGCGGGCGGCGTCCGGGTCGTTCAGCACGTTGCCCAGCGTGGAGATGTCGTTGGTGAGGTTGGTGGCCAGTTCGGCACACGAGATGGCCTGCTGCGCCTGCTCGCACGCGGCGGTGGCGAACAACGCGCCCGCCATGACGGTGGCCGCGATCGTGGTGCGCAGGACCCGGCGGGAACGGTACGTGGCGCGGAACATGGAGCTCCTCGTCAGGGACGGGCTGATCGGCCCGGTCGTGGCTGCTGCTGATCGGGATGACCAGGTGCCCCGACCGTACTCGCGTCCGACCACGCGACGGGCCGTCGGTGGCACACCCGATGCGTGCCGGTTGCGCGTACGTGACACTCGCAACCGGCACGTGACCACCACTTGCGGCGGTATGCCGGGAAAGCGCGCCCGGGGGACGCAGCGCTCTCAGGACTCCAGAGCGAGCTGCTGAAGCACCGTCAGTTCCTCGCAGCCGTGCGTACCGAGGTCGAGCAGGTTGTTCAGCAGCGCGCGGTCGAACGGCTCCTTCTCCGCGGTGCCCTGCACCTCGACGAAGCGTCCGTCGCCGGTGCAGACGATGTTCATGTCGGTCTCGGCGCGGACGTCCTCCTCGTACGGGAGATCGAGCATCGGCACGCCGTCGATGATGCCGACGCTGACCGCCGCCACCGAACCGATCAGCGGGTTGGCGCCCTTGCGGGTGAGCTTGTGCTCGCGCGCCCAGGTCACCGCGTCGGCGAGCGCGACATAGGCGCCGGTGATCGCCGCGGTCCGGGTGCCGCCGTCGGCCTGGAGCACGTCGCAGTCGAGGTGGATCGTGGTCTCGCCGAGCGCCTTGGTGTCGATCACCGCACGCAGCGAACGACCGATCAACCGCGAGATCTCGTGCGTACGCCCGCCGATCCGGCCCTTGACCGACTCGCGGTCGCCACGCGTGTGGGTGGCGCGCGGCAACATCGAGTACTCGGCGGTGACCCAGCCCTCCCCGCTGCCCTTGCGCCAGCGCGGCACACCTTCGGTGACGCTCGCGGCGACCAGGACACGCGTACGGCCGAACTCGACGAGGACCGAGCCCTCGGCGTGGTCGAGCCACTTGCGCTGGAACGTGACCGGTCGGAGCTGGTCGGGGGTACGGCCGTCTACTCGTGACATGGACCCAGCCTAAGCGGTGCCGCGCACGCTTTCGGACCGGACGCCCGGCGTGCCTCAGACCGTGTGCGTGGCGTCCGGCAGAGCCAGCTCGACGGCGCCGCTGAAGGTCTTGCGGGCATCGTCGAGGTTGCGCCCGCGGCTCGTCCACGGCGGGATGTGGGTGAGCAACAGCCTTCCCACGCCTGCCCGTTCGGCATGCTCACCGGCCTGTCGGCCGTTCAGGTGCACATGCGGCAGGTCTTCCCGGCCGTACTCGAAGGACGCCTCGCACAGCAGCAGGTCGGCGCCGCGCGAGATCCGCACCAGGTCGTCGCTGACCCCGGTGTCGCCGGAGTAGACGAGCGATCGGCCGCCGACCTCGATCCGGTAGGCGTACGACTCGACCGGGTGCGGCATGCGGTCCGCGGTGATCCGGAACGGGCCGACCTCGAAGGTGCCGGTGACCACGGTGCGGAAGTCGAACACGTCGGCCATCCGCCCGTTGTCGATCGCACCCTCGACGTCGTAGGCGCGCGCGATCCGCTCGTGCGTGTCGACCGGGCCGTACACCGGCAGCCGGGGCAGTTCCCCGGCCGGACAGTACTTGCGGGCCACGAAGTAGCAGGCGAGGTCGAGGCAGTGGTCGGCGTGCAGGTGGCTGAGCAGCACCGCGTCGACCGAGGCGAGCGTGGCGTGCCGTTGCAGGGCGCCCAGGGCGCCGTTGCCGAGATCGATCAGGATCCGGACCCCGTCGGCCTCCAGGAGGTAACACGAGCAGGGGCTGTCCGGCCCGGGGAAGCTGCCGGAGCAGCCGACGACGGTGAGTTTCACGTGAGGGCTCCGAGCGCGTCGACGTGCGCGAGTTCGGGGCCGAGGAACCGGCGACCTACGTCGCGGAACTGGGCGGGATCGCCCGTGGTGAGGAATCGGTGATCGGGTGCGGGCCGACCGACGTCGCGCATCAGGCCGCCGGCCACGAGTGCGCGATAGACGTCCTTGGCGGTCTCCTCCGCGCTGGAGATGAGCGTGACCTGCTCGCCCATGACGTAGGAGATGACGCCGGTGAGCAACGGGTAGTGCGTACAGCCGAGGATCAACGTGTCCACGCCCTCGGACACCACCGGGTCGAGGTAGCCGCGGGCGACCTTGAGCAGTTCGTCGCCCCCGGTCACGCCCCGCTCGACGAACTCGACGAAGCGCGGGCACGCCTGCGTGGTGAGCCGAATGTGCGGCGCTGCGGCGAACGCGTCCTCGTAGGCCATCGAGGTCTTGGTCGCCTGCGTCGAGATCACCCCGACCCGCCCGTTGCGGGTGGCCGCCGCGGCCCGCCGGGTGGCGGGCTTGATCACTTCGACCACCGGAACGGCGTACCGCTCGCGCGCGTCCCGCAACATCGCGGCGGACGCGCTGTTGCACGCTATGACGAGGACCTTGACGCCCTCGTCCACGAGCCGATCCAGGCACTCCAGCGCATAGCGGCGCACCTCCGCGATCGGCCTCGGCCCGTAGGGCTGCCGCGCGGTGTCGCCGAGATACCGGATCGATTCGTTCGGAAGTTGGTCGAGCACGGCCCTGGCCACGGTGAGACCACCGAAGCTGGAGTCGAAGATTCCGATCGGCGCGTCGTTGGATGCGAATGCCACTCCCCGAGAGTACGCAGTAGAGAGGTACGTCCCGGTGCACAACGGGCACGGGGGTGACCGACGTCACGGGACATCGGCCCTTCGGGCCGGCAGCGGCTCCGCCGCTCTCCTCGGTACTGCTCGTCGATCACTGGTCGACGATCAAGTCGTGGGCGCCGGCACGCCGGAGGGGTGGGCCGGGTCGACGTCGCGGTCGGGTGAGCCAAGGGCCCACCGGACCCCGAGGTCGCGGGTCGGCTCAACTCGCCCGCCCGTTCGCATCGTTACCCGAACGCGTGGTGAATCACGTGGCGCCGAGGGTCGGGGCGGTCGCGGTCGGGCGGGTGAGCCACCAGGCGGAGGCCAGGTGCACGGTCGCGCTCAGGGTGCCGCCGAGGGCCATGCCGGTGATGCCCTGTTCGATCCCGATCACCGCGTCGCCCAGTTGTGCGGCGCCGGCGACGGCCAGGATCGGGATCAGGCCGCGGTCGGTACGCCGGGCGAGAAGGTAGAGCAGGCCGGCGGCGAGCGGAACCGCCCGAACGCCATACGCCTGGGCGTACATCCGCATCCCGTCGCTCACCTCGGCACCCGACCCCGACAGGATCCCCGGGTCCACCATCCCCAGCACCGCCGACCCCGCCGCCCCCAACGCCATCGCCGCATTGACCAACAACACCGCACGCCGCATGACTTCACTCCCAGAATCATTCGAACTCTGAATGGTTCTCACAGGGTATTATGCAAACCATGAAAGATGTCAAGGGCCAAAGCCCGGCAGACCCAGCCGGTCCGCTGACGAGCACCCTCACGTTCCGCCTGGGCACCCTCGGCGCCATCGCCACCGAGCGCTTCACCGAGGCCGTCCAGGCGCACGGCCTCAAGCCCAAACAGGTCGGCCTGATGGCGGTCCTGGCCGCCGGCACCGCCGACTCCCAACAGGACATCGCCCGCACCATGGGCGTCGCCCCCAGCCTGGTGGTCAGCCTCGCCGACCACCTCGAAACCCTCGGCGCCATCCGCCGCGAACGCGACCCCAACGACCGCCGCCGCCAAGTCCTCACCCTCACCGACCGAGGCCACACCCTGCTCGCCGAATGCACCACAGCCGCCCACACCCTCGACGCGGCCCTCACCGAGGCCCTACCCCCGGCCGCCCGCCAAGCCCTCCACCAGGCCCTGACCACCCTCGCCGCCCAAGCCGGCCTCCCGACCTGATCCGACGCACCCCCGAACGCCTTCCCCACCCCGAGAAGAGATTTCGAGAAGCACGTCGAAACGCCGGCCTCGATCGCCCCTACCGTCGGAGCATCACCCTCGGCGGCAGCAACAAGACGAGGGATCTTCGGCCACCCGAGAATGGCGGTCCGTCCCGGCCGGCCCCCCACGCCAACCATCCGTCTCCCGCCCGATCGTCATGTAGGGCACCTCGAAGCGCAGCAGATACTCCATGAGGAACTTGCCCCCGTCGGCGGGCAACTCGGCGGCACCTCGCTCGGTGTACAACTCGCGCGCCCGCGAAATGGAACCGCCCGCCGCCACAAGAACCGCCAAGGCCACCACGGTGGTGTGGGGTTGCGCGCCCAACACCACAACCCGCTTGTGCCGAGCCATCAACGTGAGCAGCCCGATCAACCGCTCGAACGCAACGACCGGCTGATCCTCCACCCCACGCTCGAGCACCGGAGACCGCAACAACACCGCCGGCCACATCGCCCGGCGAATCGGCACATCGTCAATACGCCGATCGACGACCACGACCAATGCGGGTGCCTGCTCCGGAGCCAACTCCCATTGCGTCAGCGCCCATTCCCGACAGCGGTTGCGTCTCACCCGGTGGCGACGAAGCCCACCTACCACTTCCGATCGATGGCGGGGCAGTTGTCCGGGCGGCTCCGCAACCCACAAGTTCGGTACCACCAACCACGCTCGCCGAGTCGGGGCCGTGACGTTCTTCTCCATTCGAGGTGTGAGCGTCACGGGCGAACCACGAACCCGGCCACGAATGCCTGGTAGCCGCCCTGTCGGGGTTCGCATCGGAACGAGATCGTCAGCGCGCGGGTGATGAGCAAACCCCGCCCGGACTCGGCATCCGGATCCTCGACGGGTCGCGGCAGGTCCACCGGAGCCTGCCGGGCCAGGACGGTCACCCGAGGTCCCGCCGGAAGCACAGCCGGAACTGCGCGACCTGCTCGTGCAAAAGCGCATCCGGCACTGGTGGCAGGAGTTCGCGAACGACGTCAACGCCACCCTGGCGGAAGTGATCGCGCTGGAAGACGACGCCGCTGAGGCGTTGGAGTACCAACCGAACGTAATCCCGGGACTTCTCCAGACCAGGGACTACGCGAGCGCGATCATCACGACAGGCTTCAACGCCTATGGACCCGACCAGGCAGAGGCTTTGGTCACTGTCCGGGAGATGCGACAACGCCTGCTCCGCGACGACGAACCGCTGAGGTACCACGCCATCGCCACGGAGGCCGCCCTGCGCTTCGACGTCGGCGGCCCCGCCGTCATGCGAGAGCAGATGCGGCATCTGAACGGGGAAATGGCGCTGCCGAACGTCACCTTCCAGATCGTCCCGTTCTCGGCCGGACGAATGGCGGCTCAGGCGGCGGGCTTTGCCATCCTCAAGTTCGAGGACACTCACGATCCCGACGCCGCTTGGATGGAAGGTGTCGGCGGTATGATTCCACGTGACTCGGAGCGCGAAATCCGCCTGTACAACAGGCTGTTCGCCGAAATCGCGTCAGCAGCGTTGTCGCCGGACGAGACCGCCGCGCTACTACGGGAACGAGCAGAGAGTCTGTGATGAACAAGAGCGAGCTTTACGAAGCCGACCTGACGGACGCCGTCTGGATCAAGGCAAGCGCTTCGAACCAGAACGGCACCTGCGTCGAACTTGCGGACCTACCCGAGGGTGTTGCGATGCGCGACTCCAAGAACCCCGCCCTCCCCGCCCTTCGCTATACCCGCGACGAACTCGCCGCCTTCATCGCCGGCGCCAAAGCCGGCGAGTTCGACCACCTGATCTGACACCCACTCGCACACGTCTCGATCGCCCAACACATCCGCCGGGTGATCGAGACGCTGTTCGGGAAGCCCAAGACACCGGCTCGCCCCGGCCTACGGCACCTTCGCTGGCACTTCGCCATCCGGTACGCCGACTTCGTGACCGGAGTACCTTCTCGCGCGTGAGCACCGACTACCAGCGGGCGCGCGAAGCTCTCGGTGCGCGACTGCGTGAGTTGCGTACCGAGAACGGCACGAGTGGGCGAGCGCTTGCCCACCGTCTCGGGTGGCCGCCGTCGAAGGTCTCGAAATTGGAGACCGGCCGCCAGACGCCCACCGTCGCCGATCTCGATGCCTGGTCGGAGGCGGTCGGACAGCCCGGCCTGGCAGGCGAACTGAAGGGCCGACTCCGGGGCCTGGAGACCAACATCCGCTCGTGGCGGCGGCAGTTGGCCGCCGGGCATCGACCACGGCAGGACGAAGCGCTGGTCCAGGAGCGGGCGACACGGTTGGTGCGGGCCTACGAATCCTCGGTGGTACCCGGCCTCCTGCAAACCGCCGAATACGCGCGCCACCTTCTCCTCCTGAACGCCGAACTCCGCCGAACTCCGCGCGACACGGAAGCTGCCGTCCGGGCCAGGATGCGCCGACAGGAAGTCCTTTACGAACGCGGGCACATGTTTCACGCCGTGCTTTGGGAGGGCGCGATTCGAGCTCTGATCTGCCCACCGCAGGTAATGGCCGGGCAGCTCGACCGCCTCATGGGTGTAATCGGTTTGGACACGGTCAAGCTCGGGATCGTTCCGCTCGACACACCGATGACCGTCACGCCTCGACACGGCTTCTGGGTCTACGACACTCGCCTGGTGATCGTGGAAACGATCCACACCGAGATTTGGCTCGACGACAAGGCGGACATCGACCTGTATCTGAAGGTCTGGCGGCAACTCGATGATGCCGCCGTGTACGGGGCGCGGGCACACCAAGTGATCACACGGGCTCGTGCCGCGCTGCCGGCCTGCTGAGCGCCTCCGAACTTCGGGCATCGACAGGGCCACGGGCGACCGCGATGTACCCGCACGTGCGTTCCCCTCCGGAAACAACGCGAACCCGGTCCCCCGTCCGGCGAAATTCGGAGAAACCGGGCAGCCGCGAAGCACCGACGCCTCTAACGTCGGAGCGTGATCGTCGTTTCCATTCACGAATGGGCGAATCGAAGACCGTACGAGTCGGCAAGGAGCACCGAGATGACCCATCCATCACGAGTTTCACCCGAAGCGGATTTGGTTTCATACCCCGAGCCTCCCGGCAGCAAAATCATCTTGGCGGTATATCGAATCGGCCCCGGCGGAGTCGAGGTGGTTGCGCCCCGGGAGACGCATGTCGGATTCAGCCGCAGTGCGGGATCGGCGGAACCGGCATGCGCCTGCTCGGTGCATTGCCGGTGGCCCTACCGGAACGGGGAACAAACACGCCACGCAGATGGAGAGGTGACCGCGGTGACAACCCACACCGCCCGGCATCGGGACAAGAGTGGTGACGATTCGCAGCAGGATCGGCCGATTCCGCCGAAGCTTCCGCCGGATCCGCCGCCGCAGAAGTGACGACGACCGGCCGAGGAAGAAGAGGAGCGTCCGTGAGAGTCGGCGAGGTGGAACATGGCCGCGCCATCGAAGAGTTGCTTCGCCTGGTCGAGGCGCGTGTCGGGTCCCTGGGGCCATGGCGGGATGCCCTTCGAGCCGTGCCCAGGCACCACTTCCTGCCTGATGTCGTCCGGGTGCGGCCTGCGGGTGGGCGCTCGCCGGTGCGGGTCGATCGGCGGGTGGCTCCCGAGGCGTGGTTCGAACTCGCCTATCAGGACGTGTCGGTGATCGTGCAGGTCAACGATGGCGCCGAAGGCGACGCCGGGGGCGGCCCCGACTGGCCGTCCTCGGCCGCGTCGCAACCGAGCGTGGTGGCACGGATGTTGCTCGACCTCGACGTCCACGACAGGCAGCGCATCCTGGAGGTGGGTACCGGGTCGGGGTGGAACGCCGCGCTGCTCGCACATCGGGTCGGCGCCGATCGTGTCGTCACCGTAGAGATCGATGCCGCCCTCGCCGCGCGGGCCCGCCGACGACTGGCCGCACTCGGACCGGCCGCCCCCAAGGTGGTCACCGCCGACGGCGCGGCGGGAGGACCCACCGGCGAACCCTACGACCGGCTGCTCTGTACGTGTGCCGTCGAACGGGTGCCGATGTCGTGGCTCGCCCGCACCCGACCCGGCGGCCGGATCGTCACGCCCTGGGCCACGTCCTGGACCGCGGCTGGTTCGGCGATCCTGACAACACGTCAAGACGGCTCCGCCACAGGTCGCTTCACCCCGGGCGGCGCCTTCATGCGGATGCGCGCCCATCGCGCCGGCCGGATCGACGACCTGGACACCGTCGTCCGCCCCGAGCACGTGCCGGACCTCGGCCGCACCGCGGTGTCCCCGTGGGAGGTGACCGGCGACGCCGACTTCGCGATCGGCGTCGCCGTACCCGGAGCCTGGCACCTGTGGGAGCCACAACGCCCCGCCGAATCCGTACACACCCGGTTCTGGGTGGCCGACGAAGCGGGCACCTCATGGGCCTGCGTCGACTACGACGGAACGCAGCTCGCGCACTTCGCCGTACGGCAGTTCGGCCCGCGCCGACTGTGGGACGAGGTATCGGCCGCGCACGCCTGGTGGGCTTCGGTGGGCCGCCCCGGCCTCGACCGGTTCGCGCTCACCGTCGACACCGACAGCACCCAGTCCGTCCGGCACGACTCGCCCACCGGCGCCTCCTGGCCCGTCCCCGGCACCGCCCCGGAAGTTCACCGCTTCCCGAAGTGCTCCACCAACCGGGAGTAGCTGTCCTCGCCGTGCCCGCGCTCGACCGCATCGGCCACCAACGCCCTCGTGTACTCCGGGAATTCGACGTCGATCCCACGCGCCCTGCTCTCCCCGACCAGGTCCGCCAACGACGGCAGGTGGTGCTTGAGCGCACCGAAGTCGGCCGCGTACTCGCCTCGATCGACCTCGGCCGCGATCGACGGCAGGATCGAGAACAGCGCCGACACCGAGGGCCCGGCCTGCTCCAGGAAACGCCTCACCTCGACGCCCTCGGCGGACAACAACGCCGCCGCGTGCAGGAAGCCGTTGAGCGTGCCCCACATCGTGCCGTGCACGGCCATCCCGTACAGGCCCGGAATCCCCGCGTCCTCGCCGAGCAGACTCCCCCGCCCGCCGATCAACGCGAGCTCCGCGCCGTACCGGGCGAAGACCTCCCCGGACCCGCCGTAGAACACCACCGCGTCCGGATCCCCGACGGCCGGCGCGATCGTCATGATCTGCCCGTGCAGATAGGCCGCTTCCCGCCCCGCCGCCCACTCCGCCATCGCCCGGGCCTCCCCCGACGTCCCGTCGGTCAGATTGACCACCGCGCGACCCGCGAGCGCATCCCCCGCCGCCGCCAAGATCTCCCGAGCGGCGTCGTTGCCCTTCACGTTGACGATCACCAACGACCCCGCCGCGACCGCCTCCCGAACATCGCCCGCCGGCCGCGCCCCCAGCGCGAGCAAAGCCTCGTCCCGCCCCGGCGTCCGGTTCCACACCGTGGTCGGCCGCCCCCCGGCGACGAACGCGCCCGCCAACGCCGAGCCCATCTCCCCCAATCCGAGCACGGTCACCGCCGTACGGGCATCGCTGTCACCGGAGGCAAAGGTGGTGGTGGTCATGATCGTGGCCCTCCCGAACAGCCGCGACCCGCTTCCACACCGGCCCCGGCGACGTAGTCGTGCAGGAGTCGACACGCTAGGAATTCAACCGCACTTGAGGTCAAGGCCCCACCGCGCGCACACCGCGACCCACCCCGGCTACGGCACCAGCAGCACCCGCCCCAACTGCCCCCGCCCCTCCAGCACCCGATGCGCCTCGACCGCCTCGGTCAGCGGCAGCCGCGCATGCACCGCGACCCGCAACCGGCCCGAGGCCAGATATTCGGCCACCTCGGCCGGCTCCCGCCGCGCCGCCGCCGGATTCGCCGCCTGCCAGGCGAGCAGCGAAAACCCGGCCACCGACCGCAACGCGAACAGGTCCGTGACCGGAATCGCCGGCAACTCGCCACTCGCCGCGCCGTACACCGCGATCCGACCGAACGGAGCCAACACGTCGAAGCTCTGCCGCAGAATCCCGCCGCCCACCGAGTCGAGCACGACATCGACCCCGCCCGGCGCCACCTCGCGCACCCACGCCGCGCACGCCCCGACCGAGGACGGCTGACCGCCCCCGAATCGCGAGGACCGCGCCATCGAGCGGCCGAAAACCCGATCGCCCCCGGTGCCGAAAAGGCACTCGGGGGCGACGGAAACTCTGCAATCAGCGCGGGCTCGAAACTCGAACCCGCAGGCCGGCCCGCACAAAACCGACCTCGGCCCGAAGGCCGACGAGGCCGACGAGGCCAACGAGGCCAACGAGGCCAACGAGGCCAACGAGGCCAACAAGGGGGACGAGGGCGACGCAGGCCGACGCACCCGAGCCCACCCTCAGCTCAGCCCCCGGGGCCGACCCACCCGAACCTCACGCCCACAACTGACCCTGCAACCCCTCGACCGCGGCCTCGGTGCTCTCGGCCGTGTAGATCCCGGTGGACAGGTACTTCCACCCCGCGTCCGCGATCACGAACGCGATGTCCGCGTCCTCGCCCGCCTTGACCGCCTTCCGCGCGATCCCGAGCGCCGCGTGCAGCACCGCGCCGGTCGAGATGCCCGCGAAGATGCCTTCCTTCTCCAGCAGTTCCCGGGTACGCCGAACCGCGTCGGCGGAACCCACCGAGTAGCGCGTGGTCAACACCTCGGCGTCGTACAACTCCGGCACGAAGCCCTCGTCGAGGTTGCGCAGGCCGTACACCACGTCGTCGTAGCGCGGCTCGGCCGCGACGATCGTCACGCCCGGAACCTTCTCCCGCAGGTAACGACCGACGCCCATCAACGTGCCGGTGGTGCCCAGCCCGGCCACGAAGTGGGTGATCGTCGGCAGATCCTCCAGCAACTCGGGCCCGGTCGTGGCGTAGTGCGCGTCCGGATTGGCCGGATTGCCGTACTGGTACAACATCACCCAGTCGGGATTCTCGGCCGCGAGCTCCTTGGCCACCCGTACCGCCGTGTTGGAGCCGCCCGCCGCCGGCGACCCGATGATCCGGGCGCCCCACATGCGCAACAACTCGCGGCGTTCCTCGGAGGTGTTCTCCGGCATCACGCAGACGATCCGGTAACCCTTGAGCTTGGCCGCCATCGCCAGCGCGATGCCGGTGTTGCCCGAGGTCGGCTCCAGGATCGTGCAGCCGGGGGTGAGCAGCCCGTCCCGCTCGGCCGCCTCGATCATGTGCAGGGCCGGACGGTCCTTGATCGAACCGGTCGGGTTGCGGTCCTCCAGCTTGGCCCACACCCGCACGGTCGGCGACGGCGACAGACTCGGCAGGCCGACCAACGGGGTGCGGCCCACCGAGTCGAGCAACGATTCGTAGCGCATCAGATCGAGCCGCCGGCGACCGCCGGAAGAATGGTGACCGTGTCGCCGTCGCCCAGCTTGGTGGTGAGCCCGCCGGTGAACCGCACGTCCTCGTCGTTGAGGTAGACGTTGACGAAGCGGCGCAGTTCGCCGTTCTCCTCCACCAGGCGAGCACGCACGCCCGGGTGCCGGGCCTCCAGGTCGACCAGCAGGTCGGCGAGCGTGTCGCCGGACCCGGGTACGGCCTTGGCGCCGTCGGTGTAGGTGCGGAGGATGGTCGGGATGCGGACCTCGATGGCCATGGATGCGCTCCTCTGGTGTTGACTCGAACGGAGAGAACGCAGTCCGGACGCGGGCCGCACCCCAAACGCTCCGACGGGGCCGATGGAGACCGCGGGGCGGGGGTCGTTCGCATGCGCCGGTGCTGCGGGACTTGCCTGCTGCCTGGGGTGCCTGGTGAGCCGATCCGGGAAGCGGATCAGCCCACGCGCGCAGCGCGACAGAGGGCGCTGGAGAGTCGGCACAGATCGACGTGCAGGCGTGCGACGAGAAACGCGCCCGGGGCACCGCCCGGCACCGCTTCCGTCGTATTCACGCCCGCATAACGCATATGGTCATGCTAGCCATTCCCCCGGCCCGCTCCGATGTGATCTCGCATGGCGGAACACCCCATATCGACAGGTGAGACGCAGTGGGTCCGGCAAGGGAATCAACCGGCAACAACCCGACATCGATCACCCCTGCATCGACAGGCATCAATAGGTGTCCACCACACTGACCTCCTCCTCGGTGATCACCCCGTCGACGATCCGGTACGACCGGAACTCGTACGTCTCCTCGTCCCGCGTCGACACCAGCACGTAGTGCGCGTTGGGCTCGGACGCGTACGACACGTCGGTACGCGACGGATACGCCTCGGTCGCGGTGTGCGAGTGGTAGACGATCACCGGCTCCTCGTCGCGATCGTCCATCTCCCGGTAGAGCTTGAACAGGTCGGCCGAGTCGAACTCGTAGAACGTGGGCGACCGCGCGGCGTTGAGCATCGGGATGAACCGCTCGGGGCGGTCGGTGCCCTCGGGCCCGGCGACGACGCCGCACGCCTCGTCGGGGTGGTCGGCACGGGCGTGGGCGACGATCCGATCGCGCAGATCTGCGGTGATGGTGAGCATGCCCCGAGCGTACTGAGCACCTCCCGACCCCGCGCGAGGCCCACCGCCCGCCGCCGACCCGCCGATCAGACCTTCATCGGCTTCGCGTGCCGCGCCGGGATGTACGCCGCCACCAGGAACGCCACCCAGATCGGCACCACGTACAACGCGATCCTGGTGTCCGCGGAGAACCCGAGCAGGACCACCACCATCACCAGGAAGGTCAGCACCGCCCAGCCCGTGTACGGCGCACCCGGCATCCGGAACCCGTGCCCGGCCAGCCGGCCCCGGTCCACCGCCCGCCGGTAGCGCATCTGGCAGGCGACGATCATGCCCCACGTCCACAGCGCGCCCACGGTGGCCACCGAGGTGATGTACATGAACGCCTTGTCCGGGACCAGCGCGTTGATCAGTACGCCCAGACCCATCACGATCGCCGACACGGTGATCGCCGCCGCGGGCACCCGATGCGCGCTCAGCCCGCTCACCCCCGGCGGCGCCTGTCCCTCGACCGCGAGCGTGCGCAACATCCGGCCGGTCGAGTACAGGCCCGAGTTGCACGAGGACAGCGCGGCGGTGAGCACCACGAAGTTGATGATCGCGGCCGCGGCCGGGATGCCCACCCGGTCGAAGACCAGCACGAACGGGCTCTCCTGGGCGTGGAAATCGGTCCACGGCGCCAGCGAGAGGATGATCAGCAGGGCGCCGATGTAGAACAGCCCGATCCGGAACGGGATGGTGTTGATCGCGCGCGGCAGCACCTTCTCCGGATCCTGCGCCTCCCCGGCGGTGACCCCGACCAGTTCGACACCCAGGAAGGCGAACATCACGATCTGGAGCACCAGCAACGTCTCGCCGACGCCGTTGGGCGCGAACCCGCCGTCCGACCACAGGTGGGTGACCGACGCCTGGTCGCCGGCCTCGCCGAAGCCGAAGATCAGCACCCCGATGCCGACCAGGATCATCCCGATGATCGCGGTCACCTTGATCATCGAGAACCAGAACTCGAACTCGCCGAACAGCTTGACCGAGATCAGGTTGGCGGCGAACAGCACCGACAGCACCACCAGCGCGGTGACCCACTGCGGCACCGAGGGCCACCAGTACTGCACGTAGACGCCCGCCGCGGTGATCTCGGCCATCCCGGTGACCACCCACATCACCCAGTACGTCCAGCCGGTCACGAAGCCGGCGAACGGCCCGAAGAACTCCCGGGCGTACTCGGCGAAACTGCCCGCCACCGGGCGATACATCAGCAGTTCACCCAGCGCGCGCATCACGAAGAAGATCACTACGCCGGCCACCGCGTAGGCCGCGATCAACGACGGCCCGGCCTTCTCGATCGCACCGCCCGCGCCCAGGAAGAGGCCGGTACCGATCGCGCCGCCGATCGCGATCATCTGGATCTGACGGCTGTTGAGTCCCCGTTCGTACCCTTCGGCGTCGACACTCGGTTCGGCCGCATTCGCGCTCGATCCGGCCTCGGTGTCCATCATGATCGCTCCCGTTCGTCGGTACGGAGGCCGTATTACCAACGAACCGGGGCGGAAACCCGATGCCGATCGATCCGGCGTGTCCCTCTTTCAACGGATACGCCATGTGCAAGGAATGCGCCGTTGCCATGGGCACGCCGCGCGGCGTGCCCTCGACCCACCGGTCGCTACAGCGCCCCGAGCAACGAGTCCTGCAGGCCGCCCAGCCAGTGGAAGACCGCGAACAACCAGCGCCGCGGATCGTCGTCGGCCAGCTTGGCCTCGAACTCCTCCATGTCCTCGGTGACTTCGAGCCGGGTGCCGATCACCAGCCGCAGGTCGTTGAGCGTGCCCAGCCAGGCCTGAACGCCGGCCGCGTCGAGCACCACGCGGTGTTCGCCGCCCTGGGTGCGCAGCTCCTCGGCGTCCGCCGGTTCGGTCAGGTCGACCAACTCGGCCAGGTCGGCCAGCACGATCCGCGCGTTGTCCCGCTTGCGCAGCCGCAGGTCGGTCTCGGTGTAGCGACGGAACTCGGCCGCCGCCTCGGCGTCCTCGGCATACGCGTCCGGCAGCAGGCGGGCCAGCGCGGGGTCGTCCGGGGTGACCGGCACCTCGGACGAGCCGAGCCCGGTCAGGCCCAGCTCGGCGGCCAGCGGATCGGTCGCGTCGTCGTCGGGCGAGACCATCTCCACCAGTTGACCGCACAGATCGGCCAGCACCCGCACGTGCATGTCCTCCAGGACGATCTCGGGTCGACCCGAGCGTCCGCGCATGAAGAGGCCGTTCACAGGCTGTGCAACTCCCGGAGAAGGTGGGGCGGGAACCGAAGTGGTCGGCGGGCCGAACGGGCGAACCGCCCGGGTGTCACTTGTCGTGCTGGATGGTGGCCCACAGGCCGAAGCCGTGCATCGCGGTGGTGTCGCGCTCCATCTCCTCGCGCGTCCCCGACGAAACCACGGCCCGCCCCTTGTTGTGCACGTCGTGCATCAGCTTCTCGGCCTTCTTCTTCGGATAGCCGAAGTAGGACTGGAAGACGTAGGTCACGTACGACATCAAGTTGATCGGGTCGTTCCAGACGATGCACACCCAAGGGGTCTCCGCCCGGACGTCCTCGTCGGGCTTGTGCTTCTCGACCTCGATGGGAGCGACACTCATGGGTCCCATGCTGCCATCCGGGCTGGGCCCGGGCGAACCGGCTCGACGAGAGCGATCGGGCCCGGATGTGACCCGGGGCGTACCCGTCACCCCTCCCGTACGGCAAAATCCCGCCCATGTCCTCTGCACCCGCACCGGGTTGGTACCCGGATCCGGAGATCACCGGCCACATCCGTTACTGGGACGGCGGTGCCTGGGTGCCGGACAGCAGTCGGCCGGCCGAGGAACCCGGCCGGTCCGCCGCCGAACAACCGGACCAGGCCGCGCAATCGGGTGCCCCCGAGGCGCTCGAACAGGGCGGTCGGGTGATCCGGGGCGAGGTGCTGTCCGCGCGGGCCGGCGGGTTGTACGACATGTCCTCGACGGGCATGTACGCACCGCCGACCGGCACACCCGAATCCGCCGGCCCGGCCGACGCCGGTGCGGCGCGCTCCGGCCCGACCGGTCCCACCGCCCCCACCGGCCCGAGGCGCGGCGCGACGCCGGGCGCCGAGGTGCCGCCGCAGCGCGCCGCCGAGGAGCCGGGGCCGTGGCGACCGGTCCAGGCCGACATCTTCGGCAGCAACGAGCGGCGCCCGGCGAACCCGGGTCGGCGCCTGCTCGCCCGGATCGCCGACGCGCTGGTGCCGCTCGCGGCCGGTGTCGCGGTCGGCATCCCGCTCGTCCCGGACGCGGTCGACCACATCCGGGACAAGATCGACCGGGCCCGCTACGAGGGCCGCGACACCACCGTCTGGCTGATCGACGGCACCACCGGCACGGCGCTCGCCGCGGTGCTCGGCACCGTGCTCGTGGCCGCACTGCTGTACGAGGCGCTGCCCACCTGGAAGTGGGGCCGCTCGCTCGGCAAGACCCTGTTCGGCCTGCGCGTCGCCGACCTGGACAGCCACGACACGCCGTCGTTGTGGCAGTCGGTGCGGCGGTGGGCGGTGCTCTACGTCCCGGGCGTGTTGGTGATCGGCCTGTTCGGCGCCCTGTGGGGGCTGTTCGACCGGCCGTGGCGTCAGGGTCTGCACGACAAGGCGGCACGCACGTTCGTGGCGCGGGACTGAGCGGGCCGGTCCGGAACGAGTCGGTCCGCAAGGGATCGGTCCGGAATGGATCGGTCCCGAGCGGGTCGGGGTGCGGCGGGGCCGGCTCGCCCCGCCCCCACCACTGACCCATCCAGGCGCGACACGCCCGAATTGACCCGAGACGTCACACTTACGTCAGCTTTTGTCCGCTTTACTCGGCTTCATGACAGGTAGTGCGCCGCCTCCACCGCCCGACCCGTACGGCGACGACCCCTCGGGTCGCAACCCGTCCGGACCACCACCTCCGCCCGGCCGACAACCCCCGCCCGGCCAACCGCCGTACGGACAGCCGCCTTACGGACAACCGCCCTACGGGCAGCAGCAACCGCCCGGCGGGCAGCCGCCCTACGGCCAGGACCCGACCGGGCAGCAGCAACCCCCATACGGCCAGGGCCCGTCCGGGCAACCGCCGTACGGCCAGGACCCCACCGGGCAGTATCCCTACGGTCAGGGCGGCTCGTACGGACCGGGCGGTCCCTACGGCCAGGACCCCTCCTACGGCGCCGGCGGCGGCGGTCACGGCGCGGGCCCCACCCTCGGCGGTCCGGTGCGGCGACTGCTCGCGCGGATCGTCGACAGCATCATCGTCGGCGTGGTCGCGGGGCTGATCTCGTGGCCGGTCACCGACTACGACTACGACGACGTGACCTTCGGCTCGCAGTTCGCCTCGGGCCTGATCTTCTCGTTGGTCTATTTCGTCTACGAGGGCTTCCAGCTCGACCGGTTCGGCCGCACGCTCGGCAAACGAGTGGTGCGCATCCGGGTGGTTCGGGTGGCCGACGGCGGGCCCATCGCTGGGTCGATCGCATGGACCCGCGCCGGCGTGTACACGTTGCCCCTGGCCGTGCCCTGCCTGGGCACGCTCTTCTGGCTGGTCAACGTGTTGTGGCAATTCTGGGATCAGCCGTGGCACCAGTGTCTGCACGACAAGGCCGCCCGGACCACCGTCATCCGCGGGTCGTGACCCGGGACGGGTGATGCCGTGCGCGGATGCCGAGCACTGCCGTCGTCGTGCCCAGCGCGACCCCGATGCCCATGGCGACGGCAGCTCCCGCCACGGTGCGCGGCTCCCAGGCCGCCAATAGTGAGACCGTCAAGACGATCGTGACGAATACGCCGTAGCCGAGACGGAAGAAATCTCCTCTTGCCACGACGCACCACCTCCCCTGCACCCCTATGTGCACGCCCCCCGTCTCTCACGCTACTGCGCGGGCCGCGCAATGTAACCATTCGATTGCGATCGGGATTTATCGGTCCGGGCTGCGGGCACCCTCCCGCGACCGGTCGGAGCGGTGATCTTCGGCTCAGGAATGGCCGAGACCCGGAGAACGCACGTGAACCCGAGGCACCTCGCCCCTGCCGTCGTCGCCACGCTGTGCGCACTGCTCCTGCCGGCCACCGCGCCTGCCGCGCCGGGCCCGGCGGCCGATCCCCCGGCGGGGCGCACCGCGGACTCCGGCCCCTTCGTCGAACGCGACGACGATCTTGCGCATCCGTTCACCGAGCGGCGCGGGCAGCGGCGCGGCGCGGCGCGGCGGTGCAGGCGATCACCGAGGACCCCGGGCTCACGGCGCGCACCGTGCCGGCGGCCAAGGCGGGCGCGGCGGAGATCCGTCCGCCCAGGCGCGGGTGTTCGTGATCCTGGTCGAGTTCGGCGATCGCCCGAACACGTCGGGCGGGCCGGGGTCCGGGGCTCCCGGCCGGGTGAGGCGAACCCAGCCTGCCCGGCGCATGAGGGCAACCAGCCCGGCCGGCGCATGAGGCCAAGCAGCCCCGCCGGCGCTTGAGGCGAACAAGCCGAACCCCCACCGCCCTCAGGGCAAGACCCGCTCCCCCACGACCTCCGCCCCCGCCCCCCGAAGCTCGGCAAGCGCGACGGCCGTACTCTCCCGCCCCACCCCCGCCGTCAACCCCACCAACACCCGCGTCGAAAACCCCTCCCGCACCGCATCCAACGCAGTCGCCCGCACGCAGTGATCCGTGGCAATCCCCACCACGTCCACCTGCGTAACCCCCCGCGCCCGCAACCAGTCCGCCAACGACGTCCCGTCCCCGGCCGCCCCCTCGAACCCGCTGTAGGCGGCCGCGTACGCCCCCTTGGAGAAGACCTCCTCGACCCGCCCCGACTCGACCACCGGCGCGAACGCCGGATGGAACCGCGCCCCCTCGGTCCCGGCCACACAGTGCACCGGCCAGGTCCCCGCATAATCCGGCGTCGCCGAAAAGTGCGCCCCGGGATCCACATGGTGATCCCGCGTCGCCACGATGTGCGCATACGCCGGCGTCTCCGTGTGCACCGGATCCGGCGGCTGCTCGGCCGCATTGGCCGCGACGTGGTGCCGGATCGCCTCGGCGACCGCCGCCCCGCCCTCGACCGCGAGGCTGCCGCCCTCACAGAAGTCGTTCTGTACGTCGACCACGATCAATGCCCGGGTCATCGCTTCGTGCCTCCTCGTGACCGGCCCGGCCCCGTCGAGTCCGACGAGCCCGTTCCGCGCCTACTCGTAGATGGTCGGAAGTACCGGTTCCCCGCGCGAGAGCTGCGTAGCCGAAAGCGGCAGTTCCTCACGCGAACGCGCGTGTCGCGTGCGCGCCGCCGACAGCGGCTCGCGCCCGACGATCTCTCCGTCCACGACCAGCGGGACCAGCAATTCCCGCTCGCCCGGCACGGCTTCCGCATCGGCGCGAAAGGGCCGCAGCACCTCGGCCTCGGCCACCCCGTCCGCGTCGTACCGCCGCACCGCGCTCTTGCGACCGCCGTGGCTCGGCTTGCCCGGCGACTTCTTGGCCACCGGCACCAGCGGCGCGTCCGGCGCATCGCTCATCGCCCGCGCGACCAGTTTGTACACCAGCGACGCGGTCGGCTGCCCCGAGCCGGTGACCAATTGGGTGCCTACCCCATAGGCGTCCACGGGAGCCGCCCGCAGCGAGGCGATCGCGTACTCGTCGAGGTCGCTGGTGACCACGATCCGGGTCTTGACCGCCCCGAGCTCGTCGAGCTGCGCCCGTACCCGGTGCGCGAGCAACAGCAGATCACCCGAGTCGAGCCGAACCGCGCCGAGTTCGTGCCCGGCCACCTCCACCGCCGTGCGCACCGCGCTCGCCACGTCGTAGGTGTCCACGAGCAGCGTGGTGTCCGCGCCGAGCGCGGCCACCTGCGCCGCGAACGCCTCGCGCTCGTCGTCGTGCAGCAGCGTGAACGCGTGCGCGCTGGTGCCCCGAGTCGGGATCCCGTACCGCTGCCCGGCACGCAGGTTCGAGGTGCTCGCGAAACCGCAGATGTACGCGGCCCGCGCGGCGGCCACCGCCGCCTCCTCGTGGGTGCGGCGCGAGCCCATCTCGATGCACGGACGCCCGGCCGCGGCCGACGTCATCCGGGATGCGGCGGCGGCGACGGCGGCGTCGTGGTTGAGGATCGACAGGATCAACGTCTCCAGCACCACCGCCTCGGCGAAGCTGCCCTCGACCACCACCAGCGGCGAACCCGGG
The DNA here is from genome assembly GCF_044333915.1 of Embleya sp. NPDC020886. Lineage (NCBI taxonomy): Bacteria > Bacillati > Actinomycetota > Actinomycetes > Kitasatosporales > Streptomycetaceae > Embleya > Embleya sp. NPDC020886. Next base: position 74,304 of record NZ_JBIRRX010000004.1, on the reverse strand, counting down.
AACCAGCACTCGCCCTCGGCGTAGCCCCAGATGTTGCCGGTGAACCGGTAGCCCGCCAGCCAGTCCAGCGTCGCCGGACCGACCACCCCGGCCTCGCCGAGGAAGCGCAGCGTCTCGTCGTCGAAGCGGAAGTTCTCGACAGCGTCGAGCAGCCGCCCGGTGCCGGCGGTCACGCCGTAGCGCCGACCGTCCGGCAGTCGGCGGGCGAAGACCTCGAACACCGAACGGCGATGCGCCGCGCCGCTGCGAAGTGCGGCTTCGAGCATCGTCAGCTCGTAGTGATCCGTGAGCAATGCCGTGGTTGCGGTGTCCATGTCGTCAGCATAACACGATTACTCGTCAGTTTGACGATTACTCGCAAGAGTGGTGCGCATCACGGTAATTCGCCCACTCAAGCCTCGATATCCGGACAATTTCCACCATCTCGCTATCCGACCCGGTCCTCCTCCGGCGTCGGCGCCCAGGTCGAACCGTTGATGTGCGTGCCGCCGCCGACGAAGAGCGTGTTCCCCGTGACATAGCGCGAGTCGTCACTGGCCAGGAACAGGGCGGCGCCGCCGATGTCGGTCTCCGGGTCGCCCATCCGGCCCATCGGATTGGCCGACTCCGCGAGCGCGGCGGCCTCCGGGTTCACCTTGGCGTAGGCCGCGAACGCGTCGGTCCTGGCCCCGGGACAGATCACGTTGGCCCGGATCTGATGCGGCGCCCACTCCCGCGCCGCCGAGCGGGTCAGCGCCCGCAGCGCCTCCTTGCCGACGTTGTACTCGGCGGTGAACCGATGCGCGTTGACGCCGTTCAGGCTGGCGATGTTGATCACGCTGCCGCCACCCGCGTCCCGCATCGGCTCGAACGCCGCGCGCATCGTCCACCATCCGGCCCACAGGGCCATGTCCAGACCGTGCTGCAACATCTCGTCGGTCTTGTTCTCCAGGCGGTTGATCCGCCCGCCGCCCCACGCGTTGTTCACCAACGTGTCCAACCGGCCCCACCGGTCCAGCGCGGCCTCGACCAGGCCGACCGCCTCCGCCTTGACCGTGACGTCGGCGACCACCGCGAGCGTGTCGACGCCGAACACCTCGGCGATCTCGGCGGCGACCCGATCCGCCGACTCGGCCCCGATGTCGTTGACCAGGATCCGACATCCCTCGGCCGCGAACCGCCGGGCGATCCCGCGCCCGATGCCCGCCCCGGAGCCGGTGATCACCGCGACGTGGTCCTGAAGACGTCCTGCCATGGCGCTGCCTCCCACGTTGATCGTTTTGCCTTCGTGGGTATCCGCAACAGCCCTACAAAACAAGGGCCTCCCACCGAAAGCGCGACGAAGCCGCAGGTCAGCTGGGGCGCCACTGGTGATCGCAGTCCCGACACTTGCGGTCCCCGTACGGCATCGAGGACACCTTGCCCGAGCCGCACTCGGGACACGTGGGACCGTCCGCGGCGGTCGGCGGACGCCAACGCGCGGCGCACGAACCGCAGACGTAGTCGCCGACGATGTCGGTGCTCACCTTGGTCGAGCCGCACTTGCCGCACTGCACCTCGACGTGTCGCCGCTTGCGCGGCGCGGCCCGGCCGATCGCCGCCTGGCGTTCGCGCTGCGCGGAGAAGCCCCAGTAGGAACGCAGCCGGTCGGCCATGTCCGGCTGCAGGTCCGCCCCCCGGCCGTACGGCGCTTCGATGCTCGGCAGGTCACTCATGCCCGTCACGGTAGGCCATCCGGGCGACCGGGCACCGGTTCGCGGCCCGAAAATCCCGTCGCCGACAACCCGGTGTCGGTTATCGTCGAAACATGTGGATCAACGGGCAGCGAGCTACCGGCGTCGGGCCGGCGAACCGAGCGCGATAGCGCCGCTCGGCCCGGCTCGGCGTGTGTGTACTCCCACCGCCCGCTGCTCTCGCGAAGGCCGATTCGCCATGCTCTCGCCACAGATCCGTTCCACCTTCCTCGACTTCTTCACCGCGCGCGGACACCGCCTCGTGCCGTCCGGTTCGCTGCTGCCGCCCGATTCGAGCCTGCTCGTGGCCAACGCGGGGATGAACCAGTTCAAGCCCTGGTTCCTGGGCGACGTCGAACCCGAAGTGCCCCGCGCGACCTCGGTGCAAAAGTGCGTACGCACCGTGGACATCGACCACATCGGACACACCCGCCGGCACTCCACCTTCTTCGAGATGCTCGGCAACTTCTCCTTCGGCGACTACTTCAAGTCGGAGGCGATCGCGTTCGCGTACGAGGTGCTGACCGAACACTTCGGCCTCTCCCCCGACCGCCTGTGGGTCACCGTCTACGAGGACGACGACGAGTCGGCGCGCATCTGGCGCTCGGTCGGCATGCCCTCGGAGCGCATCCAACGCCTGGGCGCGGCGGACAACTTCTGGTCGATGGGCGTACCGGGGCCGTGCGGTCCGTGCTCGGACGTCACCTACGACCGGGGACCGGCGTACGGGCGCGACGGGGGACCCTCGGTCGACCCCGAACGCTTCGTCGAGTTGTGGAGCCTGGTCTTCATGCGCAGCGTGCGCGGCGAGAGCGAACCCGGCGGCGGTTTCCCGGTACTCGGCGACCTACCGCGCACCGGCATCGACACGGGCCTGGGCCTGGATCGGCTCGCGACGGTGCTCCAGGGCGTGGACAGCACCGTACAAACCGACCTGCTGCGCCCCACGTTGGCGACGGTCGAGGAACTGGCGGGCCGGGCCTACTCCCCCACCGACCGCGACAACCCCGATCGGGTGTCCTTCGAAGTCCTCACCGACCACGCGCGGGCGATCGCGTTCCTGCTCGCGGACGGCATCCGTCCGGGCAAGGAGGGCACCGAATACGTCCTGCGTCGACTGATCCGAAGGGCGCTCCGACACGGCCGTCGCCTCGGCATCCGGGGCCCCGTCCTGCCACCCCTCACCGCAAGCATCGTCACGACGCTCTCCCCCGCCTGGCCGGAACTCACCCGAGGCGCGTCCCTCATCGAATCCCTGACCGCCCGGGAGGAAGAATCCTTCGCCCGCACCCTCCACAAGGGCACCCGCCTCCTCGACAAGGCGATCCGCCGCCGCCTGGAAGCCGGCCACCCCGACCTCCCCACCGAAACCGTCGTCACCCTCTACACCACCCACGGCTTCCCCCCGGACCTGACCCTCGAAGCCGCCAAAGAAGCCGGCCTGACCATCGACACCCCCCACCTCACCTCCCTCCTCCCCCCACCAACCCACCCCTGAAGCAACCCCCAAGCCCGGCCGGCCCCCGGTACCTCACGACCCGGCCGGCGCCTGGGGCCACTCGCCCCCGCCGGCACATGAGGCGAACCCAGCCGGCCCGACGCTTGGGCCACCCAACCTCGCCGACGCTCAAGCCGAATCAGCCCCGCCGGCGCATGAGGCCAAATCAGCCCCGCCGGCGTTTGAGGCGAACCCAGCCCGACGCATGAGGCCATCCAGCCTCGCCGGCGTTTGAGGCGAATCAGCCCCGCCGGCGCTTGAGGCGAATCAGCCCGGCCGGCGCTTGAGGCCACATCAGCCCCGCCGGCGCTTGAGGCGAACCAGCCCGGCCGGCGCTTGAGGCCACATCAGCCCCGCCGGCGCTTGAGGCGAACCAGCCCGGCCGGCGCTTGAGGCGAACCCAGCCCGCCCGGCGACCGAGGGCAACCCGACCCGCCAACCCACCCACCACTAGGCCGACATCGTTTGCACGCCGACAACCCGAAGCAACGCCAACCGCCCAGCCGCCAGGCTCCCCGCAGGGGCCGAATAAACGACCACCCGCTGCCCCGCCTCCACGGCAACAAGCACCTGACTCCGCAAGGCGATCTCCCCGACCTCCGGATGCCAAACCGTCTCCCCCCGCCGCCCGGCCCCCTCGCACAGGCCGCCCCCCTCGTCCCCGCCCCCCGACCCCGCCGCCGCCCACAACGCGGCGAACTCGGCCGACCGCGCACACAACCGCGCCACCACCCCCGCGACCCGCGCATCACCCGGCCGTTCCCTGAGCACACCCCGCAGATCGGCCACATACGCCCGGGAGATCGCATCCACGTCCGCCCCGCGAAACCGCTCCCGCGAACCCGGCTCGCAAAACCACCGCACCACGACGTTGCGCCCGACGTTCGCCCCCAGCAGCGCCACCGCCATCGCGTTCTGCGCCAATACGTCGCCCGAATCCGAGATCACCTGCGCCGGCACATCGTGCAGCCGATCCAGGATCAGCAATATCGCCGGCGACACATGCTCGTCCGCACCGCAGGACCGCCCCGGCGGAACACGACCGGCAAGCCGGAAAAGGTGATCACGCCCGTCCTCCTCCAACCGCAACGCGCGCGCCAACGCGGCAAGAAGCTGCGGCGACGGATGCGGGCCCCGGTTCTGCTCCAGCCGCGCGTAGTAGTCGACCGACATCCCGGCCAGCCGCGCGACCTCCTCGCGACGTAGCCCCGCCGTACGGCGCCGGACCCCGTCGGGCAGCCCCACGTCCGCCGGCGACAGCCGTTCCCGGCAGTGCAGCAGAAAGCCGGCCAGCTCCTGTCGATCGTTCATGCCCACAGGATCCGACGTCCCCGCACCGGTATCCAGGGCCCATCCGTCCCTGGATCACCAGTCCCCGGTTGGGCGTTCCCTGGGACCGGGCAGCTCCGAAGCGGCCGACCCACCGGCAGCCGGCCGCCGATTGCCCGAGGCCGCCCACCCACCCGGCGATCAAGCGCCGAACACCCAAAGCCCGAACAAGCCCCGGCGAATCAGGCCGCCCGGCGGATCGCGGTGACGAGTCGGGCGGTGGCCTGCGCGCGTGCCTGTCGACGGCGGCGCAGTGCGATTGCCGCGACCCGTACCTCTCGACTGTCCCGCTTCTCCACGACCGCCACCTCCGAACGAACCCGTCCCGCCCGAGAAGGCGACACCGTGCGCCCCAACAGGAGCGACACCCACAAACCTAGGTGCCACACCCCCCGTCGGGCGTCGCCCGGGAGTGCCGATCGGCCCTACTACCGGAGGACGACTCGAACCCCCGGGTACCCCCGAGACATGCCACCCCGGGAGTACCCGACGGGACTTCCGACGGAGCCGCCCCCTCCTCGGCCCGGCCCGGAGCACCTGCCCCGGGCCCGGGCTCGGATCACCTTCCCGGGTTCAGATCACCTTCCCCGGGTTCAGGATGCCCAGCGGGTCGAACGCGGCCTTGACCCCCCGGTGCACCCGAACCCCCACCGGCCCGAGTTCCTCCGCGAGCCAATCCCGCTTGAGCACGCCCACCCCGTGCTCCCCGGTGATCGTGCCGCCGAGGTCCAACCCCAGACGCATGATCGCGTCGAACGCGACCCCGGCCCGCTCCACCGCCGCCGGGTCGGTCGCGTCGAAGATCACGATCGGGTGGGTGTTCCCGTCCCCGGCGTGCGCGCACACCCCGATCACCGTGTCGTGCCGCTCGGCGATCGCGGCCACCCCGTCGAGCAGGTCGCCGAGCCGCGAGCGCGGCACCGCGACGTCGTCGATCATGCTGGTGCCCAGCCGTTCCAGTGCGGGCAGCGCGAGTCGACGGGCCTGCATGAACAGCGCCGAGTCCTCGGCGTCCTCGGCGGTGAACGCCTCGAACGCGCCCGCCTCGGTACAGATCGCCTCGATCGCGGCCAACTCGGCGGCGGGCTCCGGGGTGTCCACCGCGACCAGGAGCAGCGCGGCGCTGTGCTCCGGCAGGCCCATGTTCGCCATCGCGTTCACCGCGCGCAGGGTGGTGCCGTCCATCAGTTCCATCAGCGAGGGGGTGTGGCCGGCCGCCATGATCGCCGAGACCGCACCGGCCGCCGAGGCGGTACTCGCGAACTGGGCCACCGTCACCAACGCGGGCGGCGGCGTCGGTCGCAGCGCGAGGGTGGCCCGGGTGACCACGCCGAGCGTGCCCTCCGCGCCGACGAACAGCCGGGTCAGGTCGTAGCCCGCGACGCCCTTGGCGGTCCGCCGCCCGGTGCGCAGCAGTTCCCCGTCGGCGAGCACGACCTCCAGGCCCAGCACGTACTCGGCGGTCACCCCGTACTTGACGCAGCACAATCCGCCCGCGCCGGTGCCGATGTTGCCGCCGATCGTGCAGGTCTCCCAACTGGACGGGTCCGGCGGGTAGACCAGGCCGTGCTCGGCGGTCGCCTTGGACAGGTCGGCGTTGATCACCCCCGGCTCCACCACGGCCGTACGGTCGACGGGATCGATCTGCAGGATGCGATTCATCCGAACGAGCGAAAGCACGATGCAGCCGTCGACCGCGTTGGCGCCGCCGGACAAGCCGGTACGCGCGCCCTGCGGGACCACCGGTACCCGCAGTCGGGTGGCCACCCGCATGACGTGTTGCACCTGCTCGGTGGTCTCGGCCAGGACCACCACCGCAGGGTGACCGGCCGCACACAGGCCGGCCATGTCACGCGCGTACGATGCGGCGATGTCCGCGTCCGTCACCAGGACGTGCGCGGGTAGTTCCTCCCGCAGTGCCGTGATCAGGTCGGTGGTCATGCTGCCTCCCGGTGTGGCCGTGAATGGCCCCAGGGTAGGCACCGGGAAACCAGTCCCCCGAGGGAGGGCACCTTGCAGATCGACCGGTTGGATGCCGCGCTGATCCGATTGCTGGTGGAAACACCGCGGATCGGTGTCGTGGAGTGTTCGCGCCGGCTGGCGGTGGCGCGCGGCACGGTACAGGTGCGCCTGGACCGGCTGCGCGAGGCCGGCGTGATCAGAGGCTTCGGGCCGGACGTGGACCCCGCCACCCTCGGCTTCTCGGTGACCGCCTTCGCGACCCTGGAGATCCGCCAGGGCCAGGGCCGCGACCTGCGCAAGCAACTGGAATGCGTGGCCCAGATCCTCGAAGTGCACGCCATCACCGGCCGAGGCGACCTGCTGTGCCGAATCGTCGCCCGCTCGAACGCGGACCTACAACACGTAATCGAACAGATCATCGAACTCGAAGGCGTGGTCCGCGCCTCCACCACCATCGCCCTGGAAACCCCGGTCCCCTACCGGGTCCTGCCCCTGGTCGAGTCCGCGGTGGACGAATAGCCGGCCCACCCGGCCCGGCCGGCGTTCGAGGCCGCTCAGCCCCGCCGGCGCAGGCGGCGAACCCGGCCGGGCCGGCGTTCGAGGCCGACCGGGCCGGCCGGCGGACGAGGCCGAACCCCCGTCAGCACGAAGGCACCTTGCCCCCCGCGTTCAACGCCTCGAGCGCCGAAACCGCGCCCGAGAGCGTCTCGACCGGAATCAGCCGAAGCCCGCCGTCCCCGACCCGCCCGGCCTCCCCGCACTCCCCCTTCGGCAAAACGAAAACCGTGGCCCCCGCCCGCTTCGCGGCCAGCAGCTTCATCGGCAACCCGCCGATCTCCCCGACCTTGCCGTTCGCGTCGATCGCCCCCGTGCCGGCAATCGTCCGCCCGCCGGTGAGCTGACCCTCCGTCAGCTTGTCCACGATGCCCAGCGCGAAGAACAGCCCCGCACTCGGTCCGCCGACATCGTTCAGGTGCAACGTCACCTTGACCTGGTCCGGCGACTTGCCGAGGTACTTCAGCGCCGCGACGGTCGCGCTGTCCTGCGACTTGACCATGTCCTTGACGTTGGTCTCGACGACCTGCTCGACCGACTTGCCGTCCGGATAAACGGACTTCCTCGGCACGACCGACTCCTCCGAGTCCCACCACGCGCCGATCAGCGATGCCAGCCGACGCTTGTCGTCGCGCCCGCTCGCGTGGATCGTGGTCAACAGCAGGTGCCCGGTGGTCGGATACACCGCGGCGGGGCCGGAGATCTCGACCACCGGCCGCCCCCCGTCCTCGCCGAGCGTGTCGGCCACCGATCCGGGCGTGATCAGGACGTACGGCATCGGCACCAGGAACGCGAAGAGGAACAGGATCGCGACGAGGAGCAGGGACACCGGGAGGGTGAGCTTGGTACGGGCCACGCCTGGCATTAAACACGGCGCGCCCCCACCCGCCGTACCGGACTCGCCTCACCGAAGCCGCGGTCGGCGATCCGTGCGTGGTCGCGACGCTCGGGACTACGCGGCGGAGACCCGTACCCCGCCCAGTTCGTCGGACAGTTCGGCCGCGGCCTGGGCCACTCGGCGGCCCAGCCGTTCGGTGTCCAGGTTGCCGAGCGAGACGATCCCGACGCTCGACTCGACCGCCGCGAGATCCGGCACCGAGGCGGCGATCCCGGGCACCGTGTGCCGACCGTCGCCGGGGGCGTACACATAGGACCTGGGCCCGTCCAGGCCCGCCACCACGCGGCGCGCGGCCAGGATGGCCAACCCCGCGGCCCCCGCGTCCAGCGTGTGCCGCGAACCGACCCGGTAGGCCACGTGGTAGTCGGTCCAGGTGGGCTCGGCCACCGCGACCACCAGGGCCTCCATGCCGTCCACGATGGTCAGGTGCGCGGTGGCGCCGGTCTCCTCGGCCAGTCGGCGCAGACAGGGCACCGCCGCGTCGCGCACCAGCGGGTGTGCGCGACGGGCCAGCTGCAGCGCGCCGAGGCCGAGTCTGGTGCGGCCGCTCTCGTCGCGCCGGACGAGGCCGTGCTGTTCGAGCGTGGCGAGGATGCGATAGACGACGGTGCGGTTGACGCCGAGTGCGGCGGCGATGTCGTGTACCGACAAGCCGTCCGAGGCATCGGCGAGCAGTTCGAGGACCTTGAGACCTCGGTCCAGGGTCTGTGACGTTTCGGCGACCACCGGCCCCCCTCCCTTCGCGTGACGTTGCATTACGTCCAGCGGCGTTCGATCCCCGAACGAAACACCACATTCGCGAGGCTGTGCGGCGCCAGGTCATGGGGCCAGGACACGTACTCGTCGCCACTCGGCGGGCAGGCCGAACGGATTCCCACGTCCGCGAAGGACGGTTCCTCCTGCGCGGCGCGTCGGAAGATCACGCTAACCAGAGAGGGCAGTTTTGGCACCGGATATCCGGGATACGGACAGGAAAAATCTCCGCTGAACCAGGACGTTTAGCACATACCGCACAAATCGCCAAATGCGATCCTCGACACGTGTCCCCAGGACCACGACCGAGCAGCCCCGTACTCACCAGCCGGACACACCGTCCCAACCCATGAGATCGCCGGCCACGAACCGACTCCCCGTACCGGCCCGAGTCGCGCCCCGGCCGCCGCGAATCTCACCGCCCGGACGTGGCCCACTCGCGAATCTTCCCGATCCGCGCCTCCAACTGCCCGGCCGACGCCTGGGCCACCGCCGGCCCGCCGCACACCCGGCGCAGCTCGTTGTGGATCTGCCCGTGGGTCTGCCCGGTGCGGTGGTGCCACGCGGCCACCATCGTGTTGAGTTCCTTGCGCATCGAGGTCATCTGACGATGCGTCACCACCGGTCGCTGGTCCGCCGGTTTCTCCGACAGGTCGGCCTGCTGGTCCGGCTTGCGCCGGCTCTTGGCCACCTGCTTGGCCTGCCGGGACTGGAGCAACATCTGCACCTGGTCGGGTTCGAGCAGTCCGGGCAGGCCGAGGTACTCCTCTTCCTCCTCGCTGCCCACGTGCGCCTGGAGCCCGAACTCCGCACCGTCGAACAACACCCGGTCGAACCGCGCCTCGCTCTCCAGCGCCTCGAACGCGAACTCCTCCTGCTGCCCCGGCTCGTCCTGCTGCGCGTTGGCCTGCGCGACGAGGGCGTCCTCCTCGTCGTACATCCCGCCCTCCTTCTTCGGGCGGTCCAACACGTGATCGCGCTCGATCTCCATCTCGTTCGCGTGCTGGAGCAGCGTCGGCACCGAAGGCAGGAACACCGAGGCCGTCTCGCCCCGCCGCCGGGCCCGGACGAATCGGCCCACGGCCTGCGCGAAGAACAACGGCGTGGAGATCGTGGTGGCGAACACCCCCACCGAAAGCCGAGGCACGTCCACCCCCTCGGACACCATCCGCACCGCGACCATCCAGCGATCCTCGGACGCCGAGAAGTCCTCGATCTTCTTCGACGCGCCGGTGTCGTCCGACAACACCAGGGTCGCGCCCTGCCCGGTGATCTCCCGAATCATCCGCGCGTACGCCCGCGCCGACTCGTGGTCGGTGGCGATCACCAACCCACCCGCGTCCGGAATCGCCTTGCGCACCTCGCCCAACCGCTTGTCCGCGGCCCGCAACACCTGCGGCATCCAGGCACCCTGCGGATCCAGCGCGGTACGCCAGGCCTGGCTGATCGCATCCTTGGTCATCGGCTCGCCCAACGAGGCCGCGATCTCGTCCCCGGCCTTGGTCCGCCACCTCAAGTCGCCCGAATACGACAGAAAGATGACCGGCCGCACCACCCCGTCCGAAAGCGCGTGGCCATAGCCGTACGTGTAGTCGGCGGACGAACGCCGAATGCCGTCCTTGCCCTCCACGTACGCGACGAACGGAATCGGATTGATGTCCGACCGAAACGGCGTGCCGGTCAGCGCGAGCCGGCGCGTGGCCGGCTCGAACGCCTCCATGCACGCCTCGCCCCACGACTTGCTGTCGCCCGCGTGGTGGATCTCATCCAGGATCACCAGCGTCTTACGGTTCTCCACCCGCCGCCGATGCAACATCGGATGCACGCCGACACCCGCGTAGGTGACCGCGATCCCGTGATACTCCCGCGACACCGGCCCCGACGAACTCGAATAATTCGGGTCGATCCGCAGACCTATGCGTGCCGCGGCCTCGGCCCACTGCTTCTTGAGATGCTCGGTCGGCGCAACGATGGTGACCTGATGGATCACGTGCGCCTCCAGCAACTCCGAGGCGATCCGCAACGCGAACGTCGTCTTGCCGGCACCCGGCGTGGCCACCGCGAGAAAGTCCCGAGGCTGCCGTTCGAGATAGGTGTCCAAGGCCCCCTGCTGCCACGCACGCAGCTTGTTCGCCGTACCCCAGGAGGCACGATTCGGGAAGGCCGGGGACAGATGGGACGCGGCTGCAATACTCACTGCGACGACTCTGCTCCAACCCGGAATTCCACCCGACACCAAGCCCTCAGGCTACCCGAGCCCCCACCGGGTTCCCCCACCCCGACGTCGTCCCGACACGTCCCGAACCGAGCGGTCAGGGGGTTTGGGGGGTGGGGTGGAGGCGGGGGGCGAGGAGGGTGCCGAGGAGGGCGGTGGCGAGCATGATGGCGAAGATCAGGGTGAAGACGCCGGAGTCCTTGCCGGTGCCCTCGTGGAGGGCGGCGAAGATGGCGCCGGCCAGGCCGACCATGACGATCGTGCCGAGCGAGTCGGCGACCTGGAGGGAGGAGGAGTTGGTGCCCGACTCCTCCGGGGTGGACAGGTCGAGGGTGAGCACGCTCATCGACGAGACGGCCATGCCCATGCCGGCGCCGCCGAAGAACCAGCCGACCGTGACCACGTACGGCGATACGCCGGGGACCAGCGCCAGCAGTGCCCCGCCGATCGCGACGGCCACGAAGAGGAAGCCCATCCGGACCAGGAGCGGCCGACGTTCGTGCGGCGAGCGGCCCTGGTACCAGGACCCCAGCGCCCAGGACAGCGCGCCCACGGTCAGCGTCAGCCCCGCCCGCGTCGGCGACAGGCCGTGCTCGCTGATCAGCATCAGGGGTACGAAGGACTCGACCGAGAAGAACGCGCTCGCGAGCACACCCCGACACAGGATCACCGCCGGCAGCCCGCGCACCGCGCGCAACGTCCCCGCCGGCAACAGCCGAGGCACCGTCACCACCATCAGCGCCAGGCCCGCGACCGCCGACAACACGCCCGGCACGTTCAGGTCTTGGCCGCCGTACTGCAACATGCCCGCGCCCACCGAGGCGCCGAGCGCGGCCCGGATCCGGCCCCGGTTCATCCGCGCGTCCGGATCCGGCTCGCCCGCCATCCGCTTGAGCTGCGGCAGCATCATCATGATCGGCAACACCACGAGCACCGGAATGGCCAGGAACACCCAGCGCCAGCCCAGGTGATCGGTGACCAGACCGGCCACCGGCGGCCCGACGATCGAGGGCAGCACCCACGCCGCGGAGAACGCCGAGAACACCCGCGGGCGCAGCGCGGACGGGTACGCCTTGCCGACCACCACGTACAGCGCCACGATCACCAGCCCGCCACCGAGGCCCTGCACGGCCCGGCCCGCGATGAACGGCCACATCGACTGAGCGGTGCCGGCCAGCACGAGGCCGGCCGCGAACGCCCCGATCCCGCCGAACAGCGGCAGTCGGGGTCCACGCGCGTCACACCATTCGCCGGAGACCACCATGGCGAGCAGGCTCGTGGTGAAGAACGCGGAGAAGGCCAGGGCGTACAGCGGCACGCCGTCGAGTTCCTCGACCGCCACCGGCATCGCGGTGCCCACGGCCATCGCCTCGAAGGCGATCAGCAGGACGACCGACACGATGCCGAGCGTGAGCTGAAGATAGGGCCGGGTCAGCACCCCGGGCTCCCGATCGCCGGACGTCTCGGCGCTGCGTCGCGTGGACTTCGACTCCCCTACGGCTGTCACCGAGACAGCCTAGACCCTGGCATATCAACCTACTTATCCCCGAGCAGCACCCGGCAGCACCGAGCAGCACCAAGCCACCCGAGCAACCCGACCAGCCCGAGCAACACCCGCTGCTCCTCCGCTACTCCACCACCACGTCCCGAGGCCGCAGCGGCAACCGGGGCAGTTCCAGCCCCGTCGCATCCCGCACCGCCGCCGCGACTGCGGCCGGCACCGGCACGACGGCCGCGTCGCCCAGGCCCTTCGCGCCGAACGGCGCGCCAGGTTGCGGCTCCTCGATCCACGCGGCGACCCGCACCGCCGGCACGTCCCACGTCCCCGGCGGCGACCACACCGACTCGATGTCCTCGGTCAGCGCGAGCCCGACCCCCATCGCCACCGAACTCTCCACCCGCACCCGGGCCTGCCCGGGATCCAACACCCGCCCCGCGTCGTAGGCGCCGGTCACGTCCACCACCCGGATCGTGCCCAACTCCGGATCCAGGTCGACCACGACCCGACAGGCCGAAAAGGCCACCGCCGGGTACGCGTTGCCCTGCCCCGCGTCGTCCAGCGGCTCCGTGCTCGGCGCCCGGCACGCGCCCGCCGTCGTCACCGTCGCGGTGTCCTCGTACATCGCGTCCACCGACAGGTCGATCAGCCCGTCGTAGGACTTGATCCGCCCGTCCCGCACGTCCAACAACCGCGCCGTCATCCCGTACCGCGCCGCCACCGGCGCCAACAGCCGCTCGCGGATCTCCCGCGCCGCCTGCTCCACCGCGCCCGCCGTCAGCCAGGTATGCCGCCCCACCCCCGGCGCCCCGGCCGTCGGCAACGCGGTGCCCGCCTGCAGCACGATCGCGTCCGGCACCCCCAACACCTCGTCCACGATCTGCCGGACCAGGGTCACGAAGCCCTGCCCGACCTCGACCGCCGCGCAGGTCACCGTCACCACGCCACCGTCCAGCCGCACGGTCGCCGTCGACGACTCGTCGGCCCCCTCGATGCCCAGCAGCGGCATCAACCCGACCGCGTACCCCGTCCCGCGCAACGTCCCGGGCGCGGGCGGCGCGGCCGGCGGCGCGGCCTCGGCCACCGCCCGCAACGCGGCCCCCACCGGCACCGGCCCGTCCAGTACCTGACCCGTCGTCAACATCGTTCCGGAGCTGAGCGCGTTGCGCAGCCGCAACTCCACCGGGTCCATCCCCAGCGCGTCCGCGAGCTTGTCCATCTGCGCCTCGTGCGCGAAGCACACCTGCACCGCGCCGGGCCCACGCATCGCCCCCGCCGGCGGATTGTTGGTCCGCACCGCCCACGCGTCCACCGCCGCGTACGGCACCATGTACGGCCCGGCCGCGCAGCCGATCAGCCGCCCGATCACCTCCGCCGAGACACCCGCGTACGCGCCGCCGTCCAGGATGATCTGCGCCTCCACCCCGAGCAACCGGCCGTCCCGATCCGCCCGATGGGTGTACTTCATCCGGGCCGCGTGCCGATGTCCGCCCACCGACAACGACTCGTCCCGCTCCAGCACCGCCTTGACCGGCCGCCCGGTGCGCAGCGCCAACAGCGCGACCACGGCGGTCAGTCCGACGTCCTCGCGCGTGCCGGCGGAGCCGCCCGCGCCGGTGGGCATCAACCGGACCATCCCGGCGGGCAGCCCCAGACACTCCGCGACCTGGTCCCGATCCGCGTGCGGATACGGCGACGCCACGTGCAGTTCGACGCCGCCGTCCGGCGAGGGCAGCGCGAGCGCGGCGTCGGTGGCCGGGTTGGCCTGGTACTGCGCGGGCACCTCGTACAGCCCCTCGACCACCACCTCGTCCACCGGCGTGCCGTCCCGGCGCAGCTTGACCGGCCGGCCGTGGCGCAGCGCGATGTGCCGCAGCACATTGCCGTCCGGATGCAACGGCGGCCCGGCGAAGGCGTGTTCGGGATCCGAGGCGGCCTCCAATGGTTGGTACGACACGAGCACCGCCGCGGCGCCGGCCCGCGCCGCGTGCAGCGTCTCCGCGGCGACCGCCGCGACCGCCTCCCCGGCAAAGCGCACCACGCCGTCCGCGAGCACCGGCCGGTCGGCCACGATCACCCCATGGCACGCGCCCGGCGGCAGATCCGCCGCGGTGACCACGCCGCGCACCCCCGGCACCGCGTAGGCCCCGGCCGGGTCCACGTCCAGGATCCGCGCGTGCCGGTACGGGGAGCGCACCAGCACGCACCACAGCAGGCCGGGCGCCCACAGGTCGCCGGTGTAGGAGAACCGCCCCCGTGCCTTGGCGTCCCCGTCGGGGCGCGGTGCGGACTCGCCGATCACCGATTCGTGCCGATCACTTGGTCTCGCCGATCACTCGGTGCCGCCGGCCGCCGGCGGCGCGATCACGTTGAACATCATCGTCGAGTGGGTCTCGCGCGGGGCGCGCCTGCGCGCCGCGGTGCGCACCGCGTCCACCATCGGATGCGGCCCGGCACACCGACAGGGGTGCCCGTCCAGCGCCCGCCGGATCTCCACCTCGCCCGGCTCGGAGCTGCGGGCCAGCAGCGCACACGCGGACGCGACCACTCCCGGCACGCAGTATCCGCACTGGACCGCGCCGGACTCGACCATCGCGCGCTGCACCCCGGTGGTCTCCGGGTCGTTGTCCAGGTCCTCGATGGTGCGCACCTCGCGGTCGCCCAGGGTGGCCGCCGCGACCAGACACGCGGAGACCGCGACCCCGTCCAGGTGCACCGTGCAGGTCCCGCAGACGCCCTGTCCGCAGCCGTCCTTGGCGCCGGGCAGGCCGAGCCGCTCGCGCAGCACGTACAGCAGGTTCTCGCCGATCCAGGCGTTCTCGATCAGCCGCGCCTCGCCGTTGACGCGCAGGACGTACGACGTGGTGGGGGCCGCGTCGAAGTCGAACCCGGGGCCGCTCATCCGCCGAACGCCCGTTGTACCGCGCGCCGCGCGCACACCGCGACCACGTGCCGCAGGTGCGCCCGGGCGGCCCGCTGTTCCGCCTCGGGCCGGATCTCGTCCGCGACCAACCGGCCGAAGTCGGCCGCGTCGCGCGCGTCCGAGAGCCGACCCGTGTGCGGGTCCATCCGTCCCGCCAGCCACTGTTCGGCCGCGAACGCGCGCACCGGACCGGGATGCGCCCCGCCGACCGCACAACGCACGTCGCCGACCACGGGACCGGCCACCAGCGCCAGGGTCAGGTGTCGCCCACCACCCACCGGCGCCTTGACGAACTCCTGCACGCCGCGCAGCAACGGCACCCGCACCCCGGTGATCAACTCCCCCGGGCGCAACAGTTGTTCGGCGATCGGGCCCGCCTGGGGCGCGAGCAGATGCGGGGCGACCTCGCGCACTCCGCCCGGCGAACGGCAGGACACGGTGGCCTCCAGGGCGGCGAGTACGGGCAGCGAGTCGGCGGCGCGGCCGCTCGCGAGGATGTTGCCGCCCAGCGTGCCCATCGCGCGCACCTGCGCGGTGCCCACCTCGTTGGCGGCGGCGGCCAACGCCGGGACGAGCGAGGCCAGGTCGGCGTCCGCGAGCCGGGCCCAGGTCAGCCCGGCGCCGAGCATGACGAAATCGCCCTCGTAACCCCACCGCCGCAGGTCGGCGACCTTGGCCAGACCCACCAGGGCCGGCGGTCGCACCGTTCCGGCGTTGACGCGGGGCATGAGGTCGGTCCCCCCGGCCACCGGCAGTGCCCGGGGATCGCGCGCGAGGGCATCCACGGCCTCGTCGAGCGACAGCGGCATCAAGATCGTCGCGTCCACAGCGCCGCCCACCCTATTGCCACGCGCCGACCGAAAGGGCCGACCCGGCACAGATTTGAGGCAACCCGAAACCCCGGCACCCCCGAACGCCACCAGGCCCGCCCAGACCCGCTCCGAAGCCGTAAAACACCGGCCTCCGATCAAATCGAACGGACCTTCCCGACCGACACGAGACGCGACGCCGGCGCGCCGCCGAACGCCACCCGGACGGGATGCGAGAGACGCCACCCGAACGGGATGCGAGACAGGAGGCGGGACCGGAAGCCGAACCCGACACCCGAAGCCCCGCACCCGGGCAACGCAAGAGGCGCCGGTCACCACGACCGACGCCTCCGGCACCATCAGTACATCCGCGGCGACCTACTTCTTGCCGCCGCTCTTGCCACCGCTCTTGTCCTTGTCGCCACCGGCCCCGCCGGCCGGCATCGTTTCGTAGATCTCCTTGCACATCGGGCAGACCGGGTACTTCTTCGGGTCGCGACCCGGCACCCAGACCTTGCCGCAAAGGGCGATGACCGGGCTCCCGGACATCGCGCTTTCCATGATCTTGTCGCGCTGGACGTAGTGCGCGAAGCGCTCGTGGTCACCGTCGCCGTGGGAGAGCTTCGGCGTCTCCTCGATCAGCGTGCCGGTGCCCGTCCCGTGCTCCGGCTCCGGGAAGCTCTGGGGAGTGGTCATGCCCACCAGGATAGCCAGACGTCGGCGGCACCGAACGGCGCGTTGGATCACGCCCGCGTCGCGGTCCGCACCACCCGGCGCACACCCGGGCCCGGCCCCGCTCCGGCCCCGCCCCGCCGTCAGTTCAGCGTCGGATCCTCCGGATACGTGGCGACCATGGCCAACTCGCCCACCTGGCGCCGCAGTACCGCCCGCCACAGCCGGTCCGGCGCGGGTGTGAACGCGTCGCCCGGCTCGGAGTCGACCACGTACCACGCACCGGACTTGAGCTCGGTCTCCAACTGCCCCGGCCCCCACCCCGCGTACCCGGCGAACACCCGCATCGAGCCGAAGTCGGCGGCGACCAGTTCGGGCGGCACGTCCAGGTCGACCAGCCCCAGGCCGCCGTGCACACGACGCCAGCCCAGCGGCTCGGCCCCGCCCGGCACCGACGCGATGGCCAGTGCCGAGTCCATCGCGACCGGACCGCCCTGGAAGACCACGGGCGGCTCGCTGACGATCTTGGACCACGGCACGAGCACGTCGTTGACGTCCACCGGGCTGGGGCGGTTGATCACCACACCGAGGGTGCCGTCCTCGTCGTGCTCCAGGAGGAAGACCACACACCGGTCGAAGTTGGGATCGGCCAGCGCGGGCGTGGCCACGAGCAGGCGTCCGGTGAGCGTTACCTCGGTCATGCGCTCATGATCCCGCAACCGCCGCGTCGCGGTGTGCCACCCCGCGAGGAAGTCGGCCGGCGAGTGTCAGCGCGCCGAGGGCGCCGAGCAGATCCGCGGCCACGTCCCACGGGTCGCCGCTGCGGTGCGGAAGCAGGAAATGCTGGACCAGTTCGCTCTCCACCGCGTGTGCCGCGAGCGCCGCGCCCAGCACGAACGGACCGATTCCGACACGCCGACCGGTCCAGGCTATGGCCGCGAACGAGAGAAAATGCACGATCTTGTCACGATGTGGAACAAACGGCGCCGGGTCGCCCGGACTGCCCGGATTGAACAGGAGGACCAGGTTCACCAGCACCGCTCCCGCGAATGCCCAGTACGCAAGCCTGCCGACGGTCATCCGACCCCTTCGGTCACGGGCCGAACGACCCTTTTTCCCGGGCCCTTCGGCGCCGTGAGTCGGCACGGGAGCGGCACCGGTCCCACTACCGTGTAGCGCTGTCGGCCCATCTCCCCTGTCGGCTTCGGTACCCACAGAAGTGCGAGGATTCATGCAAGACGACGTGCTCTTGGTTCACGGCGGTTCCCCGCTTGAGGGCGAGGTTCGCGTCAAGGGCGCCAAGAACCTGGTGCCGAAGGCGATGGTGGCCGCACTCCTGGGCGAGGCGCCGAGTCGGCTGCGCAACGTCCCGGAGATCAGCGACGTACGCATCGTCAAGGGCCTGCTGCAACTGCACGGCGTGGCGGTCCGCGACGGCGACGAGCCCGGCGAGCTGCTGATGGACCCGACCCAGGTCGAACAGGCCAACGTCGCGGACATCGACGCGCACGCGGGTTCGAGCCGGATCCCGATCCTGTTCTGCGGGCCGCTGCTGCACCGACTGGGTCGCGCGTTCATCCCGGACCTGGGCGGCTGCATGATCGGCGACCGACCGATCGACTTCCACCTCAGCGTGCTGCGCGAGTTCGGCGCGGTGATCACCAAGCGCCCCGAGGGGCTCTACATCGAGGCGCCCAACGGCCTCAAGGGCACCAAGGTCAGCCTGCCGTTCCCCAGCGTGGGCGCCACCGAGCAGGTGCTGCTGGCCGCGGTGCGCGCGGAGGGCACCACCGAGCTGTCCAACGCGGCGGTGGAGCCGGAGATCATAGACCTCATCTGCGTGCTCCAGAAGATGGGCGCGATCATCTCGGTGACCACGGACCGGGTGATCCGGATCACCGGCGTGTCCAAGCTCGGCGGCTACGACCACCGCGCCCTGCCGGACCGTCTGGAGGCCGCCTCCTGGGCCTGCGCGGCGCTGGCCACCCACGGCGACATCTACGTCCGCGGCGCCCGCCAGCTCGACATGATGACGTTCCTGAACGTCTTCCGCCAGGTCGGCGGCGCGTTCTCGATCGAGGACGAGGGCATCCGCTTCTGGCACCCGGGCGGTCCGCTGAACGCGATCGCGCTGGAGACCGACGTGCACCCCGGCTTCCAGACCGACTGGCAGCAGCCGCTGGTGGTCGCGTTGACCCAGGCGACCGGGCTGTCCATCGTGCACGAGACGGTCTACGAGCGGCGGCTCGGCTTCACCTCCGCGCTCAACCAGATGGGCGCCACGATCCAGCTCTACAGCGAGTGCCTGGGCGGCACGCCGTGCCGCTTCGGCCAGCGCAACTTCCAGCACTCCGCGGTCATCTCCGGACCGGCCAAGCTGCACGCGACCGACCTGGACATCCCGGACCTGCGCGCGGGCTTCTCGTACCTGATCGCCGCCCTCGCCGCGGAGGGCACCTCGCGGGTCACCGGCATCGACCTGATCGAACGCGGCTACGAGGACTTCCAGGCCAAGCTGGAGGCCCTGGGCGCCCGCGTGGAGCTGCCGATGCGGGTCACCGAGAGCGTCGCCTGACGATTTTCAGCCGGCCGCTCGGGCCCCGGTGCCCCCTTCCCGGGGCCACAGGGGCCCGAGGAGGGCCGGAACGGGTCCGGGTGGACCCCACAACGCCGGAAGGGCGGCTTCCCCGAGGGGAAGCCGCCCTTCCGGTTTTCCTCCGGGGCGCTACGGGCTTACTTGCCCGAGGCCGCGGCCTTGAGCTTCGAGCCCGCCGAAACCTTGACGCCGAAGCCGGCCGGGATGTCGATCGGGTCACCGGTCTGCGGGTTCCGCGCGGTGCGGGCAGCGCGGTGGGTGCGCTCGAAGGTGAGGAAGCCCGGGATCGAGACCTTCTCGTCACCCTTGGCGACGATCTCGCCGACGACGTCGGCGAGCGCGCTCAGTACGGCGTCCGCGTCCTTGCGGGTCACGTCGGCGCGCTCCGCGAGGGCGGCCACCAGCTCACTGCGGTTCATGTGTCACTCCCGTGTCTTGCTGACCTCCGCCGACGACCACGAACGTGGTCGCAAACGTGGTTCAGTCCAACTCGCTGTTCTTGCCCCGGGGACGAATCCTGCACTCATCCATGCCCGGAAGCTAATCAAGGACACGCGAAATCACTGGGAAAGCCCCGTGATTTCGCGGTTCCGGCAGATTACGGGGCCGTTCGGGGGCCCCTGCAACCGGGATCCGTACGGACAGTACGACGATCATCCCGCAGGGTTCCGACGCTCATCCCGCAGGGTTCTGCCGCTCCGCCAACACCGCGTCCCGCACCGCCGCCGCCACCACGGCGGACACCTCCGGGTGGAAAACACTCGGAATGATGTAGTTCGGGTTCACTTCGTCGTCGGTGACCACCGACGCCAGCGCCCGCGCGGCGGCGAGCAGCATGTCGTTGGTGATGTGCCGGCTCTGCGCGTCCACCAGACCTCGGAAGACACCCGGGAAGACGAGCACGTTGTTGATCTGGTTCGGGAAGTCGCTGCGGCCGGTGGCGACCACCGCGGCGTGCTCCAGGGCCGCCGCCGGGTCCACCTCGGGATCCGGGTTGGCCAGCGCGAACACGGTCGAGTCCGGGGCCATCGCGGCGATGTCGGAGCCGGCGAGTACGTTCGGCGCCGACACGCCGATGAACACGTCCGCGCCGACCACGGCCTCCTTGAGGGTGCCGCTGAGGGCCTGCTCGTTGGTGTGCTCGGCGATCCAGCGCAGGTCCTCGCCCATGTCCGTACGACCCGTGTGCACCACGCCGTGTACGTCCGCGACCACCACGTGGCCGGCGCCCGCGGACAGCAGAAGTTTGAGGATCGCCGTGCCCGCCGCGCCCGCGCCGGACATGACGATGCGCACATTCTCGATCTTCTTGCCGACCACCCGCAGGGCGTTGGTGAGCGCCGCCAGCACCACGATCGCGGTGCCGTGCTGGTCGTCGTGGAAGACCGGGATGTCCAGCGTCTCGCGCAGCCGACGCTCGATCTCGAAGCAGCGCGGCGCGGAGATGTCCTCCAGGTTGATCCCGGCGAAGCCCGGCGCCATCACCTGCACCGCCCGGACGATCTCGTCCGGGTCCTGGGTGTCCAGGCAGATCGGCCAGGCGTCGATCCCGGCGAACCGCTTGAACAGGGCCGCCTTGCCCTCCATCACCGGCAGCGCGGCCTTGGGGCCGATGTTGCCCAGGCCCAGCACCGCGGAGCCGTCGGTGACCACCGCGACGGTGTTGCGCTTGATGGTCAGCCGGCGCGCGTCGTCCGGGTTCTCCGCGATGGCCAGACACACCCGGGCCACACCCGGGGTGTAGATCATCGAGAGGTCGTCACGGTTGCGGATCGGATGCTTGGACTGCATCTCGATCTTGCCGCCGAGGTGCATCAGGAAGGTTCGGTCCGAGACCTTGCCGAGGGTGACCCCCTCGATCTGCCGGATCGCCTCGACGAGCCGGTCCGCGTGGTCGGTCGAGGTCGCGGCGATCGTGACGTCGATCCGCAGGCGCTCGTGGCCGGACGCGGTGACGTCGAGCGCGGTGATCGACCCCCCGGCGGATTCGACCGTATTGGTGAGCCGGCTGACCGATCGGCCCCCCGCGGGGACCTCCAGCCGAGCCGTGATCGAGTACGAGGCGCTGGGCGCTGCGGGCATGAACTCTTTCTCCTCCGATCGCTGCGACACCCGTTTCCCACGGCGTCGCATCGCTCCCGATGGTCTCACTTCGTGGACACGGACGGGGCCGCGGGCCGCGCCGCGGCCCCGCTCTACCCGGAGCCGACGGCTCCGCAAACTGTGATCCTCCTCCTTCGCCGA
The DNA here is from genome assembly GCF_044333915.1 of Embleya sp. NPDC020886. Classification (NCBI taxonomy): domain Bacteria; kingdom Bacillati; phylum Actinomycetota; class Actinomycetes; order Kitasatosporales; family Streptomycetaceae; genus Embleya; species Embleya sp. NPDC020886. The sequence continues at coordinate 52,640 of NZ_JBIRRX010000004.1, read as the reverse complement.
TCATTCCGGCGCCGCCGGACGGTCGGCTACGCTGGTCGACGACACCGGCTCGATCCAAGCCCCCGGGCCCAACCATTAGTCCCTACGAGGGACCACTTGCCGAGAGGCGAGCATTGGCGGGTCGGTGTCCTCGACTTCGCGAACCGGCGGCCCCCAGGGCCGCCGGTTCGTCGCTTTCGGGAACGCACGCCTCTTCCGGGATGCACGGTCTCCCGGAGCACACAGCTTTCCCGGAACGCAAAAAGACCCGGTGCGCAGGCACACCGGGTCTTTTCGTCAACAGGGGTGGAGGTGGCGGGAATTGAACCCGCGTCCTACGGTGCAGAACCAGAGCTTCTCCGAGCGCAGTCCACAACGATTTTCTCGGCCCCGGTGTTCACGTGGACAAGACACCGACGGGCCCAGTTACTGTTTTTTGTCCCGTACCACCCCGTAACCGGGTCGTACGGTGGAGTCCCCTAGATTATGCCAGGGTCCGGAGCGGGGACGCATCCGGTCTGACACCTTCGGATACTCGCTTAGGCAGCGAGGGCGAAGGAATCGCGCTTGGTATCGGCGATTATTTGTTTGCGACAGGTGGTTAACGAGATCATTGTCGCTTCCTCGGCTCGCTTCCTCTGCTTCGACAGCCGCAGTCGAAACCGATCACCCCCTATTGAGTTGTCAAGCAACCACCGAGGCTCCGAGGAACCCTGGTGCCCTGCCCGACGGCCCGACCCGCCACACCTGCTCGGCCCGAACCACGCACATCGTACGGTCCAACGTCGGACCGGTCCACTTCATTCCCGGCGGGTCACGCTCGGCGGCCGCGCACGTACTTCGACATCACGCGCTCCGTCTCGCGCCGGTCCTGCTGCTCGCGCAGGGTCTGTCGTTTGTCGTAGTTCTTCTTGCCCTTGGCCAGCGCCAGTTCGAGTTTGGCCCGACCGTCCTTGAAGTACAGGCTGAGCGGCACCAGGGTGTGACCCGTTTCCTGGGTCTCCTGGATCAGCTTCTCGATCTCGTGCCGGTGCAACAGCAGCTTGCGTTTGCGCCGCGCCGTGTGATTGGTCCACGTGCCCTGCGAGTACTCCGAGATGTGCACGTTGTGCAGCCACACCTCGCCGCCGTCGATGCTGGCGTAGCCGTCCACCAGGGACGCCTTGCCGGCCCGCAACGACTTGACCTCGGTGCCGGTCAGGACGAGGCCGACTTCGAGGGTGTCCTCGATGAGGTAGTCGTGCCGCGCCTTCTTGTTCTGCGCGATGAGCTTGCGCCCGGTCTCTTTCGCCATGATCCCTGCATTCTCGCGCATCGCCGCAAGCTCATTACCCGCCCGGCCCCACGCCGTTCACAACCACAGTGCCGGGTCGACGAAGTCGCCGTCCACGAGCACCTCGAAATGCAGGTGTGCGCCGGTGGACCAGCCGGTGTTGCCCGATCGGCCGACCTGATCGCCGCGCGGGATCCGCTGCCCCTCGCGCACGGTGATCCGGGACAGGTGGTTGTAGGTCGTGGTCAGCGCGACCCCGCCGACCCGCCCGTGCGAGAGCACCACGCGGTAGCCGTACGCCGCGTTGTAGCCGGTCTGCACGACCGTGCCCGCGCGGGCGGCGGTCACCGAGGTGTCCTCGGGGACGGCGAAGTCGGTGCCGGTGTGCAGCTTCGTGTACTCCAGGATCGGGTGGTAACGCATCCCGAAGTCCGAGCTGACCGGGCCGCGCACCGGGTGGGACAGCGCGCCGCCCTGCATCGAGGACGCGGCCGGGCGACCGCTCGCGGCGGCCGGCGCGTTGCTCCGGTTCACCAGCTCGGTCAGCCGCTTCTGCTCGGCCCGGATCGCCTCGTAGCGCTGCTGGTCGGCCGCCTTCTCCTCACGCGCGGTGACCAGCGCCGCCTCGCGTTGCGCCGCCAGCGCGGTCACCCTGGCCGCCGCGTCGTTCGCGGCCTTCTCCAGCGCGACCACCTCGACCAGTTGTCGCCCGGCCTCCGCGTGCCGGACCCGGGCCTCCTCCCGCCGGCGCTCCAGCTCGGCCCGCCGCAGGTCGATCGCGTCGCGGGTGCGCTCCAGCCGCGCGATCGTCTCGTGGTCCGCCTGGAGCATCTGCCGGTAACCCTGGAGATTGCTCAGCAGCTCCGCCGGGGTCTGCGCGCGCAGGATCATCGACAACTGCGCCATTGCGCCGTTGCGGTACGCCCGACCCACCAGCCGCGTGACGTCCTCGCGCACCGCCTGGGTCGCCGCCGCCACATCGCGCAGCTCGGCCTCGGCGGTGGCCACCGCGGCCCGGGCCAGTTCCACGCCGTGCGCCAGTTCGGCGCTGCGGGCCTGCGCCCGGGCCACCCGCGCCCGGGCCTGGTCCAGGGCTGCCCGGGCGCCCGGCCCGGCCGCCTCGGCCTCCGCGTACGCGGTCTCCGCGGTGGCCAGGCGGGCCAGCGACGCGTCCAGGTCGGCCCGCATGTCCTTGGCCGCGACGTCGGCACGCTGCTTTCGCACGTGCGCGTCGCCGTCGTCGCCGTCGGCGTACGCGGGCACGAAACCCACCGCGGCGGCCGTGATCACCACGAGCACCGACAATCCGAGTCGCCTCGTCCGAATTCCGCCCATGATCATAAGAAACGCGCAATCGTCGATGATTGCCACGACCCACACCGGTATGGAAGTAATACGAACCCATCCGGTCGCATACAGACGTTCGAAGGCCCTGTTCCGCCGCGGCGGAACAGGGCCTTCGAAGCGGATCCGCACGCGGATCCCGGGATCGGACGAAGGTCAGACCTTGAGGTACTTGAGGAGCGTGAAGAACGACGCGATCGCGGACATCAACACCCCGAAGACGACCAGCAACGGCAGGGTGGCCAGCACCGGCCCCCACCCGATCAACTCGAATGCGTTGAACTGCTGCCCGAGCCCCTTCTTGACGCCGAAGAAGAACCCGGTGCTCAACAGACCGGAGGCCAGCGCACCGCCCAGCAGGCCGGCGATGGCGGATTCCATGATGAACGGCAATTGGATGTAGAGATTCGACGCGCCGACGAGTCGCATGATGCCCGTTTCCCGCCTACGGCTGAACGCCGAGACCCGGGCCGTGTTGACGATCAGCAGAATCGCCACCAGGAGCATGAAGCCCATCACGCCGATCGCGGCCCATTGCGCGTTGTTCAGCAGCTTGAAGAACGGTTCCAGGATCTTGCGCTGGTCCTGGACCGACTGCACGCCCGGTCTGCCCGCGAACGCGCTCGCCACGACCTGGTACTTGGTCGGGTCCTTCAACTTGACCCGGAAGGATTCCGGCAACTGGTCGGCGGTCACGCTGCCGGACAGCGGCGATTCCTTGTTCTGGTCCTTGAAGTGCTGGAACGCTTCCTGCTTGGTCTCGTAGTAGGTCTTCTCCACGAGGGCCATCCGACTGAGTTCCTGACGGAACCCCTCGCGCTGCTCGTTCGAGACCTCGCCGCCCTCGCACCCGGGGCCGTGGTCGCTCTTGCCGCACAGGAAGATCGAGACCTCGACCCGGTCGTACCAGAAGTCCTTCATCTCGTTCACCTGAACGCGCAGCAGCAGACCCGCTCCGGCCAGCGTGAGGGACAGCGCGACACTGACGATCACCGCGATCGTCATGGTCAGGTTCCGGCGGAGACCGACTCCGATCTCCGAGAGGACGAACTGGGCGCGCATGATGTCCTAGTCGCTAGGGGCGCGGCCGGACTGCCGCGCCGTGGTGGTCCGGTGGATCAGTGCTGGTAGCCGTACACGCCGCGAGACTGGTCGCGGACCAGTCGGCCCTGCTCCAGCTCGATGACGCGCTTGCGCATCTGGTCCACGATCGCCTGGTCGTGCGTGGCCATCAGAATCGTGGTGCCCGTCCGGTTGATCCGGTCGAGCAGCTTCATGATGCCGACGCTGTTCTGCGGGTCGAGGTTGCCGGTGGGCTCGTCGGCGATGAGGATCATCGGCCGGTTCACGAAGGCACGCGCGATCGCCACGCGCTGCTGTTCACCACCGGACAGTTCGCCGGGCATGCGGTCTTCCTTGCCGCCCAGGCCCACCAGGTCCAGAACCTCCGGTACCACCTTGCGGATCGTGCCTCGGGGCTTGCCGATCACCTCGAGCGCGAACGCGACATTCTGATAGACCGTCTTGTTGGGGAGCAGGCGGAAGTCCTGGAAGACGGTGCCCACCTGACGGCGCAGGGCCGGCACCTTCCAGTTGGACAACCGACCGAGGTCCTTGCCGGCCACGAAGATGTTGCCCAGCGATGGTCGTTCCTCTTTGAGGACGAGCCGCAGGAAGGTGGACTTACCCGAGCCCGAGGACCCGACGAGGAAGACGAACTCACCCTTCTCCACTTCGAGGGAGACGTCGTGCAACGCGGGGCGCGGCTGCTTCGGGTAGGTCTTGCTGACGTTGTCGAATCGGATCACGGTTGCATCACGGTGCGCCAGTGTAGGGGGCAGGGCATACGGCCGGGGGCACAGAGGGGGCCAAGGGACCACACTGTCCGGGGCCGGGCGCCCAGGCTCGAACAGAGTGGTCGTCGGGCATGGCCATTCCGTGAGTGTAAGCGGCACAGTGGAAGGGGACGGGAACTTCCCACCGCGTCGTGAGCGTTATGGGTAGCGATGCGTGATAGTGGAGCAAATCGAGGCGGAGGAGTCGAGATGACCTTGGACCGCCTGGTGTGCGCGAACTGTGCCGGCCTGGTCACCGAGGGTCGCTGTCCGACGTGCCGAGCGAGCCGCGAACGGCTCCGGCGCTCGAGCGGAATCAACCTCAATCCGGCCATGCTCGCGGCCCTCGCACTGCTGGTCTTGGTGTGCGCGCTGCTGCTGGCCCGCGTGGGCGGCTGAGCCGCCGTAAGACGAGTCGCCGGGCCGGATACGACGAGCCGGACGCGCGACGAAGGCCGAGAACAACCCCCCGAGACGACACGAAGGCCCTGGGTGCCCCCAGGGCCTTCGCGCTGTACAGCGGCGCTCCGCAGCTTCCGGAACCCGGTTCGATCCTGTCGACAGGGCCCTGTCGACGCGTACCGATCCGAGCGGGCGCCCCGTTCTCGATGCCGGGCCTGAGCCCGGCGTCGTACCGCGGTGCCGCCCACCGTCCGTGGTCCCGAGCCGACCGTTGCACAGACGCACTCGCGATGACGCGGTGCGCCCGGCTCGGAACGCCGGGACGGCGGATTCAGTGCCCCGGAACCGCCGCGCCGGGGCACAAGTCTTCGGCTCAGGCCGCGGAGGCCTGCTGACGGCGCTTGAGTCGCGCGGGCAGCACGGTGAAGGTGAAGCCACCGGCCGCCATCGCGGCACCGCCGACGATCAGGAACGCCATGTTGGCGCCCGAACCGGTCGAGGCCAGTTCCTTGTTCGCGGGCTGCTGCGCCGCCGGAGCGGTGTCGCCGCCGCCGAAGTCGCGCACAGGCGCGTTCTGCTGGTCGCCGTTGCCGCTGGTGGTGCGGGTGTTCCCGTCGCCGCCGCAGTTCAGGTCCAGGCCGCCGGAGGCGTGCGTGGCGTCACACGTGTTGCCGCCACCGGTGTTGCCGCCCGTGCTGCCCTTCGAAGTACCGCCGGAACCGCCCGAGTTGCCCTTGGTGGTGTTGCCACCGCCCGTGGTGCCGCCACCGGATGTGGCCGCGCCGGAGCTGCCCGAGGTGCTGTTCCCGGTGGTCGAACCCGAGGTGGTGTTGCCCGTGGTCGAACCCGACGTGGTGTTACCGGTCGTCGAACCGGACGTCGTGTTGCCGGTGGTCGAACCGGACGTCGTGTTGCCCGTGGTCGAACCCGACGTGGTCTCACCGGTCGTCGAACCCGACGTGGTGTTGCCGGTGGTCGAACCGGACGTCGTGTTGCCCGTGGTCGAACCCGACGTGGTCTCACCGGTCGTCGAACCCGACGTCGTGTTGCCCGTGGTCGAACCGGACGTCGTGTTGCCCGTGGTCGAACCCGAGGTGCTGTTGCCCGTGGTCGAACCCGACGTGGTACCGGTGGTCGCACCCACGACGGTGCCGCCCGTGGTGGCTCCCACGACGGTGCCGCCGGTGGTGTTACCGGCGGTGCTGCCCGTGGTCGAACCCTCGGTCTCGCCGCCCGGGCAGGTGTGCGTCTGCTCGCACCCGTCCGAACCGTCCGTCGCGCTCGCGACGCCCGCGACCGCGAAGGACGCGCCCGCCGCGAACAGCGCGGCGGCGGCTATCCGAGCCGTCCGGACGCGCATTTTGGTTGTCATCAATTAACCCCCAGTTGGATGAGATCCCCGTATCCGCGCCGGCGCGGGTGGGGTCCCAAACGCCGTTGGGCATCACCTCGACGCTCGTCCGTGCCATCTGTCGATGCGCCTCGGACTCCGATCGGATGCGTCGTGGTAATGCCGCCGTTCAGACTGGTAACCGGGCGGATGCCGCGTCAAGGGCGTTCGGAGAGGGTTGCGGGGTTAATTCCGATTCGCCGAGAAAATCGGCACGAAAGCGCAACGCGGCATACCACGAAGGCCCCCGCGAATACACGGAGGCCCTCGGGGTCACGAATCGGGTTGTTGCCCCGTTTTCGTCGGGGTCGGGACCGGCGTCGGCATCGCCCGCCGACCCGCTACGCGGCGGCGGTCTGCTGCGTCTTGCGCCAGCGGATTCCGGCCTCGATGAAACCGTCGATTTCGCCGTCGAGCACCGACTGCGGATTGCCCACCTCGAATTCGGTGCGCAGGTCCTTGACCATCTGATACGGGTGCAGGACGTACGAACGCATCTGGTTGCCCCAGGACGAACCCTCGCCCTTGAGCGCGTTCATCCGGGCCTGCTCCTCCTGGCGCTGCCGCTCCAGCAGCTTGGCGGACAACACCGCCATCGCGGAGGCGCGGTTCTGGATCTGCGAGCGCTCGTTCTGGCAGGACACCACGATGCCGGTCGGGATGTGCGTGATGCGCACGGCCGAGTCGGTGGTGTTGACGCCCTGGCCACCGGGACCGGACGAACGGTAGACGTCCACCCGCAGCTCGGACTCGTCGATGTCGACGCGGTCGCTCTGCTCGACGACCGGCAGCACCTCGACGCCCGCGAACGAGGTCTGTCGGCGGCCCTGGTTGTCGAACGGCGAGATCCGCACCAGTCGGTGCGTGCCCTGCTCGACGGACAGCGTGCCGTACGCGTACGGCACCTTGACCGCGAAGGTGGCCGACTTGATGCCGGCCTCTTCGGCGTAGGACGTGTCGTAGACCTCGGTCGGGTAGCCGTGCCGCTCGGCCCAGCGGGTGTACATCCGCAGGAGCATCTCGGCGAAGTCGGCGGCGTCCACGCCACCGGCCTCGGAGCGAATGGTCACCAGTGCCTCACGCGAGTCGTACTCGCCCGAGAGCAGCGTGCGCACCTCGAGTTCGCCGACCGCCTTGTGCACCGACGTGAGCTCGTTCTCGGCCTCGGTGCGGGTGTCCGCGTCGTCCTCGGCCTCGGCCAGCTCGAACAGCACGTTGACGTCGTCCAGCCGCCGGCGCAGGTCTTCGACCCGGCGCAGTTCGCCCTGGAGGAACGAGAGCCGGCTCGTCACCTTCTGGGCGGCTTCGGGGTCGTCCCAAAGGTCCGGCGCAGCCGCCTTTTCGTTGAGCGCGGCCACATCGGCCCGCATCTTGTCGAGGTCGAGGACGGCCTCGATCGACGTCATGGTCGATTCGACGGACTTGAGCTCTTCGGAAGGATCAACGGCAGCCACCCCACCATCCTAAGTGGACGATGGGCCGGACTCGGACTCAGCCCGCGTCCGGGCTCGACGAGGCGGCCTGCAGTCGGCCGTTGTCGGCCCGGATGTACACGTCCACCCGGTCGGGTCCGGCGGCCACCGCGCCGGGGGCGTCGGCGGTGGCGGTGTTCGGGTCGACCGGCCGCCAGCCGCCCTCGCCGGGCACCGCGCCGAGCAGCCGGCCGTTGCCGTCGCGGGCCAGCACGACCAGGCCGCGGCCCTGGCTGTAGGCGGCGGCCGGGCGCGCGGAGGCGGCCAGGCCGACCCGTTCGGGTTCGCGCCAGCCGCCGTCGACGAAGGGGATGTGCAACACCGCGTGGTCGCCGGCGCGCACCACGAACGCGTCCAGCGTGCCGGGGGCGCCGGTGGCGAGCGCGGGCGCGGCCTCGATCCGCCCCGCGCTGGGCACCGTGGTGAAGCCGCTCCAGCCGGCCCCGGTGAGCGATCCGGCGGCCAGGCCGTCGCTGCCGGTGCGCGCGACGATGTCGATGCGATCACCGGTGACGACCGCGGCGGGCGCGCCGGCGAGTTTGGTCCTGGTGTCCGTCCTGGTCCACTCGCCGAATCGGCCGTCGGCCAAGGTGGCCCGGTAGAGCAGCTTGTCGGTCGAACCGACCGCGAACACGTCCATCCGACCGGGCGCGGCGCTGACCGCGGCGGGATCGTCGCCGGTGCGGAAGGCGGGCAGCCTGCGCCACTCGCCCCAGCGCGGCCCGTCGCTGCCGAGGTACCACAGGGCGCCCTCGCCGTCGCGTTGCACCACGTAGCTGTGCTCGGCATCGGTCCGGGTCACCGCCGGGCCGCCCTGGAGCAGCACCGGGGCGGCGGGCAGCGGCGCGAACGCGGCCCAGATGTAGCCGCCGGCGCGCCCCGAGGTGGGTCCGGCCGAGCCGGCGGCGCTCCCGGAGGGGACCGGTCGCGGGGTGGCGGAGGTCTGTCCGGCGGGTCGGGTCGGGGTGCCCTCGTCCCGGGTGAACCACACCGCGCCCGCGCCGACCGCGGCGACGGCGAGTACGCCGCAGATCACCGGGATCAGCCGGCGGCGTGCGCCGCCCTCGCGCCGGCCCGGTTTGCCGCGCCGGTGCGACTGCACCGGCACCGCTCCGTCGAACACCGGGCGGGTCAGGTTGGTGTGCGTATCCCGGCTGCCGTCGGCGGCCTCCGAGGTGCCGGAGACCAGCGGGACCACGCCGGCCGGGCGGGGCACGGGGGTGTCCTGGCGGCCGACGTTCCCGTTGGGGTCGGGCACGTCGAACGCGGGCAGGCCGATCAGCGCGGGCAGTGCCGAGCGCAGCCGTTCGCCGAATTCGCGGGCGGTCAGCCGGGCCGCAGGGGCCTTGGACAGGCAGGACGCGAGTACGGCGGCGAGCGGGTCGGGCAGGCCGGGAATGCCCGGCACCGGTTCGGTGACGTGCCGGCGCAGCACCGCGCCGGGGTGGCCGCCGCCGAACGGCGTCCAGCCGGTGAGCAGTTCGTACAGCACGGTGGCCAGCGCGTACACGTCCACGGCGGCGGTCGGCTGGAGGCCCTCGATGATCTCGGGGGCCAGGTAGTCGGGCGTGCCGATGATCCGGGTGGCCCGGGTGCGGCGCGGCGCGTCGACCAGGCGGGCGATGCCGAAGTCGGTGAGTCGGGCCCGGGAGACCCCGGCCGAGTTGTCGATCAGGATGTTCTCGGGCTTGACGTCGCGGTGGATCACGCCCTCGGCGTGGGCGGCGGACAGGCCGTCCGCGACGTCGGCCACGATGGCGGCGGCCAGCCGGGGGGTGAGCACTCGTTCGCGCTCCAGCCGGGCGCGCAGGTCGGGGCCGATCACCAGGTCCATCACCAGCGCGAGGTCGGTGCCGTCGACGACCAGGTCGTGCACGCCCACGATGTTGGGGTGGTCCAGGCTGGTCAGCGCGGTGCGCTCCTGGACGAAGCGCGCGACCAACACCTGGTCGGACGCGAGGTCTTCGCGCAACAGCTTGATCGCGACGGGTCCCTCGGGTCCCTCGCCCTGCCAGACGGTCCCGCTGGCGCCGCGCCCGAGCACCTTCAGGGCGACGTATCGGCTACCGATCTTGCGTGCCAAAGCAGCTCCGTGGACCCAGCGAGCGTGGTGCTCACAGCGGACTTCCCCGACCGCACCCTACGCGGCCGGGCCCCGGATGCGGGGACCGTCGGGTGGGACGGCGTGTACGAGGTCGTCCTCGACACGGGCGAAAGGGATGACTATGCGTCAATTCTTGGTGTCGCCGCCGTTGTCGCCGCCGGTGACGAAGTCCTTGACACTGTCGTACCAGCCTCGAACGGTATCGAATCCGTCGATAGCGGAGTGCACCCAGTCGCGCAGCGGGCTGAACCAGTAGACGGCGAACAGGATCGCGCCCAGGATCACCAGCCGCAGCAGGCAGCCGATGGTGCAGCCCACGCCCGGAATGCTGGAGAGCCGGAAGCCGCGGCGGCGGCGTGGTTCGCGGTCGCGGGGCTCGGGCTCGCGTTCCCTGGGTTCGCGCGGTTCGCGTACGGCGCGGTCGCGGCGCCGCGGCTCGCGCTCGGGCGCCTCCTCGCGTCGGTAGCGCGGCGGCGGCGGGGGCGGCGGTCCGGGGTCGGCGAGCGGCGGCGGCGCGGCGGCCGGCCCGGCCTGTTGCCGCACCGGCTCGGCCCGGGCCGGCTGCGGCGGGTAGTGCTGCGGCGGTTGTGGATAGCCGGGCGGCTGGGTGCTCATCACCCGGGTCGCGTTGGGTGCGCTCGGCGGGGTCGGCGGCGGCGTGGTCGGCGGGGTCGGATAGCCGACCTGGGTCTGCGGCAGGGCGCGGGTGGGATCGGCGGCCCCGGCCTGCGCGCCGAACGCGCTCGCGGCCAGCACCTGGGCGAGCGAGCCGTCGTCGGGCCGGACGCCGGCGACGATGTCGGCGGCCAGCCGCAGGGCGCGGCCCAGGCCCGCCGCGTCCGGTCGGGTCTCGGGTCGCTTGGCCAGGCAGCGCTCGGTGATCAGCCAGTAGGCGTCGGGCATGCCGGCCGCGCGGGTGGGTACCTCGGTCAGGTGGTGGTGCAGCAGCGCGATCGGGTTGGTGTCCCGGAACGGCGGGTGGCCGGCCACCAGTTCGTAGAGCACCACGCCCGCCGCGTAGACGTCCACGGCCGGGGTGAGCGGGCGGCCCTCGGCGGTCTCGGGCGCGACGTAGCTGGGCGTGCCGACGAGTTCGTGGGTGCGGGTGAGCGCGGGCGAGTCGGCGAGGCGGGCGATGCCGAAGTCGGTCAGCATCGGGTAGAGCGAGTCGCCGTTGCGGGCGAGCATGATGTTGGCCGGTTTCAGGTCCCGGTGTATCACCCCGTCCGCGTGCGTCACGCTGAGCGCGTCGCAGATCTGAGCCATCGTCAAGGCGGCGGCGGCCGGCGGCAACGGGCCGTTCTCGCGCAGGTAGGTGCGCAGATCGGGGCCGTCGATCAGGTCCATCACCAGGGCGAGCGTCTCGCCCTCGACGACGAGGTCGCGCACGTGCACCAGGTTGGGGTGGCGCAGGTTGAGCAGCAGCGAGCGCTCGCGCAGGAAGCGGGTGACCACGTCCGGGTCGGTGCTCAACTCCTCGCGCAGCACCTTGACCGCGACGATCTCGCCGGAATCGCGCACGCTCGCGCGCCAGACGGTGCCACTGGCTCCGCGCCCCAGGGTTTCCTGGAGCAGATATTTGCTGCCGACCGGCCGGTCCACGACGCTCCCCACTGTCCTGTCCGCCACCTGGGCGGTGGTGCCGGGTTGCCTTCCACCCTAGGTGGTACTCCGCTTGGGACGCATCGACCCCAGGTACGGTTCGGCTCCGGTGCCCGGAGCGTGTGCGACCCATACTCGGTGACGAGGGTGGCTCGGATCGGTATCACGTTCGGGCGATTCGCCGGCGACCCGGTCCTTTCCGGTCGAAATTCGGACAAGATCCGTCGTCTGTCCGGCCGTGGGCGACATGACGGTCGCGGGTGCGAGGATGCCTCTTGTTTTCTGCTCGGAGGAGGGAGGCGCGCATGCAGATCCGGCTCACCGTGCACGGCCCGCAGCGGACCGGACCGGGCGCCGACGTGCTCGTCACCGCGCCGTCCGGGACGACCTTCGCGGGAATAGCGGGCGCACTGCGAACCGCCTCCGGGACCGAGGGCCAACGCTTTTGGGTGGGCGACATCCGGCTGCGCGACGACACCCTCGTGGGTCGGCCGCCGCTGGTGGACGGCGCGCTGATCACCGTCGACGCGCTCGGCTCGCCGTCGCCCTCGGCCGGCTCCCCGCAGTTGCGCGTGGTCGGCGGGCCGGACGCGGGCGGTGTGCACCTGCTGCACCAGGGCGGGGTACGGATCGGCCGCGCGCCGGAGGCCGAGGTGCGCCTCGGCGATCCCGACCTGTCCCGCCTGCACGCCGAATTGTGGATAGAGCCCGGCCGGATCCGGATCGCCGATCTCGGCTCGACCAACGGCACCACCGTGGACGGGATGCCGATCGGCCGCGAACCGGTCGAGTTGCCGCCGGGCTCGCTGTTGCGGGTCGGCGAGTCCACCCTGCAGACCTTCCTGCCCCAGCCCTACGGCTCCCCCGAGGACGACACCGGCGCCCGCGCCCGGGCCGACGGCACCGGGCACATCGAGGTGCGCCGCACCGCCCGGGCCCAACTGCCGGTGCCCGCCCGGGCCCGCTTCGAACTGCCCGAGGAGAGCGGGGGCCGACGCCGGCCGTTCGCGCTGCGCCGCAAGGTCGCCGGGACCGAGCGCGAGACGATCGAGGCGGCCGCCCGCTCGGCGCTGCTCGACGAGGTGCGCTGGCGCCGCGACCAGTCGCCCGACCCGGCGACACTGCTGTTGGACGCGCTGGCCACCGGTGAGCCGGGGCCGGCGGGCCGGCTGTGGGAACGCGCGGCCGGCCACCCGGAGGCGCTCGGCGTGCGCCTGGGGGTCGGCGACCTGCCCTCGCGGGTGACCCTGGTGGAGCCCTCGACCGTCGCGGGCACCGACGGCGAGGAACGCAGGCTGACCGCGTTCTCGGTCCCGGTCACCGTCTCGCTCAAGGACACCGTGCTCGGCCTGACCGGACACCGACCCCGGTTGCTGGGCCTGGCCCGCTCGGTGGTGGCTCAACTCGCCGGACTGCACGGACCGCAGGACGTGGAGCTGGTCGTACTGTGCGCGGATCCCGGCACCGCCGGCGACTGGTCCTGGGCCCGCTGGCTGCCGCATCTGCGGCCGGGCGAGGGTCAGGACTGCCGGCTCCTGGTCGGTCTGGGGGCGGACCAGGTGCGGGCGCGCGCGGGCGAGTTGCTCGATCGCATAGACACCGCCGAGCGGGTTCCGGTCCGGCGCACCGTGGTGATCCTGGACGGCGCGGGCCGGTTGGCCGCCCGCCCGGAGATCGTCCGGCTCCTGGTCGAGGGACCGGCGGCGGGCGTACACGCGCTGTGCCTGGACGAGCGGGCCGAGGAGTTGCCGGCGCAGTGCTCGGCGGTCGCGCACGTCACCGGCGAGGTCGGCACCCGGATCGACCTGATCGGGCCGGGCACCCGGCGCGTGGAGGACGTGGTCGCGGACGCGGTGTCGTCCGCGTGGGCGGACCGCTTCGCCCGGGCCCTGGCCCCGTTGCGCGAGGCCACCCGCCGGGTCACCTCGCCGCTGCCGGAGTCGGTGCGGCTGCTCGACCTGCTCAATCTGGACCTGCTCACCCCCGCCAAGCTGTTGGCCGGCTGGCGCGAGGCGGGCCGCTCACCGCGCGCGGTGCTCGGCTCGGACGCGCGCGGCGCGGTCGCCGTGGACCTGTCCGCCGACGGTCCGCACGTGGTGATCGGCGGGGCCGCCGGCTCCGGCCGCTCCGAGTTGTTGGCGTCCGTGTTGTGCTCGCTCGCGGTGGCCAATCGGCCGGACGAGTTGGCCATCGCGCTGGTCCGCGGCCCGCAGGGGCTCTCCGAGCTGCCACACGTGGTGGGCTATATCGCCGACGCGGACATCCCGGCCACCGGCGCTGCGATCGCCGCAGTGCGGGACGAACTGGACCGCCGCGAGGGGCTGTTGCGCGGTGCCCCGTTCGAGGCGTACCGACCGGGCCCGGGTCGGCCGCTGCCCCGGCTGGTGGTGGCGGTGGACGACATAGACCTGCTGGCCGAGGCGTACCCCGGCTTCGTCAAGAGCCTCGCCGACGTGGCCCACCGCGGCGGCCCGCACGGCGTGCACCTGCTGGTGACCACCGGCCGGCCCGCCCGCACCCCGGAGATCGAGGCCGCCGCGGCCGCCGAGCTGCGGATCGCCCTGCGGGTGGACGACCCGCAGGCTTCCCGGGTGCTGATCGACGTCGAGGACGCGGCGGCCGTGGACGAGGACTATCCCGGCCGCGGCTTCGTGCGCGGGCGAGACGGCGCCGTCGTCCCGTTCCAGGGCGGCCGGGTGACCGGCCGGATGCCGCGCACGGCCACCCTGCGGCCCACCGTGGTGCGCCAGGAGTGGCAGGAGATGGGCAACCGCCTGGCCCGACGCCCCACGCCCGTGGGCGGCGGCAAGGGCCCCACCGACCTGGCCCTGCTCACCGGCGCCGTCCGCCGAGCGGCGGAACAACTCGGCACCCCCCTGCAAACCCCCTTGTGGCCCGCCCTGGAACACCTCGCCCGCAAGGCCCGCTGACCCGCCCACCGGGCCGCGGGGCCCACCAGGCGGCCCCGCAGCCGTGCACCGCAGCGGGCGGGCGAACTCCCCCGACCCAACCGACTACACAGGCAACCCGGGCGCCGGAAACCCGCTCAGGAACGAGCGCACCTCGGCCCGAACCACCGCGATCTCGTCCTCCGACGACCCCGCCGCCGCCCCCGTCACGATGCGATCCATCCACCCCGCGATCAGCGACATGTGCGACTCGCGCAACCCGCGCGACGTGAGCGCGGGCGTACCGATCCGAATCCCGGACGGATCGAACGGCGACCGGGTGTCGAACGGCACGGTGTTGTAATTGACCACGATCCCGGCCCGATCCAGCGCCTTCGCCGCGACCTTCCCGGCCACCCCGCGCCGGGTCAGATCCACCAGCAGCAGATGGTTGTCCGTCCCGCCCGACACCAACTCGAAGCCGCGCTCCGCGAGTTCCTCCCCGAGCCGCTTCGCGTTCGCGACCACCTGCCGCGCATAGGAACGGAATTCGTCGGTATCGGCCTCGCGCAGCGCCACCGCGATGGCCGCCGTGGTGTTGTTGTGCGGCCCACCCTGCAGGCCCGGGAAGACCGCCTTGTCGATCGCCTTGGCATGTTCGGCGCGGCACATCAACATCGCCCCACGCGGGCCCCGCAGCGTCTTGTGCGTGGTCGTGGAGACCACGTCCACATGCCCGACCGGCGAGGGATGCACCCCACCCGCGATCAGCCCGGCGATATGCGACACGTCCGCGACCAGGATCGCGTCCACCTCGCGGGCGATCGCCGCGAACCCGGCGAAGTCCACCGTGCGCGGCACCGCCGTACCGCCGCAGAAGATGATCCGGGGCCGCTCGCGCAGCGCGAGATCGCGTACCTCGTCCAGATCGGTGCGCCCGGTGTCGGCCCGTACGCCGTAGCGGACCCCGCGAAACCAGGTGCCGGTCGCGGACACGCCCCAGCCGTGGGTGAGATGCCCGCCCATCGGCAACGCCATGCCCAACACCGTGTCACCGGGCCGGGCGAAGGCGAGGTAGACCGCGAGGTTGGCCGGCGAGCCGGAGTACGGCTGCACGTTGGCGTGCTCCACGCCGAACAACGCCCGCGCCCGGTCGCGGGCGATGATCTCGATCGGGTCGATGTTCTGCTGGCCCTCGTAGTACCGCCGGCCCGGATAGCCCTCGGAGTACTTGTTGGTGAGCACCGTCCCGGTTGCCGCCAGGACGGCGGCGGAGACGTAGTTCTCACTCGGGATCAGGCGCAGCGTGTCCTGCTGGAGCAGTTCCTCGGCGCGCACCAGGGCGGCGATCTCCGGGTCGGTGCGGTCCAGTTCGTCCCGACGGTTGTTCGTCTGCACGTGGTCGTCCATGCGTCCTCCGGCTCGGTTCACAATCGATGTGATCCGGGTGCCCAGGCGGACGACACCGCGTCGGTGGAACCGCCGCTTCCTCGTGGTCGATCCCACGCAGACGCCAGTCGCGACCCGCTCAGCATACGGAGCGCGACCGGCCCCCGTCGCCCCATTACGCAGTGATGATCGAAAGTCACGAATAAGGCTCGTTGCTCCGGGCAGGGGTTGTGGTCGACGCCACACCAGGCGTACCACAGGACATCGGTAGGCGGGATCTGTCCACCCTCGGGGGAATTCGTGGCGGAAGTGGTTCTTGCTGGAGTCGGAAAGCTGTACACGGATGGCACACGGGCGGTCACCTCGCTCGATCTGACGGTCGCCGACGGGGAGTTCCTGGTCCTGGTCGGTCCCTCCGGATGCGGGAAGACCACCGCGCTGCGGATGGTCGCCGGCCTGGAGGAGATCAGCGAGGGCACGATCAGCATCGGCGACCGAGTCGTCAACCACGTCCCCTCCCGCGATCGGGACGTGGCGATGGTGTTCCAGAGCTACGCGCTGTATCCGCATCTCAATGTCCGGGACAACATCGGATTCGGTTTGCGATTGCGGAAGTTGCCCAAGGACGAGATCCGCCGACGGGTCGGCGACGCGGCGCGGACCCTGGGCCTGGAGGAACATCTGGGCCGAAAACCGCGGCAACTCTCCGGCGGCCAACGCCAGCGGGTGGCGATGGGCCGGGCCATCGTGCGCGAGCCGCAGGCGTTCCTGATGGACGAACCGCTGTCCAATCTCGACGCGAAGCTACGCGTGCAGATGCGCGCCCAGATCGCCCGGCTGACCCGCGAACTCGGGGTCACCACGCTGTATGTGACGCACGATCAGACAGAGGCGATGACCCTCGGCGATCGGGTCGCGGTGATGAAGAAGGGCGTTCTGCAACAGGTCGCCCCACCGCAGGAGCTGTACGACCACCCGGTCAACCTGTTCGTGGCCGGCTTCATCGGCTCGCCCGCGATGAACCTGATGACCGGCACCCTGCACCACGACGACGCGGGCGGGGCCACCGTGGACATCGGCAGCCAACGACTGACCGTGCACCCCGACGTGCTCGCCGCGCGCCCGGCGTTGGCCGGCTACCGGGAGCGTTCGCTGATCGTCGGGATCCGTCCCGAGGATCTGCACGACACCGCCCTGGAGGGCGCCGAGCCCGTCGAGGGCGCCGTCCTGCGCGCCGAGGCCGACCTGGTCGAGGCGATGGGCTCGGAGGTGCTCGTACACATGCGCCTGGACGCGCCTCCGGCGGTCACCGAGGACGTCCAGGAACTGGCGCGCGACGTGGGCGCGGAGGACACGGTGCCGGACGCCGACGCGGCGCATTCCGAGTTGGTGGCCCGCTTCGGGCCGCGGACCCGGGCGCGCGAGGGCGCCGACGTGGTGATGCGGGTGGCAATCGATCGGCTGCACTTCTTCGACCCGGAAACGGGTCTGTCCATAACGGAGGATGCGTGAAGCGGTTCGTGGGCGCCTTGGCGGTCGCCTCGATGCTCGCCATGGGTCTCGCGGCCTGTAGCGACGACGGTAACGACAAGGGCAAGAAGGGCGACTCGACGCCGAGCGGGAGCGGCGCGCCGGCCGTACCCCGGCTCGACGGGACCACGGTGAGCGTGGCCGCGGTGTGGACCGGTGACGAGCAGGCGGCGTTCAAGAAGGTGCTCGCCGACTTCGAGAAGCGCACCGGGGCCAAGACCGAGTTCATTCCCACCGGCGACAGCGCCTCCACCTTCCTCGGCCAACGGGTCGAGGGCAACGCGCCGCCGGACGTGGCGTTCCTGGCCCAGCCGGGCGTACTCCAACAGTTCGCCCAAAAGGGCTGGATCAAGCCACTGTCGGCCGACGTGCAGCAGGCCGTGCAGGCCAACTTCTCGAGCCAGTGGCAAAAGCTCGGCTCGTACCAGGACAAGCTCTACGGCGTCTACTACAAGGGCGCCAACAAGTCGCTGGTCTGGTACAACGCCAAGGTCTACGAGAACGCGGGCGCGACCGAGGCCAAGTCCTGGGAGGACCTGCTCAAGAACGCGGGCCTGATCTCCGACTCCGGCACCCCGCCGTTCGCCATCGGCGGCGCCGACGGGTGGGTGCTCACCGACTGGTTCGAGAACATCTACCTGAGCCAGGCCGGCCCGGAGAAGTACGACCAGTTGGCCCAGCACAAGATCCCGTGGACCGACCCCTCGGTCAAGACCGCCCTGGAGACCCTGGCCCAGGTCTTCGGCAAGGGCGACTGGTTCCCCGGCGGCAGCGGCGGTGTGCTCCAGACCGAGTTCCCGGCCTCGGTGCCCCAGGTGTTCGGCGACCCGCCGAAGGCGGGGATGATCTCCGGCGGCGACTTCATCGGCACCAACATCATCAAGGACACCAAGGCCAAGATCGGCACCGACGCGAAGTTCTTCGGGTTCCCGGCGGTCGGCACCGGCAAGGCGCCGGTGGTCACCGGCGGCGACGTGGCCGTGGCGATGAAGGACTCCCCCGGCGCGCAGGCGTTGCTCAAGTACCTGGCCTCGCCGGACGCCGCCAAGGTGTGGGCACAGCAGGGCGGTTACCTCTCGCCGAACAAGAACCTGGACCTCGCCGCCTATCGCGACGACACCACGCGCGGGATCGCCAAGAACCTGATCGGCGCGGGCGACGACTTCCGCTTCGACCTCTCCGATCAGGCACCGGCCGCGTTCGGCGGCACCAAGGGTGAGGGCGAATGGCGCGACCTCCAGGACTTCCTGCGCAACCCCTCGGACGTGGCCGGGGCGCAGAGCAAGCTCGAAGCGGACGCCGCCAAGGCATACGCGGGCGGGTGATCCGCTGCCATGAGTGACAAGGCACCCGTACCGGTCGCGGTGCCCGAGAAGACGAAGCCGATGCCCGCGCGCGAGTCGCGCGGGCTCGGTTCGGGCGCCCTGTTGGGCTGGCTGTTCCTGCTGCCGGCCATCGTCATGCTCGCCGTCCTGGTCGCCTATCCGATCGTGTGGTCGTTGTTGCGCAGCCTGTTCGGCGCGGACGGCTGGTCGGACTTCGTGGGGATCGACAACTACAAGGAACTGTTCACCGACGACGACACCTTCACCGCACTCGAGAACAACCTGATCTGGGTCCTGGTGGTACCGGCCGCGGTCACCTCGCTCGGCCTGATCTTCGCGGTGCTGACCGAACGGGTCAGGTTCGCCACGGCGTTCAAGCTGATCGTCTTCATGCCGATGGCCGTGTCCATGTTGGCCGCGGGCATCACCTTCCGGCTCGTCTACGACCGCGAGCCCGACCAGGGCGTGGCCAACGCGGTGATCACGAGCGTGCACGACATCTTCAGCGAGGGCGCGCCGTATCCGGGTGCCCGCCCACGCAACGACACCGTGCTCACCCCCCAGGGCGGCGGCTTCGTCACCCGGGCCGGCACCGGGCCGGGCGGCACCGCACTGCTGCCGCTGGTCTCCCTGCCCGCGGAAAAGATTCCCGGCGACGCGCGGGACGCCAGGCCCGGGGTGCCGGCCGCCGGCGGACTCGGCGGCGTGGTGTGGGTCGACTTCAGCAAGGGCAACGCGGGCAAGCCGGGCGTGGTCGATCCCGGCGAGAAGGGCCTGCCGGGCGTCCGGGTCGAGGCGGTGCGTGGCGGGAGGACCGTCGCGAGCGCGACCACCGGCAAGGACGGCTCGTTCACCATGCCCGCCTCCGCCGCCCGCGAGGGCCCGGTGCAACTGCGGCTGACCGAGGGCAACTTCGCCAAGTCCTTCGGTGGCTACGACTGGCTCGGGCCGAACCTGATCACCGCCGCGATCATCGGCGCCTACATCTGGATGTGGGCGGGCTTCGCGATGGTGCTGATCGCGGCGGGCCTGGCCGCGATCCCCAGGGACGCGCTGGAGGCCGCGCGCGTGGACGGCGCGACCGAATGGCAGGTCTTCCGCCGGGTCACCATCCCGCTGCTGTCCCCGGTGCTGGTGGTGGTGATGGTCACCCTGGTGATCAACGTGCTCAAGATCTTCGACCTGGTGTACATCATCTCGCTGGGCTCGTCGCAGAAGGAGGCCAACGTCCTGGCCCTGCAGATGTACATCGCCTCCTTCGGCGGCGGCAACAACCAGGGCCTGGGCAGCGCCATCGGCATCCTGCTCTTCCTGCTGGTACTGCCGGCGATGTTGTTCAACATCCGACGCTTCCGAAGGGAGAACCGGTGAGCGCGTCCGCAGCCCCCGACCTGACGAAGCCTCGACAACCACCGGTGGGCGGGGAGGGAGGCATCAAGCGCGGCCTGGCCTCCCGGATCGTGGGCCGCACCGGCGGCGGCCTGGCGGCGGTCGCACTCGTGCTGATCGCGTTGTTCTGGCTGATGCCCACCTTCGGTCTGCTCGTCTCCTCGCTGCGCGACCCGCAGGAGATGAGCAAGTCCGGTTGGTGGAAGGTGCTGGGCAAACCGAGCGACCTGACCTTCTCGAACTACGACAAGCTGCTCGACAACAAGGACATGACCCGGGCGTTCTTCAACACGATCTGGATCACCGTGCCCAGCACGCTGTTGGTGATCCTGATCGGCTCGCTCGCGGCCTACGCCTTCGCGTGGCTGGAATTCCCCGGTCGGGACTGGCTGTTCCTGATCGTGGTCGGCCTGTTGGTGGTGCCGGTACAGGTCGCGCTGATCCCGATCTCGAAGTTGTACGGCGACACCGGCCTGTTCGGCACCATCGCGGGCGTGGTGCTCTTCCACGTCGCCTTCGGCCTGCCGTTCGCGGTGTTCCTGCTGCGCAACTACTTCGCGGGCATCCCCCGCGACCTGCTGGAGGCCGCCCGGATGGACGGTGGCACCGACCTGACCATCTTCTTCCGGGTCATCCTGCCGCTGGGCCTGCCGGCCATCGCGTCGCTGGGCATCTTCCAGTTCCTGTGGGTGTGGAACGACATGCTGATCGCGTTGATCTACGCGGACACCGAATCGGCGCCGCTGACCGTCGCGTTGCAGTCCCAATCCCGGGCGTTCGGCGCCAACATCGACGTGCTGGCACCCGGCGCCTTCCTGTCGCTGATCGTCCCGGTGATCGTCTTCTTCAGCTTCCAGCGCTACTTCGTCCAGGGCGTGATGGCGGGCGCCGTCAAGTAGTCGAGCAGGTGGTCGATCAGGTCGTCGAGCACGTCGTCGAGCAGGTTGCCGGCGCTCGATCGACGTCCCGAGGACATCGCGGCGAAGGCCGCGGGGCCGTCCGGCAACGCCCGGACGAACCCCGCGGCCTTCGTGTTTCCCACCGTGTTTCGTACCGCCATCGTTACCGACCCGACTTCGGGAACGGGATTCCGTGTGGCATCGTCCGAAGGCGTAGGGTGCTCCCCGCCGCTTCGGAACCGGCTCGGGGGTGTACCGAACGGGGGGCAAACGTCATTTCGGGGGAACTATGAGGGGAAATCGTCGAATCGGTTTTCTGCGAACCCTGCTGATCGCGCTGGCCGTCGAGACGGTGCTGATGAGCGCGACCGCCGTCACGTTGGCGATCATGTCGTTCGCGGTGCGCGACGACCGCAAGAGCCTGGAAGGGCTCGGCGACCTGCTGCTGATCGCGTCGGTGTTGTGCGCGGGTGTCGCGGTGGTCTGCGGCATGGGCGTGGCCGGGGTGCGCGACGCGATGCGGCGCGGCACCGGGGCACTCGCCCGGGCGGCCGCGGTGGGCCTGATCCATGTATTCGTCGCACTGGTGGCGGCACTGATGAACTGCCCGACCTGGTCGATCCTGGTGGCCGGCCTGCCCGCGGTGATCTACCTGCCGTGCTGGTGGGCGGTGCGCGAACGCAGCCACCACGAACTGCTGATGCTCGAACCGTAGTCGGGCCCGAACAGGCCGCCGGCCCGGAACCCCGGCGGGTTCCGGGCCAGCGGCGCTTGCGCACCGATCAGCTCTTGCTACCGGTCCGCAGCAGCGTACGGATCGTCCGCATCGCGACCGAGAGCGTCGCGAGGTCGTAGTTCTCCGCCTCCTGCAACTCGTCCAGCGTGGACCGTGCCCGGGTGAGCACCGGCGCGTTCTTGTGCTCCCACGCCTTGAACCGCAACTCCGGGCTGTCGTCCGGGTCCCCGGAACCGAGCACCTCCGCGGTGAGCCCGGCCTGTGCCGCGTACAGATCCTCGCGCAGCGAGGCGCGGGCCATCGACTTCCACCGGTCGCTGCGCGGCAGTTCGATGATCCGGTCGAGCAGGTACGCGATCGGCAGCCGGTCGGCGATGTCGAAGTACACCTGCGCGACGTCGAGCACCGCACGCTCGGAATCGCGGGCCACCTCGACGATGTCCAGCGCCGCGTACGCCGAGGACATCCCGGCCACCGCGGTGGCCAGTTCGGTCGGCACGCCGGCCCCGGTGAACTCCTCGTACAGCCCGTCCATCCAGGCCAGGTCCGAGCCGCGCAGCACCTTGGGCAGGTGTGCGACCACCTCGGCCACCCCGTCCCGGAAGAACTCCACCTGCGCGGCGATGTCGATCTCGCGCCGGCTGCCCAGGAACCAGCGGGTGGCCCGCTCGATCAGCCGCCGACTGTGCAGCCGCAGCGTGGTCTGCATCTCGGCCGGGACCTTGTTGTCCAGCGCCGCGATCGCGCCCATGATGCGATCGACGCCGAAGATCTCCCGCGCGGTGATGTGCGCCCGGGCCACCTCCTCCGCCGACGCGCCGCTCTCCTCGCGCATGCGGAACATGAACGAGAGACCGGCCAGGTTGACCACCTCGTTGACCACGACGGTGGTGATGATGTCCCGGCGCAGCGGGTGCCGGTCCATCTGCTCGACGAACCTCGCCCGCAGCGCGCTGGGGAAGTAGCGGTACAACTCCCTTGCCAGGAACGGGTCGTCCGGCAGGTCCGAGGCGATCAGGTCCTGGGCCATCACGATCTTGGTGTACGCCAGCAGCACGGCCAGCTCGGGCTGGGTCATCGCCTGCCCGTTCTGCTGCCGCTCGCGCAACTGCCGATCGGTGGGCAGGAACTCGATCTCCCGGTCGAGGTGCCCGTCGCGCACCAGCCGGCGCATGTACCGCATGTGCACGTGCAGCAGGCTGCCGGCCTGGGAGACCGCGTTGGACAGCGCGCAGTTCTGGCCGTAGTTGGCGGCCAACACCAGGTGTCCGACTTCGTCCGTCATGGCCGCGAGCAGCTCGTTGCGCTGCTTGAGGGTCATGTCGCCGGCGGCGGTGACCTGGTTGAGCAGGATCTTGATGTTCACCTCGTGGTCCGAGGTGTCCACGCCCGCCGAGTTGTCGATCGCGTCGGTGTTGATCCGGCCGCCGGCGAGCGCGAACTCGACCCGACCGAGCTGGGTGCAACCCAGGTTGCCGCCCTCGCCGACGACCTTGACCCGCAGATCGGCGCCGTTGACCCGGATCGCGTCGTTGGCCTTGTCGCCGACGTCGGCGTGCGATTCGCCGCTCGACTTGATGTAGGTGCCGATTCCACCGTTCCAGAACAGGTCCGCGGGGGCCTTCAGGATCGCCTTCATCAGCTCGGCCGGGGTGAGTCGGATCATCCCGTCCGGCAGCCCCAGCGCCTGACGCACCGGGGCACTGATCGGCACCGACTTGGCGGTGCGCGGGTAGACCCCGCCGCCGGCCGAGATCAGCTCCTTGCCGTAGTCCGCCCACGAGCTGCGCGGCAGGTCGAACAACCGGCGCCGCTCGGCGAAGGAGGCCGCCGCGTCCGGGTTCGGGTCCAGGAAGATGTGCCGGTGGTCGAAGGCGGCGACCAGTCGGATGTGCTCGGACAGCAGCATGCCGTTGCCGAACACGTCACCGGACATGTCCCCGATGCCGACCACGGTGAAGTCCTCGGTCTGGGTGTCGTGACCCAGTTCGCGGAAGTGCCGCTTGACCGACTCCCACGCACCACGCGCGGTGATGCCCATGCCCTTGTGGTCGTAGCCCGCCGAGCCGCCGGAGGCGAACGCGTCGCCCAGCCAGAAGCCGTACGCCTGCGCCACCTCGTTGGCGATGTCGGAGAACGTCGCGGTGCCCTTGTCCGCGGCCACCACCAGGTAGGTGTCGTCCGCGTCGTGGCGCACCACGTCCGCCGGCGGCACGACCGCGCCGTCCACCAGGTTGTCGGTGATGTCGAGCAGCGCGCCGATGAAGGTGCGGTAGCAGGCGATGCCCTCGGCCAGCCACGCCTCGCGGTCCGAGGCGTCGGGCAGTTGCTTGCAGAAGAAGCCGCCCTTGGCGCCGACCGGCACGATCACCGTGTTCTTGACCATCTGCGCCTTGACCAGGCCCAGGATCTCGGTGCGGAAGTCCTCGCGCCGGTCCGACCAGCGCAGTCCGCCGCGCGCGACCGCGCCGAAGCGCAGGTGCACACCCTCGACCCGGGGCGAGTAGACGAAGATCTCGAACCTGGGCCGCGGCGCGGGCAGGTCCGGGATCTCCTGCGGGTCGAACTTGAGCGAGAGGTAGTCGTGCGCCTCGCCGTCCTCGCGGTGCTGGAAGAAGTTGGTCCGCAGGGTCGCCTTGACCATCGCCAGGAAGGAACGCAGGATGCGGTCCTCGTCCAGGCTGGCCACCTGGTCCAGAGCGCCCTCGATGGCCTCGACGATGCCGTCCACCAGCTCGGTGCCGGCCTGCTGGTGGCCCGGCGAGAAGCGGGCCTCGAACAGGTTCACCAACAGCCGCGTGGTGTGCGGGTTGGAGACCAGGACGCCCTCGATGTACTCCTGCCCGAAGGTGGTCCCGGCCTGCCGCTGGTACTTGGCGTACGCACGCAGCACCATCGCCTGGCGCCAGGTCAGCCCGGCCCGGAAGACCAGGGCGTTGAACCCGTCGTTCTCCGCCCGCCCGGTCCAGGTCGCCGAGAACGCGTCCTGGAACAGCTCCTTGACGTCCTCGGGCTGCCCGTACATCGACGTCGCGTCGTAACGCAGGCCGAAGTCGTACACCCACGCCACGGTCCCGTCGGCGCGGCGCAGCTCGTAGGGCCGCTCGTCGACGACCTCCAGACCCATGCGCTGCAGAATCGGCAGCACCTCGGAGAGCGACACGTGCCCACCGGAACGATAGATCTTGAACCGCCGCTCGCCCGGCAGTGCTCCTATCGGCTCGTACAGGTGCAGCTTGAAGTCCGCCTCGGGGGTCAGCTCCTCGATCCGCTTGAGGTCGGCCACCGCGGTCCGGGGCGGGAAGTCGGACTTGTAGCCCTCGCTGAACGCGTGCGCGTAGCGCCGGGACAGCTCGGCCGCGCTCTCCTCGCCGCATTCGGCGACGAGGGCCTCGCCGAAGTCGTCGATCCACGAGCGGGTGGCCTCGGCCAGCAGTCGTTCGATGTAGTCCACGTCCGGGTCGCCCAGTTCGGCGCCGGTGGGCACGCGCACCGTGAAGTGCAGGCGCGCGAGCACGGACTCGGTGTTGCGCGCGGTGTAGTCGACCACCGAACCGGCCAGCTCGGCGAGCAGGATGTCCTGCATCTTGAGCCGGACCTCGGTGGTGTACCGGTCACGCGGCAGGTAGACCAGGGCCGAGTAGAACCGGCCGTACTCGTCCTTGCGCAGGAACAGCCGCAACCGGCGACGCTCCTGGAGGTAGAGCACGCTGATCACGATGTCGTGCAGTTCGTCCACGGCGATCTGGAACAGATCGTCGCGCGGGTAGGTCTCCAGGATCTGCAGCAGGTCCCGGCCGTCGTGGCTGACCGGCGGGAAGCCGGCCTTGTCCAGCACCGCGTGCACCTTGCGGCGCACCACCGGGATGCGCTGGACGCTGTCGGTGTACGCGGCGGAGCTGAACAGCCCCAGGAAGCGACGCTCGCCGACCACGTTGCCGGCCGCGTCGAACTTCTTCACGCCGATGTAGTCGAGGTAGGCCGAGCGGTGCACGGTCGCCCGGGAGTTGGCCTTGGTCAGGATCAGCAGCTGCTTTTCCCGGGCCTTCGCGCGTGCCTGGGTGGAGAGCCGGCTGAAGGACGCGGACAGGTCCTGGTCGGCGCGCAGAATACCGAGACCGGTACCGGGCACCGCGCGCAGCACGTCCTCGTCGTCCTCGCACACCAGGTCGTACTCGCGGTACCCGAGGAAGGTGAAGTGGTCCTCGGAGAGCCAGCGCAGCAGCTCCCACGCCTCGCCGATCTCCTCCTCCGGCAGCGCCGCCGGCGGGTCGCTCGCGAGTTCGTCGGCCAACCGCAGCGAGGTGTCACGCATCTTGGCCCAGTCCTCGACCACCTCGCGCACGTCGCGGATGATGCGCTGCAACCCCGCCTCGACCGAGCGCAGGTCCTCGCGGTCGCTCTCCCGGTCGATCTCGATGTGCATCCAGGACTCGATGATCGCGTCCTCGGGCACCCCGTGCGCGTCGGTGGTGTCCACGATCTCCAGCAGCTCGCCGGCGATCGTGCGCCGCACGATGAGCTGGGGGTGGATCACCACGTGGATGCTGCGCTCCTGGCGGGACAGCTCGTTGGTGACCGAGTCCACCAGGAAGGGCATGTCGTCGGTGACCACCTCGACCACGGTGTGCCCCGAAGCCCAACCGTTCTCCTCCACCGTGGGCGTGTACGCCCGGACCCGCGCGGTGCCCTGAGGGCGCTCCGCCGCGAGTCGACAGTGCGAGATCGCCGCGCCGTACACGTCGACCGGATCGCGATCGATCAGGTCGTCGGGTGCGGTGTGCCGGTAATAGCGGGACAGGAGGACATCGAGGTCCACCCGGTTCGGGCCCTCGGGCCCGCCGCCTCCGTGCTGTGACGATGCCGCTCGTGCCGCTTCCGCCGCTCGGGCGAGAAGCTCCGCCTTCGCCTCGTCCAGCTTGCTCTGCATGATGCTGCCGCTCCTGTCGCGCGCCGTTGCGTGACCATTGCCGTCCCCGGGCGTGCCCGGCTGTGTATTGCCGGTACCCGCTTTGTCGCGAGTACCTGTTTCAGGCGACGTCGTCCGACCGGCGGTGGTTCCGGGACTCCGTCGTCCCGGCCCGCGGCCGCGCGGCGTCGCCGCATCGTCAGGCTACTCGGGTGCCCCTCGACCGCCGAGAGGGGATCTTGGAACAGGCTGTAAGTAATTTCCCGGTCGCTCCGGACACCTCGTACCCATTGCCCCGAAGGCGACGTCCGGGGCACCGTGGACGGTCGAGGGCGACATCCGTGCACGGCGGGACGAATTCGGTGGGGAGACGATCGTCATGGCCAAGAAGGTGCTGCTGATCACCGGCGACGCGGCGGAGTCGCTGGAAGTGCTCTACCCGTACCAACGCCTGCGCGAGGAGGGGTACGACGTGCACGTGGCGGGCCCCTCGCGCAAGAAGCTCGCCTTCGTCGTGCACGACTTCGTCGACGGCTTCGACACCTTCACCGAGAAGCCCGGCTACACGTGGCCCGCCGACTTCGCGTTCGTGGAGGTGCGGCCGGAGAACTACGTCGCGCTCGTGCTGCCGGGCGGCCGGGCGCCGGAATACCTGCGCAACAACCCGGTCGTACAGCGCCTGGTGCGGCACTTCTTCGAGGCGGACAAGCCGATCGCGCAGATCTGTCACGGCCCGCTGATCGCCGCCGCCGCGGGCATGCTGACCGGGCGCCGGACCGCCGCCTACCCGACGATCGCGCCGGACATCAGAGCCGCGGGCGGCACCTGGGTGGACGGCGAGGCGGTCGTCGACGGCACCCTGGTCTCCGCCCGAAGCTGGGTCGACCATCCGGCCTGGATGCGCGAGTTCGTCCGGGTCCTGCGGACCAAGGCACCGGCCTGAGCACTCGACCCGCCCGACGGCCGCGCACGGCTCAGCCCGGCAGGGTACGCGCCAGCTCCACCGCGTCCGCGAGCGAGTCCACCACCGGCACGCCGACCGCCTCCAGGCCGGCCCGCGCGTGCGAACCGCCCGAGTACAACACCGCCCGCGCGCCCACGTGCAACGCCGCCGCCGCGTCGTCGGCGGCATCGCCGATCAGCACCACCTCGGCCGGCTCCCGACCCAGCCCGGCCAGGTGCCGGACCAGGTGCTCGGCCTTGCCGCCGCCGGCCGGACCCACCCGCCCGTCGACCCGGACGAACCGGTCCTCGATCCCGAACCGGCGCACGAACGGCATCAGCGCCTCGTGCGCGGTCAACGACAACAACGACTGGGTGCCACCCTCGCGCTGCCAGGCGTGCAGCAACTCGTCCGCACCGTCGGCCAGCTCACACAGCGCGCTGTGCGCGGTGTAGACCTCCTGGAAGGCGTCGTCGAGCAACACCCACTCGGCCGGCTCGGGGACCCGGCCGGTGACCTTCTCGTAGAACTTGGGCACGGGCACGCAATACAGCTCGCGATAGCGCTCCAGCGTCATCGGCGGCAGCCCGAGCAGAGCGAACGAGGCATTGGTGGCCGCGATGATCGCGTCCATGTCGTGGAACAGCGTGCTGTTCCAGTCCCAGACCAGGTGCGGAGATCGACTCTTCATGGACCTTCATTGTGCCGTGGGCGCGCTCACAGCAGATCGGCCAGCTCCTGTGTCGCGAACCACAACAGCTCGTGCTCCTCGGTCGCCTCGATCCATTCGTCGGTGAGTCCGCCGGCCAGCGCCGCGGCGATCGCGCCCTCGGCCTCGGTGGTGTCCATGTGCACCGCCGCGATCCGCTTGCGCGGCACCGTCGCGTCCACCAGGACCGCGCCCGGCCCGTCCTGCGCCCGCTCGCGCACCAGCGCGTCCGGCACATCCGCCGCCAGCACGACCCGGCGCATCGCCCCCGGCTCGGCCGCGAGCAGCCGCAACGAGTCCTCGGCGGCCCGGGTCAGCGCCCCGTACTCCAACTCCTCCTCGTCCGAGCTGTCGTACCAGGCACGAAACGCGTCGGTGACCGCGAACGCGACCACCGGCGCCGACCCGATCCCGCCGTCGGCGTGCACCGAGGCCAGACCTGCGGGCGTGGTGGGGATGAACACGCGCATCGGGCGACTCCAATCGAGTGAAATCCCGACATCCGTTCGTGTGCGACGGGAGCCGGGGTGACGGTCGACCTACCGCCACATTGCGTGAGTCGACGCGTCAGCGTAATCCCCGGGTCGGCCGAACGAATGGTTGACCATGCGCCGCGAGCCGGCTAGGAAGTGCCTGCACACGTCCCGGTCGGGGGAACGAGCGGAACGAGTGCGGCACACCCATGCCCGGCACGTCGGCGGCGGGCACGTCATGTTCGGCACTTCTCGGGGAGGACCCATGGTCCACACGAACACCGCCCGCACCACTTCGCCACCGCACCTGTACGTGGTGCGCGCACCCGCCGGCGAAAGCCCCTTCGACCCGGCCCCGGCCCGTAGCTCGCCACGCGCGCTCCTCGCGCCGGACGCCCCCGCGTACCGATCCGCGCGGGTACACGGCTCCCTCGCACTGGCCGCCGACCCCGACTTCGTCCCCCGGCCGGTATCGCGCCCCGCCCTGCGGCTGATCCACACCCCGGCCGAGCCGGACCCGACCGAGGCCCGCCTGCGCGCCCGGCGACTGGCCCACGCCCTGGCCGAGATCGGCTCCGGCCTGCGCACGGTCGGCCAACTGCGCCCGTACGCCTCCGCCGCCGTCTACGCCACCACGCAACACCTGGTCCGCCGCCTCGCCGCCCGCCGGGTCGGCCGGCTGAGCGTGGAATCGTGCGGCGGTCGCACCCCCGCCGACGGCGTCGCCGAGGGCTACGCCCGCCTGCGCGCCGCCTCCTGGGTCCTCACCCTGGCCTTCCGCCTCGAACGCGACGCCCCCACCCGCCGGCCCACCGACACCTGGCTGTGCACAGCCCTGGAACACGACAACCTGACCTGACCCGGAAAGCCCGAGGGCCCGAATCGCCACAGCGATCCGGGCCCTCGGGTCGAACATCCGGCCCAACCGGCGTTCGAGGACAAGCGGGCCGCAGGCCCACCCGCCCCCGTCGACTACTTCTTCTTGCGCTTCGCCCGCTGAGCCCGCCGCCGCTCGGCCCGAGTCGCACCCTCGTCGAGCTCGACCTCGTCCTCGTCGAAGCTCTCCTCGGAGGTGACCACGCCACCCTCGCCGTCGATCGTCGGCGCGCTGTACTGCAGGTGCGCCGGCCGCTGGGGCGCGTCCAGGCCCTTCGCGTGGATCTCCGGCAGCGGCGCGGCCTTGTCGATCGAGATGCTCGGCGCCTCGGGCACCTGCTCGATCTCGACCTCGACGTTGAAGAGGTAGCCGACCGACTCCTCCTTGATGCCCTCCATCATGGCGTTGAACATGTCGAAGCCCTCGCGCTGGTACTCCACCAGCGGGTCGCGCTGCGCCATCGCCCGCAGGCCGATGCCCTCCTGGAGGTAGTCCATCTCGTAGAGGTGCTCACGCCAGCGGCGGTCGAGAACCGAAAGGATGACCCGGCGCTCCAGCTCGCGCGTGACCTCCTCGCCGAGCTTCTCCTCGCGCAGCGCGTAGGCGGCCTGGGCGTCCGCCCGCAGCAGTTCGACGAGCTGCTCGGTGTCCAGGTCGGAGCGGTCGCCGAACTCCTCCTCGACCTCCTCGATCGTGACGCTGACCGGGTAGAGGCGCTTGAGTTCGGCCCAGAGCTTCTCCAGGTCCCATTCCTCGGCGAAGCCCTCGGTCGCACCGTGCACGTACGCCTGGACGGTGTCGTCGATGAAGTGGCCGATCTGCTCCTGCAGGTTCTCGCCCGCGAGCACCCGGCGGCGCTCGCCGTAGATCACCTCGCGCTGGCGGTTCAGCACCTCGTCGTACTTGAGCACGTTCTTGCGGATCTCGAAGTTCTGCTGCTCGACCTGGGTCTGCGCGGACTTGATCGCGTTGGAGACCATCTTCGACTCGATCGGCTGGTCCTCGGGCACGTTGGCCAGGGTCAGCACGCGCTCGACGATGTTCGCCTTGAACAAACGCATCAGGTCGTCACCGAGCGAGAGGTAGAAGCGCGACTCGCCCGGGTCGCCCTGGCGGCCGGAACGACCGCGGAGCTGGTTGTCGATCCGGCGGGACTCGTGCCGCTCGGTGCCCAGCACGTACAGGCCGCCGAGGTCGGAGACCTCCTCGTGCTCGGCCTTGACCGCCTTCTTGGCCTTCTCCAGCGCGTCCGGCCAGGCGCTCTCGTACTCCTCCGGCGTCTCGGTCGGGGTGAGCCCGCGCTGGGCCAGCTCGGCCGCGGCCAGGTGGTCCGGGTTGCCGCCGAGCATGATGTCGGTACCGCGGCCGGCCATGTTGGTGGCCACCGTGACCGCGCCCTTGCGGCCGGCCTGCGCGACGATCTGCGCCTCGCGCTCGTGGTGCTTGGCGTTGAGCACCTCGTGCGGCACGCCGCGCTTGCGCAGTTGGGCGGAGAGGTACTCGGACTTCTCCACGCTCGTGGTGCCGACCAGGACCGGCTGGCCCTTCTCGTGCTTTTGCGTGATGTCCTCGACCACCGCGTCGAACTTGGCCTCCTCGGTCTTGTACACGAGGTCGGACTGGTCCACGCGCTGCACCGAGCGGTGGGTGGGGATGGGCACCACGCCGAGCTTGTAGATCTGGTGGAACTCGGCGGCCTCGGTCATCGCCGTACCGGTCATGCCGCCGAGCTTCTTGTACAGGCGGAAGAAGTTCTGGAGGGTGACGGTGGCCAGGGTCTGGTTCTCGTCCTTGATGTCCACCCCCTCCTTGGCCTCGATCGCCTGGTGCATGCCCTCGTTGTAGCGGCGACCGGCGAGGATGCGGCCGGTGTGCTCGTCGACGATGAGCACCTCGCCGTCCACGACCACGTATTCCTTGTCCCGCTTGTACAGCTCCTTCGCCTTGATGGCGTTGTTCAGGTAGCCGACCAGCGGGGTGTTGACCGCCTCGTAGAGGTTGTCGATGCCGAGGTAGTCCTCGACCCGGCCGACGCCGGACTCGTGGATGGCGACGGTGCGCTTCTTCTCGTCGACGTCGTAGTCGCCGGTCTCCTCGATGCCCTTGAGCGGGTTGGCCGCCTCGCCGCGCTTGAGCCGCTTGACCATCTTGGCGAAGTCGGCGTACCACTTCGTGGCCTGGTCGGCCGGGCCGGAGATGATCAGCGGTGTACGGGCCTCGTCGACCAGGATCGAGTCGACCTCGTCGACCACGGCGAAGAAGTGGCCGCGCTGCACCAGCTCGTCGGCCGACCACGCCATGTTGTCGCGCAGGTAGTCGAAGCCGAACTCGTTGTTGGTGCCGTAGGTGATGTCGTAGCCGTACGCCTTGCGGCGCTCGTGCGGCGGCATGTTGGCCAGGATGCAGCCGACGGTCAGCCCCAGGAAGCGGTGGACGCGTCCCATCCACTCCGAGTCGCGCTCGGCGAGGTAGTCGTTGACCGTGACCACGTGCACGCCCTCGCCGGCGATCGCGTTCAGGTAAGCGGGCAGCGTCGAGACGAGGGTCTTGCCCTCGCCGGTGCGCATCTCGGCGATGTTGCCCAGGTGCAGCGCGGCGCCGCCCATGAGCTGCACCTTGTAGTGCCGCTGGCCCAGGGTGCGGCGGGCGGCCTCGCGAACGGTGGCGAAGGCTTCCGGAAGCAGGTCGTCGAGGGTCTCCCCGTCGGCGTAGCGCTGCTTGTACTCGTCCGTCAGTGCGCGCAGCTCGGCGTCGGAGAGGTCCTTGAAGTCATCTTCGATCGACTCGATCTGATCTGCGATGCGGTTGAGCTTGCGCAGGATTTTGCCCTCGCCGGCGCGCAGGACCTTATCGAAGATAGACACGCTGGATGAGCTCCTTGCCCGACGGCGCCCGCCCGCCTTTCGGACGTGACGGCACGGCGGGGCCCGTCCCGCCGATACGGCCATCGTATGCGAGGAGGCAAGCCGGGATCGAGCCTCGCGGGCCGGCACAGTGACCGGCATGGAACCTGTGGAGATCGCGGCGGGGCGCTTTCAGCTCCGCCCCTGGAACGAACACGACGTCGACGTGGTCCGCACCGCTCTCGCCGATCCGGAGATCACCCGCTGGATGGCGGTGCCGACGGACGGTGATCCGAGCGCGTGGCTGGCCACCCGCGCGCGGCGCTGGGCCGACGGCGAGGGGCCCTCGTTCGCGGTGATGGACGCGGTGACCGGCGAGGTCCTCGGCCATGTGGGGCTCGCCGACACCACCCTGCGGTGGCGCACCACCGCGATCGGCTACTGGACGCTGGAGCACGCCCGAGGTCGCGGCGTGGCCCGACACGGGGTGGGCGCGGTGAGCCGTTGGGCGTTCGGCGCACTGGACCTGCACCGGGTGGAACTGCGGCACGCCGTGACCAACGCCGGCTCGTGCGCGGTCGCGGGCGCGGCGGGATATGCACTCGAAGGAGTACTGCGGCAGTGCTTCACCGGTGCCGACGAACCGTTCGCGGACGTACATCTGCATGCCCGGCTCGCCACGGACACCTGATGCGAACATACGTTCTAAGGTGGCGTCCATGACCCCACAGCCGACAGCCGACCGGCACCCCGTCGCCGAGCTGACCGCCGACCAGGCCCGCCGGATCGTGCTGGCCGCCCAGGGCTTCCTCGGTGCCCCCGACCGCCGCACCGGCGTCCTGGGCGTGCTGCACGCGCTCGGCGCGGTACAGCTCGACACCATCTCGACCCTGGCCCGCTCGCACGAACTGGTGCCGTACGCCCGCCTGGGAGCGGTCGGTCGACCGGCCGTCGAGGCCGCCTACTGGAGTGGCGAGACCGCCTTCGAGTACTGGTCGCACGCGGCCTGTGTGCTGCCGATGGACGCCTGGCCCGACTTCGCCTTCCGCCGTCGGCACCACCGAGATCGCGGTCACCTGTGGGGCCAACGGGTCACCGAGGAGGCGTACCGCAACGTCCTGGAGCGGCTGCGCGCCGAGGGCCCGCTCACCGCCACCGGCCTGGGCGGCGCCAAGAACAAGGGCGAGTGGTGGGACTGGAGCGAGACCAAGATCGCGGCCGAGCGCGCGCTCGCCTTCGGCGACGTGGTCTGCGTGCGCCGCGAGGGCTGGAAGCGGGTGTACGACCTGCCGGAGCGGGTGATCCCGCCGGCCCTGCTCGCCGAGGAGCCCGACGACGCCGAGTGCGTGCGCCGCCTGGTCGCCCTCGCGGGCCGTCAACTGGGCGTGGCCACCCGGGCCGACCTGATGGACCAGTACCGGCTGACCCGGGCCGAGGTCGACGCCGCGCTGCCGGACAGCGGCCTGGTCCCGGTCACCGTCGCGGGTTGGGGCGAGCGGGCCGCCCGCGAGGGCACCTGGGCAGATCCCGCCGCGCTGGCCGCTCCCGCGCGCGGCCGGCATCGCAACACGCTGCTGTCGCCGTTCGACGCGCTGGTGTGGGACCGACCGCGCACCGCCAGGGTGTTCGGCGGCTTCGAGCACCGCCTGGAGGCGTATGTGCCGGCCGCCAAGCGGGTGCACGGCTACTTCGTGATGCCGCTGCTCGCCGGCGGGCGGCTGGTCGGCCGGGTGGACCCGGCTCGCGAGGGGCGCACGCTGGTGGCCCGGCGGTTGTCCTTCGAGGCCGGCGCCAAGGTCACCGAGCGCACCCTCGCGGCGGCGGCCGGGGCGCTGCGCGAGGCCGCCCACTGGGTGGGTTGCCAGGACGTCCGGATCGAGCACATCGACCACGAGCGCACCCGCGCACCGCTGGGCGCCCTGCTCGCGAGCTGATCCGCCCACGCACGACTGCCGACCGGGCGGATCCTCGCCCGGTCGGCAGCCACCGCCGGGTCAGTCGCCGATCTCCAGGATCTTCTCCCGCATCGCGTAGACCACGGCCTCCATGCGCGAGTGCAGTTGGAGTTTCTCCAGGATGTTGCGCACGTGGTTCTTGACCGTGTTCTCGCTGATGAACAACTGCTTGGCGATGTCGCGGTTGTTGCGCCCGGTGGCCACCAGCCGCAGCACCTCGATCTCGCGATCGGTCAGCCGCGGCGCCGGCACCAGGCGTCGTTCGTCGTCGCGCCGGCTCATCGACTTGAACTCGGTCAGCAGCTTGACCGCCATCGACGGACTGATCTGCGACTGCCCGTCGGCCACGGCGCGAATCGCCGAGGCCACCTCGCCGTGCGAGATCTCCTTCAGCAGATAGCCGGTCGCGCCGGCCTTGATCGCGTCGTAGAGGTCGGCTTCTTCCTCACTCATCGTCAGCATGATGATCTGCGTGCTGGGTGCGACTTCCTTGATCGCCGTGCACGCCTCGATACCGCCGCGTCTGGGCATCCGGACGTCCATCAGGATGATGTCGGGCAGCAGATCCTGTGCGGCCTCCAGCGCCTCGGCGCCGTCCCCCGCCTCGCCCACCACCGTGATGTCCGGTTCGGGCGCGAGCACGATGTCCAGACCCCGGCGAAACAGATCGTGGTCGTCGACCACCAGCACGCGAATCGGTTCGCCCGCTGAGCCGTGGTCCACGCGGGTCGGAACAGACTGTTCACCCACCGTGTTTCCCCCCTGGGTCGGCACGATCCGTGTCCAGGACATGATCCCACGTGATCGCCACGACGCCAGGCCCTGATGGGTGTTATGTGCGGAACGTACTTGCGAAGCGGAACTTTCGCCAGGGAACGCCACGGTCGAGAACGCAACCGACGCCGAAACCCCGAAGGGTTTCGGCGTCCGTTGACCGCCAAAGGGCGCGGCGGGACGGCCCGACCGCTGCTTACTGCGGTCCGCCGTCCTCGCGGTCCTCGGGCTTGAGGTGGATCACACCGTAGTCGTAGCCGTGCCGGCGGTACACCACACTCGGCCACCTGGTGCTCGAATCGATGAACAGATAGAAGTCGTGGCCTACCAACTCCATCTCGTACAGCGCCTGGTCGAGCGCCATCGGGCGCCCGGCGTGTACCTTCTCGCGAACCACGAGGGGGCCTTCGCCGTCTACCTCGATCGGGCCCGCCATGTGCGGCTGGGGCCTCAATTCGCCGTTCTTCACAGCCTCGATGTCTTCCGCGGACGCCACCACGGCCCCATTGAGCCGGTCGGCGTGATTGATCTCCGCAGTGGCCGCGCCCACCGATACGGGGGAACGGTGACCATGGTGCACGCGCCGCCGGTCGGCGGCCTTGCGCAACTGCGCTTCGAGTCTCGCGCACGCCATGTCGAGTGCGGCGTATGGGTCGGACGCGGCGGCTTCGCCCCGGATGACGGGACCACGCGTGTTCAGCGTGATCTCCACCCGGTCCGAGCGCTCCGCCAGCCGCGGGTTCCGCTCCTTGGACACCTCCACGTCAACGCTGATCACCTTGTCGTCGAGCTTGCGGATCTTCTCCAGCTTCTCGACGCAGTGCCTGCGAAAACGCTCGGGTACCTCGGTCTTGCGGCCCTTGACGACAATGTCCACGCAGAACTCCATCCATTGCGCCATGCCGGAGGGGTGGCCACCCATCCGGCCGACCAGGTCGGCGATGGTCCTGCTCCGCCCGGCGCCGTCGGGTCGTCGCGGCCACCACGGCCGCCGCCCCGACTCGCCCTCCCACGGCTCGGACCGCACGGGTCGCCTCCGCGAGAGTTGCGCCGGTGGTGCAAACATCATCGACGACGATCACCACACTAATGCCCGTAAACAAGGGCGCCAACCTGTCCGAAACGATCATTGATCGGCGGATGTTCATCCTCCGTTCATGCGCCGAAAGACCTGATTGATCCCTTACTCGCCTGGTATGTCGCAGGGCCGGCAGCACCCGGGTGGGCACTCCGGCCGCGCGCAGTCGACCGGCCGCGCGCCGGGCCAACTCGCCGGTGGCGTCCCGACCCCGGCGGCGCACCGCGGCCCGGGTCGAGGGCACCGGGACCAGCAGGGCGGACCCGGCCGGATCGGGCAGCCCGGCCGCTGCGGCCCGCGCGAGCGCGTCGCCGAGCGGGCGGGCCAGTCGGCGCGCGCCGTGCTCCTTGAAGGCGGCGAGCACCGGGCGCACCGGCCCCAGGTACGCGGTGACCGCGTGCACGGGCGGCAGCCCCTCCGGCGCCGGCGTCGGCCGCACGGGCACGGGCGCCGCGGCGAACACCGCCCGGCAGCGCCCGCACAGCAACGCCCCGGACTCGGCACAACCCGCGCAACACACGGGCAGCACCAGGTCGGCCCACGCCGCGAGCACCCGAGACCGTTCCATGCCCCCAAGCTCGCACGGCCGGCCCCGAAACGGACCGACGGTACGCACAACCACCCGATCCGGTCATGGCGCGCCGTGGCGGACGATCGAGGCGGACCCGACGCGACCGGGACCGCCCCCGATCCGACCGAATCCGACGGGACCGATCGACCCCGCGGCCCCGCCGAGAGCCGGCCGACCGGCCCCGCCGCCAGGCCCTGTCCGGCGGATCCCGGTGGGGCCGCCGGACGGGGCCTAGCCCGGATAGACCGGGTACAGGCCGCTGTGCACCTTGGTCCAGTTGTTGCCCTGGGACAACTGGTAGATGTTCTCCTCGCCGGAGTCCGCCAACAGGGGCTGGTCCGAGCCGTCCGGTGCCGCGATGCGCAGCATGCCGTTGACCGAGGCGACGGAGACCGACAGGCCCCCGTCGATGTCCACGATCTGCGGGGCCAGCGCGCCCTGGCCCTCCTTGCCGAGTACCGCGAGCCGGTCGGGGCCGTTCCAGGAGATCGCCTTGACCTCGACCAGCGAGGGGATCACCGAGCGTGGCGCGGCGATGGTCAGGGCCACCGCGCCGTTGTTCACCCGACGCTCCACCCGACCGATCAGCACCTTGCCGTTGTCCACGATCAGCGCGGCGCGGGTGCCGTCCGGGGACAGCCGCAGGCCGGTGATCCGGGCGGCGGTGATGCCCTCCACGTCGACCGCGACCCGGGTGATCTGCCTGCGCTCGTCCTCGTACAGCGCGAGCACCTGTTCGGCGTCCTTGGTGCGGTCGAGCACCCACAACACGCCGCGACCGTCCCAGGTCGGACTGAGCAGCGACGCCGGAGCGGTGGTCAGCCACTCCTGGACCTCGCCGTGGCCGTCCACGTCGCCGACCAGCAGTCGGCGACCGCTGGTGTCGATGCCCGCGATCCGGCGGCGGAACGGGTCGCGCGAGACGGCGATCTGGTCGACCTTGTAGGTGCCGTCGCCGAACGGTCCGGGCAACACCGGCGGATTGCCGTTCGGGCCGGGCACCACGTTGACCACGTTGCCCTTGGCGATGAAGTAGCCGGTGGGCGCGGACGTCCGGGCCGCTCGCCCCGGGTCGTACTGGGCGGCGTCGTCGTAGGACAGCGAGCACATCGGCTCGCCGCCGCCGGTGATCGAGACGGAATCCACTCCGGAGACCTGGCGCAGGGTGTAGAGCAGTTGTGCGGCCATCCGCTCGCAGCCCTTGGTCTGGGCGAGCCGGGCCTGCCGGTTGAGTTGCACCCGGGCGATCCGGTTGTCCTCGATCGAGACGACCCGGTCGGCGGGTTCGGTGCCCGCCGGGAACGCGGTCTCCACCACCGGCCGCAGCCAGTCGGTGGGCCCGCCCACCAGTTGGCGCACCAGCGCCGAGGTCAGTCCGACGCGGCTGCGCAGGTAGACCGGGTCGGGCACCAGGATGTCCTTGCCCACCGGCATCGCGGTGGCGAACCAGTAGGTGTTCACCGACCGGTAGATCCGGTGGAACTCGGCCCGGGACAGGATCAGCCCGTCCGGCAGGTCGGCGATCCGCCACTGGTTGTCGGTACCCAGCCGCAGTTGCAGTGTCGCCCGGTACTGCGCGTTCGGCAGTTGTTCGGGCTGGTAGGCGTTGCGGTTGTCGACCGTGCCCACCTTGGTGCCCGACACCTCCGCCTGATAGGTGCGCTCGTCGGCGCCGGGGACCAGTTCGATCCGGGCGATCGAGTCGAGCACCACGATCTCGCGGGTGGGCACCCACTTGGCCCGGGCCTCCGGGGTCAGGTAGGCGCGCGCCGTCGTGTAGTCGGGCTCGTCGCTGGTGACCGCCTCCAGGAAGCCGGCGACCATCCCGTGCGGTTGCTCGCCGGGCTTGGGCGGCACCGCGAACACCCGCACCTGCTGCTCGGGGCCCTGCTCCTTGCTTTCGCCCTTGGCCGCCTCGCGCACGCTGCCGCTGTGCGGCATGGACGCACACGCGCTGAGCGTGCACAACACGCACACCAGGGCCAGGAACGGGCTGATCCGCCTCATCGAGTGCCTCCCGCGGGGCCGGCCGCACGCACGGTGCGCCGATAGGGCGAGCCCGCCGGGCCCAGGCCCCGATTCGCCCGCGAGTCCTCGGGCTCCAACGGCAGCGGCGAACGCACCAGATCGCCACCCGCGGTCTTGGGCAGGCTCAGCCGGAACTGCGAGCCGCCGCCCGGCTCGCCCCACGCCTGGAGCCAGCCGCCGTGCAGGTGCGCGTCCTCCAACGCGATCGACAGGCCCAGTCCGGTACCGCCGGTGGTCCGGGCCCGGGCCGGGTCGGCCCGCCAGAATCGGGCGAACACCAGCGAGGACTCGCCGGGCTTGAGGCCCACGCCGTAGTCGCGCACGGCCACCGCGACCGAGTCCTCGCCGCCGGCCACGGTGACCACCACATCGTGGCCCTCGCCGTGCTCGACCGCGTTGACCACCAGATTGCGCAACACCCGGTCGATCCGGCGCGGGTCCACCTCGGCCACGCACGGCTTGTCCGGTGCGCGCACCACCAGTCGGCTGCCGCGCCGCTCGGCCAGCGGCTCCGCGCCCTCGACCACCCGACGCACCAGGTCGCGCAGGTCCACCGGCTCGGCGTCCAGCACGGCCGCGCCGGCGTCGAAGCGGCTGATCTCCAGCAGGTCCGACAACAGTGCCTCGAACCGGTCCAACTGGTTCTGCAACAGCTCGGCCGAGCGCCGCGTGGCCGGGTCGAAGTCCTCGCGGGCCTCGTGCAGCACGTCGGCCGCCATCCGCACGGTGGTCAGCGGGGTGCGCAGTTCGTGCGAGACGTCCGAGACGAACCGGCGTTGCACGCGCGAGAGCTCCTCCAACTGCCGGATCTGGTTCTGCAGATTGGAGGCCATCTTGTTGAACGAGGAGCCCAGTCGCGCCAGGTCGTCCGCGCCGACGACCCGCATGCGTTCCTCCAGGCGACCGGCGGCCAACCGCTCGGCGATCCGGGCCGCCATCCGCACCGGGGTGACCACCCACCGGGTCACCAGCGCCGCGATCGCCACCAGGAGCAGCACCAGGAAGACCCCGGCGGTGGCCAGCGTGCTGCGCACCAGACCCAGGGTCTTCTCCTCCGGGCCGAAGGAGAAGAAGTAGTAGAGCTGGTAGAAGCCGCCGTCGGGATCCTCCAGTTCCGCACCGACCACCAGGCCGGCCTCGCGGGTGGTCTCGGCCGGGCCCTCGCCGTGCTGGCCCTCGCGCACGATCTGGGTGTACTGGAGCAGTGGCACACCGCGCTTGAGCCCGACCTCGCGGCGCAGCTCGTCCGGCACGCTGGCGTCGGGGACCACGTCGCCGGACGCGCGGGGGCTGCGACCGGACCCGGGCGGGTTGTCCACCGTGTCCTGGCTGGTGGCGGCCACGTCGTAGACCCCCTGGCCGCCGCTGGAGAGCTGCTTGACCAGGGCGTTGAGCCAGTCGCCGGTGTTCACCCGGTTGCCGGACGCCGGGGTGCCGGCCGGCACGCCGGTGGGTACCTGGACGTGCCGGCCCGGGCTGGTGGCGATCTCGTCGGCCTGGGCCCGGGCATCGGCGATCCCGCCCTGGGCCTGGGACCGGGCGGAGGCCACCTTCGCGTCCAGCAGGCCGTTGCGGACCTGGCCGACCACCACCACCCCGAGCAGCACCATCACCGCGACGGACAACACCAGGGTGGTGGCCACGACGCGAAACTGGATCGATCTGTTCCACAACGCCATGACCCGGCCCACGCCACCGCGTACGCGACGCAGGGCGAGGGACCAGGCCGATGGGGAGGGCGACCGCTGTGCGGTGCTCACCGGAACGAACTCAAGGTCAGGCCGGTCCCGCCTTGTAGCCGACCCCGCGCACGGTGACCACGGTCTCCGGACGCTCGGGGTCGCGCTCGATCTTCGAGCGCAGCCGCTGGACGTGCACGTTCACCAAGCGGGTGTCCGCCGCGTGTCGGTATCCCCAGACCTGTTCGAGAAGCACCTCGCGGGTGAACACCTGCCAGGGCTTGCGGGCGAGTGCGACAAGGAGGTCGAACTCCAGCGGAGTGAGCGCGATGTTCTGCCCGTCCCGCTTCACGGCGTGGCCGGCCACGTCGATCACCAGATCGCCGATCACCAACTGCTCCGGGGTGGGTTCTTCGGCTCTGCGCAGGCGGGCCCGCACACGAGCGACAAGCTCCTTGGGCTTGAACGGTTTGATCACATAGTCGTCGGCTCCGGATTCCAGCCCGACCACGACGTCGACCGTGTCGCTCTTGGCGGTGAGCATCACGATCGGCACGCCGGACTCGGCACGGATCTGGCGGCAGACGTCGATGCCGTCACGGCCGGGCAGCATCAGGTCCAGCAGTACCAGGTCCGGTTTTACATCCCGAAAAGCCTGGAGTGCCTTGTCGCCGTCCGCCACGAACGACGGCTCGAACCCTTCGCCACGCAGCACGATCCCGAGCATCTCGGACAGTGCGGTGTCGTCGTCAACGATGAGGACGCGTCCCTTCATGTACATCATCGTCGCATTACCGGATTGTGACCTGCACTCATCCGACCGATTCCGGCCGCGCCGATCGACGACAAAATCTCCCAAATACTGATCATTGCCACCGGAGAGAGTGCGGAGTCACGTCCCCGACCGGGCCGTACGCCGGCCCACCGACCGGCGCAACGGGCATTTCGGCCATGCCCACGACCCCCCGACGGCGTCCGCCGGACCTCGCCGGGCCCGCCGGAGCCCGGGCGAACCGGTGCCGGAACGTGCGACGCGCGCTCGACGTTGTCCCGGCGGTCGAGGTACCCGCGCCGGCGGACCGGATCCGATGGCCGCCCGTTCATCCGGGGCCCACACCGGCATGCCACGATGAGTCACCACCCGATCAGGACGAGGAGCGCAATCGCATGACGGACTCGCCCGGCCCGCCCACCCCGGACGCCCCGGGGCCGGACGAGGAACGCCCGGCGGACGACGCCACGTCACCCGACCGACCCGCGCCCGCGCCCGACTCGCCGTCGCCGGCCACGCCCCCGTCCCTGGACAAGCCGCCGTCGCCGGACAAGCCGTCCCTGGACAAACCCCCGGCCGAGGACGAGCCCGCGGCTCCGGAACAGCCCGGCCCCCGAGCCCCGGCCCCCGGGTGGGCCCCGGTCCAGCCGCCCGCCTCCGGATGGGGACCGCCGCAGCAGGGCCCGGCGGCCGGATGGGGACCCCCGCAACCGGGCCCCGGCCAGGACCCGCGCTGGGGTGCCCCCCAGCAGCAACCGCCGCTGTGGGGCGCGCCTCCCGGCTGGAACGGCCCCTACGTACAGGCCGCCAAGCCCGGCGTGATCCCACTGCGCCCGCTGAGCGTCGGCGAGATCCTCGACGGCGCGTTCGCCGCCATGCGCGCGCACTGGAAGGTCATGATCGGCATCGCCGTCGTGGTCGCCCTGCTCACCCAGTGCCTCGAGGTACCGGTCACCTGGCTGCTCAACCGCGAGTTCTCGCCCAGCGACCTCGGCGACGACGCCACCGGCGAGGAGGCGTGGCGCTACCTGCGCGACACCAGCGCGCTGGTGATCGTGCCGATCGTGGTCGCCGCCCTCGGGCAGATCGCCGCCACCGCGATGCTCACCGTCGTGGTCAGCCGCGCCGTGATCGCCAAGACCATGTCCGCCACCCAGGCCTGGACGGCGGTGCGCCCGCTGCTCCCGCGCCTGCTCGGCGTCACCTTCGCCTCCTGGCTGATCCCGGTCGGCACCCTCCTGATCGCGATGTTGCCGGGCCTGCTGCTGCTGGCCGTCGGCGCCGACGGCCTCGGCGCGCTGCTGTTGCTCCCGGGCATGATCGGCGGCGTCGTCGCGGCGGTCTACCTCTACGTCTGCTTCTCGCTCGCCGGCCCCACCCTGATGCTGGAGAAGCAGTCGGTGCGCAAGGCGCTGGAGCGCTCGCGCAAGCTGGTCACCGGCGCGTGGTGGCGGGTGTGCGGCATCCTGCTGCTGATCGCGCTGATCATGACGGTCGTCGGCGCCATCATCCAGTTCCCGTTCCTGCTGGTCTCCGACGGCATCTCGGCGCTCACCGCGTCCAAGCCCTCCGACGTTCCGGACCCCTCCTTCGGCGACCTGCTGATCACCGGCGTCGGCGCGGTGATCAGCGCCGCGCTGCTCTACCCCTTCGCCGCCGGCGCCACCGCACTGCTCTACATCGACCAGCGCATCCGCCGCGAGGCACTCGACCTCGACCTCGCCCGCGCGGCCGGCATCCTGGACGAAGAACCCGGCGGCGACGCGACCTCGGGACCCGCGCCGGCGTGAACCGCCACGCGCTCACGACCCTGGTCCGGGACTGGGAGCCGGTGGACGTCCCGCGCGACGACGCGCGGGACGCCGCCCGGGACGAACTCTCGCGCCCCGAATACCACCGCGACGACCCCAGCCCGGTCCGCCGGGCCCTGGAGTGGTTTCTCGACCACCTGGGCGACCTGATCTCCCGGGCCGGCGACCACAGCCCCGGTGGTGGTCTCGGCCTCGTGGTGATCGTGCTCCTGGTGATCGCCGCGCTCGTGGTGTTGCGGCTGCGGCTGGGTCCGCTGCGCACCGCCCGCCGCGCCGAGCTGCCGCTGTACGGCGAACAGGGCCCGTTGTCGGCCGCCGAGCACCGTGCCGCCGCCGACGCGCACGCCGACCGGGGGCACTGGGACGAGGCGGTACGGGAGCGCTTCCGGGCGATCGTGCGGGCCCTGGAGGAGCGTGCCGTGCTCGACGTACGCCCCGGCCGCACCGCCGACGAGGCCGCCGCCGAGGCCGGCCGGGCGCTGCCCGAGGCCGCCGCGGACCTGCGGGCCGCCGCCGCGACCTTCGACGACGTGCACTACGGCGGGCGTACCGCCGATCGGGAGCTGGACCGCGACCTGCGCGAGCTGGACGCCCGCTGCGCCGCCGCCCGCCCACGCGTGGACGAACGGATGCCCCGATGAGCGACACCGC
This sequence comes from Embleya sp. NPDC020886, assembly GCF_044333915.1. Taxonomy (NCBI): domain Bacteria; kingdom Bacillati; phylum Actinomycetota; class Actinomycetes; order Kitasatosporales; family Streptomycetaceae; genus Embleya; species Embleya sp. NPDC020886. The sequence goes on along the minus strand of NZ_JBIRRX010000004.1, from coordinate 9,010 downwards.
GCTCGGCCCCACCACCGAGCAGGTCCGGCGCCGGGTGCGCACGCCGCTCGCCCTGGTCGCCCTGGTCCTGATCGTGGTCTCCGCCCTGATCCTGATCCGCGGCGACCGGCACGAGGGCCGGCTCGACCCGCGCTCCACCCACCCGCAGGGCAGCAAGGCCCTGGCCCAACTGCTGCGGGCCCGCGGCGTCGAGGTGCACCTGGCCCGCTCCGCCGACGAGGCCGCCCGGGCGATCCGCCCGGACAGCACCCTCGTGGTGCCCTTCCCCGACCTGCTCGCCGACGACCGGCTGCGCACCGTCGCCGCCGCCGGGCCCGCCCGCACGGTGCTGGTCCGCCCCGGCGAGGCCGCGCTGGCGATCCTGGCGCCCGGCGTGCACACCGCCCGCGACGCGGGCCGGCGCACCCTGCAACCGCGCTGCGAACTGCCCGCCGCGACCCGGGCCGGCGATGCGGACACCGGCGGCGCCCGGTTCGACCTCGACCTGCTCCCCGACGCCACCGGTTGTTATCCCTACGCGGGCCGCCCGACCCTGGTCCGCACCCCGCCCCGCGCCGGCCACGACACCGTCGTGCTCGGCTCCGACCGCCCGCTGGTCAACGACCGCCTCGACGACAACGGCAACGCCGCCCTCGCGCTCAACCTGCTCGGGGCCCATCCGCACCTGGTCTGGTACCTGCCCGGCGCCGACGAACTCCCGCCCGCCGACGACTCGCTGTGGGACCTGCTGCCCGCCGGCTGGCGCTGGGGCGCCGCACAACTGGCCGTCGCCGCCGTCCTGCTCGCCCTGTGGCGGGCCCGCCGACTGGGCCCGGTGGTGACCGAACCGCTCCCGGTGGTGGTCCGCGCCGCCGAGACCGTCGAGGGCCGCGCCCGGCTCTACCGCCGCGGCCGCGCCCGCGACACCGCCGCCGAACTGCTGCGCGCCGCCGCCCGCGAACGCATCGCCCGCGTCCTGGGCGCCGACCCCACCGAGGCCGCCCTGATCGCCTCGGTCACCGCCCGCACCGACCACACGCCCGCGCACCTGCACGCCCTGTTGTACGGTGCGAGCCCGGAGAGCGACGAAGCCCTCGTCGCCCTGTCCGACGAACTCGACGCGCTGATAAGGCAGGTACGCACGACGTGAGCGCACCCGAGCAGACCCGCGAGGCGCGCGACGCCCTCGAAGCCCTGCGCGGCGAGATCGGCAAGGCCGTGGTCGGCCAGGACGCCGCCGTCACCGGACTGGTGATCGCCCTCCTGTGCCGGGGCCACGTACTCCTGGAGGGCGTGCCCGGCGTCGCCAAGACGCTGATGGTGCGCGCCCTGGCCCGCAGCCTGGAACTGACGACCACCCGCGTGCAGTTCACCCCCGACCTGATGCCGGGCGACGTCACCGGCTCGATGGTCTACGACGCGCGCACCGCCGCGTTCTCCTTCCGCGAGGGCCCGGTGTTCACCAACCTGCTCCTCGCCGACGAGATCAACCGCACCCCGCCCAAGACCCAGGCCGCCCTGCTCGAAGCCATGGAGGAGCGCCAAGTCTCGGTCGACGGCACCACCCGCCCGCTGCCCGACCCGTTCATGGTCGCCGCGACGCAGAACCCGATCGAGTACGAGGGCACCTACCCGCTGCCCGAGGCCCAGTTGGACCGCTTCCTGCTCAAGCTCACCCTGCCGCTGCCCGAACGCGACGACGAGATCGTGGTGCTGCGCCGGCACGCGGAGGGCTTCGACCCGCGCGACCTCGAAGCCGCCGGCGTCCGCCCGGTCGCCGGCGCCGCGGACCTGGCCGCCGGCCGCCGCGCCGTGGCCGCCCTGCGCGTCGAGCCGGACATCCTGGCCTACGTCGTGGACATCTGCCGAGCCACCCGCACCTCCCCGTCACTGGCCATGGGCGTCTCCCCGCGCGGCGCCACCGCGCTGCTCGCCGCCGTCCGCGCCTGGGCCTGGCTGGCCGGCCGCGACTACGTCACCCCCGACGACGTCAAGGCCCTGGCCCGACCGGCACTGCGACACCGGGTACGGCTGCGCCCCGAGGCCGAGATGGAAGGTGTGACCCCCGACGTGGTGATCGACGCCGTCCTGGCGCACACCCCGGTCCCGCGTTAACCGCCGATGGCCCTGACCGGTCGTGCCGTCCTGGCCGCAGCACTGGGCGTCCTGGTGGTCGGCCTGCTGCTGCCCTCGCTGCTCGGCCTGGCCGTGGTCGAGGGCGCCCTGCTGCTCGCCGTCCTCGTCGACCTGCTGCTCGCCCCCGGCGTCCGCACCCTGACCTTCGACCGCGGCGGCGACACCGCGGTCCGCCTCGGCGAACGCGCCGAGGTCACGCTGACCGTCACCAACCCCGGCCCCCGCCCCCTGCGCGGCCGACTGCGCGACGCCTGGCCACCCAGCACCGGCACCACTGCCCAGCGGCACGACCTGCGCATCCCCGCCGGCGAACGCCGCCGGCTCACCACCACGATGACCCCGACCCGCCGCGGCGACCGCAACGCCCACCGGATCACGGTGCGTTCCGTCGGCCCGCTCGGCCTGGCCGCCCGCCAGGGCTCCCACCACGTACCGTGGCGACTGCGCGTGCTGCCCGGCTTCCCCAGCCGCCGACTGCTCCCCTCGAAACTGGAACGCCTGCGCGAACTCGACGGCCGCTCGGCCCTGCTCACCCGAGGCGCGGGCACCGAGTTCGACACACTGCGCGAATACGTCCCCGGCGACGACGCGAAATCGATCGACTGGCGCGCCTCCGCCCGCAACCAGGGCGTCGTGGTGCGCACCTGGCGCCCCGAACGCGACCGCCACATCCTGGTCGTCCTCGACACCGGCCGCACCTCGGCCGGCCGCATCGGCGACGTCCCCCGCCTGGACGCGGCGATGGACGCGACCCTGCTGCTGACCGCCGTCGCCAACCACGCCGGCGACCGGGTCGACCTGCTCGCCTACGACCGTCGAGTCCGCGCCGAGGTACGCCGCGCACCCCGAAACGGCATACTCCCGGCCTTCGTCCAGGCGATGGCCACGCTGGAACCGGAGTTGGTCGAACCCGACGCCCGATCCCTGACCGCCGAAATCCTGCGCCGCACCCCGCGCCGCTCACTGATCGTGCTGATCACCGGCCTGGAACGGGAGGCGGTCCAGGAGGGCATCCTCCCGGTACTCCCCCGACTCGCCGCCCGACACGAGGTGATCGTGGCCGCCGTCGCCGACCCGGCAATCACCGCGATGGCCACCCGCCGAGGCAACGTGACAGCGATCTACGAGGCCGCCGCCGCCGAACGCGAACTCGCCGAACGCCGGGCAACAGCAGCCGAGTTGCGACGAGGAAGCGTAACCGTCGTGGACGCACCCCCGGGGGAGTTGGCGTCGGCACTCACGGACACGTATTTGGCACTGAAGCTGGCGGGGCGGCTGTAGGGCGGGCGTGGGGCGGGCGGTTGGCGAACGGGCGGTTGTGGAACGGCCGTTGCGGAACGAGCCGTTGGGGAACAAGCCGTTGGGGAGCGGGACTTGTGGGTGGCAATCGGCAGTCGGTTCGAGCCGTGGTGCCGCCGGCTCGACCTCCTGGTGTCACATGCCCGTTCGCCCACGCCCAGGCCAGGCGGCGATCCCAACTCGATTGTGGGCCGCCCGGCTTGGCCTGGATGTTCGCGATATGCGTCTTTACGGTGCCGGCGGTGCGCCGGCGGTGCTGTACAACCCCGCGCCGATCTCGGCGTTGGTGTGCTCGCGGGCGATCAACCGGACGATCTCGCGCTCGCGGGTGGTGAGCGGGTCCGCGGCCGGTTGGTCGGGTACGGCGCAATGGCCTACGGCCGGCGCCGGGGGCGCGGTCGGGTGCGCCGACAGCCGGTCCAGCAGGCGGAGGGTGACCTGCGGGCTGATCAACGTGCCACCTGCCATCGCCGCCCGGACCGCCTCGATCAGCAACGTCGCCCGGACTGCTTGAGCAGGAAGCCACAGTCCAGCACAGGTCTTCCGACACGGGGGACCGCTGAGGTGGTCGGTTGGGGGTCGGGCTGGGATTGAGATTGGGGTCTGGGGCAGGAGTTGGGTGGCCCTGGGGGCCTTCCTGCCGGGTGGGTGGGGTGCTCGCCGCCTGCGGTGCGACTTGGTTGGGTTGGGCACGGGAGGCTCTGTGCTAAACGGCCGGCGTGGGCTGGTGGAGGTGGGCCCGGTCCCACGGTCGCCGGCGGTCGGGAGCCCTGGGCTCCCCGGCGAGACGCGGGCGTTGCCTGCGGGGAAAGGCGCTGGCAACGGCGGAGCGGGAGGGTGCTTGCGTCGGGTCCGCCGGGGAGCCTTTCCGAGTGGGCCGGGCGTTCACGGCCGGCGGTCGCGCTTGGGTCGGCGGCGGGTGGCTCAGTGCTAAACGGTCGGCGTGGATCGGCGGAGGTGGGCCCGGTCCCACCGTCACCGGCGGCCGGGAGCCCTGGGTTTCCCGGCGAGAGGTGGGTGTTGCTCGGCGGGAAAGGCGCTGGCAACGGCGGAGCGGGAGGGCGGCCCGGTGAGGTCCGCCGGGGGGCCTTTTCGAGTGGGTCGGGAGCGTTTCGGTGGGCGTTTCGGGTCGGGTGGCAGGGTGGAGGGCTGTCTGAGGGCTTGGAGGGTCACGATCGGGATCCCGAGGCTGCTTCGCACGCTCGGGATTTCGCTGACCTGCGGTTTTGCGGGGCCGTGCGGCGTGAGTGCGTGTCGAGGGCCGGTTTGTGAATGCCGGTGGTGGATTGCGTGCGGGCAGGGTTCTCGGTGGGCGTTTCGGGTCGGGTGGCGGGAAGGGCGGCCCGGTGAGGGGCGCCGGGAGTCTTTCCGGGGGGGTTGGGGCTGTTCCGGTGGGCGTTTGGGGTCGCGGCGGTCGAGCGGGAGGCCGTCCGAAGGCCGTCTAAGGGGTTCGAGGGTCACGATCGGGATCCCGGGACTGCTTCAAGCTCGCGGCTTCCCGCTGACCTGCGGTTTTACGGGACCGACCGGGAGGAGCGCGTGTCGAGGGCCGGGTTGTGCACTCCGGCGACCGAAACCGCCCACTCACCGCCCGCTCTTCTTCTCGTCTCCCGCCACCGCCCACCCACCGCAGGCCGCAACGGCCCGGCCCACTCGGGAAGGCTCCCCGGCGGACCCGACCGGACCGCCCACCCTTCCGCGCCGTTGCCAGCGCCTTTCCCGCCGAGCAACACCCACCTCTCGCCGGGAAACCCAAGGCTCCCGGCCACCGGCGACCGTGGGACCGGGCCCACCTCCACCAGCCCACGCCGGCCGTTTAGCACTGAGCCACCCGCCGCCGACCAAGACGCGACCGCCCGCCGAAAGCGCCCGGCCCACTCGGAAAGGTCCCCCGGCGGACCCGACGAAAGCACCCACCCGCTCCGCCGTTGCCAGCGCCTTTCCCGCGAGCAACACCCACCTCTCGCCGGGAAACCCAGGGCTCCCGGCCACCGGCGACCGTGGGACCGGGCCCACCTCCACCAGCCCACGCCGGCCGTTTAGCACTGAGCCTCCCGTGCCCGGCCCGGCCGAAATTCCCCGCAGCCCCGAAACGCAAAAAGGTCCGGGAAAGAACCCGGGAAACGCGAAAGGCCCATCCCTGTTCGGGATGGGCCTTTCACACGTAGATTCCGGCGGCGTCCTACTCTCCCACACCCCTTCGAGTGCAGTACCATCGGCGCTGGAGAGCTTAGCTTCCGGGTTCGGAATGAGACCGGGCGTTTCCTCTCCGCCAAGACCACCGGAAAACCATCGAACCCTACAATCAAGGATCGTTCGGTGAACCAGAAATCACATGCGGTGATTCAATTATCAATAACGGGTTCCCCGAAACCGATTGCGGTTCGGGAACCACACAGTGGACGCGTAGCAACTGAGGACAAGTCCTCGGCCTATTAGTACCGGTCAGCTCCACCCCTTACAGGGCTTCCACACCCGGCCTATCAACCCGATCGTCTCTCGGGGGCCTTACCCAACCGAAGTTGGTGGGAGTCCTCATCTCGAAGCAAGCTTCCCGCTTAGATGCTTTCAGCGGTTATCCCTCCCGAACGTAGCCAACCAGCCATGCCCTTGGCAGAACAACTGGCACACCAGAGGTTCGTCCGTCCCGGTCCTCTCGTACTAGGGACAGCCCTTCTCAAGACTCCTACGCGCACAGCGGATAGGGACCGAACTGTCTCACGACGTTCTAAACCCAGCTCGCGTACCGCTTTAATGGGCGAACAGCCCAACCCTTGGGACCTACTCCAGCCCCAGGATGCGACGAGCCGACATCGAGGTGCCAAACCATCCCGTCGATATGGACTCTTGGGGAAGATCAGCCTGTTATCCCCGGGGTACCTTTTATCCGTTGAGCGACGGCGCTTCCACAAGCCACCGCCGGATCACTAGTCCCTGCTTTCGCACCTGCTCGACCTGTCGGTCTCACAGTCAAGCTCCCTTGTGCACTTACACTCGACACCTGATTGCCAACCAGGATGAGGGAACCTTTGGGCGCCTCCGTTACCCTTTAGGAGGCAACCGCCCCAGTTAAACTACCCATCAGACACTGTCCCTGATCCGGATCACGGACCCAGGTTAGACATCCAGCACGACCAGAGTGGTATTTCAACGACGACTCCACAGACACTGGCGTGTCCGCTTCACAGTCTCCCACCTATCCTACACAAGCCGAACCGAACACCAATATCAAACTATAGTAAAGGTCCCGGGGTCTTTCCGTCCTGCTGCGCGAAACGAGCATCTTTACTCGTAGTGCAATTTCACCGGGCCTGTGGTTGAGACAGTCGAGAAGTCGTTACGCCATTCGTGCAGGTCGGAACTTACCCGACAAGGAATTTCGCTACCTTAGGATGGTTATAGTTACCACCGCCGTTTACTGGCGCTTAAGTTCTCAGCTTCGCCCCGAAGAGCTAACCGGTCCCCTTAACGTTCCAGCACCGGGCAGGCGTCAGTCCGTATACATCGTCTTACGACTTCGCACGGACCTGTGTTTTTAGTAAACAGTCGCTTCTCGCTGGTCTCTGCGGCCACCACCAGCTCGGGAAGCAAGTCCCCTCACCAGCAATGGCCCCCCTTCTCCCGAAGTTACGGGGGCATTTTGCCGAGTTCCTTAACCACAGTTCACCCGAACGCCTTAGTATTCTCTACCTGACCACCTGAGTCGGTTTGGGGTACGGGCCGCCACGACACTCGCTAGAGGCTTTTCTCGGCAGCATAGGATCATCCACTTCCCCACAATCGGGTCGGCATCAGGTCTCAGGCTCGTGTTGTGCGGATTTGCCTACACAACGCCCTACACCCTTACCCCGGGACTACCACCGCCCGGGCTGGACTACCTTCCTGCGTCACCCCATCGCTCACCTACTACCCGATTGGTTCGGCGGCTCCACCAAAACCGTTCACCCGAAGGATCCCGGCGGCTTCACGGCCTTAACATCACGAGGTTCAGCGCTGGCGCGTCGTAGCGGGTACGGGAATATCAACCCGTTGTCCATCGACTACGCCTGTCGGCCTCGCCTTAGGTCCCGACTTACCCTGGGCGGATTAGCCTGCCCCAGGAACCCTTGGTCATCCGGCGCACACGTTTCTCACGTGTGATTCGCTACTCATGCCTGCATTCTCACTCGTGCAGCGTCCACCGCTGGTTTCCACCGCGACTTCACTCGCTGCACGACGCTCCCCTACCCATCCGTACGCCTGAACCACGAAGGCTTGGCTGTATGCACGAATGACACGACTTCGGCGGTGCGCTTGAGCCCCGCTACATTATCGGCGCGGAATCACTTGACCAGTGAGCTATTACGCACTCTTTCAAGGGTGGCTGCTTCTAAGCCAACCTCCTGGTTGTCTGTGCGACTCCACATCCTTTCCCACTTAGCGCACGCTTGGGGGCCTTAGTCGGTGCTCTGGGCTGTTTCCCTCTCGACCACGGAGCTTATCCCCCGCAGTCTCACTGCCGCGCTCTCACTTACCGGCATTCGGAGTTTGGCTTATCTCAGTAACCTGGTGAGGCCCATCAACAATCCAGTGCTCTACCTCCGGCAAGAAACACACGACGCTGCACCTAAATGCATTTCGGGGAGAACCAGCTATCACGGAGTTTGATTGGCCTTTCACCCCTAACCACAGGTCATCCCCCAGGTTTTCAACCCTGGTGGGTTCGGGCCTCCACACGGTCTTACCCGCGCTTCACCCTGCCCATGGCTAGATCACTCCGCTTCGGGTCTTGGGCGCGCGACTCAATCGCCCTGTTCGGACTCGCTTTCGCTACGGCTACCCCACACGGGTTAACCTCGCCACACACCGCAAACTCGCAGGCTCATTCTTCAAAAGGCACGCAGTCACGGCCACCCACGTAAACGCGGATGACGACGCTCCCACGGCTTGTAGGCACACGGTTTCAGGTACTATTTCACTCCCCTCCCGGGGTACTTTTCACCTTTCCCTCACGGTACTAGTCCGCTATCGGTCACCAGGGAATATTTAGGCTTAGCGGGTGGTCCCGCCGGATTCACACGGGATTTCTCGGGCCCCGTGCTACTTGGGAAATGCGCAAGCAAGCCGCACATGTTTCGTCTACGGGGGTCTTACCCTCTACGCCGGACCTTTCGCATGTCCTTCGACTACATGTACGGTTTCTGACTCGCCGACCGGCCGGCAGACCGATCAAGCACACTCCCACGACCCCGATCACGCAACCCCTGCCGGGTATCACACGTGACCGGTTTAGCCTCATCCGATTTCGCTCGCCACTACTCTCGGAATCACGGTTGTTTTCTCTTCCTGCGGGTACTGAGATGTTTCACTTCCCCGCGTTCCCTCCACACACCCTATATATTCAGGTGCGGGTGACAGCCCATGACGACTGCCGGGTTTCCCCATTCGGACACCCCCGGATCACAGCTCGGTTGACAGCTCCCCGGGGCCTATCGCGGCCTCCCACGTCCTTCATCGGTTCCTGGTACCTAGGCATCCACCGTGCGCCCTTAACAACTTGGCCACAGATGCTCGCGTCCACTGTGCAGTTCTCAAACAACAACCGATTCCCACAGAC